>JASGGK010000009.1:0-98449 GCA_047605125.1 Luteolibacter sp.
CGAAAAAACGCGGCATCGTCCGCAAGTGCGACATGTGCCACCAGCGCCTCTCCGAAGGGGAAGCACCCGCCTGCGTGCAAGCCTGCCCCACCGAAGCGATCCGCATCGTCAAAGTCGCCCGCGACAAAAGCCCGCAAGCCCGCCAACTCGCTGCCGATACAAACCTTTTCCAAAACAAGATCCGCGATAACGACTCCGCGATTCCCAGTTCCACCATCACCCTTCCCACCACCCGCTACGTCGGCCGGGAAATCCCCGAGTTCGTCTTCGCCGCGGATCGCGAAGCGCTCGTTCCACAACACGCGCACTGGCCGCTCGTGCTCATGCTCATGCTCACGCAGGCAGGCGTGGGACTTATTGTCAGCGCCGGTTTCAAAACCGCGCCCCTGCCCATCCTTTTCGCCGGAACCGTGATTTTCAACGCCGGCATGGCAGCCTCCATTTTCCACCTCGGCCAACCGCTCAAAGCCTGGCGCTTTTTCCTCGGCCTGCGCACTTCGTGGCTCTCGCGGGAAATCCTCGCGTTTTCCCTCTTCGCGCCGATTCCCATCACACTCATCGCCTTTTCCCTGCTCCCTAACTTCAAATTGACTCTTCCGGAATTCATTCAAAACCTGCTTCCGCTCGGCGAGGCCATCACCGCCCGTTCCGCCCTCCCACTCGGTCTCCTCGCCGTCTTTACCAGCGTGATGATCTATCACGACACCAAGCGATCCCTGTGGAGATTCCCGCTCGGTGCCGCGCGTTTCTTCGGCACCGTTGCAAACTTCGCCGCGCTCGGAAATCACATCGCGCATGGAACGGACACATCCTACACGCTCTTTCTTCTAGCCGTCCTCATCAAACTTTCTCCCGAACTCCGCTTCCTTCAACTCGGAGAAGACGAGAACAAAGCCTGGTCTCCCGACGTTCACAGCGCCCGCCTGCAAATCGGCCCGCTCGGCCTGATCCTGCGCAGCAGGATGTTTTTCGCCATCACCGCCCTCTTCGTCGCCGCGATCCAGCCGTGGGCCGCGCTGCCCATCCTTCTCCTCTCGGATCTCTTCGAACGCCAGCTATTCTTCCAGTCCGTCCAAGCTCCCAAAATGCCCGGAAACTTCGGCCCCGCGAAGCATCACTGAATGGATCGCCGACGTTCACGTCGGCTCTTCCTTTCCACCCGAGCCGGTGTGAACACCAGCGCTCCATTTTCAGAAATCGAAACTTCCCTGCGGCGTCACCTTTTCCATCTTCGCAGGAGCGGCTTCTTTCACCGGTGCGGAGGCTGGCTGCTGGCACATGCCCGCCACCGCGTAACGGATGAAACGTTGGAACGATTCCTCCAGCGTCGCATCCGGAATTTCCGCGACGCGCTTGAACATTTCCTGATGATAAAGCAGCTTGACCACCGCTCCATGGGTGAAATGCAAACGCCAGGCGATTTCCTCCCGGCTCACATCCGGCAATGCTTTTTCCAAAGCGTCATAAAACCGGTGCGCGGCCGATCGCAGATGTGTCTCCACGGCAAATGACAAATCATCGTTTTGCTCGGAAATCACCCGCGCGAGAAGCTTGCAAAACACCTGCTCGGACATTTCGGACCGCATCACCTGATTGATCAATGGACGACTCATCGCGATGATGATCTCTTCCACCGACAATGCTTTGCCACCCGCCCTCCGTTCGGCTTCATCCAGCAGCGCCATCCGCTCTTCGTTCACCGGAGCCAGATAACGCGTCATCACCATCGTCAACAGACCCTCGCGGCTGCCGAAATGATAATTCACCGCCGCAACGTTCGCATTCGCCAGCTTGGTGATATCCCGGACGGAGACCGCCTCGAAGCCCTTCTCAGCAAACAACTGCTCCGCAGCATCCAGCAGCTTACGCTTCGGGCCACTTTCAGGGATAATGGGCGCTCTCATATGATCTCAAAGTAGGATATAGACCTACACCCTTTGCCTTGTTTTTGTCAAACACGCGATTAAAGCGCGGTCGAGTTTCCCTGAGAATGAATCGAACCATCCTGGATGATCAACGTGCGATCTCCTGCTTTCGCCAAATTCTGATCGTGAGTCACCACCACCAGCGTGACGCCGTGCTCGGTCGCCAGATCGAGCAGAATCTTCATGATTTCCGCGCCGTTGTGTGAGTCCAGATTCCCCGTCGGCTCGTCGGCGAAAAGCACTTTCGGCTCGTTCACGATCGCACGGGCAATCGCCACCCGTTGTTGTTCCCCGCCGGACAGCTCCGCAGGCAAATGCTCCGCCCGATCCCGCAGACCCACGCGTTCCAGCGCGTTCAACGCTTCTTCCGTCCGGTCACGCCCCGCGATCGCTCCCGGTACCGCGACGTTTTCCAGCGCGGTCAGCTCAGGCAGAAGATGATAGTTCTGGAAAACATAGCCGATTTTCTCGTTCCGGAACCGCGACTGCTGCTTGCGGCCCATGCGGTAAAGATCCACGCCGTCGATCTTCACCATTCCCTGCTCCGGCCTCTCCAAGCCCGCAAGAGTATAAAGCAGCGTCGTTTTCCCCGCACCGCTCGGACCACACAGGAAAACCTTTTCCCCTTGGCGAATCTGCAGGTCGATCCCATGCAACACCTCGATCAACTTCCGTCCGATGCGATAGCTGCGGTGCAAATTCCGGGTTTCAATCATCACGTCGCTCATGCCCCCATCATGCAGCGGCGGGCCGTCACCGCAATTCAGAGTTTGGACAGAATCCGAAAAGCCTCTAAATTCCTCCCGCCCCATGGTTTCCGAACTGATTTCCCTGCTCCACACCCGCCTTGATCTCATCGCCGACCACGCTTGGCGGGATCGTGCCCCCGCCGCCCACCTCCAAGCGCTCGCCGAAGTTTCCGGAAAAATCACCGGATGGGCCCGAGAACACCGCGTTTCACTCGATCCCACCCTGCGCCATTACCTTGCCAATGCCAGTTACCAGAAAGCCCTGAACCATGCGGAAAACCTCCACGCCGGAGAGGAAAACCCATGATATTGCTTTTCAAAAATTCTCCCCGCTCTAGATAGCAACATCACAAGCCCATGAAGTTTTTCCTCTCCGTGATCCTCATCATTCTCGCCGCCGTGGCGGGATATCATTACGAGCCGCAGCTCCGCGAAGCACTCACCGGCATCAAACCCGGTACGGCACTCCCCGCTCCAGCCCCTGTAGCGGAAGCCCCATCGGCTCCTGCCGCTCCCGCCCCTCTCCCGGAGCCCGCTCCTCTTCCTGCAACCCCGGAGTCCGCCCCGGAACCTCCGGCCCCAGCTCCTGAGCTTGCTTCCGAGCCGGCCGCCCCCACCCCACCCGCCGGAGACTCGGCTCCCATCATCCCGGAAATCCCCTCTCCGGACGCATTTCCTCCACCAGCGCCCGCCCCCGCTGAAGAAACGGCAAACTCTCCCACCATTCTCGCCATGCAGGAAAGCGTGAAAAAAGGCGAGGTTACCGAATTCACTTTTAAAAACGTCTCAAAATGGACCGACGGTCCCGAAGAAGCCCTCGAGGGCGAAACCTATCAAACCGGCTTCGCCGATTGCGAAATCGTCACCAACTTCGGCTCCTCGCAAATGCGCGCCAAAGCCTACATTTTCAACGGAAAAGTCGACCGCTGGGTCTGGCCGAAAACCAACAGCCCGATCAAATAAACTTCAGGCTGGTTTTCGCAACCGGACTTTGACACGCCGAATTCCGGCTGCTAAACCCACCGCACCTCGCGCCTGTAGCTCAGTTGGATAGAGCATCCGCCTTCTAAGCGGACGGTCACTGGTTCGAATCCAGTCAGGCGTACTTTTTCATATCGAGTCACTTACAAATACACTCCATCTAAAAGAAAACAAACCAGTGCATTTATGGTGCACTTAATTTATCGATCTACTTCGATACGTCCGCTAATCCCAGTGAGCCGTTAAAACCAACGTGCTTTCCTTGAAGCTGTGATGCTCATCACGATTAACCTCGTCATCGCCAGGCGTTGACGACAGTATTTTCGCTGTGATCGGGTAGCCGGTGGCCGGAGCCTTCCCGGTGTGCTCCAGATCCAGCCATGGGATCACGTTTTGCTGGCGGCGCTCCTGAAGCTGCGAATTGAGAGACGCGGCGATGGCTTCTCCTCGTTCCGCAGGCATGTGGATTTCCACGCCGTCAGGATGGCTCTGTGGGAAAATCCGGTGCTTGCCTTCCGGCAGGTAGACAATCGCATCCGGTGCGTTCTTTTCCGCAGGGATGACGAAGGAGGCGGTGACGAGTTGATTCACGCCGCCAAGGAAGCGGCTTTTCCTCCCAAGATGCTATTTCGTGCGGTGGTCCCGCTTTCTGCGGGGCACAAATAAACCCGCTGCATCGGCGTTATCTGCTTGCGGGCGGGTTAAGCGAAATCGATTGCGCTTAATTGTGATCAGTCCACGAGCACGTTCGGATCAAGTTCGCGTGCGCGCTTGGTCAAAGCTGCATATTCAGCCTTTTCCTCTGCCGTGGCCTTGCCTGACTTCACTTTCGCGGCCAACGCATCAAAAGCAGCGATGCGCGGCTTCATGCGCTCGCGCAAAGCCGCTACCTTATCTTTTGATACACCGTCAACGAAGTTTGTTTTCATGAAATCAGCCTCGAACGACATCCTGCGGGCCATCTTCAAAAGGACGGCGCATTTCCCGATACTCGGCCATTTCCTCCGCATTCGCGGTGCCGTCGCGGACTTTCGCGAAAATCTCTCGGCGGCGGCGAAACGCGGGATTGGCTTCCAGCTTCGCAAGAACCGCTTTTGATTCCGGCGAAATCGGCTGCTTTCCGTAAATGATCGTTTTCATAGGACGCGAGACTTCACAGCGAATGTATCCGAGAACTCATCAGAAAGCAATTCCAAAGCCATGCGCCGCGCCGGGGCGGTATCGCCAAGGGACTTAGCCGTATCGCGATAGAAATCGATTGCGTCTTGCAATGCAGTCAGGCTCGCGCCGGGCTCCACGGTGATTTCAAAAATCTCAACCCTTCCAGCTTCGTTCCGTGTGACAATTCGCGAAATGAGGTGCGGATTTCTCGATAAATAATCGAGATCCCACGAACTCGGCCCGCGTCCTCCTGGGTGTTGGTGAGAAAACCAACTCCCCTCTTCCAGATCGGTTGGAACCTTCGATTGTTCTGTCTCAAAATCCGAAACCGCCTTGATCAAACGGGCGTCCGGACCGTAGGCCACCACGATTTCATGAGGAGCATCGAGGATCAATCTCTCTTCAGGCGTCAGAGTTAGCTCGTCATTTTTCAGGATATTTCTCCTAACTCCCTTCTGGAGATCGCTCGCTCCTTGCGCGGATTTGCGATTGATTTTTTCGAGAATCGCTTCGGTGAGCGCCTGTTTTTGGCGATCTGTAATCTGATCACGTGCCAACGACTTGCCGATGCGCTCGCCTACATCTTCACCGATTTTAATCTGATCCCCCTCGTCTCGCACGCGGAGGCCATTGGTGGCGGGAAGCTTTGCCAAGGCAAGGCGATACTTCTCCGCCAGTTCAGCGGAGCCTTTTTCCTCCGCATCGGCAAGCCCACGATTTAGCGCGGCCCTCCGGGCGGAGCTTGCCGCCTCACGCGCCGCTTCTTCCGGCGTGCGTGCGGGCTGCCGCCATCCGCGCAGTTCCTTCAGGAGCCGTTCTTTCAGCGCCGGGGCCAGCTTCTTCGTGCTGGCCTGCGTTCCATCGGTGAGTTTGGAGTCGTTTTTCACGCTCTCCGCGTCCACCTTCAGGCCCAGCCGCTCCGCCTCCGCACGGGAAACATCCTCCTGATTTACCCCGGAGTTAAACCCATACGGCCCCCACGGGACTTCAAAGCCGCCGATTTCCTTCGCGTTGTGGTAGCTCGCCCAGCGCGGATCGGTCTTGAGCATCACATCTCCCAGATGCACCTGATGCCGGAGACGCGGAACACTCACCCCCTGCACGCGGATCAGCCGCGCCGCTGGATAAGTCTTCAGCACGGCGGGCATCATTCCCTGTTTCCACTGGCCGTAGCCGTAAGCCTGCCGCACTTGGATGTCGAAAATGAGCCGGAGCCGGGAAAGACTGCGGATGTCCCTCACGTCCCCCTGTTTTACGTCCTTGAACTCTTCGTGCTTGGCCATGCCCTCGGAAATCATGAACTCCCGCATGATCTTCACGAAGTGCTCGCGCCCGCCCACCCTCAGCGCCGTGCGCGTCACGCCGTCCGGCCCGGTCACTTGCTCCGTCGTTTTCGCCAGATAGTCGAAGATCGCGCCCTGCGCCCTGTCGAGGAAACGGGCGTTTTCCATCCGCGAAACGAAAAAGGCCTGCGTGAGGAAATCCTGCTCTTGGGCACGCCATACGGACGCCTCCCACTCGGCGGGAAGTTGCTCCTTGTCCAGAAGGTAGCGGATGGCGTCGGGAAATGGGTTAATGTCTTCATATTGGTTCGTTCATGCTTGTGATGGGAGCTCGCCGGCAAGCCGTCGGCTCATGTAACGGTTCGAACTGAGTGACCAAGATGCTCAAGACGGTTCCAACTCCATATGAGCTCGCGTGAAGCGGCTCGAGCGCCGACAGGAACCCGCCGTGAGCCGGGTGATCGGGAAGGATTTAGGCCCGATCACCCACTTGATCGCTGATACGCAATGAAGCGCGATTCGGCGTCAAAAGAAAGATACAAGCGCCGAACAACAGCTAGGCTTCTTCACTTTCAGTCCAATCCAGCCGCAAAAAAAGCGGCCCGACTGATCATCTCCGGGGAAAACCCATTAACCCTGGAGCATCTCAGTCGGACCGCCTGTCGTGTCGCGACATTTAAAGACTAAGCATTGGCTGTGCCAAAATTGCCGCGCTCAGTTCGAACCTTCTTTTCTCGGTCCGCGTTGTTGGCGGCGGCCTTGATGGTGACGGCGGCCTCCCTGATTTCTGGAATTCTGATTACCACCGCCCGAATTTTTCGATTTTGGACCGGAATTCAGCCCGCGCTTTTTTGCCATTTCATGCTGGGCCGCAACGGATTCCGAATGCCACGTATGATCGGCCCACTGCGGAATCGGCTGTTTGATCGTTTTTTCGATTTCACGCAGGTATTCGAGTTCGTCTTCCGAGCAGAAAGAAACCGCGCGCCCTTCGGCACCAGCGCGGGCGGTCCGGCCGATCCGGTGGACGTAGGATTCCGGTTCGTTCGGCAGGTCGAAATTGATCACCAACCCGACTTCCCGAACGTCCACGCCACGCGCGGCAACATCCGTGGCGACAAGCACCGGCGTTTCCCCGCGCTTGAAGCGTTCGAGCGCTTTTTCACGCGCTGCCTGGGATTTGTTCCCGTGGATGGCATCCGCCGGAAATCCAGCAGCACACAGGGATTTCGCGAGTTTGTTCGCGCCGTGTTTCGTGCGGCTGAAAACGATGGTAAGTTTCCCTTCCTTCGCTTTCGCCTGCTCGCGCAGAAGTTGCTCCAGCAATGGCTTTTTCCCTTCGCGGCCGAGGAAACAAACCGCCTGCTCGATTTTTTCAGCGGTTGTCGCCTGCGGAGTGATCGTCACGCTGGCCGGATTGCTCAAAATCGTGTGTGCCAGTTCGACAATATTCGGAGCCAGAGTGGCCGAGAAAAACAGCGATTGGCGGCGTTTCGGCAGAAGCGAAACGATGCGTTTCACATCACGCAAAAATCCCATGTCCAGCATGCGATCCACCTCATCGAGCACGAAAAACTCGACGCCCGAGAGATCAATGTGGCGTTGATCGATCAGATCCAGCAGACGCCCCGGAGTCGCAACGAGCACGTCCACGCCCCGGCGCATGGCATTGATTTGCGGCACTTGGCCCACGCCACCATAGATCAGCGTTTGGCTGAAACGAACGTGTTTTCCATATGTGGTGAAGCTTTTTCCCACTTGTCCTGCAAGTTCACGAGTCGGTGTCAGCACCAGCGCGCGGCAGGATTTCGTGCGTGCCGTGCGGCGTGTTTCATTCAGAGCATGCAGAATCGGCAGGGCAAAACTCGCGGTTTTTCCCGTGCCGGTCTGGGCGCATCCCAGCATGTCGCGGCCTTCCAGCAGCAGCGGAATCGCCTGAGCCTGGATCGGAGATGGGACTTGGTATTCCAGTTCCTGGAGCACCTTTTGAAGCGGCTCCGCCAATGGCAAAGCCGCGAACGTCATAGCGGTCATATTTTTTTCGAATGCCTGCCCGCCTCCTGAACCGGAGTGGCTGGCGCGTCGATGAGTAGGTGGGGAATCCCAAAAACAATCTCTCATCGATGAAGACCGGAAAAGGGTGGAGAAAACACATCTCCCGCCCGCGACCCTCGCCGCAAGCCGCCGCCGCTATAATCCGCATTTGTGGATAAGCAAGCTTTTGCTTACTTCTGAAAATTCGACACGCACGTTCATTTGTGCAAACTGCTGCACATGGCAACCAACATTCAGCTGGAGAAACCTTGATTTCCGAAACGCAGAAACTTGGAAATCATGCCTCCCAGAGAGCCACGATTGAGGACGCCTTGAGAGAATACGTCCAGAGACGAAAGCAGATCGAAATCATCCAGTTTTTCGGCCAAATCGATTACGACGAAACCGATTCCAAATCTACGTGGAAACGCCGATGAAACCACTGATGTTCGATGGAGAAAATCCCATATTACGACATGAAATCAGGCATTGAGGGCAGCTCGGTCGATTATCTAATTTGTTCGGCAAAAACATGACACGCTACGTTGCATTTCTCCGAGGTGTAAGCCCACTCAATGCAAAGATGCCGGAGTTAAAGCGATGCTTCGAGTTGGCTGGTTTTTCCGAAGTTAAAACCGTTCTTTCGAGCGGGAATGTTGTTTTTGATTCGCGGAGCACTTCCCTATCCGCCATCGAGCACAAAGCAGAGACAGCAATGACGAATCATCTTGGACGCTCTTTTTATACGATTGTCCGCCCCCAAAAAGCACTGGAAGAGATACTCGCGCTCGACCCATACATTGGTTTTGACGTTGCTCCAGACGCAAAACGTGTTGTTACCTTCCTGCGCGAGCCGCACAAACCGGCGAAGCGATTACCTATCGAATTGAATGGCGCTCATATTCTTAAGATGATTGGGCGGGAAGTGTTTACTACCTATATTCCAAATCCTCGTGGTCCCGTATTCATGACGCTGATCGAAAAGACATTTGGAGTCGATGTGACAACCCGAACATGGCAGACTGTTCAAAAATGTGCGAAAGCCTGAATCCAAAAAAAGCCGAACAGGGCGCTCCGGAATTTCCAAATTCTTAGGACTTGCACCCATCGCCGCGCGAGGACATGGAGAGGCACCCGGTTTCCCATGAGTGAGTCTTTTGAAAAAATCATCGTCGGCACGCGCGGCAGCGAGTTGGCGCTCGTCCAGGCCACGGCCACGGAAGGCTTGCTCGCGGAGGCGTTTCCCAACGCTCAAATCCAGCGCCAGGTGATCACCACCACCGGAGATCGCCGCACGGATGTTTCGCTCAGCGAAGTGGCGAAAAAGGAAGGCACGTTCGATAAAGGTGTTTTCATCAAGGAAATCGAGGAAGCGCTCGCCGCAGGTGAAATCGACATCGCCGTGCACAGCCTCAAGGATCTTCCGACGATTCTTGAAACCGGTTTCGCCCTCGCCGCCGTGCTTGAGCGAGCTCCGGTGAAAGACGCGCTGATCATGCGCGAACCGGGCGGACTTTCCGCTTTGAAATCCGGCGCGACCGTCGGCACCAGCAGCGTCCGCCGCGCCAAGCAAATCCAGTGGCTGCGCCCGGATCTCAACGTCATCGATCTCCGCGGAAACGTCCCCACCCGACTCCGCAAGCTCGCGGAAAGCGAAAGCTACGACGCGATTCTTCTCGCAGAAGCCGGGTTGGTGCGCCTCGGGTTTCTCCCGCAAATCTCCGACGCGGAAACCAGCGAACCGGTGAAAAACTTCGAAGGTCTGCACGCCACGAGGTTGCCGGAACACGAATTTTTCCCCGCTGCCGGACAGGGAGCGATCGGTCTCGAAGTCCGCGCCGATGACGACGCCAGCCGCAAGCAATGCGAAGCCATCGGCCATCAGGAAACCTGGCTCCGCATCACCGCCGAGCGCGAGTTTCTCCGTTTGCTCGACGCCGGTTGCCACACGCCCGTCGGTGTTTATTCTTCGATCAACGGCGGCGAAATGCACCTGAAAGCCCGCGTTTTCCCGGAAGCCGGAGGTTCTCCGAAAACCGGTGAAGTCACCGGTCCCGCAGCCGATCCTATCGCCCTCGCCCTTTCCCTTTTCCAATCCCTCTCATGAGCACTTCCGGCACTTGTTATCTCGTCGGCGCCGGCCCCGGCGACCTTGGTCTCGTCACGCTGCGCGCGAAAGAGCTCATCGAATCCGCAGACGTGCTGGTTTACGATGCACTCAGTAATCCGCAGTTGATCAACTGGACCAAAGCAAGCTGCGAAAAAATCTACGTCGGCAAGCGCGCGAAAGATCACGCCGTGCCACAGGACCAGATCAACGAAATCATCGTCGAAAAAACCAAAGCCGGAAAATCCGTCGTCCGCCTGAAAGGTGGAGATCCGATGATCTTCGGTCGCGGCGGTGAAGAAGCCGCCGAACTTGCCGACGCGGGCGTGGCGTTCGAGATCGTCCCCGGCATCAGTTCCGCCATTGCCGGTCCTGCTTACGCGGGCATTCCGGTGACGCACCGCGATCACAATACCCAGCTCACGATTTTCACCGGCCACGAAGATCCGACGAAAGGTTACAGCTCCATCGACTACGCCCAGCTCGCGAAAGCTCCCGGCACGAAAGTGTTTCTGATGGGCGTCGCGCGTCTCCGCGAAATCACCACGGAATTCATCAATCACGGAGCCGCTCCTGAAACACCCATCGCCCTCACCCGCTGGGCGACCACCGGCTCGCATGCCACGATCACCGGCACGCTCGCCACCATCGCGGACATCGCCGAGGCGAAGAACTTCACCTCTCCTGCCGTCGCCGTCATTGGCAACGTTGTCAACGAGCGCGAGAAGATCAACTGGTTCGAAAAACGTCCGCTGCTAGGGAAACGCATCGCCGTCACCCGCACCCGCGAGCAAGCCGGAGACCTCAGCAAACAGCTCCAAGCACTCGGTGCCGATGTCATTGAGCTGCCGACCATCCGCATCGAGCCGCCATCGGACCGCCTGACCTTCGCGGACATGGTGACTCACGCCCACGAATACGACTGGCTCGTTTTCACCAGTCCGAATGGTGTTGAGAGATTCTTCGACGCCTTTTTCGCCAGCTATGACGATGCTCGCAGCCTCGGCAATCCGCGCATCGCCGCCATCGGCAAGGCGACCGCGCAAAAAATCAAGGAATACCGTTTCGCCGTGGATCTCATCCCGGAGAAATTCGTCGCGGAAGGTTTGATCGATGCCTTCAAAAACGAATCCGTCGAAAACCTCACCATGCTGTGGGTGAAAGCCGCCGAATCCCGCGATGTCGTCGGCGAAGGCCTGACCAAGCTCGGCGCCATCGTGGACGAATGCATCGCCTATCAGACCGTTCCCGAAACCGAAGATCCCACCGGTGCCCGCGCCCGTCTGGAAGAAGAAGGCGCGGATCTCATCACCTTCACCTCAGGTTCCACCGTCGATCATTTCTTCAATCTCGGCATCGATCTACCGGAAAAATGCCTCACCGCCAGCATCGGTCCGGTGACCAGCGAAACGCTGAAGAAACACGACGTGAAGCCGGACATCGAAGCTTCCCAGCATGACATCCCGGGACTCGTCTCCGCGATAGTGCGGCATTTCAAATAAGGCCCACACGCCCTATCAACGTTCCGTTTTGAGCACGCCCACAAACGGCAGGTTCCGGTAAAGGCCTTGGAAATCGAGGCCATAGCCGACCACGAACTCGTCACCGATTTCGAAGCCGACGTAGTCCGCTTCCACGTGCTCCTCCCGCGCCTTGTCCTTGGCGAGCAGCACGCCCGTATGCACCGCAATCGCGCCTTCGTCCTTCAGCCGCTCGCTCACGGCATGCAAGGTTTTCCCGGTATCCAGAATATCATCCAGCAGCAGCACGTGCCGATCTTTCACTTCCGGGAAATGCCGATCCAGAAAATCCACTTTTCCCGAGCTTTCCGTGCCGCCGTGATAGCTTGCGACGTTCAAGCACTCTATCACCAACGGCCGCGGAATCCGGCGCAGCAAATCCGCCGCGAAAACCAACGCGCCTTTCAGCAGAATGATCACCACCATCGGGCCTTCCGGGAAATCCCGTTCGATCTCGGCTGCCATCGTATCCAAACGACGCTGGATCACTTGTTCATCAATCAAAACCCGCTCGATATCATTCCGCATGACTCACGCTCGCAAAGTTCATGCCTCCCATCAACGGCGGAATTTCAGCACACGCTCGCCTTCTTTGTAATACGCCAGGCGATCCCGCGCGTGCATTTCCAAAAACGCCGGATCTTCGCGCAACGCGGTATGCTCGGTCATCCGAGCGTCACGCTCAGCCATCACCAATTGCTCGCGGCTTTCGGTTTCCTTTAACTTCGCTTGAAGTTGCGTGAGCTTCTTCCGCTGCGGCACCGCAGTCGCGACGACCACAAACCCCAAAGCCACACAAAAGGCCAAAAAGGTCAAATTACCCGCTCCCTTGATCGCCCGTGTCTGGGCCTCAAGGCGGGTCAATTTGGTAGCTGCCATTCGCGGTCTTGCCATGCGTCGCGCCTAGAATCACTGATCGATTAAAAAAGTCAAGAAATCCTAAGGAAATCCCGCCATATTTTAAAAATTTTACAATTATCGTTCAACCGACCGCCATGTTACGGCTTCAACTCAATGTTGCAGGTTCAATTTTTCAAGCTTCGGCTCGATCACGAACCGACAGTAAGGATTTTTTGATTTATTCCGCGCGTAGTAATTCTGGTGGTAATTTTCCGCCGGGTAGAATTCCGATGCCGCGGTGATTTCCGTGACGATCGTCTGCTTGAAATGCCCGGCCGCGGCTTCTTTCGAGGCCATGGCGACTTTCCGCTGTTCGGGCGAATGATAGAAAATGGCGGATCGATATTGGGTACCCACATCATTGCCCTGGCGGTTCAGCGTCGTCGGATCGTGCAAATCCCAGAACCACGCCAGCACGCGTTCGTAGCTGATCTTTTTCGGATCAAAAACCACCCGCACCACTTCCGCATGGCCTGTATCACCGTCGCAAATCTGCTCGTACGTCGGATTTCTCACCGATCCTCCCATGTAGCCGGATGTCGCGGAATACACGCCATCGAGCTGGCGGTAGGCCGCTTCGATACACCAGAAGCAACCCGCTCCCAGTGTGGCGACTTCCGCGCCTTCAGGGATTTCCGGCATCGCGGCGGGTTCTTTTGAAGAAGCATTCATCGTGGTTTTCAGAGGTTCGCAGGATGCCAACATCGGCAGCAGAAACAAAATCGCAAGAGCGAGCCGTCTTTTCATATCCATAGGATAGCGCGGACGCGAATTTGTTCCCGGATTTTGAAATGAATTTACCACTCGATGCCCACGCCTTCTTCCGGGATCAGCACTTTTTCACTGATCCCAAGACGATCCGCCTCCAGTAACAGCCGCTCCACCGGCTCTTCATGAGGCTCGTTTCCAAGAGGAAAAGTTCCGTAGTGCATCGGGATCATCACCTTGGCGCCAAGATCCGCGAAAGCGCGAACCGCTTCCTCCGGGTTCATGTGAACATCGCGGCCGCTCGGAGCGTCGTAAGCACCGATGGGCATCAGCGCGATGTCGATATCGTGGCGTTTTCCGATTTCATGAAAGCCGTCGAAATACGCGCTGTCACCGCAATGGAAGACGCTCTTTCCGCCGGCCCGCACGATGTAGCCACCGTAATCGCGGTGCACGTCATGGATGAAGCGCGCGCCCCAGTGATGGGACGGCGTGTGGATCACTTCGAGTTCATCAAACTGAATCTGATCCCACACTTTCATCTCATGCACGGCGGGAAATCCCAGCCTGCGCACCAGCGACATGCTGCCACGCGGCACGACAATGCCTTCTCGCGCCTTGAGTATTTTCAAGCTCGGCTTGTGCAGATGGTCGAAGTGCGCGTGCGTGACGAGCACCAGATCCAGCTCCGGCACTTCGCCAAGTTTCAATCCCGGCTGGCGCAGACGTTTCACCGGCCCGTGCCACTTCGCCCAGTTCGGATCGACGATCACCGAGTGTCCCGCGAATTGCAGGAAAAACGACGCGTGGCCGATCCATGTCACCCGCACGCGCCCGTCTTCCGGCGGCGAAAGCACCGGATCGAGCATATTACCTCCCGCACGGCGGAACATTCCGGGCACAATGCGATGTCTGAAAAAGCGCAGATTGCGTCCCGGCCAGCCTTTTTGAGGCATCAGGCCGGAATACTGCGGCTTTCCGAGTTTCGACACAGGATCTGGATTCATGGACACAGGAGTCACGCTAGCAGACGGAGGGCCGTCGTGCATGGAAAACCTGCATCACTTTGCGTAAGCCGCAGCGATTTTTTTCGCCCAGGCTTCCGCACGTTGCGCGAAAGTCAGGTCATCCCCGGCGTAAAGAATGCCTCGGGAAACATTGATCACATCCGGCGCGGAACGTCCTGCGGCAGCCAGCGAAGCGAGATCCCCGCCTTGCGCGCCAAGCCCCGGAACCAGCAACGGAGCATCCGGGATTTTTTTCAAAACACCCGCCGCATTCGTCAATCCGACGACGTAGCCGACATCCGTCTCTCGTTTTTCCGCGACCGCACGATCGCCCAAAGCGGTCACGAGTTCGAACACCGAACGGCCGTCCGCCAGCGACTGCTGTTGAAAATCCGCCGAACCGCCGTTCGAGGTCACCGCGAGCAGGTAGATCCCCTTTCCTTTCCAATCGAGAAACGGCTCGATGGAATCATAGCCGAGAAACGGATTCAGCGTCACCGCATCCACATTCCAGCCCGCGAAGTAACCTTGCGCGTAGTATTTCTGTGTCTCGCCAATGTCGCTGCGCTTCGCATCCAGCACCACCGGAATATCCGATGGCATTCCGCCGAGCAATTCCTCCAGCAGGCGAATCCCCTCGATGCCCATCGCTTCGAAGTAAGCCATGTTCGGCTTGTAAGATGTGGCGAACTCCGCCGTTTCCTCGATCACCTGTTTCAGAAAATCACGCGCGGCGGCAGCGCCACCATCGCCCGGACGGGGATCGAGCCCGACACACAAACGGGAACCGGTTTTTTCAATTCGTTGCTGGAGGCGTTCGGCGTAGCGCATGCCGTGATTCCATCCACCACAGCCACGCGAGCAAGAGGAAATAGCCGGAAAATTCCGCCGCTTTCGCCCAATACCGGATTTTCGCGTCTCCGCCGTGGCAGCCGCAGGCAATATCCAGCCCGTGTTTCCACGCCCAACCGATGGCAATGGCGAACGTCGCCACCAATCCGAAAATCGAAAGCAACGCGCCGCGCCGGAAAATTCCCAGCATCAGAAAAAAGCCCGCCACCAATTCCACCCACGGCAACGAATACGCAACCGCCACATCCCACGGCGCCGCCAGCATTTTATAATTGTCCACATCGTAGAGAAACCGATCCAGCCCCGTGCCGAAAATTTTCAGCCCGCCACTGTAAGCGAACCAACAGCCGAGAACCACGCGCGCGATCAACGCGATGACCTCCGCTGGACGTTGTGATTTCGATTCGTCACTCACGCGTGCAATTGACGCCGGGTTTCAAAACAGCGCACGCAAATTTTCCACGTTCAGCTCTTCCAGCGAACTCACGATCCAATGCGGAGATTCCTTCGCCAGCGCATCGGCATCATGCGTCGTCGTCACGCCCACCGCTTTCATGCCACCGGCGAGCGCCGCCCGCAAACCCGCCTGCGCGTCTTCGATCACCACGCAGTTCTCGGGAGCGACATTCAATTTACCCGCCGCTTTCAGAAACACTTCCGGATCCGGTTTTCCGCGACTCACATCTTCAGACGCGGCCACATCCCTGAAATCATCACGCAATCCGAGCAGACCGAACACACACTCGATATTCGCACGCGGAGCCGATGTTCCTACAGCAGTCGGAATCCCCGCCGCTTTGAGCTCTTCCAACAAAGCCACCACTCCCGGCAGAGCTTCGATTCCTTCCCTTTCCAGAATCGCACGATACAACACCTCCTTGCGATCGCCCAAAAATTGGATGCGCTCGCGATCACCCTCATCCGCCCAACCGAGCAAAGGAATGATCGTTTCATTCCGCTGTCCGAAGGTCGCGTGGAATCGCTCATACGTCAGCGCCTTCCCCAACTCATCCGCCAGCGCGAACCACGAACGTTCATGCGCGCTGTGGGAATCGATCACCACACCATCGAAATCAAAAATCACCGCTTCCAAAGGCATTCCACACTTGTAAAACAGCAGCGCTTTTTTGCCAAACCCGAAGATCGTCCGCTAGAAATCCACTCTTCAAAAAAGCTCCGATTCCTTCATGAATCGCCGTAAAATTTACCGCGTCCAAGTTTCGCCGCACAAAAAATTTCATCAGCATCGCTCAAGCCGCGAAAAAACGCGGTTCAGTTCTTTTCATTTTCCACAAACAACATTATATACCGCCCCAATGACTCCGATTCGTCTGCTTGCCTCCACCATCGCAGTAATCGCGCTCGCCTCCTGCGCCAACCGTTCCGAATACGATACGTCCGATCCATACGGCACCGGAGACAGTGGTTCTTCCACACCTTCTTCACCTTCCGCTTCCACTTCGAATCCAGTCTACGACAGCCCCGCCGCTTACGAAGAAAACACCGGCGGCGGCACACCGGTAGCAGATGCATCCCTCGCAAGTGATCCCGCTCCATCCGCTCCGGCGAAAAAGAAAGCACCTGCCGCCACGATTGAAAAAACCACGGCTACAACCGCACGCTCCGGCGGGACCACCCACACCGTGGCAAAAGGAGACTCACTTTGGACGATCAGTAAAAAATACAACGTGCCCGTCGCATCGATCAAAGCCGCGAACCACATGACAACCGATGTCGTGGTGCTCGGTAAAAAATTGGTCATCCCGGCCCGCTGATCACCCGCTTCCCCGCCGGATATCCTTTTCATCCGGCAGGCTTCTTTAAAATCCCATGCGCATCTTCTTCCCCCTCCTGCTCAGTGCCAGTCTGGCTTTCAGCCAGACTCCCGATGCTCCCTCCGAAAGTACCGACGCTCCGTCACCGCGTACTTCCGCACTCGAAAACCTCCTCGCAGAACGCGAATCCGACGCCGCTTTTTCCAAAGCCGTCGAAGAAGCCCGCAAGCAGGGCGTGAAGGAACAAGCCATCATCGAAGCCCGTTTCCTCTATCACGTGGACCGGAATGAAGACGCGGCCATCGCCGCCATGCTGCCGGACCTCCTGAAACAAAAAGAACATTTCAGCATCACGGACTCCGAGATTTTCAGCACCGAGGAAGATTGGCTCGCCGTTATCGAATACGCGCATGCCATCGATTCCCTCCAAAAAGGCGACAAAGCCTCCTTCAAAAAACACATCACCGAAGCCTTCTGGCTCAGTCCGCGCCAAGGCACCGCATTCGCTGCCAACATCGAACGCATGCGGATGAGTGATGCGATGAATTCCCTCACCATTGATTTCACAACCCGCTTCCAGCCACTCGCCGAAAACTCCGCACCCGTTTCCCTCTCTTCTTTGATCGAAGGAAAAAAAGCCCTGCTCCTCCATTTCTGGTCGCCTTGGAACAACGAGTGCCTCGACAGCCTTCCCGATTACAACACCACGGCCGGCAAGTTGATTTCCAGCAACATCGCTGTCGTTTCCGTCATACCGAACGCTGAGCCATCCCTTCTCGTCGACGCCCGGAAATCCTTGGAAAACAAAGAAAAAAACATCGCGGGAAACTGGATTATCGACCTCAAGGACAAGCCGTTTTTCAAACTTCTCCGTATCCAGTCCCTGCCCGCCATGGCGCTTGTTTCACCGGCTGGAAAAGTAATCTATAACGGCCATCCCGCCGATGATGAATTCTGGAACGCGCTTTCCAAAATCGATCCGGCCATTACCCGCCCCCAATCTCCGGAAAACACCAAACCGATACCGCAAAGCAATCGATAAATTTGTTAGCGAATAGATTTTGGTTAAATTTCCCTAAATATAAGCATGAATAAACTTGACGCACAATCAAACTACTAGTTTTATCGTCATCAGTTGAGAGTCCCCTAACTCCATGGCCACGCCATCCCATCCATCCAATCTGGAACTCCAAGCCCTGTCCGTATTGTGGCAGGAGGGTCCATCGACAGTGGCGGAAGTTCATGAAACCCTCCCGGATGGAAAAAACCGGGCTTATACGACGGTGCTATCCGTCATGCAAAACCTCGAACGCAAGAATCTCGTAAACCGTAAACGTATCGGTCGCGCCCACGTTTATGAAGCCGCTTATTCGCACGAGATCATCGTTCAAAAAGCGACCCAGGATTTTTTAACCAATGCTTTTGGAGGACGTCTTGCAGAGGCGCTCCTCGCCATCCTCTCCACCGGCCAATTAACGCCGGACGAGAAAACCAACATCGAACGCGAACTCCAACGACACAAAACCATGGCTGCAAAAAAATCAGCGAAAAAAGCCGCGAAGAAAACCCCGGCGAAAAAAGCCTCAACCAAAGCTCCTGCCAAGAAGACGGTCAAGAAAGCCGCCAAAAAAGCAGCGAAGCCAGCACCCGCTAAAAAAGTTGCTAAGAAAGTAGCGAAAAAAGCGGCAAAGAAAGTAGCGAAGAGCGCGAAAAAGGTCGCGAAGAAAGCCGCCAAGAAAACCGTAACCAAAAAAGCCGCTCCTAAAAAGGCAGCGCCAACGAAAGCAGCGAAGAAAGCCGCCGCTCCTAAAAAGGCGGCGCCAACGAAAGCAGCAAAGAAAGCCGCTCCTAAAAAGGCAGTTAAAAAAGCAACCAAGAAGAAGACCCCAGTGAAGAAAGCCACTGCACCTACGGTCGAGCCAACCCCTTGATTTCTTCACCGCAACAGCTTCGTCATGCTCTTCGGAGCGATCCGGCTGTTCGCGTTGTGCTTTGATGTTTTCCTTACAGCAGGGGGCCTTCCGGCCCCCTGTTTATTTTTCAGTAAAAAAGGGATTGCATCCCATGGCACCCTCATCCTAGCTTCGCGCCGCCCACACGGCACACCATCCCAAAGCGCGGTTAGCTCAGTGGTAGAGCACTACCTTGACACGGTAGGGGTCACTGGTTCGAACCCAGTATCGCGTACCATTTTTTCCTGTTTCATTGGCCTTTTCATCCTGTCGTTCGCGGCTAATTTCCAGAGATGGACACAGTGCCCGCACCTGAAAAACTCAGTGCCCTTCTCCCTCTCCTCCGCTTGCTGGATGATGACACCCCGGAAGTGCGCGCACAGATTTCAAACCGCATCGCCCAATTCGGCGGGAATCTCAGCGAAACGCTCGCTTCCCTTTCCTACGAGCTCTCCTCGAAAGAAAAAAAGGTGCTGCGGGAAATCCTGACCCAGCCGCGCCGCGAGCAACTGCGAAAGGAATGGATCGTGCCAAGCGGAGGATTTGCCGCTCTGGAAGAAGATTGGGAAACCTTCGAAGCCCTGCTCCGCTCTTTGTCCGATTTCCTGCACGATGGGATCACACTGCGCCAGCCATTGTCCGATGCACTCGATCTTTTGGCCGAGGAAGCCGAGGAAGAAGACGTCACCGATGAAGATGGACTGCGCGAGTTTCTTTTCGAATACGGCAGGCTCCAGGCGAATCGCGACGATTACTACGATCCACGTAACTCCGATCTCGCGTGGTGCATCGCGGAAGGCCGTTCGAATCCTCTCGGATTATGCCTGATTTACATCCTGATCGCCCGGCGCATGAATCTGGATGTGGAAGGCATCCAGTTTCCCGGACATTTCCTGTGCCGCATCCATATCGACGGATCGCCATGGATTATCGATTGCTTCGATAACGGCCGGAAACACGAGCAGGAAACCTTGTTGGAAAATTCCGATCAACTCGACAACAACCAGAAAATTCATCTCAAGCTCACCGCAGGACCCGGCCTGATGTTGCACCGCGTGCTGAACAATCTCGGCCAGGCATTGGACCATTCGGAGTTCACCGAAGATGCGGAATTGATCCGCACGCTTCAAAAAACGCTCGAAGCTTCCTGAAAAAGACCGTCGGAGCTCACGTCGGCTCTCCGAATCAAAAACCACTTTCCCCGCGTGATTGCGTAATCACGCCTCGCCGCGTTTCAGGTAAAGATCTCATCGTTCTCCCCGCTCCCCCTTACAACGATGAAATTCACCTCCTCCCTGATCAGCCTTTCATTCCTCACCCTCGGTATGGCGAATGCCCAAAGCCTTCCTGTGATCGAGCCTTGCGCCACAATTACTTCCGCAGAGCTTCCTGCGATTGTGATCGGTTCAATCTGCGCCTTGTTGCTATTCAAACGCAAGTGATCATGAAACACGCCCGGACGCGGCGACCAGCGCGTGCATTTCACGATTGAAGGTCTCCGCCGCAAGCAAGGTTTCCATCCCCACATGCATTCGGTAGCGCCAGTAATACGGCATGATGGCCGGCACGTTGATGCGCTCGGTTTCCGGCGCCGGATGGCGTAACTCGTCACTCGTCGCCAGAAGATCCTGTAATGGAAAAATCGCCCACATCGCCGGAGAAGCGAGATGTTGATCGATGATCCTTGTCGCCAGATCCGCGGATAATTCGGAGGGAGGGAAATCCAACCCCAGCATTTGCCGCGCGAACTTCGAGGTCTGGTGCGGATCTTCACGCCACCACGCGCGCAAGGTGGACATATCATGTGTCGATGGGCTTACTACGCTGAGATACGGCGCTTGCGCGGGATGAAAGAAATCCGAGCCCGGCATTTTCGGCATTCGCTGGATTTCCAGAGAGAGAATTCCCAGCTCCTTCATCACGCCCGGCACGCAGGCCGGCACCATGCCCAAGTCTTCGCCGCACAGCAGCATCTCGCTGGCATGTCGCATCGCGGGCAATTTCTCATAACCTTGCGCCTGCCAGAAACTCTCTTGACGCTGGTAAAAATAATCGTTGTAGAGCTCTTCGATTTTCCACCGTTGATCCGGGTCCAATCCGAGGAACGAACGCGTCATTTGTAACGAACAGCGCGGATGGAACTTCGTCTCATCCGTGCCGGGAACCGGGAAAAACAACACGTCCGCGACGCAGTCCAGCAATGCGGTTTTCAGGAAATCATCTCCGCCATTTTGCGCGAACCAATCGACGATCTTCCGCTGCGTGGAAACATGCTCACGCAACTGATAATAGCCGTAGCCACAGTCTTCGAGAAACTCCGCGCGCACTTGCTTGGTGAAATCCCCGAAGCGTTCCCACAGCGCTTCCTCGCGGATGTAGGGTTTACAGAAGCGATTGAAATCAAACTCGATTCCACGCTGAGGAAACTCGCTGATGTCGATGGGAATCGCCGGATCAAACCAGCCCATGATTCCATCCACCTGTTCATACGGCACCTGCCAAATGCGGAAAAATCCGAGCACGTGATCGATCCGGTAGGCATCGAAATAGCGGCTGAGCTGGGTAAACCGCGAGCGCCACCATGCGTAGTTATCTTTCCTCATCGCATCCCAATGATACGTCGGAAAGCCCCAGTTTTGCCCTTTCACCGCAAACGCATCCGGCGGCGCACCGGCTTGCGAATCCATCTTGAACAAATGCGGCGAGCACCACGCATCCACCGATTCACGATCGATCCCGATCGGCAAATCCCCTTTCAACGCCAACCCTCGCTCGTGGAGATATGCCACCGCATCGCGCAATTGCCCATCGAGCTCATATTGCAGCCAAAGATGATAGAAAACCTCCGGCCAATCCGGATGAGTCGGCTCCATCAGCGCATCGATCCGCTCCCGGTTGAACCACGCCCAATCCTGCCATTTCGTGAAATCCGCCGTGCCGAATTGATCGCGCTTCACGCAAAACACCGCATACGGCACCAGCCACTCGCGGTTTTCCCGGAGAAAATCCCGGAAAGTGGCGTTGGATAGAATCGACTCATGATGTTGCTCGAAAATCTCGCGAGTGAGCTTCCGCTTCACCGCCATCACTTGCGGATAGTCGATCTGATCCAGTGCGTTCAACCGCGCGATGTCATTCGTCATTTCCAACGAAAACTCATGCGGCATCAAATACGGCAGATCGGAAATCCGCAGATAAATCGGATGCAAGGCGAACACGCTGATCGCCGAGTATGGATAAGAATCAGTCCAATCATGCGATGAAGTCGTGTCATTGACCGGCAGGATCTGCACCAGCTTCATCCCGGTCTTCGCCGCCCAATCCCCGAAAATTTTCAGATCCGCGAATTCACCTACGCCCAACCCCTTTTCACTGCGTAGGGAAAACACCGGAATCGCCACACCCGCAGCGCGGAAAAGCGATGCGGGATCACGGCGGAAACATTCATCACTGACGCACGTCCACTGCCGTTCGGACCACGCATGCGGCTCCAGCGTCCGGTTCTCCCAAAGCTCCAGCGAAACCGCACGCCGCGATTCCAGATCATACCAGCCGTATTTGTATTCCAACCGCTCCGCCGCATTGAGGCAAACTTTCACCTGCCATTGATTCGCCGAGATCTCCACCATCGGCAGCGCTTTTTCCAAATCCCATCCACCCAGCGCGGGCACATCGCCGATCAAACACGGCACCTGCCCCGTCGGCACACCCGCCGCTCGCAACGTGAACGAGTGATTCGCTCCCGGACACCACGCAGGCTCATTGAAAGAGTTACGCTCGGGTAAAAACGCGCGAAACGCCTTCGTCTCCAGCGCGTAATCCGTGGTCCCGGCACTGCACCACGTGTCCTGCACCAGCATCAAATCATTCCCCCACTCTTCAATCCGCAAACGCCGCGGCACATGCCACTCATCCAGCAACACGCCATTTTCCTGACGCAGTTGATAATGATAATAATACTCCAAAGAAAGCCCACCCTCGATATGCCACGGAATTTCCCACTGTTGGTCATTCAGCCAGTTCATCGGCACCTCCACGGCACCTCCGGGCAGGTTGAGCAGCTTCAACCACAAGCTTTGGCCGGGAACCGTGCGATAGCGAACGCGGAAAACAATCTTCATAGGGTGACTCGAAACCGTATCCTAAGCCCGAGCCAGGCCATGACCATGGAAAAATTCCATGGACTGCGGAAACGACACCGTTTTGAAAATACCACGCCATCCTCCGCGCCCTTTGCGGCTTTGTGTTTCGAACTTAAACGAACGAGACTTCCGTTCCCCTTAACCCAAGCCGAGTCTCTGGTCCCGCACTCAAAAAAACACTCATAAAACCAACATATGGGCATTCTCGCAGCCACCGCGATCTTCTCCAGCCTCGCTGGATTCATGACATCTTATCGCCTCCTCCGGGCAAAAACCCGCAAGACGCGTATTCTGGCAGTCTTGCTATTGAGCATCCTCGCCCTCCCTGCCCTTTCCTTCTCGATTTACTACTTTCACGTTCTGCCCGAGAAAGCCTGGTTTTACGCACTTCGATCATGGCCGGGAGTTGAAATTCTCGCTGTATTTCTAGGGGCCGCCGCCGGAGCATCCGCAGCTTTAATCCCCCGCATTTTCCTCATCTTGCCCTTGGGAATCAGCCTCGCCATTACCGTGATGCCTTACCTCAAACCCTTCATCAATCCTCTCAAAACGAGAGATTTGAAAGAACAGTGGAAAGACGAAGCTTGTCTGCAATCCACGGAATCAACCTGCGGTCCGGCTAGTACGGCCACGATCCTGCGCTTTCTCGGCACCGATGTTTCGGAATCAGAAATCGCGCACGCAGCTTACAGTTCAGCCAGTGGAACCGAAGCGTGGTATCTTGCCCGTTATCTACGCTCACAAGGTTTCCGCACACAATTCGATTTCCAGCAGACATTTTCTCCAACGGTTTCTCTACCGGCAATTGTCGGTGTCAGAACGGGTGGTTTCGGACATTTCATTGCCATTTTGAAAATCGACAACGAAACGGTCACATTTGCCGATCCACTGCATGGCAAACAAGAAAGGAAGCTCAGTAGTTTTACAAAGGCATACACTTTTTCAGGTTTTCACCTTTCCGTGACGAAGTAGCGCAAAACTCCGCGCCCTCTCCGCGACCTTTGCGGCTCCGTATTTCGATTCATCCGAAACCCAAACGGACGAGACGACCGTTCTCCTTAACCAAAACGGAGCCGTTAACACCACACTCCGGATTTGGCCCGTGCCCTGCTTGTTTTGAAACTGTCTCACTCTCAATCTCGACAAAACTGCGAGAGAATGAGCAAACTGCTGCAAATGAATCGTTTACGCGTGCTCAAACTTGGTTGGGAATTTCCGCCCATGTTCAATGGCGGATTGGGGGTGGCTTGCCTCGGCTTGTCGAAGGCGCTTGCGAAAAAGGTCGATCTCACCGTGATCGTGCCGCAAGTGGCCGCAGGCGGCGGCCAGGAAGAGTTCGAACTACGCGGCCTGAACCAACTCGCGACGGATGATCTGCGCACCGTCGAAGGGATTTACCGCTATCAAAGTTTCGCGCAGATCCGCAAAGTCCCGGTTTCGCTCGATCCCTATGCGCAGGGAAATCCAGCCTTCGAAGCGCTCGATGCCCTCGAAGAATGGCCGGACGGCGCTCTGCGCTTTTCACGCACCACTCGCGAACAACTCGAAGCTTTCCAAATCGGCGATCTCTACGGTGCCGACATCGGCATCAAAGTCGTCGAATTTTCAAAAATCGCCGCCAAACTTGCGATGATGGAAGACTTCGACGTCATCCACGCCCACGACTGGATGACGTTTCTAGCAGCAGTCGAAATCAAAAAGGCGACCGACAAGCCGCTCGTCGTCCACGTCCACGCGTCGCAATACGACCGCGCCGGGGAAAACTCGCGAGGCTGGATTTACGACATCGAAAAATACGGGATGGATCAGGCGGACGCCGTCATCCCGGTCAGCCACTACACCGGGCAAGTAATCAAGGATCACTACGGCATCTCGCCGGAAAAAATCCATCCCGTCCACAACGGTGCGAACCCGGTGGAGTCCTTCGTCACGAAAAAGAAATTTCCCGAAAAACTCGTGCTCTTCCTGGGCCGCCTCACCGCGCAGAAAGGCCCGGAGTTTTTCCTCGAAATCGCAGCGAAGGTCATCGAACGCCAAAAGAATGTCCGTTTCGTCGTCGCCGGCACCGGAGAAAAACTCCGGCCGATGATTGAAACAGGCGCGTTCCGCGGCCTCGGCGATCACTTCCATTTCACCGGATTCCTCGATCAGGAAAAGGTCCGCGATCTGCTCTCCATGACGGACATTTACTGCATGCCGTCCGTTTCGGAACCCTTCGGCCTTTCCGCGCTGGAAGCCGCTCAATTCGGCATTCCCGCCGTGATTTCCAAGCAATCCGGCGTTTCGGAAGTCCTGAAAGGCGCGCTGAAGGCGGACTATTGGGACGTCGATCTCATGGCGCGGCACATCATCGATCTGCTCACCCGGGAAGCCTTGCGCGATCAAGTCATTCTTCAGGCCCGCGAGGACATCGCCGCCGCCACCTGGGACGCCGCTGCGGAAAAGGTCATGGCCGTCTATCAAAATATCCAGGTCCGCTAGCAGGCGCTTATTTTCAAAAATCCACCCCGGTAGTTTTTCTACCTCATCCCCTTCCGCTTCCATGCCCGACATTTGTCTCTACTTTCAGGTTCATCAACCGAACCGATTATCCGCCTACGATTTCTTCCGGATCGGCGATCACGCATGCTATGAAGACGATGCGCTGAACGAGGAAATCCTCAACAAAGTGGCGGAAAATTGCTACCTGCCCGCGAATCGGCTCTTCCAGCAGCTCATCGAGGAAAACGACGGTCGTTTCCGCCTCGCGCTCTCCATCAGCGGCATGCTCATCGATCAGCTCGAACGCTTCCGCCCGGATGTGCTCGCCTCGTTTCAGGAACTCGTCGCCACCGGCAGCGTGGAGCTTCTCGCGGAAACTTACTACCACTCGCTCGCCTTCGTGCATTCGAAGAAAGAATTCGAGCGCCAGGTGGAAATGCATCTCGATAAACTTGAGGAAATCTTCCGCGTGCGGCCCCGCGTCTTCCGCAATACCGAGCTGATCTATAACGACGCCATCGCCGCGCAGGCGGAAACGATGGGCTTCGACGGCGTCATCGCCGAGGGCGTGGATCGCGTGCTCGGCGGGCGTTCTCCGAATTTCCTCTACCGCGCTCCGGACACCGCACGCATCACCACCCTGTTGCGGAATTACAAGCTTTCGGACGACCTCGGATTTCGTTTCACCGATCAAACGTGGAAAGATTACCCGCTCACCCCGCGGAAATTCGCTCAATGGATCGCCGGATCCGATGGAGACGTCGTCACGCTCTTCATGGACTATGAATCCATCGGCGAACATCAAAGCTCGGAAACCGGCATTTTCGACTTCTGGAAAGCCCTTCCCGCAGCCGTAGAGGAAGCCGGATCACAATGGGTCACTCCGATGGAAGCCGTGAGTTTCTACCGTGCGGCGGAAGAATACGCCTGCCCGTTCATGACCTCGTGGGCGGATGCCGAGCGTGATCTTTCCGCGTGGATGGGCAACGTCATGCAGCAGGAAGCCATTGCCAAAGTGCATCGGCTGGAAAAAGAAATCCTCGCCGCGAAAGACCCCGATCTCACCCACACCTGGGCGAAAATGCAGACCTCGGACCACTTCTACTGGATGTCCACCAAAGGCGGCACCGATGGCCTCGTGCATACGTATTTCACGCCCTACCCGTCGCCTTATGACGCCTACATTTATTTCATGAACGTCCTCTCCGATCTCCAAATCCGGCTGCGGAGGGCACAGGAAAAGCAGGAACCATAAGGAGCGCGGACACTCCTTATTTTTTCCCGATCAGCAGAAACGGCGCGGGCTTCAGCGTTCCCAGCGCCGCATATTTCGCCACACGCCATTTTTCCGAAGCCAACGCGGCCATCCATTCTTCCACGGCAAACGCCTCGATCGCTCCCGCTTCGTGCCCCGGATAACACACCACCGCTAAAGTCCCTCCGGTTTTCAAAATACTTTTCGCGTATCGCAGAGCCGCCAACGTCTCGCACGCCATCGTTGTGTGCGCATGATCTTCTCCCGGCAGATAGCCCAGATTGAACATCACCGCCGCCACGCTTCCCTGTTCCACGCGCTCCGCCATTTTTACGTGGGATTCGTGGTAAAAATCCACCCGCCCGGAAAACCCCGCCGCCGTCACCCGCGCGGAAGCGGACTGGATCGCAGCCGCCTGCACGTCGAACGCCAGCACCTTGCCGCCCTCTCCCACGCACTCCGCGAGAAACACCGTATCATAGCCATTTCCCGCCGTCGCATCGATCACCACATCGCCTTCCGCGATCACTCCACGCAATAAGGCATGCAGCAATGCCGTCGGCCGCGGCGGAAAAGATGAAGGAGTCACGACACTTCTGTCCTGTCATCTTCCCATCCTGCCGCCAATTTTAAAACGAGCGGAAATCCACATCCGCTTCCGGCTCCGTTCCATCGAACAACCATTCCGCCAATCTCCGCGCCATTCCCGGAGCATAGAGAGATCCCTTCGAGCCGAGCGCGTTGAACATCCAGCCGCCGTTTTCCAGCGGCCCGATCAACGGCTCGCTCCTGCGCAAAATCGGACGAATCCCCGCCTCGTGCGCCACGATTTCAAAATGTTCCCCGCCCAATTTCCGCGCGATTTCCTCCCCCCGCGCGCGGCCTTTCTCCGTCGGAATTTCATTCAATTCATCCCACTCGTAAGTCGCCCCGACTTTGAAAATCCCATCACCTAACGGAACCAGCCAACCACCGGCACCCACCCGGATCTGATCCATCCGCCAATCCGCCTTCACCGTCAGGATTTCCCCCTTCGCACAGCGCGACGGGCCGTATTTCCCCGCGATCAACCCCACCGCCCCTTCGCACCAAATCGTCTGCGGAGAGGTATCGGAAACTTCGCCGACTCCATATTTCCCCTCACTCTCAAAAAACTCACGCGAGGCCTCGATGAATCCCCGAGTGTCCAGACGACCGCCTCCCGTTACTTCCACCGCACCAACCCAACCTTCCGGCGCGGAAATTATCCCGGCAATCCACGGTTTCACCCGCTCGTCTTCGAGTTTCCCGGAAATTTTCCGCCACTCTTTCTCCGTCGAAGCCAGCCGCAATACCGCCAGGGGATGCCAGAATTGACGACCTAACCGCTCTTCCAGTTTCCCGTAAAACGCCAACGCCTCCGGCAAAAAATCCCCGATCCGCCAGCTCGGCTCGAAGTTTTTCCCCGTGATCGGATTCACCAATCCCGCCGCCACCCGGGAACTCCCGCCCGCGCCGCGATCCACGATCCGGAAATCCACTCCCCGCTCCCACAAGTGCCACGCCAGACACGTCCCGGCCAAACCTTGCCCGGCGATTTGCCATGCTTGTGACATAAATTCCGAAGTAGGTAGTCCAGCCCTTCAGGACGTTCTTTAAATGCGAAGACGCCCTAAAACCGGGCGAACTTCATTTCCGTGGCATCAATGCCTCGTTCGGATCCTGCCAATTCGCGTCGTAGCCTTTGGCGTAGTTGAAAAGCTGGCGATGCTGGTACTCAGTGAAAAGCTCGCGCTGTTCCTTGTTCAGCCGCAGTTTCCAGATCGCGATATTCAATGTGCGCATCACCTTCTGCATCAGGGACAACGTCAATTGACGTCCTTTGCGCGCTTTTTGCACCTGCTTGTGGTTCAATTGTTCGGTCGAAACTTCCACCAATTCATGATTGGTCAAATTCCAGCGGTCCATCAGGCCGTCGAGCGGCTGCGTCCCGTGATCGCGTGTCAGTTCATCCATGGCGCTCGTGTAGCGCATCCGCAAGCCAGGGGCAAGCGGCATGGCAAGCAGCTTGCACGCGTCATTTCCGGCATGAAAATCCCGCATCACTTCCGCCGCATTCCCTCTCGCCCAAGGCTGCCA
Organism: Luteolibacter sp.; assembly: GCA_047605125.1. Lineage (GTDB taxonomy): Bacteria > Verrucomicrobiota > Verrucomicrobiia > Verrucomicrobiales > Akkermansiaceae > Luteolibacter. The sequence goes on from JASGGK010000009.1 coordinate 28,951, forward strand.
ATCTCGTGCATGATTCCCGCGCCCGTCAGAATCCGGCAAAGCCAAGCGGACTGAAGTCCGCGTTCCACTTCATTCCCATGAAAACCATCTTTCTCACCCTTCTCCTCAGCGCCCGACTCTTCGCCGAAGACGTCACCGTTTTCGCTGCGGCCAGCCTCACCAATGCCCTCAAGGAAATCGCCGTAAACTACGAAAAAACTTCCGGCGATCACCTCGTTTACAACTTCGGAGCCTCCAGCGCCCTCGCCCAACAAATCCAGGCAGGATCGCCCGCCGATGTCTTCTTTTCCGCCGATGAAGCGAAAATGGACACGCTCGCCGCCAAAAATCTCATCGTGAAAGAAAGCCGCGTTTCCCTGCTCGGAAACACCCTCGTCGTCATCACCATTCCCGAAGCTCCGCCGATCACCAAGCTCGAAGACCTCCAGCAGCCGACCATCAAATACATCTCCCTTGGCGATCCGAAAGCCGTGCCGGTCGGAGTTTACGCGAAGGCTCATCTGGAAAAAATCGGTCTCTGGGCCTCGCTCGCACCGAAGATCGCCCCCGCGGAAAACGTCCGCGCTTCCCTCGCCGTCGTGGAATCCGGCAATGCCGAAGCAGGCATCGTTTACAAAACCGACGCCGCCATTTCCCAAAAAGTGAAAATCGCGCTGGAAATCCCCGCCAGCGAAGGCCCGCGCATCAGCTACCCGGTGGCTATCGTGAAAGATACCCGTCATCTCAGCGCGGCACGGAAATTTACGGCTTATCTCCGCAGTGATGAGGCGCTCGCTGTTTTTGAAAAATACGGCTTCTTGAAACGGTAATTCTTTCCATCAACTCCCGGCCAACCACCATCAACCTCTTCCTTGTCTCCCGAAGAACTCCAGATCATCACCTTTTCCATCGGCATGGCGCTGCTTGGCACCGCCCTCATCCTGCCGCCGGGCATCGCTTTGGGCTGGCTTCTCGCAAGACACGAGTGGCGCGGAAAATCCTTCGTGGAAACCCTCGTCGCCCTGCCACTGGTGCTGCCGCCCGTCGTCACCGGCCTCGTCCTGCTGAGACTTTTCGGCAGGCGGGGGCCGCTTGGTTCCTGGCTGGATGCCACCTTTCAGACCGACATCGTTTTCACTTGGAAAGCCGTGGTTCTCGCGCTTTCCGTCATGTCGATCCCGCTGCTTGTGCGAACCGTCCGCACGGCTATCGAAGAAGTTCCTGAAGAACTCGAACACGCCGCCCGCACGCTCGGAGCTTCCGGCACCCGCGTCTTTTTCGCCATCACCCTTCCCTTGGCGAAGCGCGGCATCCTCGCTGGCACCCTGCTTGCCTTCGCCCGAGCACTCGGTGAATTCGGAGCCACCATCATGGTCGCCGGAAACATTCCCGGCCGCACCACCACTCTCTCCGTCGCCATTTACCAGCACGTCCAGCTCGGCCAGGACGAAAGCGTGTGGAAACTCGCCGCCATTTCTGTTTTCATCGCCTTCACCGTCATCTGGAGCAGCGAAAAACTCCTGAAAAAGTAAGCTTTTAAGATGGGAATACCCTCAGTAACTCATTAAGTCACCTCCACGCCGGAGCATTTCTCACAAAAGTCCTTCAAATCCCACAGATTTCACACCAACCATAACCCATGAGTTCCTACTCGCACGCCCAAGAAGCCTACGCCGCACTCGGCGTGGATACCGAAGCCGCCCTGCAACAGCTCGCAGCCACCCCGATTTCCCTCCACTGCTGGCAAGGCGACGACGTCGGCGGATTTGAAAATCCTGATGTCGATGGCATCACCGGCGGCGGCATCCAAGCCACTGGCAACTATCCCGGCAAAGCCCGCACCATCGCCGAGCTTCGTGCGGATCTCGACAAAGCCCTCTCCCTCATCCCAGGCAAGCACCGCCTGAACCTCCACGCCTGCTACGCCGATATGAGCGAAGGCAAAGTGGAGCGTAACGAGCTCACCGTCAAACAATTCCAAAGCTGGATCGACTGGGCTAAAAACCACGGTATGGGCATGGACTTCAATCCATCCTACTTCTCCCACCCGCTCGCCAACGACGGCGCGACTCTCACTCATAAAGACCCGACCGTCCGCCAATTCTGGATCGATCACGGCATCGCCTGCCGCAAAATCGGTGCGGAAATGGGCCGCCAACTCGGCTCCACCACCGTCACCAACGTCTGGATTCCAGACGGCTCCAAGGACATCCCATTCGACCGCAAAGGTCCGCGCGAACTGCTCGAATCCTCGCTCGACGCCATCTTCGCGGAAAAAATCGACCCAGCCCTCCACCTCGACGCCGTCGAGTGCAAGCTCTTCGGCATCGGCTCCGAGTCCTACGTCGTCGGCTCCCACGAGTTCTACATGGGCTACGCCGTGAAAAACCAGAAAGTGCTCTGTCTTGATGCCGGCCACTTCCACCCGACCGAAAGCCTTTCGGACAAAGTTTCCTCCGCGCTGCAATACGTGCCGGAAATCCTCCTCCACGTCAGCCGTGGCGTCCGCTGGGACAGTGACCACGTCGTCATCCTCGACGATGCGACCAAGTCCATCATGGAAGAACTCGTCCGTGGCGGATTCCTCGGCCGCACCCACATCGGCCTCGATTTCTTCGACGCCAGCATCAACCGCGTCGCAGCCTGGGTCATCGGCACCCGCAGCTCGCTCAAGGCACTGCTCCTCGCACTCCTCGAACCCTCCGAAAAACTCCACGCCGTGGAAAACGCAGGAGATTTCACCTCCCGCCTCGCCCTGCTCGAAGAAATCAAAACCCTGCCATTCGGTGCGATCTGGGACGAACATTGCCGCCGCCAAGGCGTGCCTGTCGGCACCGCTTGGCTCGACGAAGTGAAAGCCTACGAAAACGAAGTGCTCTCGAAGCGCGCGTAATTTCCATACTTTCCCTGTAGCGGCGGTCGATGACCGCCGCTATTTTTTTGCACTGGGACTGCGGACTTTAGTCCGCCCCAGAGAATCCATCTAATCCAAGCGGACTAAAGTCCGCGTTCCCAGTCATGCGCCCGCATATTTCCGTAAACTTCGCCATCAGCGCCGATGGCAAAATCACCTCGGAAACCCGCCGCGCCAGCAACTGGACATCCATCGCAGACCATTCCCGCCTGCTCGACCTCCGTCGCAACAAAGACGCCCTGCTCGTCGGCAAAGGCACCCTCATCGCGGACCGCATGACCTTGACCGTGCCGGATCAGAAAACCCAACCGCTTCGCTGCATCATTTCCCGCAACGGCGAAATCCCGCACGACCATCCGATTTTCCAAAAAAACGGCGGCGAAATCCATCTCTGCCTCACCCGGAGCGCCGGTGTCCCCACCGGCTCTTGGCCAAGTAATGTCACCACCCACCACCAATCCCTCGCCGCATTCCTCGAAACCTTGCACCTGGACCACGGCGTAAACCACCTTCACTGCGAAGGCGGCGGCTCCCTGCTAAAAGCCCTCGCAGACCTCGATGCCATCGACACCTTCCACTGCACCCTCGCCGGACACACCCTTTTCGGCGGAAAAAAAGCTCCCACAGTGACCGGGGAGCCTGGGGATTTCCTGAAAAATTCAGCCGGCTTCGAGCTAAGCCACTTCGAGCCGCATCCGGAGCTTGGCGAGTGTTTCCTCAGCTACACCCGCCGCTCCTGAAAAGTCTCAATGGTGAGCCTTTTCGGCTTCCGGCTTCGCTTCGTGTTCGCCGTGGCCATTTTCTTCAGCTCCATGGCCGTGATCGTCATGAGCACCATGCTCCGCATGAGCACCATGAGACTGGTGCAGTACCTTGGTTTCTTCGAAAGAATGGCGTTCGCAGGAAATGAAAGTCACGGAGACTACAGCGAGCAGGAGCGGGAAGAATTTCATTACGGCGCTTTCAATAAACAGTCGGTCGGGAAACGCAACTCTCATCTGGGAACTCCGAGCACCAGTTCGGCAATTTTACCCCTTCAGCCACCGCCCCACCGCAGCCGCCGCTTTTTCATGCGCACCTTCACCGCCGAGCGTCGCCACCGCTTCCCGCTGCTTCGCAACCAGCACTTCCCGCGCCACATCACTCGTCAGCAAGCGCTCCATTTCCCCGGCCACCGCATCCGGTGACGCCGCGTGCTGGATGAATTCCTTCACCACTTCCTCACCGGCGAGAATGTTCACGATGCCGATGAACTTGATTTTCACCAGCATCCTTCCGAGCACATACGTCAGCGGCGCAACCCGGTAAACGAGGCAATACGGCAATCCGTAATACGCCGCTTCCAACGTCGCCGTACCGCTCGCGATCACCGCACTGCTTGCTCTCTGCATCAGCGCGTGGCTACCTCCGTCGGTAACTTTCACAAGATTCTCCGCACCCGCCGCAGCCAGGATGTCCCGGATCTGCACGCCGAGTTTCGCCGACGCCGCCGGAACTTCGAACTTCAATTCCAGGTGCCGCACATGCAACAACTTCGCCGTTTCCACCATCATCGGAAACAACCGCGCCACCTCGCGTTCACGGCTGCCGGGTAAAAGTCCCACCAAGCCCGCCTCACGCACCAGCCCCGGGATCCGCCGCGCTTCCAGCTCATCCACGATCGGATGACCGACAAATGTCGTTTTTAATCCGGCATTCTGGAAAATCGGCTGCTCGAACGGGAAAAGACACAGCATTTCATCCAGAATCCGCACCATTTTCGGAATGCGCTTCTTATTCCACGCCCACACCTGAGGGCTGATGTAATAAACGATCTTCGTCTCCGGCAGTTCACGCTTCACCGCATCCGCGAAACGCAGGTTGAAACCCGGATAATCGATCAAAAGCAGCACGTCCGGGCGAAACTCCAGCAGCTCGTCCAGCATCAGCTCGAAGCGGCGCTTGAACCAATCGTAGCGCTTCAAAACTTCCCAAATCCCCATCACCGCCGCGTCTTCCACCCAATCCGAGAATTCCGGCCCCGCGATTTCCGCCATTTCCGGCCCACCCGCACCCCGGATCTGCAAATCAGGCAGCTCCTCCCGCAACGAACGCAGTAACCCCGCCCCGTGAGCATCTCCGCTCAATTCACCAGCTACGACATACAAGCGCTTCCCCATGTGCCCGCCAGCCTAGATTCCCGGACTCCGCTCTGACCATGGAAAAATCCACCCTGCACTGACTTCCGGGTTGATTTCAAAAATCCCGCCGCTTTGATCCCTCCCAGACCGCCGTCACATTTTTCCCTCATGTCCGAACATCCCACCACTTCCGCCGTCCCATCCTTTCCAGAATCCAATCCTCTGGAAAACGCCGTGGAGAAAAATCAAAAAGGCCTGCTTGCCTTCGCCCTGATCGTCATTCTCGCCGCAGGCGGCTACGGCATCTACCGCACCATCAGCGAAGGCAGGGCAAAGTCCGCCGGAGAAGCCCTCACCAGCGCCTCAGGCTCCTCCGCGCTCGCATCCGTAACCACCGAATACCCAAACACTCCTGCAGCCGGAACCGCTTCCATCCTGCTCGCGGACAGCCAGTGGGCAGAAGGCAAAAAGGATGAAGCCATCGCCACGCTGGAGAAACTCATTTCCGCCCAACCGCAGCACCCGCTCCTTCCCACCGCCCAGGTCAACCTCGCCGACAAACTCGCCGCCACCGGAAAAACCGATGAAGCCACCGCCCTTTTCGAAAAAGTCGCCGGAAATTCCGCCGCCGCTTACATCGCTCCTTACGCCCTGATTTCCCTCGGCGATCTGGCAAAATCCGCCAACCAACCCGACAAGGCGAAAGAATCCTACCAGCGCGTGCAAAACGATTTCCCCAACAGCCCGTTCGCCGCAACCGCGACCCAGCGACTTTTGATTCTCAATGCGAAAGCACCGGTGGAAATCGACGCACCACCTGCCGCACCCGCCGCGAAAGATAGTGACGTCCCTGAAGCCAATCTGCTTGCGCCCTCGATTCCTTCGACTCAAATTCCATTCGGAAGCCCTTCCACGCCCACTGATGATGGAACTCCAAAGACTCCGGACAATCCCTGAGCCTCGACACGTATCCATTTGACAAGCTGCCTACTTCAACCCTTCTTACTACCGTGTTCAAAAAAGTCATTGGCCAAGATCTCGGCGAAGGCACCGCCTCCGCACCGCAACCATCGGCAGCCACCCCTGCCGCCTCTTCCCACTCCACTCCTGCCATGCCTCCTCAGCAACCTGCTGCCGCTCCCAGCGCATCTCCTGCCGCTGCCGCTGCCGCCCGCCCGACGCCAGGCGGCACACGTAACGTTCTTTCCTCCGATGTCGAAATCAAAGGCACCGTGAAATTCACCAACGACCTCGTCGTCGATGGTAAAATCGAAGGTGAAATCATTTCCCAAGGCAACCTCACCGTCGGTGAAAACGCCCGCATCAAGGCAGAAGTCAAAACCGGCACTGTCGTCGTTTACGGCAAGGTCCACGGCAACATCACCGCTGCCGATCGCGTCGAACTCAAGTCCAGCGCCGAAGTCATCGGCGACATCAAAACCAAAGTGATCTCCATCGAGGCCGGTGCCATCTTCGTCGGCAAATCGACCGTTGGCGCTCCGAGTGAAGCCGTCGCCGCCCAGCCGAAGCAAGCTACCGCTTAACAAAAAAAGCCACGGCGGATTCCGCCGTGGCCTTTTTCTTGTCTACCCTTCTCCCTTTGACTTGTTCCTATGGCCGATGAGCCCAAGCGCCATCGCATCCGGATCGAATGTCCGTCCTGCGGGCATTCCCAAAGTGAACCAGCCTTGGTCGTTTCGACCCAATGCCGCGCCTGTGGCGAGCATTTCAAAATCGAGAACGGCAAGGCGGTCGCCCGTACCAAGCCTTCGACGAAGCTGGTAAAAATCCGCCCGGAAAACCCGGCCCACACCGAGCCGGAAGAACCCGCCCGTCCGCATTTGCCTTTTTCGCCGTTTCAGAAATCGGCACCCGTGAACGAAGCGAAACCATCGTTTCTCAATCGCCTTCTGCATCCCGCCAAGCCACCGCGTGAGATCGCCTGCCTGCGTTGCCACCACGACTACAAGGTTTCACCGGACGCCCAATCCTCCCAGTGCCCGAAATGCGGCACCTACGTCAGTTTGCAGGATTACGAAATCACCGAGTCCTGGCATCGCCGCATCGAGACGCAAGGGAATGTGATCATCCAAAAATCCGGTTCGGTTTCCGGTGTGGCTATTCATTGCCACGATCTCATCGTACAGGGGGAACTCTCCGGCTCCGTCGATTGCTCCGGCAGCTTCATCATCCGCAATCACGGGAAAATCCTCGGCAAAGTCCGCTGCAAACACCTGCGCGTGGAAAAAGGCGCGAAGGTCGAATTCCTCAATCCGGTCTCGGCCACCACCGCCTACATCGACGGCCTCGTCACCGGCCGGATCGAATGCACGGGTTCCGTGACTCTCGAAAAACGCACCCATCTCACCGGCAGCGTCAAAACCTCATCACTCATCGTCAAACCCGGCGCCAAGCACACGGGTTCGATCGAGATGATCGCGAAGCGATAAGGAGCGCTGACGTTCACGTCGGCTCTAAACAATAAAAAATCCGTCCAATCGTTCTGATCAGACGGATCTTTCTTCTTTCAAAAAACCTCAGTGAGCTTCCACATCCGCCAGATAGCGCTCGGCTTCCAGCGCGGCGGCGCAGCCCTGGCCGGCGGCGGTGATCGCCTGGCGATAGTAATGGTCCGCGACGTCGCCTGCGGCGAAAAGCCCCGGAGTCCTGGTCGAAGTGCGGCCCGGAGTTTGCAGAATATAGCCATTCTCATCCTTGTCCACCAGATCGCCGAGGAACGCGCTGTTCGGCACGTGGCCGATCGCCACGAACACACAAGCGACTTCCAGCTCCTTTTTCTCACCATTGATGAGATTCTCCAGCGTCACGGCGCGGACTTCACCTTTTTCATCGGTGAGGTATTCGCTGACGGAGGAGTTCCATACCGGCTCGATCTTCGGATTTTTCAAGGCGCGTTCCGCCATGATTTTCGAAGCGCGCAGCTCGTCGCGGCGATGAATCAGATAAACCTTGCTGGCGAAACGGGTGAGGAACTCGGCTTCTTCACACGCGCTGTCACCACCGCCGATCACGCAAACCGGCACATCACGATAAAACGCGCCGTCGCAAGTCGCGCAGGAGGTCAGACCGTGGCCGATCAACGATTTCTCATTCGGCAAACCCAGGTGACGCGGAGCCGCGCCCGTCGCGATGATCACGGTTTTCGCTTCGAAAGTTTCCTCCCCCGCCTTGAGGGAGAAGGTGCCGTCGGCACGCTTTTCGACGGACTCGACGCTCGCCCAGGCAATGCGGGCCCCGAATTTCTCGGCCTGTGCCTGCATTTTCATCATCAGGTCGGGACCCATGATACCATCCGGATGACCTGGGAAATTCTCCACTTCCGTCGTGGTCGTGAGCTGGCCGCCAGGCTGGGTGCCGGAGAGAAGCAACGGGGAAAGATTCGCCCGTGCGGTGTAAATGGCGGCGGTGTATCCGGCGCAACCGGTTCCAATGATAATGACGTTTTCCATAAACAAAATTTCGCGTGTGGCAGCGGAGTATCTCCCGGGAACCTCTATAGTCAACCCGGGGTTTGGAAGCAGGGCGATCAAGCCAGGGAGAGTGGTTTTTCTCGGTAGCTGGAATCAAGGAGGCTGGCGTCGTTTTTTGTTCAGGCAGCCTTTGAGCGAATTGTCGCTTTTGAAGAAATTCAACACGAGGTGCGGCAGAGCGGAGAAGTTCTTCGGAGCATTGCCTTTCCGAATGCGATTGTAGACTTCTCGGAAAACCGCATCCAATGCCAATGGGATTGGTTTTCAATACTCCAATGACCACCGATGAAACTTTCCGAACCGAGCTCCGTCCTCACCGGTCTGACCTGCACCATTCAAGCCATCCATTACGTACCGCAGGATATGGGGCTGACCTATCAAAACGCTCCGGGCCTCGGAACAGTCCCGCCCCGAGGGAAGCGTCCTCACGCAAGCGCTCCATGCGGTCGGTGGAAAACCACCACCATGATAGGCACCGTCCGGCAGGATGAACGCACTGCCTGCATGACGGTGGAAGGGGCGCTCAATGCAGAAACATTCCGCACCTGCATCCGGGAAATCCTGCTGCCTGTTGCCCAAGCGGGAGATATTCTGATCATGGATAATTTATTGATCTTTGTAAAAATAGAGTGACGGATCAAAAATCCTCGAGAAAGGATGAGTAATTTCCGCGAATCGTGCGAATCAGGCGAATTTCCTTCATTTGCTGGATTCGCGGTGCCCTTCATTTTTTGTCACTGGATTTTACAAGCATCAATAAGCTCCCACAAGGATCGGGAAGCACTTCATTTGCAGGAAGAAGCCGGAGTCAAAGTCCGGTTACTTCCCGCCTATTTGCCGGATTACAACCCGATTGACCTAATGTGGAGCAAAGTCAAAGCCCTGCCGCGCAAGGCCGGTGCGCGAACACCAATGGCTTTGCTATCAGCCATTGACGATTCATTGGAACGAGTGACATCAAAAGATGCCACTCATTGGTTCGCCTATTGTGGATAGAGGTTTATTCAAAATCTCCTAAAAACCAAAAATCCCTCAACTTCAATGAGTTGAGAGCTTTTCTGATGGCTCCGGCGCTTGGGATCGAACCAAGGACCTAGTGATTAACAGTCACTTGATTTCATCTATTTTTCCTTATAATTGCGTTCCACATTGCCTTCGGTGCAAGTTTAGTGCAAGTTTTCCGCGATGAAAAGTGGCAAAAACGAGTCAGAATCTAAGTGGGCAATTCTAACTCCAAAGAAACAAACTGACGGTCGATGGATGGTTTCACTGGGCAACGTCGATGGCAAATATCCGAGAAAGTTTTTCAAAACCAGAGCCGATGCTCAGCTCTTTTGTAACGATGAACGTGCACGAAGGAAAGTTCATGGTTCTATCACCGCCGAGGCAGATGGAGTTAAAGTATCACAGTGGATGCAACTGGACGAACTGTTGGAAAAAACAGGAATCAAACTGTCGACTATCGAGAAATGGATCGCTCTCGAAAAACGTATGACGGACGCGAAGGCAGGATCTCTGCTAGAATCTGGCTCAGCACACTTGGATGCATATCTCAGCGTTAAGAAGACCGGAACAGCCAAAGAATGTTTTGAAGCGTTTCATACTGCTTTGATTACAGCCAAGCGCCGAGGTAAGTACCGGGCGGATTCCCGAAACCGCTGTGGAAGATTCTTACGGTGGTTTGGAGACGACAAGGAAGTATTGAACATCACACCTCAGACGATTGAGGCATATCTCGCTACTCTCAAAAACAAAGGAGATTTCAAAACCATTTCAGCATGGTTAGGCTGGGCCGCGAAAAACCATTGGCTTCCAGCAAATCCTTGTGCGGGCTTGAGACCTGAAGAGCCAGCCCATGTTGAAGTAATTACACTTTCTCCTGCGGATGCGGCGGAAATGCTTCGTAGAGCAGTGAAAAGTGAGGAATGGGATGTACTGGCACACATCACCATTTCCCTCTTTGCCGGTCTTCGGCCCGACGAATTCCGTAAAGTAGCCAAGGGAGACGATCCTGCTTACCTCCTATGGGAATACATCAAGAGTGAGCATATTTCCGTGCCACCATCGTCCCAAAAAAGCGCAGAGGCCACTCGATCATTTCCAAAATCACCGCCGAATTTCACGATTGCTATGTGTGCATAATTATTTGAAAAAAATTATGGACATATGCATACTCCCCATTTATGAATCCACTTGTCAGCAAAAAGAAACCCGGAAAACAGGTGCTTCCCGGGTTCTTTTGTCCGGCACTTTCCTAAGATTGCGCACGGCGTAGGAACCACACGCATACCTTCTGAGAGGCCAGATTCAAGTAAATTCCCGCCGAGCTGAGCGGCGGGATCTTAGAAACAAACCAAAATGGCTACAGAAGTAGAAGTAAAGTGCATCAATAAAACCAACCGCTCCAGCGCCCATGAACGCATTTCCCACATCGGAGGAATCAATGCAAACAGCACCCGCTGGAAGCTCCCGCTCGATCAGGCAATCGCCGGAATCGAGAACGGCACATGGGCGTTCTTCGTCAATGTAAACTACCAAAAGGTCAAGGTCATCGTCGCCACCAGCGCTTATGGCCACAAATACCTGAAGACCCAGAACGATGGCGAGCAGCCGAATAACCTGCTCAGCCTGCCGGAGTGCCCCTAATCATGTGACTCCCATGCCGATTGTTCCGCTGTCATCACTCGCGACCGTTCGCATGGGTGTCACTTTGAGGGGTCGGGACGCAACCCGTCCCGACCCCAATGGCTCCTTCAGTCTCATTCAGATTAGCGACTTGGAAGACGACGGCACTTTCCGTAATCCATCATCGCAGTTCACTCGGATCGAACCGAACGAGCCTCTCAATTATAAGCTTATCCTTCAGCCGGGAGACATTCTCTTTCCGAATCGAGGAGTCCGCACCACGGCTGTTGTTTTCAATAGCCCTGGTGAAAAAGCAGTCGCAGGAGCCCAGTTCTTCATTCTTCGGCCGGAATCGCAGAAAATCATTCCCGAATACCTAGCTTGGACCCTTCGCACTACGGAGGCCGCCCTCTATTTCTCCGGTCTCCGGAAAGGCACGCTCGTTCAAACGCTCCAGCGCTTCCACCTTGATGAATTCCCGGTTCCACTGCCTGCTCTAGCTGTGCAAAGGAAGATCTTAAAAATCGATAATCTCCAACGCGAATCCCGAATTTTGGAATCCCGTTTGGCGGAACTCCGTGCCATTCATCTCGAACGATCCCTGCTCAATACCGCGCAACAGGCCTGACTCCATCTCCCGCTACCCCAACATGGTAAAAAAAATCAACCAATCCGAAATCAACGACGTTGCTTGGCGCGCCTGCGACACCTTCCGCGGTGTCGTGGATGCCGAGAATTACCGGAACTACATCCTCGTGATGCTGTTCTGGAAATACGTTTCAGATGTCTGGCGCGACCACCGCGATGCCTATGCCAAGGAATACAAGGGCAATGAGGAACGCATCCGCCGCCGTCTCTCCCGCGAGCGTTTCCAGCTTCCGGACGGTTGTGATTTCTACAGCATCCAGGTCCAGCGCAACGAGCCGGATATCGGAGAACGGATGAATGTCGCCCTCGCTGGCATTGAGGAGGCGAACAAGGCTAAGCTAGAAGGTGTCTTCCGCGAGGTGGATTTCAATTCCGAGTCCAAGCTCGGCCAGACGCGTGACCGAAATGCCCGACTCAAGCTACTCTTAGAGGATTTCTCTTCGCCGAAGCTCGATCTCCGTCCGTCCATCGTCGGCGAGGAAGACGTGATCGGAAACGTCTATGAATATTTGCTAGAGCGCTTCGCTTCGGACGCCGGAAAAAAAGCCGGGGAGTTCTACACTCCCGGCCAAGTTTCCAAGTTGCTCGCCCGGCTGCTCGCGCCGAAAAAAGGGGATACCATCTGCGATCCTACCTGCGGTTCCGGCTCGCTGCTGATCAAGGTCGGCCGGGAGGCGGACGAGCGGGACTTCGCCCTTTACGGCCAGGAAATGAACGGCACCACCCATGCGCTGTGCCGCATGAACATGTTCCTTCACGGCATGGACAACTTCCGCATCGAGTGGGGAGACGTCCTGCGGAATCCCCGCTTGTTCGTGGATGACCACCACCTGATGAAGTTTGATATCGTCGTCGCCAATCCGCCCTTCTCCCTCGACAAGTGGGGGCAGGAAACTGCCTTAACTGATGAGTTCCACCGTTATCACCGCGGCGTCCCGCCCAAGTCCAAAGGAGACTGGGCCTTCATCACTCACATGATCGAGACCGCCCGCGAGGGTACCGGCCGCATCGGCGTGGTCGTTCCCCACGGCGTGCTGTTCCGTGGCGCGGCTGAAGGCAGAATCCGCGAGAACCTGATTAAGGAAAATCTGTTAGAGTCAGTTATCGGACTGCCTGCCAATCTCTTTTTCGGCACCGGCATCCCCGCCGCCATCCTTATCTTCAACAAGGGCAAAACACACGGCGACGTTCTCTTCATCGACGCCTCACGCGAGTTTAAAGACGCCAAGAACCAGAACGTCCTCACCGACACGCACCTCGACAAGATCGTCGCCACTTATAGCGCCTTCCAGACCGTCGAGAAATACGCCTATCGCGCCACCCCGCAGGAACTCGCAGACAATGACTTCAATCTCAACATCCCGCGCTACGTCGATACCTTCGAGGAGGAAGCCGAAATCGATCTCGATGCAGTGAAGCGGGAAATCACCACCTTGGAAGCCGAGCTCGCCGCTGTGCGGGCTAAGATGCAGGGATACTTGGAGGAGCTGGGGGTATGAAGGATCTACACGGATGGACGACCTGCACGCTTGGAGAGGTTGCCACGACCTTCTCCGGCGGGACTCCAACTCGGACTCGGCCAGATTTCTTTGGTGGTAGCATTCCATGGATTAAGTCTGGTGAATTAAATGCTGGATGGGTGGAAGCAACCGAGGAAAGTTTGACTCAGGCTGGCCTAAATAATTCCTCCGCCAAGTTAGTTCCTGCCGGTGCAACGTTGATCGCACTCTATGGAGCAACGGCAGGCGTTGTGGGACGAACCAAAATCGAAGCCTCGATCAACCAAGCCGTCCTCGCTGTTTTGCCCAACAGGGAAAGCCTGGCCGATGACTACTTGGCATACTTGCTTCGCAATCTCGCCAACCAGCTCTTACGCATTGTTCAGGGAGGACAGCCCAACCTAAATGCAGGTATGGTTCGAGACGCGGAAATAGAACTCCCCCCGCTCCCCGAACAGCACAAAATTGCTATCATCCTCAGCATTTGGGAAAAATCCATCGAAAAGCTCAATGCTCTCATTGCCGCTAAAGAACGGCGGAAACAAGCGCTCATGCAGCAGCTTCTTACTGGCAAGAAGCGAATGAAGGGGGCAACGACAAAGTGGAAGAAACTAAGGATGAACGAGGTAATGAATCGCGTCTTCCGTCCGATTGAATGGCATCCTGAACTGCCTCTTAATCTCGTGAGCCTTCGCCGTCGCGGTGCGGGTCTCTTCCGTCGGCCCGACGTCAAAGGCTCCGAATACAAAACCCAGGATCTCCACGAGATCTGCGCCGGCGACTTCTTGATATCCAAGCGGCAGGTGGTTCACGGCGCATGGGGGATAGTTACGGCCGAGTTCAAAGGAGGCCACGTCTCGAAAGAATACGTCATTCTCGACAACCTGGCTCCCGAGAAGCTCCACATGCCCTTTTTCGCCTGGCTTGCCCAAACTCCGCGCATGATCCGTGTGGCCCGCGTCGCCAGCACCGGAGTTCATATCGAAAAGCTCATCTTCGATCCCGCCGTCTTCCTCCGTGAAACCATTCGCATCCCTAGCAGCCTCGAAGAGCAGCAAAAGATCGCAGCCATCCTCGATGCCGCGGACCAAGAGCTCTCCCTGCTCCGCCGCCAACGCGATGCCCTCGATCGACAAAAGCGCGGACTAATGCAGCGGCTGCTCACTGGTAGAACGCGAGTCACAATCCGCTAATCATGCAAGAAAGCCTCAAAACCACTTTATTGGACGCAGGCGTCAATGTCGAAACCGTTTCGCGTGTTCTCGACTCGGGATATTTCCTCCGCACTTGGGTCGACCCTTTCTCGGGCCGAAGCTGGACAAGCGTGAGTGACTTCATGTATGGCAATAAACAGTTCTCAAGCAGCTTTGAGACCGAGAAGTTCATCGCGCATCTGAAAGGCGAGTTCATCTTCGATCCACTTCCCGAATTCCGTCGATACACCGCGAAATCCGTCGACGACATCAAAGCGATCCTCTCCGAGCCCCATCGGGTTAGGATGATGGAGCAAGGGCTGCTTTCATTCCGGGGGCAGACCGGTGAATACAAGTTTAAACGCACTATCCCAAACCCGCTCCGCTCGGACAAGGAAGGAAATGAGATTTCAATTCTGCCAGGGGGCTATCGTCAGAGCGGATGCTCCTACTCCTTCTCGAAACCATATCTGGAGCAGCGTTCATTTCGTGAGATTCTTCATCTGCTGGAGCCCAACAACCCACGCATCTTATTCGACTCCAGCTATGCCTACGACATCATGAGGGTGGAGCAGCACTACGCCACGCAAACAGCAGGCTTGGATCTATCTTTCGACATCAAAACTCCTCTCTTCTTCGCCACACACCACTTCGAAAGACGCTCGGATGGTCTAGCATCGTATCGCAGGGAATCGCCAGGCGGACACAAAGGAGTCATCTACTGTTTCCGCTTTCGTGACCCAAAAGTATCGGCCACCCAGTACTTGATCGAAGGATTTGATCTCTTCAAAACCTATCCACCTAAACGAATCCTCAGACAAAACTGTGGCTTACCATTGCTCGGAGATTGTGAACGCAACATCGCCATCACGGATTTGGAATGCATTATCGATCTCCATCCAGATTTCTCCGACGATGCCCCATCGGATCCGAAATGGATGTTTCCAGGCATTTCGGAAGATGCTTTCTACAAAAGGCTTATAGAGATCAAGGACTCAAAACCAGAGCTTTTGCCCAACCTTGTAGAATACGAATGGGCGCGAACCACGTAATCATCGTTTAGGGAACCCTTGTCAGCTTGAAGCATGAAACCAAACGCACAACCAAAGAGACCCAAAACGAGAATCTACTTCACGGATTTCTTCGACGTTTCTCCGAAAATACTCTCGGACTATGGGGCGTTTAACGTTTCTCCGATTGTTGATTTACCGTTGTTCATCGACCCATTCCTCCTTTTCACAAGCGACAACGAAGAATACCAAAAACTTCACGACGACATCGTTCGATATCTTCGGTTCCTCCGCGAGAAGTCCGTGCAAGGGCATGTGAACAAGGGGCTTCTCAAGGCTTGGTATTGTTTCAAAGAAGTTCACCAGAATCGACTTGGGTTTTGTCTCAGCGGTAATCGTGGAGCGGGGCTTGGCATGAAGTTTGCCGGGGCTCTGGACGAAAATTTAAGCAAACTCTTCAAGGACTTTGGCACGGAGAAGGTCACCCAAGGGTCTCACTTGGAGAAACTTGTCCTGATTCGGGATCGTGTGGGCCGGGACAATATCAGCGATTTCACCACAAACCTCATCAAAGGATTTTTGCTCCGTTACACGGAAACGTTTGCGAAGCAGCACGTCGCGGAGGAGAAGCGAAAAATCGTCAAAATCCCTCGGACTGAATTTAACTATCAGGCTGGAGTCTGGATCGATGGTGAGTTCGACCTTCCTTGGTTTGTCGACGACTATGTCCTTCTCACTCCGGAGGACATCCTGACGAAGGACGATATCTGGATCAACAAGGAGGACCTGCGCAAAGATTTCCCCCGTATCCGGGATGCGGTGGATAATGACGCGCTTCGATCCCAGATCGAGGCGTATTTCATCAAAGTTTTGCCCGAGGACTACACCGTGAAGGAAGAACGGGAAGCCATTGAGAAAACGCTCCGAAGGTTTCCTGAGATAATCGACCACTACATTAAGGACAAAGAAGACCGGGGCGAGGAAGCGATCGGACGAAGCAAAGGCAAGGTATCAGAAGCGGAGCATCGGTTCATTGAGAACCTTGGGCAGCTGGCTTCTCTGATCGCCGAACGATCGCAGTTTTACAATACACCATCCACGACCTTAGAAGAAACGCGCCGCAAGATCGAATTCCTAAAGCAGGTGATTGAGAACCAAGATGGCTATCGCCTCTTTTACGTGAAGGGGCAGCCGGTCGAACGTGAAAAGGACCTACAGATCCTATTCAAATTGGTCTGGGAAGGCTCGCCAAGCTCTGCGGACGCAGAAGTCAACAATGGTCGTGGCCCCGTAGATTTCAAAATCTCACGTGGTTCAAGCGATTCCACTCTCGTAGAGTTCAAACTTGCCGGCAATTCACAACTGGAACGGAACTTGGAGAAGCAAGTCGAAATTTACAAAGCAGCAAACCAGACAACCCAGTCGTTCAAGGTTGTCTTGTTCTTCACGGCCTATGAGGAAATTTACGTAAAGCGAATCATTCAGAGACTAAAAATCCCAGATGGAGCCGGAGTGATTTTGATCGATGCGCGCCAAGACAATAAGCCTTCTGCATCGAAGGCCTGATTTATAAATTCATTTCTATCAATTTATGATTACTTCAGACGACCTTCTTGCCCTAAAAACCCAATGGAGTGCCTTGCACCCCCTCTCTCCCGAAAATGAGCGACGTCTCTGGCAAAAGCTTCGTCTGGAGTGGAACTATCACTCGAACCACATCGAGGGCAACACGCTCACCTACGGGGAAACGGTGCTACTCCTCCTCCACGGTCAGACACACGGTAATCACACTCTGCGGGAATATGAGGAGATGAAGGCCCATGACGTGGGGATCGAACACCTTCGCAACCTTGCAGCCGACCGGGGTCGCATCATAGGCCCTGGTGATATCCGGGATCTTAACAGGATCATTCTCAAGGAATCTTATTGGAAGCCAACCCAGACTTCAGATGGCCAACCGAGCCGATCGCAAGTGATTCCGGGCGAATACAAGACTTTGCCAAACAGCGTCCTTACCTCCACGGGCGAAATCTTCGAGTATGCGCCGCCGATCGAAGTCCCCGCCCGAATCCAAGCGCTTGTCGATTGGCTTGCGAATGTTCTGTCCGATGAGAAACGGAGTTCTCTCCACATCGCCGCCAAGTTGCACCATGACTTTGTTCTCATTCACCCGTTTGATGATGGCAACGGGCGGGTCGCCCGGCTGTTGGTGAATTATCTTCTTTTGCGGGAGGGGTATCCGCCAATCGTCATTCCGACGGAAGAAAAGTCGGCCTATCTCACCGCACTTCGCCTCGCCGATGCCGGGGACCTAAGTCCACTAGCTGACTTTTTCGGCCAGCTACTAAAGCGATCCCTCACATTGGCGATCCGGGCAGGTAAAGGTGAGAGCATCGAGGAGCCGAGCGATGTGGAAAAGCAGGTGGCGTTGTTCATCAGAAGCGAACAGGCGAGGAACGAAGAACTCGGTATGCCGTCGAAGGAGACCCTAAACCACCTTTCAGAGATTAGTTTCCACCCGTTCATCGCGGAACTTGAGAGGAAGATGGAAGGGCTGAAACCCATGTTCTCCAAATACGAAGTCGATACAGAAAATCTGAGAGGAACTGCAGCTCGGGGCTCTAGAGTTTCACAATCTGAGATCAGTTTCCAAATCCCAGGCGGACAAATCATGATGACATTCCGTTTTATTCGCTACAAAGGCGAGGCAGCCATGCCCTTCGATTATGAAACGGAGGTCGGAGTTCATTTTCCACCGGGAAAATACACGATTACCCACGAAGGCAATGTCCTCATCTCCAAATCCTACGCGGAACCGATTCTGACAGAGGAAATCGACAGCGTCACCGCCCGCATCCTTTTGAAAACTTTTGGAGTCATCCGCAGCAAAGCTGGTCTGCGGGAATAGCATTACACCCATGATACCCGATTTCAAAGAAGCACTTATCAGCCAGATTCCAGCACTGCGGTTCCTCCAGCAGCTCGGCTACGATTACCTGAGCCCGGAAGAGGTGGCCGTGGAAAGAAAAGGCAAACTTGGCCGGGTACTGCTGGAAGACACGCTGGCACGCCAGCTCCAGCGGCTGAATCGGATATCCTTCAAGGGAAAGGAAGTTCCCTTCAACCAGGAGAACATCGGCAAGGCGATCGAAGCCTTGAGGGACATCCCTTTCGAGGGCCTAGTTCGCACCAGCGAGAAAGTCTACGATCTTCTAACATTGGGCAAGAGCCTAGACCAGACGATTGATGGTGAAACGAAGGGCTTTAGCTTGCGCTACATCGACTGGGAAAACCCATGGAACAACACCTTTCACGTCACAGCGGAGTATGAGGTGGAGCGCACCGGCAGCCATGAGACGCGGCGGCCGGATATCGTATGTTTTGTCAATGGCATCCCATTCGTGGTAATCGAGTGCAAGCGTCCAGACGAGAAGCATTCGTTAGAACAGGCAGTGCGCCAGAACCTGCGCAACCAGAAAGCGGAGGAGATCCCGCAGCTTTTCGTTCACTCGCAGCTTCTGTTGGCGCTGAACAAGAATGACGGCAGCTACGCCACTACCGGCACCCCCCTGAAGTTCTGGGCGAAATGGCGAGAGATCCATGAAACGCGAGCTCAGGTTCGAGCCGCGGTGAACAGTCCACTCCTTCCAGAGGAGCATTCCCGGCTTTTCAGGGGAATCTTCGCCTTCGCACGAAACGAGATCGAAGAGCAGGCGTTAGGTGGCAGGGAGCCAACGCGACAGGATTTCTTACTCTGGTCGCTCTGCCGTCCAGAACGGCTCATCGAATTGATAAGGCAGTTCATCGTTTATGACGAGGGGGGAGCGGTGAAGAAGATCGCCCGCTATCAGCAATACTTCGCCATCCGCAGCACACTGGAGCGGATACGCCAGCGCGACCCGAACGAACGCCGCAAGGGCGGGGTGATCTGGCAGACGCAGGGATCCGGGAAATCCTTGGCCATGGTCCTGCTAGGCAAAGCGTTAACCTTGGACAAGGGTATTCCCAATGCGCGGGTGGTAATCGTGACCGACCGGATCGATCTGGACGAACAAATATGGAAAACTTTCCACCAGTGCGGCAAGGAACCTCAGCAGGCAAAGACGGGCGCGCATCTCATCGAGCTACTGAAGGATGAGCGGGTGGGAGTAATCACCACACTGCTCCAAAAATTCGGCGCGGCGGCTAAGGAATCGAGAAAATTCACTGTGGAGGACGAGAATCTCTTCGTGCTGGTGGACGAGAGCCACCGTAGCAACTACGGCGAGGCAAACATCCTGATGCAGAAGGCACTGCCCAGGGCCTGCTATATTGGCTTCACCGGTACGCCCTTGATGAAAAAGGAGAAGAACACGGCGGACAAGTTCGGCGGGTTCATCGAGCCTGCCTACACGATCCGAGATGCGGTGGAGGACGAGGCGGTGGTGCCGCTGCTCTACGAGGGCCGCCACATCATGCAGGAGGTGAACCAGAAAGCCATCGACCCGATGTTCGAGGCGATGTGCGAAGGACTCACCAAAGAGCAGAAGGCCGATTTGAAGCGAAAATTCGCGGCTCGTGACGAATTGAACCGCCTTCACAGCCGCCTCTATCTGATCGCATGGGACGTTTCGCAGCATTTCTCCAAGCAATGGAAAGGAACGGGCTTCAAAGGACAACTGACAGCTCCCGGAAAAAAAGCAGCTCTCCTGCTGAAATCCTTCATCGATCAATTCGGCAAGGTGACTTGCGAGGTAATCATTTCCGGACCTGGTGAGATTGAAAACCCTGAGGAGCACAAAAAGCCGGAAGAGGACGAAAGTGTGGAGATCTTCTGGAAAGATATGATGTCGAAGTATGGTTCCGAGAAGGAATACAACCGGCAGATCATCACTTCATTCAAGAAGGGCGAGGAGCCAGAAATAGTCATCGTGGTGGACAAGCTGCTAACGGGATTTGATGCGCCAAGGAATGTCGTGCTCTACATTGCGCGTAGCTTGAAGGAGCACACGCTGCTGCAGGCGATCGCCCGAGTAAACCGGCTACATCCGGGGAAGGATTTCGGTTATATCATCGATTACTACGGAGTCGTGACCGAGCTGCACGCGGCGCTGGAACTTTATGGAAGCCTGGAAGGGAAGTTCGATGCGGAGGATCTCGACGGGGCACTCACCGAAGTGACCGAGGAGCTGAAGAAGCTGCCGGAGGTGCACGACAAGCTGTGGGATTGCTTCAAAACAGTGGCGAACAAAAAGGACGAGGAGGCCTTCGAGTTGGCACTGGAGAAGAAGGACGACCGGGATGAGTTTTACACCCGGCTTTCAAAATTCAGTCGAATTCTGAAAATGGCCCTTTCGACTCTTCAGTGGATCGAAGTGACCCCGAAGGAGAAGGTGGAAACCTACAAGCGGGATGTGGCGTTTTTCCAGACGCTGCGTTCCAGCGTGAAGCTCCGCTATGCGGAGGAGATTGATTACCGGGACTATGAGAAACAGATCCAGAAGATGCTGAACACTTATGTGCAGGCGGACGAGGTGATCCAGATCATAGAACCGGTAAACATCTTCGAGCGTGAGGCCTTCGAAGCGCAGATAGATCAGGCAAAGTCGCTTCGGGCGAAGGCGGACACCATCGCCAACCGGACAAAAAAAACGATCACCGAGAAAATGGAGGAAGATCCGTTTTTCTATCGTAAATTCTCAGCTCTGCTACAACAGACAATTGATGATTATCACGCACAGCGCATTTCAGACGCGGAATACTTGGCTAAGGTCACGGAGATCATGGGACAGGTCCGTGACGGGAAGACGAAGGAGGCTCCGGATTTGTTAAAGGAAAGGGATTTGTCGCGGGCCCTGTTTGGTGCACTCCAAAAGGAATTGGGCGAGGTGGGTGGACGTCCCCCTATATCGTCGTTTGTCAGGGAGGATCCAGTGGAATACAAAATGTCGCGATCCACCGCACCGGTTTCTACCGAAGCCATTCTCGCCGAGGCGGCCTGCTCGATGGAGGATATCATCCGCAAGCATGCCGTCGTCAACTGGCGCGACAATGTGGATGCCCAAAACCGGATGAGGAACGATCTGGACGACTTTCTTTTCTCCCTCCAAGCCCAGAAGGGCATCACCATTTCATACGATCAGATGGACGCAGTCATCGAAGCCGCGATCGGCATCGCAATCCACCGCACGAACGATGTCTGAGGAAACCTTGCAGACGGTGGCGGGACCTGCCGAATTGCGGCGGACTTCCCGGAAAACCCTCGCGATCAGCGTGCTTCCTAACGGCGGCCTTGAACTAACCGCACCGTTGGACGCCAGTTTGGAATCTATCGCCGCGAGGGTAGAAAAAAGAGCCCGCTGGATCGCCACGCAACGGCGGAAATTCCATGAGATGAACGCGACGCCGGTCCAGCGCCGGTATGTTTCCGGGGCTACGCACCGTTATCTGGGAAAACAATATCGTTTGAAAATAAGCCGTGGAACCGTGGATCGGATTCGACTCAAAGGAGGATATTTCGAAATCGAGGTGGCGGGAGATTCCGATGTGGTGAAGAAGCTTCTGGAAAAGTGGTTCCGCAAACGGGCGGAAGAACAATTTGCCCGTCGGATGGAGACTTGGAAGCAGTGGTGTGGAAAGCACCATCTTCCCGAGCCGCATCTGCGGATTCTATGCATGCCAAAGCGTTGGGGAAGTGCCGGAGCAGGTGGTCGCATCGCCCTGAATCCCGAACTGATCCACGCCCCAGCACGTTGCATCGACTATGTAATCGTCCATGAAATCTG
The DNA here is from genome assembly GCA_047605125.1 of Luteolibacter sp. Lineage (GTDB taxonomy): Bacteria > Verrucomicrobiota > Verrucomicrobiia > Verrucomicrobiales > Akkermansiaceae > Luteolibacter. The sequence continues at coordinate 51,194 of JASGGK010000009.1, forward strand.
CCACCTGAAGCATCCGAACCATAACCGCAGGTTCTATCAATTGTTGTCCGTTCTGATGCCGGATTGGAAGACCGTGAAACATCGGTTGGAACAAACAGAGATTTCGTAACGGGAATCTTGATCGCATCCGTCAGGTAATTCTTTGAGTCCATGCCAATACGGCGACAGTCTTGGTTTCACTCTTCCCCCCTTCTTCGCTCGCTTCGAACTCTTCACGCCGATAGTACGCTCCGGAGTCTGTCAGAGCGTCAATCTGGGGAGGTGGTCCGAAGCTGGACTTGATGATCAATTTTTGACATTTTTGCCCACACCAATGTCATTTACTCGCACTTCATACTTTAAAATTTCGGAATTCCCTCTCGGGTCGATTAGAAAGGCTTTAAAATTGATTGAGGCTCACCAGATGAAAGTGCGCCAAGACTGGAGGCCGCCCGATATTAATGAAAAGCTAGTGGATGACAAAGGGACTAGTGTAAGCAGGCGAATCGATCTATCACGACTCGATGAGATCGATTTCACTAAAGGTCGCACTCAAACTTTAAAAATCGTATATGCAACAACTGACATTCCATATTCTACGGAAGATATAATATTTGAAACATTTCGAGATTACAACAACAGTTTCGATAGACTTTCGTTGCAAGTATTCACTGGTGAAAATGAAACGAGAGCGGTAGATTTGGAGCAAACTCTGGTAGAAAATCTGAGGCTGCAAAAGTATATTCCTGTAAAATCCGTATCTCGCACGCAAAAAAAACAGTCTACTGCGCTAGGCATCGAAAATAACATCCAGAAAATCACGGCTAATCTCACCCCAGCAAGCATACCCTTGCCCGAAAAAATCACAATCCCGTGGCTCTTTGCTAATCTTTCAATTTCAACGTGGCTAAAAATTATTAGCATTTTAGGGGCCTTATGCGCCATTAGCTACAATATCGGAGTATTTAAAGCCTCACTGTCTCATAAGAACTCAAAGCCAGAGATGAATTCAGCTCCGCCTTTCTCTTCAAAAGCGCCTCATTCTCCGGCGTCAGAGCAAGCGGAGACGCCTCCTCAGTAAGGGCGATTTCCTCCTTCACCCCGCGCTTGTCCGCTGATCGAGAAACTGTTTCCCAGCCAGATAAGCATCGTCACATTCCTTCCCTTCTTGGCCTCGATTTGTTGGCGGCGGAGGAAAATTTTCATAAGATTAAATGAATTTGCGATCATTCACTAAAAACTCTATTTGCGATTCATGAGCGACCTCAAATTGCTAAAGCAAGAAACGGACAAGGGGACATTTTATGCCTTTCTGATACCTGCTAAAAATGATCCGCCTGAGTGCGTTGATCTAGTTCTGCCGTTGCTGACGTGGCCGAATTTCGATAAATCCAAGCAACTTATTTTCACGTGGGCGAACTCAGATTTTGAAACTCCCCTGAACGCTACACTAATTCAGCACTGGCAGAGTTATTCCTTACCCGTTTCGCCGCATTGCAGTTCGGCATTCTTTCGAAAGATTGGAAGGAATGTCTGGACTCGATTAGCGAGCTAATCACTTGCCAGCTCGTTCTTTCGGTAGATCAGCAAACTCAATTTGCTAAGAATATTCACGAGATCTGTCGAGGAATTACAAATGGAGCAATCAACGAACTGAAGTCGTGCTTCCGAGAAAAGATCTTTTGCGACGAGCAAGTCTCTATTTGATTCGGGTTGGCTTTTCCATTGAACAACTTTCCGCTCAAATTAATATTTAATAGTCTTTTGGCGCATTAATCTGCGCATGCATGAGGAACGAGCGACGCTGAGTCGCAAAGTTCAGTGAACCGAATAGCGGTTTTCAATGCTCATTAGAACACACTCATTCAAAAAAACTTTCTTTTATCTAGTTCAAACCCATTATTTCTCAGCGTAAGCGTTTCAAAAATGACAGAGAGAACCAATTTAATAGATACATTTTTCCCAATTTGGCAACTAGATCAGAACGGAAACCCTGAATTACTTGGCTCAGCATTTATGCTAAAAGCATGCAACATTTTTTTCATTATTACAGCAACACACGTAATGGAAAAAGCACTCAGATCACCTCTATTTGTTCCCACCAACAAAGAATTGTATCACCTAACTGGTAAATGCTCGGGCTACCCATCATCATCGCTAGATGTTTGTTTAATTGAGCCGGACGATTACAGTTTATTAAAATTACTTGATCGATACAAACCTATCGACATAGATTCAGTTGACATGAACGACATGACATTGGATAATGATAGCTATTCGATATCAGGCTTCCCAAGCGTTTTATCATCAATTAATCTCATGGAATGTTCTGTAGATGCACAATTTCTCATCCACGTAACTACACCTCAATCTTTAAGGATGTATCGTAAATGTCAGGTTGATAGAAAAAGTCATCTTGTCCTGCGCCACTCAAAAAAAAGAGCTAAAACTGTACACGGAATGATGATGAGACCGCCTGAGCTTTACGGAATGAGCGGCGGACCAATATTTAAGCATACATATTGTCAGGAACGTAATATATTTGAAAACCGCTTAGTTGGCATAATTATCGAAAAAAACCTTTTATTGGATGTATAATTGCTACTCGAATAAATTACGTAATAGAAATCATTCGCTCGCTACACCCTCAATTTTCGAATGACATACCAGTAAGTTCAGCTTTAAAAATCCAAGCCATAGAATCTCCAGAACCTTTACCGTTTAATGTGCATGTTTAGACCTAGTTTTTCATATGCTCGAATAACTGTCTCACGCTGTTGAATTGCTCGCTTCGCATCAACACTCTCAACGTCCGCCAGCTTCTTGCCGACGTTGATCGGCCACCGGCGTTTCGCGCCATCCCACGTAAGATTGTAAAGGTTTGGCAAGCTCTCTCTGCGCGGCTTTAGATGGTAGTTTTGTTTCGATGAGCGCCCGAATGATCTCGGCGCGGCGCTCCGGACTTGGTGCGACTCCGCGATATAGCCAGTTCTTCATCAAATCCAGAGGGTAACACAAAATCTGTAATAGCGAAAAAAATAGAAAATCGCTCTTCTTTTCTCAGGTTTCAAGCTGTTACAAAAACTCGTCCGCGCTCATTTGTTGCACTGATTTTGTGTCTTGTGTCACCCTTTCGCAAACGGCTGGCAGTGGTCCCCATTCTCCAAATGATAGAACCCAACTGCTTCATGCCTTGATCACGTGTGAGTGTTGATTGAGGCGTCGGGAAATCGCTTCGGCTTGTGCGACGTCGCCACCATTCTGATGAGCAATCTGTGACCGGAAATTGCTCATACTAATCTGGCTCGTCCACAGCGTGGGCAATCCATTGCTGAGCCGCGTCTCCAACAGGTCGAAGAGTTTGGAACTCCACGCCTCCGTCATTTTGCCCTGGCTGATGTCATCGAGGGCGAGCAACGGCACACGCATCGCGTGTTCCCACGCCTGCCGATGGCCTTCCCTGCTCTTGTTGTCGGCGGTAGCCGCATCAATCGCCGCGTCCCGCGCTTCGGTGCCGGACCACCAGAGGAACGGTTTCCGCAGCCGCTGAATCACGCAGGAAAGCGCACAGCTTTTCCCGGCGCCGGAATTTCCGATCAGGCCCAATCCGCCGTGATAAGAAAGTTATTCCACATTAGGTAAACAGTGATTCTCATCAACCGCCTTAGGCACGTATTTATTATTCGTCACAATCAAATCTTCCCAAAGCGGTAGGTTTCGGCGTTCCAGAATTTCCGCCACAATCCCAGCCCGTTGTTTGGGAAACCACTCCGCTAGTTTGTCGCAAGCCGCGATAAACGTCGTTTTCTTTGTTACAGCGTTGGGTTCACGTTCAGGCGGGATCAGCATCACCAAATCAATAGCCCCTTTGCCGTTCGCGAGATTTGTCCACTCTTGCTTTCCAAGGTGCCAATACTCGATTTCAAAGCTTTGATCCTCTTTCAGGATTGCGCGGTGTGGAACTTTTACATCTCCATTCAAGATATCGAGGCGAAGGTCAGATTCATTGTTCAATACAAATCCCATTTTTCCCAGAACCGCTTCGATTGGGATTTTCCTTAATCGGTTTCGTTCTGACTGAATTTTCTTCTTCTCATCCTCAAGATCTTTGCGTGACTGTCGCAGTTCATCTTGGGCACTCATCAGGTTATTCTGTTGTGTATGGAGATCTTCCAAAACTTGTTTGGCTGCTTGCTCCGCATCTTTGGCCTTTTGCTCGCGATTCTTCGCATCGGTGAGAGAAATCGCTAGATCACGCCTCAGTTCATGGATCTGTTCGGAGTCGCGTGCGATTCGCTCGCTTTGTTGAGCTTGGAATTTCGCTTTCGCTTCGAGATCTCTCTGCGCGTCGCGCATTTCCTTGTGCTTCGCTTTACTGCCTCGTTCGCCGCGGTGAAGACCGAGCGGTGCGATGGCTTCTCCATACACATCTTGCAACTCGATGAGATGACTTCGAGTGAAGTATTCGCGTCCCGCGATTTTCCACTGGCCATCCTTGAAACGCTTTGCACGCGCATTGGATGACCATCGGATGTATTCGCGATGCTTGACCAGTGGGACAACATAAACATGAAAGTGAGGAGCGCTTTCGTCTTCGTGGTAGATGATGGATGCGATCCGATCGCCGAACTGCTTTTTGAGCATGTCCAGCGTGGTCCGCTTCCATGCGTTTACTTTTTGTTTGTCCCAGGTCGCGTAGCCCTGTCCACCGAAGTAGTCGGAGGTTGCTGAGACGATAAACTCGCCTGCGACAACGGAAGATTTCCCTGCTGGTTTCACGCCGTATTCTTGCAGAATTGCATCAATGGAAAGTCGGAGTCCTTTGCCCCGTTCCATAATTATCACCGGCTTCGGCGCGAGAGGATCGGCGGAGGGTGCGGACTTCCCGCTCAGCCGAAGATTGTGCCATTCGTGCATCCCTGCATCAGACGCGTAGTGATTTGCAGTCAGCTTTGTAGCGCCAAGGCGAAATACGCCGTAGTATCGTTTATTGTAAGTCATAGGGCTGCTGTTGCATCCAAAGTGTCTCACCTACTACACACTTTAGCTTTTCACCCTGCCTCCGGAGGGTTCGCTAAAGTGTGTATCCGGTTCCCTCACGGGAAGAAAATGCCCCCGCGTTACTAAGAACGCGGGGACTGAGGAGACGTCATGATCCATTCATTCACAGAATGCCGATTTGATTCGCAGACGTTAAATTCTGCTGACCAGAATGGTTCGAAGAATTTTGCGAATCTATCGAGTTCGCTGAATCATTTGAATCATTTGAATCATTTGAATCATTTGAATCATTTGAATCATTTGAATCATTTGAATCATTTGAATCATTTGAATCATTTGAATCATTTGAATCATTTGAATCATTTGAATCATTTGAATCATTTGAATCATTTGAATCATTTGAATCATTTGAATCATTTGAACCCTGCGCAGTCGGCGGCATTGTATCGGTTGACTTCTCCGCATTCTGACCACCCTCCGCAGGTGATTTCTGATCTTCTACAGCAGCTTTCAGAGAAAACTCCTTTTCTTTTTCTGCCATTTCTTCTTTCGAGGGATTGAGTTTCCCAAACAAAGTTAAGTTCAGATCTAGTCCAGCAATCGTCGCAGCATCTTTCGGAAGGCTATCAACAAACCTGCCGCACGCACGCGAAAGCACTTCATCTTTATCAGCTTCAAGAACAAGTTTATCCACTACATTACTGATGGCCTCTTTTGCTCGATCACTGTTCTTGTAATAAACAGCAAGGCGGTTCTCCAGTCTCATTATCTCCCTATGCACTGTTTCGGACAGTTTGGAGAATTTAACTTCGTTCCTCACTCGCTTTTGTTTTTCCTTGATGACGGACACTTCAGTTGTTGTTTCAGTATTTGTTTTCATTACTTTTTCTGGCTGTTCCCGCAACACTTGAAACGGGTTTAATGTGACGCAATTATGCCTTCGTTATAGATTTCCCGCAACATGCATTCTGATAGATTTTTTATGTATTGAGATCTTACAAAAAATGGAAACACCAATACAAAAAAATCCTTATACCGTATAGATTCCATGGTTTTTCATCCGAACCTCATTTTTCAATCATCCAAAATATATCAATTCTGTTCTATTATTTTTTGGAATGTCTCATGGAGCGTATTCTCTGTTTTAGATCAACCGGGGAACCTTCAATTTCGACCGCCTTTTCGCTGACTCATCTTTCGATGAATCACCCCGACGTGCGTCTGCGACAGCGTATGTCAGAAAACATCATCCCCATCAAATCAGGCCACAAATACTCCCTCTACCACTGCTCCGAGTCAGCGATGACGCGGCACATGGAAATTATCGTCACTTCCGTATTGGAAATGCCTGTTTTCAAACCGGACTATGTGGGAAGCTGCCGCGGAAGTTACCGGATTGGAACTTTCAAAAGGTTCCGCAAAAAGGGCGAATTTCACCTCGATGTGAAGCTCCACCGCACGTTGGTGGTTCCCGGCTGGAATCAACTTCAGGTCGACCACGAGGCATTTGGAAACTTCCAGTGCTCGGCCACGATCAACATCGCGGGATCACCGGAACAGGTCCGTGAGTTGGTGGATCGAAACATCAACCCGCATTTCACGGCACACGACACCATTCTGGCATTTCCCCATCCTTGGAACGAAATGGAGAACGATGAAGGCATTCCCGTTTATCCCGAATCGCCCACCCGCCACGCCGTGATTGAACGCATCCGCAACTCCAACTCTTCCGGCCAATGATCCGCATCGACCTTCATACGGACAACGCGGCCTTCGCACCGGAGTCCGGCGATATAGCTTGGCGATTGGAAACAGCGCGTCTGCTCGAAGCACTTGCCCGACAGATCGCCAACGGCCGAAAACTTCCGATCAAACTCCGCGACACCAATGGAAATCAAGTTCTCAATGTCAGTGAAGTCGATCCCGACGAGGAGGAAATTTCGGTGATCCTCATCGAAGGCCAACTTCACCAACGGCTCGCGAAATCCGGGACATGGATTCCTTTCCAACCGAATCCGGGTCAGAAAATGCGGCTACGGAAATAGTCTATCTCATGCCCTTCCTTCATCCAAAGGAAGGGCTTTTTCTTTGGGGCGGCTGTCCTCGTGTGCCTTTCGGCACATTCGCTCTCCGTCGGGTTGGGCATCGGGAAATGGAAATTCACCATAACACCATCGATCAACACAATCGCCCTGCTTCTTTCGGATTCGAAAACAATTTCCCATGGATCGAATTCTGCGACAGCCCTTGCGGCAGGACTGTCATTGTCGGATACACCGCCGAGCTGCGGGAGCGCATCCGCCAGGAAATCGTCCTTCGCGGGATCCAAATTCCTTTTTCGGAACACCCATGGTTCCGCGAAGAGCCGCATAAAGAGATTCCTCCCATCGCTCTTCCAGACGCTCACGAGAGCCCATTTACCGAACCTCTATGGGAAGACGATGAAATCGACCAGCCCATCTCCGAGCCAGCTCCACCCACTGGTTCATCTCAAAAACGTATCCCACCTACTGCACCATCCCCCATGAAAAAAAGTACCATTCTCTCCCGAGGTCAGGAAGAAATCCTCAAGACCCTCATTCCTTACGCGGCCCTCGCTACCAACGGTCTCGTTGATAAATTCCCGATCGTTCCCCGAACCGCAACGTTGATCGCCGGGCCTTCCGGTGTCGGAAAAAGTCGTATCGTTGAAGAGCTTGCTGCTCGTCTCAAGCTTCCGCTATGGACCGCAAATGTGAGCGGTTGGCAAGTTCAAGGCGCACGCGGCGACGCTCCCACTCTTCATAATCTATTCGAGTGGGTGCAGGACCGTCCACGTGGAATCATTTTTCTGGATGAGGCGGAAAAGGCCTATGGAGCCAGCGACTGGTTCTCCTCGGTCCGACTGGAATTGCATGACGTGCTCGATGCCCGCTTACCACGGAATTTCAAAACACCTTATATGACCATGGAGACCCTGTTTGATTATCCAGAGGAATGCAAAATCGTCATCGATGAGGCCGACCGTGTGATGAGCACCAACGAGCGATTGAAGAAAGAAGAGCAATGGAGAAAAGATCTGGAGCGGAAACTGAAGACCCGATTTTTCATCGTCGCGGCGGGTGCTTGGCAGACGGAGTGGGAGCAATCTTCCGCGTCGATAGGATTTGGCCAATCAACAGGCTCACGTCAAAAGACTATTGATCGAAAAAGCCTCCTCAAGTCCATCGCCCCGGAGATTCTAAACCGATTTCGAAGCGAAATTGCCTTCCTCGATCCAATGGAAGAGGACGATTACATCAATTTTGCAGCCACATTGATGGAGAAAATGCCGGGTGATTTACAACCTTGGTTCGCCAATCTCAGCTTGGGAGAGATCGAAAATGCGCTCACCCACAATCTGGGCATGCGCATTTTCGAAGAACTCGCCGCCAAGGCGTGGGTGGCTCGCTTTATGTTCAACGTGGAAAATAATAACGCTCCATCCCAAGCGACGAAAAATTGGATTTAGCCCTGCCAAACTCCCATGCCGCTAGCACGGAGGTGGCGAGCGATCTCGCGTTCCTGTTTCATCGCTTTTGATCGGGGCTTTGCAGTAATGTAGGGAAGAAGTTCCTGACGCAGGGCCACTCCGAAACGGCGAACGATTTCAGAAGGAAACCGGATGCCGGTAAGATGGTTTTGAAATCGCTGCTCCGGAGTGAGGGATGTCATGCCGACGTAAATGCAGGCTTTTCCCTCTACATAATGCGGGTTGGCATCCCGGAATCCACGGTGGTTCAGGACTTTCGGGCAGAGTTCGATCACATAGACGCGGCAATGTGGATATTTGCGATCAAGGGCGGAACGATGGCTTTTTGAGTGTAATTTCAGCTTCATAGGACAAATTAGGCTTCAAGGAATGCCGCAGGAAACCCGCAGCATCCAAAGCGAAACCACACGTCCCGTTCGTCCGCAAGGGGAAATTCTGGAGCCTAACATTGGTAAGGAAAATCAAGCAATCTGGATCCCCGCCCCGCCTCCGACGAGTTTCGCCTTCCCATTCTCGCCGTGGCCAAGGGGATCTCATGCAGCTTGGAAAAGAGAATTGAACCTCTGAGTCTTCTTTGGTCCTGCGGATGAAATGGAAGATGGCGCTCATCCGCCTGCGTTGCCGCAGCCGTCCGTTCCCTACGCCCCGTCTTGGTGTCGAAGAAGGAGAATAAGGCTCCAGAAGACAAGAAACCACAGACACCAGAAACCATGAAAATCACATGTAACCACTATACCAGCAAACGCGGCATTCCTGTCATTCTGGACGATTACGGAAATCCTTACCGTTACGAGATCGGCATTGAAAAGGCACTCGAAGCCGTTGGATGGAGCATGCGCCGGGCCGCACGCGAGGTTGGATGCGAAACCGAAGAAGCCTTCGACGAAGTCACCAGATTAAAAGAACCTCACATCCCATTGCTCAACGTTCTCGGAGCCGCACTGGAACGATTGGAATCAAACAAACCCTCAGAAAAAGAATAACCAAATACGAGGAGCCTGCTCTTCAAGGGTGGGCTCCTCAATCTTTATCAGACTCAGGAATCTCCGGAACTTCAGCACGGCGGCAAGCTTCAGACAAAGTAATGCCAAGAGCTTTGCAAAGTCTCACTAACACAGGAACACCGGGAAATCGCTCTCCAATTTCAGCTCGATTGATGATCGAGCGATGAACTCCTGACTCTTCGCCCAATTTCACAGCCGTCCACCCTTTCGATTCTCTCTCGGCACGAAGCTCCGCCATTAACCGCATGGTGTAATGCAGTCCCTGAGGATCATCGCCAAAATTTCCACCCATTTGGTCGATTGTGGATAAAGCGCTGACCAATAAAGAGATGTTTTTTCAAATGCGTCTATTGACGCATTTCTCATTTTGAGTTACATAGCCATTCCGCCAAAAAAGATCTCTTCCTTCCCCAATATATGATCAAAACTGTTTTTGCTTCCTTTCTTTTGGCCCCTTTCGCCCATGGAGCTCTCATCGTTGTCGATTACTCCTACGCGGATTACCTAAATCAATTGCAACCTGGCAGCGCTGGGCGGGCAGCTATTGACCAAGCCGCAGCAGATATAAGCTCCCTTCTTGTTAATCACCACTTGGCTGCCGTACCCACTCGCAGCGCCTACGGTTCCGCATCGTGGAACAACGGAGAATTTGACCTCGTGTCGTCAATTTCGCTTTCAGCAAGTTACCTCGTCAAAAATCCGACCAGCGTCAGCGACTACGCTCGGTTGAGCAATGAAACTTTCAGTGAAAACGAATTCCGCATCTACGTGGGCATGTCCATGATGAACTCCGGTTATGCCTCCAGTTCCGCGGCAGTCGTGGGCATTTCCCAATTTGGATATGGCTATGTTCCGAGTTGGGAAGCTGCGTTGCGGGAGGCAGAAGCCAATGCCAACACACTTCTGGGTCGGAGCAATCCTGTGATCGCCAGTAACTGGAATGCTTCCATGCCATACGGCAGCGTCTCCGGAGAGTATTCAATCGCAATGGGACCAACCGCTGGCTCCATCGGCTTCAACAGCAGTGAATACTGGCACTACGACGCCAGCACACCCGTGCGGGAGGGATACTACGATTTCTACTCCGTGGCGCTACAGGAAATGCTGCGGAATCTTGGAGTCACTCCATCGGAAGCGATCCAGCGAGGTGCCCGCTATCAGCTCACCGCAGCTGATATTTCCGCACTTTCCGCCAATGGCTGGACGGTCGTTCCTGAGCCTTCCGCTTTCCTGATCTCTTTCCTCTCAATCCCGCTTCTCATCCTCAGAAAACGACCATGAACCTTCTCGCCGCTAACGATCTTATTCGCTACATCCCGTCAGAATGGATTGTGTGCTTTGTGCTTTTTCTAGGCATCGCAATCTACATGCTCCCGACTTGGATCGCTGGATTCACCAAGCATCCTGACACCGTAGGAATCGCTGTTGTAAATGCCGTGTTTGGCTGGAGTGGCATCGGCTTTCTTCTATGCCTCATCTGGGCATTCAGAAAACCTCAGCCAGCTACTCAACAGATCGTGCAGCACATCACTCCACCACCAATTTCTCAGCCAACCCCAACGTCATCTAAATCTACTCTCGAAGACCAATTGTTTGTTCTTGAATCACTGAAAGAGCGTAAACTAATCAGCAACTCAGAATACGACCTCCGGAGGAAGAAGCTCTTAGAAACCATCTGATTTGAATAATCCGTTTTGCCCTGATTTACCTGCCTCAGCGTAGACGCTCTTGTCCTTGTGCGGGTATTTTTTGAGGACATGCTGGAATAAAACACCGCACTTTTGCTCGTAGGGTTCAGCAGTGAACTCCACGAGCAATCCGGCATCCAACATTCTCGATCTCCACCTTCACCGTAGCACGAGTCGTTCTCTTATTGCGCCAGGAGAGAACGAGGAGTTCTGTTTTGAGCTTTACCAGCAAGTTCCGGCAAACCTTTTTGATTGCTTTGCTTACCTGAGGAGAAAGATCCGGCCCGGGCTGGGTAGGGAGATCGAAAACGGCAAGTTCTTGTTCACTGATTTGCCTGCGTAGGTGCCTTTGCTCTTATTCTCTGAAGTCTTAGGTTAAGGTCACCAAATCAGCGAACAATTGCTCGATGCTCAACGCCCCACTATTATATGCTTTGATCATCTTGTGGAACCGAGTCAGGAAATCGTAGCGGTTCGCGTCTATGCGGATCAGGTTGCCCAGCTTACGCTCGATCAAGGCCCGCAGTTACTGCGCTTTGATGTTCTTGTTCGGTGTCTTCTCGAACTTTTGCATCAGCACCTCGAAATCGATTCTTGCTCAGGTCGATGGTCTTCGCCGCCGCGCCAGGTTTGACGTGTGGCTCGGCGACGATCGCACCGACAAAAGGCTCACAAAAAAGTTGGCGAACCTCCTCATTTTTATCACTCTTCAAGAGAGTTGCTACCTGAACCAAATCTCCGCCATGGGAAAAGTCCAACCAATTGTTCTTCCTAGCAAAACTTTCACGTCAACCTCTAGAGCAGGTCTTTTTCTAAAAGAAATGCTGGGGCGTTATCGAGATGAGGATCAAATCACCCCTTCCGACAGCCAATTGCTTTTTGAATTCCTACAGCGCCACCCGGAAGCAGAGCAGAAGATAGGCGTCGGAATAGCCAAGTTCTTTAAAAGACGTTCTCCAGATTTCCCAACCAGCGGATTTCACATTGAACGTCTTGACGGAAGCACCACAGATTTCGCAATCAAAGCGTGTCTCTCCGGTCAAAAACCGACCCTTGAGATCTACTTTTACAGAGCGTGCCGAAGTTCAATTTCACACTACCTTACATCGCTTAAAAATGAGCTATTTACTAATGGCCCCGTCTATTGCCAGAAAACCGGCCGACAAACGGAAAAGGAAACATCAGAGTACCGACACACCGTTCCCGCATTTAGAGAGATCGTTGAAGAATTTAAAGGGCGGATTCAACCGGCTAGCGCAACCGGCGGGGTTGAGTGGAAGATATCTTGGGGTGTTTGATAGGACAGACATTTCCGGGGGCGTCTATTGAGACGGTGTTCGATCTGTTTGACGTCCTGATGAGTCAGCTTGTCAAAGCTGCTCCCTTTCGGGAAATATTGCCGGATCAGGCCGTTGGTGTTTTCATTCAGACCCCGCTCCCATGAGTGATAGGGATGGGCGAAGTAGGTGGACGCCTCAAGCACTTCCGCCACCAGCTCGTGCCACGCAAATTCCTTCCCGTTATCGAAGGTCAGTGTCTCCACCTTTTCCCGATGGCCGGAGAGCGCTTCGAGCAGCCGCTCGGTGACCGACCGGGCCTCCTTGCTTTCAGCGAGTTCGATCAGGGTGTAACGGCTTTTGCGCTCCACCAGGGTGACGAGCACTTTTCCGCCCGGACGGCCGATGATGGTGTCCGCTTCCCAATCGCCGATCCGGGAGCGGTTTTCAGCCTCCGGAGGGCGTTGGTCGATCATGACCTGGTTACGGATCCGCCCGCGCCGTTCGCGTCCGGAACCGCGTTTGCGGTAAGATTTGCACTTGTGGCGAAGATGCCGGTGGAGGTTGCCGCCCGTACGCTTGTCGGCGTAGATGTGCTGATAGATCGCTTCGTGGCTGACCGATCCGATGCCTTCTTTTTTCAAAACCGCACTGATCTGCTCCGGGCTCCATTGCTCCGTGCGCAAACGGGTTTCCACTTCGGCCCGGAGCTCCGGAGAAATGGGGGAACCGGGTCTTCGGCGGCAGGACCGTGCGTGTTGTTCGGCGACGATGGCGGAGTAGGTGTCGCGGTTCATGCCGTTGCGATTCAGTTCGCGGGAAACTGTCGTTTGGCAGACGCCAATGGCCGCCGCAATCTCCGGGGGAGAAGAACCCTTGCGGATCATGGCTTCGATGGTGTAGCGTTTTTCGTAGGTCAGGCGGCTGTAGGAGGGCATTTCGAGTTCGGCTTGGTCGTTGAACCGGAAGCCTCTACAGCCCCTGGCCTATTTACCAACCCTGCCGGTTGCGCTAGCCGGTTGAATCCGCCAAGCCATCAACAATATTGTTCTGAGCGAACAAATGTTCACTCCATCGCAAGATATGCAATATATTGTGCAATTCTCCGACCCAAATATGGGAGAGAGATTTAAACAATTCCATAAATCACGCGCAGTCCTAGAAATCCACAGCAAGCTTTATTCTTGAATTTTTATAACGCTGGACTGACTAATAACAATCGAATTATTAAAATAGTTCTCGTGGGCATTCCCTGCATCAGAAACAGAATTCTGAATCTATAAACTCAGTAGCAACCCCAGTTCACGGCGACAAATAGCTGACATATTTAGGTCACTCAACTTTCGACTTCTAATAATTTGGTAACACTCCCGACGAGATTTATCAGCCCCAAGCTCAAGAGCCGCACTGATTTCCAAGGCACTGGTTCTAGAAATACCAAGCGCCATCAAATTTATCAACGTTGATTTGGCTGCGCCGTATTCCAAGTATGAATGAAGGGGCGATATCTGAGCCAATAGATTTATTTCATTTCTTGAAATCAAAAATGCCTGCAACACGTCAATATAAACTCTCACATACTTAACGTAGCGAAATCTGATTACTGACTCGATCGATTTAAGTAATTCTTCGATCGCAATGGATATTTCCTTTGGATTTGATGGAATCTTTTGCCTGCTAATATGCATAGCGATCAGTTGCTTCAAAGATGCACCATGGAGCCACTGATGAGCCAACCACGTGTAATATTTATAACTCTGCTTCCCGGTCTTGAAAAAGACCTCCTCGAGAACTTGAAAAATCCTTTGGATCCGTTCGTATGCACCTTGAGACAACGGATGTTGCGGCAAGAGTGAGCCAATATCATCTTGGAAGGATTCAAAATACCGAAAAAGTCCTGCAATCAGAAACGGCGAAATACCCGAATTTTTTTGAAAAACACTAAAGGGCAATGAGTCAATCTCTTTGGCCAAATCTTGATTTACCGAATCGAGCTTCACCAAGAGTTCACGGTTTTCATCATTCGCCAATGGTGACGTTGAAATCAACTTTCCATCAAGGGTATATGCCGAAAATCCGGCGGAGAAAGCATAGTCCACATCGCTTGTCGATTTAGATTCCGCTGGCCGCAATCTGTCGTTTGCCGCTGCAAGAATATGTTCAGTCATATCGGTATAGGCATTCCGCAAAGCAGAAGATATTTCAACATCCTTCGTTCCGGAAAATGGATCAATTTCCCACTCGTCAACATTTATACACCAAACGTTACCATGAAATTCGCGAGTTAACCTTCCTGCCCTTCCAGCCAGATTCCAAAAGTCACCTTTGCTCATCGGACTCTGATTTCCCTTTTTTGGACTCCAAATGAAAATGTTCTTCGCCGGAAGATTTACACCTTGGAGCAAGGTGCTGGTACTTATCAAAAAGGATATCTCCCCGCTTTTGACTAGATCCTCAATCTCAGATCTAATTATATGCGGAAGATGGCCATAGTGAAACGCACATCGCTTCCGCAGAAGAGGAATCAGAGGGTGGAGAGGATGAATTTCATTTGTGATGAAATTTACCAGATCTTCTATTCTCTCCGATTTATCCTCTTCGATTTTCAATAGGTTGCCAACCTGTTCAGCTATACTTTCAGCATCTCTAGATCCATTGGCATAAATTATTGAAGAATCACCTTTTCGAGTAAACTTCACAGCAAATCTGGCAATGGACGCTTGCTTTGATCCGCGAAACGAGAATTCGAGAGGGATCTCACCAATATCAATCGTTCCCAATTCCGACAAAATAGAAACTGCAGCCAACAGTGGCTTTCGTGGCACAGATTTAATTAGAAGCAGGTTTTGAGTGACGGGCGAGCATTCTTCAACAAAGAAGCTCCCTTCACGTTGCTGTCGAAATATCTCTAGCAGATAACCCGGATTTGATCTCAGAGGACTCGAAAAAACCAACTCAACGAATGGAAATGTATCAATAACCTTCTCAATAGCCGACTGAAGAAGCATGCCTCTCGTGCCAGACTGAATCTCCTGAGCTTCATCGATGATGAGTGTGCTCACATAAGGAACCCCCTCTGAATTTTGAACTAAGTTCAAAAGTCTTTCTTGTGTAAGCACATATACTACTCCTATATCTAGTTCATCATCCTCAAATAATTCAGGGATGCAAACTACGGGTACTTCAAGTTCATGGGTTGCAAGCACCTGATTCACGTCTCGCATGACTTGGCGGATCAATGCTCTCGTCGGAACAACAAATACTACCGACTTTTTTCCGGGACGACGCAACCGTCGCACAAGATCCAAACCCAATAAGAAAGACTTTCCCGCAGAAGTAGGTGCCGAAAAGCTGACCGCCCTAAAATCCCCAATTCGCGAAAATAATAAGGATTGAAAGTCCGTCAAAACCACCGAATCCTCGTGATTGATCAAAATCGTATTCGCATGCCGGTGAGCAAGACTTTCGATCCCAAGTAGCGAGGGCAATGAATCATCGCTAAGGTTCAAATTTGAACGGGAATTCACAAGTGCTCGTGCAGGAAAATTTCCTAGACGCGTCATTACGAACGATACTGCTTGGACGATGGCTTCATTGCCGTAACCAATTACCTCTAATACTCTTGATACGATTTCATATGAGAGATTCCGATCGGTAGCCGAGCTGCTCAACGCGATCATTCCGGCCCATGAGAGTAGGCGCCCAATTTGCTCTTCATCTGGAACTGGAGCACTTAATGAAACCGTTTGCCCAAGTTGACTTCTAATGTCACCAATTATCAATCTTCGATAGATCTCGGCAACTCCACCAGTTGAAACATTGGTAATCTTCATTTTAGCCTACCGCCTTGTTGAATGCATTCCGGAATTCCTGCACACTTTGAAATGGGAGAAAAAATATCAATAATCGCAACTGAGGACGACCGTATTGATCAAGTTTCTTTTTCAACAACTTAGCCAAACTCGGGGAGTGTCTGATGTATGTATTTTTAAAATTAATAATGAAATCATTCCTTCGATGATCAAACAATTGCTTGTATTTTGACCAATCATATCCAATAAGGCACGCGTGGTTTATTCGGCAATCGCCACCAGGCACTCTGCGATCCAAAAACCGAAATACGATATCTCGTGTTACATCATCAAGCAATTTGAAATGGCTCGTCACCAATCCGAACTCATGATCCCTCAGTCCATTATCATGAAATTCCTTTAAACTTGAAAATGCATTGCTTATCGCGCTTGAAACTTTGGTCTCTAACTTTGACTCTCCAAAAAAAATATCAAGAAGCTCATCTTGGCGGTTCCACTTCATATGAATCCCGTCAGATCCATGAAGTTCCATCCTTGGATTAGTCTTTAAATCCATCTTTGCCACAATCTGTGGAGCTGAATATACAGTCTCCAAAAGAAAATAAAGCAACATCTCACCAGCTTCTCCACTTGTTCCAAACTTCCTTAACAATCCTCGGGCCTCGCGATTTAATCGACTGAATTCATTCGGACTAGTCGGAGTTCCCCTTCTGCGCATCGAAAAGCAGTATTCGATTACATGGTCTGCCAAACACTTAGCTAAATCATCAAACTTAGGTTCGCCATTAGCATCGAATCGAACGTGCTGAAAATCGAGCGTCACTTGGTGTCCGTCAATCAACAGCGAAGAAGTTATCTTATCTAAGCACGCCTTGTAACTATCTCGTGATGCTTCAAGATAATTCTGCAAGCTGTCTTCTGGAAATTCATTGGACATTTTTGAATCAGTTATAGTCAGTCTAGCTCAGCATTCCTTTGCGATTAATTGAATATATTAGAAAAACTTGACGGCAAAAGTGCTCTCTTGTTCGCAGTGCTACGAATGAAAGTTGCGTCCGCCTAACCAGCGCGAATGATTTTTTCGCGAATCTTCTGCTCGGAGGCGCGGGCATCGGCGGCAGAGTTTTCCATGACGAACCCGGCGCGGCTTTTTTGTTTAGCGCGGAGTGGAAATATTGGATCAAGAGGTAGTTGGTGGGTCCGCTCTTCCACCGCGATCCCGCCTGCGGCTGGATTTCTTCCTTCACCGTCGTAGATTCTACATCCGCATAACGCAGGGAAATCAGGCCGAGGACAGTGGGTGAGTATTCGCAAGTTTTGATCGCTGCGTTCGACCAGTGCTGGTTGGCGGCGTTCCAGAGCTTCTTTTCGAGGTCGGCGTGGGAGTCGTCGGCGATGGCGGGTTCAGTCCAGTGCATCAGATTTGGGGGAATGTTAGTGAGCTGGCTGCTGCGAGGGAATAAAAATCATCATGCATTTTGCGGAATGGCAGCGCAGCTCTCCCTGAGTGTCAAAATCGGTGCAAGTTTAGTGCAAGTTTTCCGCGCTAAAATGACTCAAAACGCCCAAAAAATGGCAAATACAACTCAAGTTGAAGTTTGTTCATAAAAACCAAAAAGCTCTCAACTTCAATGAGTTGAGAGCTTTTTTTGATGGCTCCGGCGCTTGGGATCGAACCAAGGACCTAGTGATTAACAGTCACCCGCTCTGCCGCTGAGCTACGCCGGATTTATCGATTGCGCACCGTTTGGTGGCGCGGGCGGACGATGATCTTGCGGGGTGGTTTGAGGCAAGGGAAAAATGATTCGAAATCCGGCTTTTTTACATTTCTTGAGCAGTTTTGCCACTCAACCACCGGCAGCAAGGGCGACGACTTCCACCCGGGAACCTTCTGAAACCAAGGTGTTCGTGTAATCGCGTTGAAAAATGGCGGTTTCATCCAGTTCGATGACGACGGGTTTTCCGGCGAGTTCCAAACGCTGGAGAAGGTCGTTCAGCGGAATGGAACCGGCGGTTTCCGAGATTTCATAGGGAGCGCCGTTGAGCGTGATGTTCATGCGGGGAAGATTGAATTTACTCTCCAAGAAATCAACGCCATTGGGCGAGTTGCTCGGGGAACGGGCAATCGGCGCAGGCGGAGCAGTCTTCGAGACAGAAGTCCTGATAAATCTGCATGAGCGCCTGCTGGTGGGCGGTTTTCCGCAACCACGGCCGGGCGGCTTCCATGGAGCCGAAGAGACGCAGCGAGCAGCGTTTGGCTTTCTCGTTCACCGTGCCGGTGCGGAGTTTGAGGTAATCGTCGAAACGGCAGCCGTCTTCGCGCAGTGCGAGCGGGATGAGGTGATTGGCGAGTAGTTCCAGCGCTTGGGATTTACCGAAGAGCGAGATTTTCCGGGCCACGCGCGCGGAGGTGAGCGTGTAGCGGTGCGACCAGAACGGATGCTCAAGCTGCTGGAGAAATTCGATCAACGGAGCGGAGAAAAACGGGCGGGCCATGGCCAGACGGCGATACTTCGGCCAGTGTTGAACGAGGGCCGTGAGTGTGCCGAGCCGCCGATGCGGATGATTCGCGGGACGCTGGCCGCTGTTTTTCCAGAGAATCGCGCGTTCGGGCGGCAGCTCGAATTGATCCCGGAGCTTCCACCATTCGTCCCAGAGGTCTCTCAAATAAACGCGGGAGTCTTCCGGTGCTTGTTCGTGGAGTTTTGGCGCGAGAAATCCGGCGGCTCCGAACAATACGGCCTCGGTGGTTTCTTTTCTCAACGCGGAGAGTTTCACGCGCTGGCTGAGCAGCCGCATCGCGAGGGTGTTCGCTCGATAGCCGAGGGTTTCGGCAGTGGCTTGGAACAATGCGGCGTCACGGCCATGGGCATCGGCGATGCGGAGAAAACGCGCGGCTTTCCCGGCGGCGCGGTGTCCTGCGGCATCGGCCAAGAGTTTCTCAATGGCGGATGCGGGCAGGTGTTTCAACGGTGCAAGACAGCGTCCGGGATGCGCGATGGCGGTTTCTCGATACGGGCGATTCAGCGCCTCATCAAGCTGGGTTTCCGAAATCACGACCTGCGGGATTTCACGATGTTCGCAAGTGCGGATGAACGCGCGCCTGACATCGTTTTGAAAGACGACATGCAGAATGACGGAGGAGAAATTCGGGTTCGCGCCGTGGCCGTGGTTTTCCCAGTCCTGCGATCCGCCATCCAGTTCGATACCGCCGTGAAGGATTTCCCCGTCCAGCTCGATCACGCAGAGGGAAAAATCCGGGCCTGCGCCGCGATTCCACTCGCCGAATTGCACGATCTTCACCGGGCGGCCTTCCACCGTGCGGAATTCCCGGCCAAAGGCACCGGAAAACCACAACGCCTGAAGCTCCAGCTCAGCCGGCAAGGGCGACGCGGGCGTTTCCGCGAATGAGAGCGGCGGATGCCAGACCGACTCCAGAAGAAATCCGTAATTCATCGCTGCCGTTTCACGGTTTTTGGATCGCGGGCGCTTTCGTCGGATCGGCAATCGGCGGTGGCGGAGGATCGAGAATATCCAGCCAGCCATGGAGCGCGGTCGCTTCCGGCAATGGGCCGTAACGGGTGGCCGCTTCACGCAGCGCCTTCACCGCTTCGACTTTTTTCCCCTGTGCCCGATCCAGTGCGATGAGGTGGAAATCCTGGCGCATTTGATCTTCCGTGGCGACGTAGAGCGATTTCGCCTGACGGAAGCATCCGGCGGCTAGCGGGGTTTGCCCGAGCGCGAGCCATTCCAGTCCGAGCGCTTCGGCCAGCGTGCCGCTTTTCATGCGTTCGACGGCTTTTTGAAGTTCAGCGCGGCGTTTCGCGCCATCGCCCGGCCATTGCAGCAGCGCGGCGCGCAGGGCGCGGTAGGGAATATCGGCGTCGCGTTTTTCACCGCTGCCATCGAGATGGGAAAACGGGCGGTAAAGCGGATCTCCTAACACGATTCCCTGCCACGAACACACCGGCATGCCCATCCAAGCGGCTTCCACCCAGGTATGGCCCGCGAGCAGACCACGCTGCACGGCATCGAATTGATGCGTGAGGTGCAGGTAGGGTTCGTAAACATTCCCCAGCGTGGCTGCCGCGCCCCGCTCCAGCAGAGGAGCGCACCAGTTTTTCGATGGATTGCGGAGCTGTTCGCCGCTGAACGAATGCAGGTGAGCGGCGATGGCTCCTTTTTTGAATTGAAAACGCGGATTGAGAAACGGCCCGCTCACATGCCAGTCATACCAGCCGAAATACACCGCCATGTCGGTGGCCGGATAGTTTTTCGGCAAGGTGTCGTTGAAACGATCAATCACCGTGGGAATGCCGACCGCCAGATTTTCTTTCGCGACGTTTTCCAGCCATTGATCGCCGAGCGGCACTTTGTTCGCGATATCGATATAAGCGCGGCCCCATAGACCGGTTTTTTCGGTTTCAATCGCATCGTTGATCATGCGCTCGCACGTCGCCACCGATGGCGCGTCGATACGTGCGGTTAGAACCTCGAACGGCAGCTTCGCATCCGTGATCGAAGCGGTGTTTTGAAAATACGCGTTCTTCAGCACTCCATCCGTCGGCAGGCCATCGACGGCGAACATCGCGAGTTCCGAATCGACGGACGCCTTGTTGTCATTCGCCACCGGATTTTTCGGATCCGCGGGCGTTTTCGTTTCCGCCGCCTGGATGCGCAATGGCACACCGCGCATCGTGAGAACCACGCGGATTTTATTCCGCACCGGCAGGACGATGCCTTTCGGATCACGCGCGAGCTGGACCCAGCCACGCTCCTTGAATTCGGCGCGCAGCGGATCGCGGATCGCGCTGTCGTATTGCTCGCGGGAAATATCCTGCGCCGCCGGCATCGGCAGGCCGATCATGTTGCCTTCCGGCACGCCGCGTTTTACCTGATAGAATCCCGCGAGCTTCACGGATTCCGGATCGGATGAGTTGAAAAGCACCGCCACGTCGGCAGGTGTCAGCTCGGCCATCAGCCCATGGCAGCCTGCGAGCCAGGCGAGTGCCAGACATACGAACTTTCTCATTTCCCGGAGCATGCGGGAAAATCGGAATCATGCAAGACCGGCTAACGACAACTTCAGCCCGTCCCAGGCGACATGCACGTTTCCCGGCAGACTTTCTTCCAGTTCCGCGTGTTCGTTGTCATGCCCGAGGTGCGTCAGCCACGCCTCCCCCGCTCCGCTGGTTTTCGCGGTATCCAGCGCGTCGGAAACGGAGAAATGAGTCGGGTGAGGTTGCGGACGGAGCGCGTCGATGATCAGGACCTCGATGTTTTTGAGAAGCGCCAGCGTCCCCCCCGGAATGCTTTTCACATCCGGGATGTAAGCCACGGTTTTCGCACCGGGATATTCGAAACGAAATCCGATGGTCTCCACCGATCCACCGTGCTCCACCGGCAGCGGCGTGATTTTCAGTTCACCGATCCGGAACGGCCCGTCAATAACCACCGGCCCCGGCTTGATGTAGCCCTTGTGTACGTTTTCCGGAGCGAACGCCCAGCCGAACATCGTTTGCAACGTCGCCAGGCACGAAGCCGTCGCATACATCGGCAAAGGCTCGGTGCGCCGCCAGCAAAACGCCCGCAGTTCATCGAAGCCCGCGACGTGATCGAGATGCGCGTGGGTGTAAATCACCGCGTCGATTTCCCGCAGATTTTCCCGCAGCGCCTGCGCGCGCAGATCCGTGCCGCTATCGACCAGCACCGTCAGCTCTCCGGCGCGCACCAGAATCGACGAACGCGTGCGTTTGTCGCGCGGATCGTCCGAACGGCAAACCCGGCAATCGCAACCGATCACCGGCACGCCCACGGATGTGCCCGTGCCCAGAAAGGTGATGGTAAAACCGCCATTTCCTCCGCTTTTACCCGCTTCGCTCTGAAAAAAATCCGCCGCCATTGATTCCGTGACAGACCCTTGCATAATGCCGGGGCTTTCGCAAAACCAATGCTCACCCTGCTCAAAATTCGCAACCTCGCCCTCGTGGATGAACTCGTCTGGGAGCTCGGCTCCGGCCTTATCGGCGTCACCGGCGAGACCGGCGCGGGGAAATCCGTCATCGTCGGCGCGCTCAAGCTCGTGCTCGGCGAACGCGCGGAAAAATCGCTGATCCGCACCGGCGAAGACACCTGCTCGGTGGAGGCGGTTTTCGAATTGAAAGATCCGGGAGAAATCAACGCGATCCTCGCCGACGGCGGCCTCGATGCGTGCGAAGACACCCAGCTCATCGTCCGCCGCGTGATCGGTAACAGCGCGAACCGCCAATTCGTCAACGATTCCCCCGTCACGCTGAATTTACTCAAACGCCTCGGAGAACACCTCGTCGATCTCCACGGGCCGCACGATCATCAATCGCTGCTTTCCACCGAGCGCCAGCTTTCCATGCTGGATGCCTACGCCGGCGCGGAAGCGAACCTCGTTTCCTACCGGGAAAACTACCGCACGTGGCGCACGAAAGCCGGCGCTCTGGAAGAACTGCGCCACGCGGAAAATGCCAGCGAGCAGGAGCTGGAAATGCTGCGCTATCAACTCGATGAAATCAACGGCGCGGACTTGAAGCCGGAGGACGAAACCGAGTTGGAAGACCGCTGGCGGCGCTCGACCAATGCCGCCCGCCTCGTCGAATCCGCCGCCGCCGCGACCGCCGCGCTCAATGGCGAAGACGGCATCCTCGAACGCCTTTCCGATTTGCAGCGCCTCACGCGGGATCTGACGAAACTCGATCCATCCATCAGCGACCGCATCGCACCGCTGGAGACCGCCGTGTTGGAACTTCAGGAACTCGAAAGCAATCTCGCGGATTATGCCGGGGAACTCGATATCAATCCGGAGGAAGCCGCCTCGCTGGAAGAACGCGTGAATTTGATCGAATCCCTGAAACGCAAATACGGACCATCGATCAACGACGTGCTCGCCCGCCGCGATGCCGCCGCCAGCCGGCTCGACACCATCGAAAACCGTGGCGAAAAACTCGAAGCGCTCGAACGCGAAGTTTCCGCCGCCCGCGAAGCAGTAGAAACATCCGGCAAAGCGCTTACCGCCGCCCGCCGCAAGGCCGCGCCAAAGCTCGCCAAGGAAATCTCCGCCCAGCTCAAGGATCTCGGATTCAAGCAATCATCGTTCGAAGCTCCGCTGCACCCGCTCGCCGAGCCCGGCCCGCAAGGATTGGAAGCCATCGAATTTCAATTCGGCCCGAATCCCGGAGAACCGCTGCATCCGCTGCGCCAGATCGCATCCTCCGGTGAAATCAGCCGCGTGATGCTCGCCGTGAAATCCGCCCTCGCGGATCAGGACGCGACGCCGTTGATGGTCTTCGATGAAATTGACGCCAACGTCGGCGGAGAAGTCGCCCGTGCGGTCGGCCGGAAAATGGCGGCGCTCGGCATGCGCCATCAGGTCGTGGCGATCACGCATTTCCCACAGGTCGCAGCCACGGCGGCGCACCATTTCGTGGTGGAAAAAGAAGTCACCGGCGGTCGCACACGTTCCCGGCTTTTCCCGGTGCAGGGCGAGACGCGCATCCAGGAACTCGTCCGCATGCTCGGCGGCGGCGGCGAACAAGCACGCGCGATGGCGGCTTCGCTTTTAGGTTCCTAAAAGCGGACAGATCCGAATGGCACGGGATTAAGCAGGTTTTCGTATTGCCGTAGTTTCGTAAAGGGGAGCACACGCGCCTCGCGTGTGGTTTTTGGCGCCCCGCCGAAAACGAGCATCGAAAACGTGAGGAGATGGATTCCGGAAAACCGTCCACACGGATTCGTAACCGGACGGAGCGCGAGGGCGCACTCCTGAACACGCGAGGGCGCGTGTGCTCCCCTTGAAAATCGGCTTAATCCCGTGCCATTCCGAACAGATCCGTCTGATCCTGCTGATCAGACGGATCTTTTAAAATCACTTCACCTGACGCGCGCTGGCCTTCAGGCGCAGGGCGTTCAGCGCGATG
The DNA here is from genome assembly GCA_047605125.1 of Luteolibacter sp. Taxonomy (GTDB): domain Bacteria; phylum Verrucomicrobiota; class Verrucomicrobiia; order Verrucomicrobiales; family Akkermansiaceae; genus Luteolibacter. The sequence goes on from JASGGK010000009.1 coordinate 75,412, forward strand.
AAGCCGGTGGCGTCATCCTGGTTGTAGGCTTCTTCCTGGCCGCCTTCCATGGTCGCGACGGCTTCGGAGTAGAGGCTGTGCGGGGAACGGCGGCCCGCGTTGAGAACGTTGCCTTTGTAAAGCTTCACACGGACTTCGCCGGAAACGGTCTTCTGGGTTTCCGTGACGAGCGCCTGGATCGCTTCACGTTCCGGTGCGAACCAGAAACCGTTGTAAACGAGCTGCGCGTATTTCGGAATGAGGCTGTCCCGGATGTGCATCGCTTCACGGTCCACCACCAGCGCTTCGAGATCGCGGTGAGCGGCGAGCAGAATGGTGCCGCCCGGAGTTTCATAAACCCCGCGGGATTTCATGCCGACGAAGCGGTTTTCCACGATATCGATCCGGCCAACGCCGTGCTTGCCGCCGAGGAAATTCAGCACGCGCATGATGCCGTATGGCGTGAGCAGCGTGTAGCCGTCTTTTTCACCGAGAACTTTGAAATCGCCGAGGTTCGCGATGATTTCCGCGAGACCTTCCGCCTGGAGGCCGATGGCGTTGCCTTTTTCGAAGAGAACCTGCACGTATTCGGCCTTGTCCGGAGCGTCTTCCGGCGAGGAGGAAAGCACGTACATTTCCTTGTCCGCTTCGGTGGTGGCGTCGTACCACGGGTCTTCGAGCATGCCGGCTTCGAAGGAAATGTGGAGGAGGTTCCGGTCCATCGAGTATGGCTTTTTCATCGATGCTTTCACCGGCACGCCGTTGGCTTCCGCGTAAGCGATCATTTCCGCACGGCCGGGGAATTGGGCGCGGAAGGAAGCGTCACGCCATGGAGCGATGCACTTGATGTTCGGGGCGAGCGATGCGGCGGAAAGCTCGAAACGCACCTGGTCGTTGCCTTTGCCGGTCGCACCGTGGGCGATGGCGTCCGCGCCTTCGGCGATGGCGACGTCGAGCATGCCCTTGGTGATACAGGGACGGGCGATGGAAGTGCCGAGCAGGTAGCGGCCTTCATAGATCGCACCGGCCTGGATCATCGGGAAAATGTAATCGCGGGCGAATTCTTCCTTCAGGTCGCCGAGGTAGAATTTCGACGCACCGGTCGTCAGCGCTTTTTGTTCCAGACCGTCCAGCTCTTCCGCCTGACCCACGTCGGCACAGTAAGCGATCACCTCAGCGGAATACTTTTCCTTGAGCCACTTGAGAAGCACGGAGGTATCGAGACCACCGGAGTAGGCGACGAGAATTTTCATGTGGCCGGGAGGCAAACACGAAGCCGCCGCGCGAGCAAGTTGAACCTTGCGGCAATCCGGTGGAAAATCCGCTATTTCCTTCCCGCGCAATGTATTTTTCGGATTGCCCCGTCGGCACCGCCCGGGGCAGTAAAGAAGTCTACTGATATCAATTCATGGAAGATCGTTACGAAATCCGGGGAAAAATCGGCCAAGGAGGCCTGGGAGCAGTCTATCGCGCCTTTGACAAACGGATGAACCGCGAGGTCGCCATCAAGCGCATCCTCGTCAGTAACGAAGACAAAGCCCTCGAAGAGGAATCCACCCGCCAGCTCGCCAAGGAAGCCGGGGCGCTCGCCGCGCTCCAGCACCCGCACATCGTCACCGTTTACGATGTCGGCTCGGATGAAGACGGGCCGTTCGTGGTCATGGAATTGCTCGGCGGAAAATCCATCGACGAGCTGATTTCCCGCGCTCCGATGACTTGGCTGGATTTCCGTGAATTCGCCCTGCAAACGCAGGAAGCGCTCATCGCCGCGCAGGATCTCCACATGGTTCACCGCGACCTGAAGCCCGCGAACATCATGCTGAACTGGCTGCCGTCCGGGAAATTCCAGGTAAAAATCGTCGACTTCGGCCTCGCGAAACTTTCGCCGAAACCCTCGCTGCAAACGCTCGATCAGTCCGAATCCGTCTTCGGCTCGATCTTTTTCATGGCACCGGAGCAATTCGAGCGCGTCCCGCTGGATGCCCGCACGGACATGTACGCCATCGGCTGCGTTTACTACTACGCGCTCACCGGCTTTTATCCATTCGATGGCGATACCGGGCCGCAAGTAATGGCCGCGCACTTGCAGCACACCGTGCGCCCGCTTCAGGAAGTACGTTCCGAAATCCCGCTTTGGCTCTGTGACTGGATCATGTGGCACGTCAACCGCATGCCGGATGACCGCCCGGCAGGAGCGCGGGATTCCCTCAGGGTTTTCCTTGAAAACGACGCGGTTCAAAATCCCGCTATGAGCACCGGCACTCCTCCCGGTGTTCCTACCGAAGAATGGCCTTACCGCACCTCCACAGCCCGCGTCCGCCCGGCAAGTCCCGGAGCGCCTCAAACCCCGAAATCCCAAGTGGAAGCTCTCAGCATGACCGCTCCCCAACCGCTGCTGCCACCGGAAGGCTCCCGCCCGAGCATCCACACCGCACGCCAAAGTTTGCGTGCCACGCAAGCCGTCTCGGCAGAACCTGCCGCCCCGGCGACTCCAGCCACCCCTCGTCCTGCGCCCGCCGCTCCAGGAGCGCCCCGCCCCGTCCCGGCCGGCCCCATGCCGCGTGCAACCCGCGGGACTCCTCCTAAAGCGCCACAAAGTCCGGCTTCAACACCAACAGACGCCACCACACCGAAAAAAACGTCCGCCACTCCGCCTGCAAAGAAACCGGCGAAACCGCAACAGAACAAAAAGCCTCTCTACATCGGAGGTGCTATCGCTTTCATCGTGCTTCTCGCCGCCGGTTATTACTTCGGCAGCAATTTCCGCCTGAAACAAGCGGTGGCGCCACTGCTGGACGAAGCGGCCAATCAAAAGAAAGAACTTCTCGTTTCCGCAGAGCAAATCGACACCTTGTTGAAAGCCTCCGCGGACGAAGATTTCAAAACCCAGCTCCCCACTCTGTATCATGCCCTCACGATTGCGAAATCCACGGATGCGACCGATGTGGACCGCCGCATTCTCCAGTTCATGACCCGGCAAAAGGAAATGCCGGAAGGCGTCCGAGAAAGCCTGATCCGCGAAGTCATCCGCAAGCGCAACAATCCCGCCATCAAGGATGACCTGATCCGTTTCGCCAGCGACATCAACAGCAAGGATCGCGAAGCTTCCAGCGCCGCGCTACAAGTCACACGCCAGCTCGGGAAAAAGCGGTAGAGAAGAGGTTGATGGTTTTTGGTTGATGGTTAGAGCAGGCACCTATAAGCCCTATCTAACCTCAGCGCCTCAACACTTTCCGCCGAACACCCAGATATACTTCCCGCGCCTGCGGTACTCCGGCCGCCAGCGTTCCAGCAAGATAGATCACTCCAAAAACCCCGAACACAAACACCGCCACGATCGCCGGGTGCACGCGGTGGCTTTCCCGCACGATCTCCGCGCCCCATTTCACACCCCAGCCACCCGCAGCGGCAGCCAAGGCCGGAATCCACAAGCGGGTCAGAAAAAATTTCCCGGTTCCCGTGTGGCCGATCCGACGGTTCAGCGAACGCCGGAGCAAACCCAGCTCGATCCATCCTGCAATGCCCGCCGTGGAGGTCAGGCCCGCCGTTCCCCACGAAGCATCCAGCCCGAGCCAGCCCGGCAGGTGAAGCCCGCCGATGTAGCCGAGCACGGAAGTCATCGCCACCCGGACCAACGCAAAGCGCAGCGGAGTCTTCGCGTCCTGCATCGCGTAAAACGTCGATGAATAAAGCCGCCCGAAAGTCGTAGCAAGAAGACCCACTCCGCTGCCCGCCAAGGTCATCCACACCAGACGCACATCATTTTCCGCAAATTTGCCGGTCTGGAAAATCGCCGCAGCCACGACATCTCCGAGAAACACCAACGCCGCCGTGGAAGGCACGATGAAATACGCGATCTGCCGCAGACCTCGCTCCAGATGCGCCCGCAGTTTTTCATTCGCCGCTTCCCCCCCGCCATCCGCCGCACGGTCGCGTGACATTTCCGGCAGATTCGCAGCGGAAACCGACATGCCGAACAGGCTGATCGGCAGCAAATAGATCGTCTGGGCGTAGGTCAGCACCGCCACCGCTCCGGTCGGCAGCCAGCTGGCAATCAGCAGATCGATGTAAGCACTGATCTGCACCACGCCGCGCCCGATCACCACCGAGCTGAAACTCGTCAGCACGGAGCGCACGTGATCCGATGCCCATTGCAGGGAAAATTTCAGATCCGGCGCCAGCTTCAGCACCGTGGGAAACTGCACCGCAAACTGGAAAAAACTTCCGGCCACCAAACCCCAGCACGCGGTTTTCGCCAGTTGGTCCAGCGGCTGCCGCCCGCCGAAGGCGATCAAAGTCGCGATCAACGCGCCGTTCCAAACCACCGGAGCGACATAGGACAGGAAAAACCGACGGTGGCTGTTCAGCACACCGAGGCACCAGGCGGACATCACCAGCAGCGCCACACTCGGGAAAAGAATCTGCACGCAGGTCACCGTCAGCTCGCGTTTCGCCCCGACGAACCCCGGAGCGATGATCGCCACCATGTGAGGAGCCGCAAACACGCCGATCAGCGCCAGCAAGGAAGTCACCAGCGCCAGCAAGGTCGCGATCACTCCCGCCACCCGATCCGCCTCGACGGAACGTTTTTCACCGAGCAACCGCGCGTACACCGGAATGAACGACGCCGAGAGCACCCCTTCGCCGAAAAGATTCTGCAGGAAATTCGGGATTTTCAGCGCGGAATTGAACGCATCCGCCGCTTCCGAACTGCCGAAATAATGCGCGAAAACCCGCACCCTCACGAGACCTGCGATCCGGCTGAGGAAAATACCCGCAGCAACGAAAGCCGCGCCGCCGCGAACGGCTTTGACCGGAGGAGTGGAGTTCTGTGACATGCAGCGCCTGCGGTATATGAAAGGACTTCCGCGAAGTCAAAAACGACTACACGAGCCGCGCATAACACGCCCGCAATCCCGCTTTCCACTTTTCCAAAAATGCCAGATCACGGGAAATCCGGGAAATTTCCTCAAGATCCAACGTTTCCGCTGTTTCCAGCTCCGGGAAAACCCCGCATTCCCGCGCGATTTCCGCATCCACCCTCGCGATCGCCTCTTCCACCGCCTCGCGGCAAACCTGCGTCTCCCCTTCCAGCATTGCGCGCACCAGCACGGACTTCGCCTCATCACGTTTCCGGATCAGCGTTTCCGCCTGCTGGGTCACGCGGCCGACTTCCGAAAAAAGATCCATCAGCGCGTTTCCAATCGTCCCGCGCGGCACGGCGGCCAGTCCGCGCAATTCCAGCCACAGCTTCAACCGCTTCGACGGGCTCGCCAAAATCGCCTGCGCCTCACGGATCGCCGCGAATTCCGCTTCCCCGCCGCCGGCATCCGGGTGCGCCGTTTTCCCCGCTTCGCGGAATGCTTCACGCAGCTCGTCTTCGGAAATCACGAGACGTTGCGGCAGAGAGAGAAGTTCGTAGGGATTCATGAGAAAAAGGAGCTCCGTCACGCGGCGAAACTCTCTCCGCAAGAGCAGGTCACCACCGCGTTCGGGTTGCTCACCTTGAAGCCGCCTTGCTGGAGATCATCGGAATAATCCAGTTCGCTGCCGCTGACGAACAACGCGCTCTTCGGATCGATCACCACATTCACGCCATTGCTCGGCACCAGGATATCGCGGTCGCGCGGACCATCGACGAGATCCATTTTATACTGCAATCCCGAGCACCCGCCACCCACCACCGCGATCCGCAGCGCGCCTTCCGGGCGCCCCTGCCGTTCGAGCAAACCGCGCAAGTGCGATGAGGCGTTTTCCAACACCTTCACCAGCTTTTCATTGCCGATCTTGAAATTCACCCCTGCGCTCATGCGCGGGAACGTGCAGCCACAGCGGCGGCGCGTCAATGCCGGGAACAAAAAACGGGCTGTCCCGCAAAGGAACAGCCCGCTTTGAAATTTTCAGTAAATCCGAAAATCGATTACTCGGCGGCGGCTTCCGGAGCGCCTTCAGCGGCTTGAGTGTCAGCGTCCTCCTTTTTGGCGACCTTCTTTGCAGGAGCCTTCTTGGCGGCGGCTTTTTTAGCGGCTGGAGCTTTCTTTTCCGCGGAAGCCGCTTCCTTTTTCACAGGTGCGGACTTCTTGACGAGACCACCCAGTTTGGCCTGCTCCTTCTTGCGGCGCAGGTACTCAACGCGGCGGCGGCGTTTGACGATTTTTTTCGTTTGTTGTCCCATAGTTGGTTCACTTGGCTAATCCCTCCGCCAGATCGGGGCAAGGGAAAATCTCCACCCATCGGGTATTTTGCTGTTTTTCGCGTTCGACAAGGCCCGCACATCCGGCAGACATTCCCGCCCCATGGCAGGCCTCATCATCGCACCCCGCGCACGTATTTTCCACGGTCACGAGTGGATTTACGCCACCGAAATCAAGAAATCCTTCGGCAATCCGCAACCGGGCGATGTGATCACGCTCAAGGATTTCCGCGACCGCCCGCTCGGCTCCGCGATTTACAATCCTGAATCCCAAATCGTCGCCCGCCGCTTCTCCCGCCGGAAACAGGATCTTGATCTGGATTTCTTCACCCGCCGCATCCGCATGGCGCTGGAAGTCCGCGAACGCGCCGGAGTGGACCCGAATCTCTGCCGCGTGGTGTGGAGCGAATCCGACGGCCTGCCCGGTCTCATCGTCGATCGTTACGGAGATCATTTCACCGTGCAGACGCTCACGCTGGCCATGGATCTGCGGAAAGAGCTGATCCGCGATGCGCTCGCCGCCATTTTTTCACCGAAATCCATCGTGCTCCGCAATGATTCGCCCTCGCGCAAAGCCGAGGGAATGGAAACCGGCATCGAGATGCTTCACGGTGAAAATCCCGGCAGCTTCCTCGTCGAGGCGAACGGCTTGAAATTCGAAGTCGATCTCTTCGACGGCCAGAAAACCGGGCTTTATCTCGACCAGCTCCAGTCCCACGCCGAAGTCGCCGCCTATGCGAAAGGCAAGCGAGTGCTCGATTGCTTCACGAACCAAGGCGGCTTCGCCCTCGCCTGCGCCAAGGCCGGTGCGGCGAAAGTAACGGCCATCGATGTTTCCGCATCCGCCTGCGCCGCGGCGAGGAAAAACGCCGAACTCAACGGCCTCGATATCGAAGTGCTGGAACACAACGTCTTCGATTTCCTCAAGCACGCCGAAGCCGAATACGACCTCATCATTCTCGATCCGCCGAGTTTCACCCGGAACAAGAAAACCCTCATGGACGCCATGCGCGGCTATAAGGAGATCCATCTCCGCTCGCTGAAGCTGCTGGAAAAAGGTGGCATCCTTTCCACCTTCTGCTGCTCGCATCACGCATCCCGCCAGCTTTTCCTCGATAACCTCGTCGATGCCTCCGTGGATGCGAAAAAATCCCTGCGTCTCGTCCGCGAGCACGGCCAACGTCCGGATCACCCGATCCTCATCTCCATCCCGGAAACCGGCTATCTCAAGGGATTCACCACGGAAGTGATCGCGACGCGCTGATCGCTTCCAAATCCCGCCCGGATTTCCATTTGCGATTCCGGCGTCTTCGCGGATTCTAGTCCTTGAAACATGCCGAAGTCTTCCTCCTCTTCCCAAGATGCCATCGAAGTCGAAGTTGTCGAAATCGATGGAGTTTCCCCCGCCGCTTCCCGGCAAGCCTCGGAAGACAGGGAAACGCGGAGTGATTCCGCACGCGGAGATTGGCAACAATGGCAAAGCTGGCCGGGCAAAATCAAAACCCTCGACGCCCGTTGGTGGCCGTTGTGGGTGGTTCTCGGAATCCTCGCCGTTTTCCTGATCCTCACCGTGGGCGTGGTGCTCGGAGCGGTTTTTCTGATCGCAAGATTGATCCGCAACATCCTCGTCGGCTTCGTTTCGTTGTTCAGCCCTCCCTCCAGCACAGGATTGTCACGGTAAAAACAACCAAAATTCTGATAGATCACCATTTAAGATTCGCACGCAGCCTATCTCGTGCCATGGTTCTCCCCGTCACCGTCCCCAGACGTTTCCGGAACCATGCATGATTTAACTTTGATTTCCACGATTGCCGCGGCTTTTACCGCTGCTTGGTTGCTCGGCCTGCTGACCCAATGGCTGAAACTTTCTCCGATTGTCGGCTACCTGCTGGCGGGGATTATCATCGGACCGCACACTCCGGGATTCGTCGGCGATGTGCATCTGGCGACACAGCTCGCGGAAGTCGGCGTGATTCTGCTGATGTTCGGCGTCGGCCTGCATTTCCACTTGAAGGATCTCATCGCGGTGAAAAACGTCGCCGTGCCCGGAGCCGTCGTGCAGAGCCTGGTGGCCACGGTGATGGCCATGGCGATTTTCCATGCCTTCGGGATGCCCTTGAAAACCGGGGCCGTGCTCGGCATGGCGATGGCCGTCGCCAGCACCGTGGTCCTCATGCGGGTGCTGATGGACGCGGACGCGCTGGGATCGAAGCATGGCCACGTCGCCGTCGGCTGGCTCATCGTCGAAGATATTTTCACCGTCATCCTCCTCGTCATCATCCCCGTGATGGGCACCGATCCCACGCTCAGCGCGGCGGAAACCGCCGCCAAGGGAGACAATTTCTGGATCACGCTGGGCATTGCGCTGGCCAAACTCGTCGTGCTGGTCGCGATCGTGCTGGTGGCCGGAGCGAAGATCGTTCCCTGGATGCTGGTCAAAGTCGCGCGCCTGCGTTCGCGCGAGCTTTTCACCCTCACGGTGCTGGTTTTCTCCGTCGCCATCGCATCCGCCGCGTATTTCTTCTTCGGCGCATCCATGGCGCTCGGCGCGTTCCTCGCCGGCATGGTCGTCGCGCAATCCCCCGTCAGCCATCAGGCCGCCGCCGATGCCCTGCCGCTTCGTGATGCCTTCGCCGTGCTGTTTTTCGTCTCCGTCGGCATGTTGTTCGATCCGGCTTTCCTGATTCAGGAACCGCTCATGGTGCTGGCGGCGTTGTTTGTCATCTTCATCATCAAACCGCTGGCCGCGCTGCTGATCGTCGCCGTGCTCGGGCATTCCGTGCGCACCGCCTTGACCGTCGCGATCGGACTGGCGCAGATCGGTGAATTTTCTTTCATCCTCTCCGATCTCGCCCGGAAATATCAGCTCATGCCGGACTCCGGCCACAACGTGCTGGTCGCTTCAGCGATTCTCTCCATCACGCTCAATCCTCTCCTTTTCCGTTCCATTCCAAAGCTGGAAAGCTGGCTGAGAACCAAGCCGCGCCTCTGGCACATGCTCAATCACCGCGCGGAAAAAAAGGTGGCGAAAGAACTCCCCAGCGATGCTTCCCACACACTTCCTCACGAAAGCGAGCAGCTCGCCATCGTCGTCGGCTACGGTCCGGTCGGCCGCTCAGTGCACCGTGCGCTGGAAGAAGCCAATATTTCAACCGTGGTCCTGGATATGAATATGGACACGATTTCCGAACTCAGAGCGCAGGGAAAAACCGCAATCTACGGCGATGCCTCGAATCAGGAAATCCTGGAACAAGCCGGGATGAAACGCGCCTCCCACCTTGTCGTCACCGTTCCGAACGCGTCTTTGCGCCTCGCGGTCATCACCGCCAGCCGCGCGCTCAGTTCCACCGTCCGCATCGTCGTCCGTGCCCACTACCTCCGCGAACGTGCCGAGCTGGAACACAGCGGGGTTTCCGCCGCCGTTTTTGAAGAAGCCGAAGCCGCCATCGCCCTTTCGCGCCTTGTGCTGGCAGATACCGGCGTGCACCGCCACACCGTGGAGCGGAAAATCAACGACATCCGTTTCCATCTCATTAAGGAAAACCTCTCGAACCTTCGCACCCAGCGCGTCAGCACCGTCATGATTCCATGGCCGCAAGTGCGGAAGCTTTCTTCAACTGCCACCAAACAGGAAGTGCTCGAACAAATCTCGCAGGAACGCTTTTCCCGCTGGCCCGTGGTCGATCCGAAAACACGCCGCCCGATTGGCTACCTGACAACCAAAAACCTGCTGTCCGCAAAAGACGATCAGACGCCGTGGCTCGAATTCATCCAGCCGCTCAATAGCATCAATCCGCACATTGCCATCGATGCCGCGCTCAACCTGATGCAGGAAGAATCCACCAGCCTCTACCTCGTGGAAGACGCCGGAGTCATCATCGGCCTCGTCACACTGGAAGACGTGCTCGAGCAAGTCGTCGGGAAACTGGAAAGCAAGAACAGCCAGGAAAATGCCACCGACTCCATCCAAGATGCGATCAAGCTCGGCAGCATCCTCACCCACATGGAGGCAAAGACCAAAAAAGAAGCGATTCAGGAACTCGCCACCGCACTCGCCCCACATCGGCTCCCCGCAGGCACCGATCACACCAAGATCGTCGAACTCGCCTTGGACCGGGAAGACGAAATTTCCACCGACCTCGGCAACGGCATCGCCGTTCCCCATGCGCGCTGCCCCGGCCTTGTCGCGCCCGTCATCGTCGTCGGCCGATCAGAGGAAGGCATTCCGTTTTCCTCGGAAGAAAACCAGCCCGTCCGCCTGTTTTTCCTGCTCATCACTCCCGCAGAGCGCCCGGAAACCCAGCTCTCGCTGCTTCGCCAAATCGCGAAACTCGCCGATTCCGACAAAAAGCGCGACGCGCTATTCCACGCCCACACCCAACCGGACATTCTCGCTCTGCTGAGTTTGTAAAAAAGTGAGGCGCGTCGGCATTCTGTCGGGCGACGAGGAGATGAGACGGCGGACAAGATGTCCGCCTCAGATAGCGTTCAAAATGAACGCGCTCCTTTTTACTCTTCAGACAGGTCCTCAGATCATCCCGAGCTTCATCTTGCCTTCTTCGGTGATCATTTCCTGATTCCAGGCAGGATCCCAAACGAGTTCGACGCGAGCATCATCAATGGTGTCGATGGTCATGATTTTCGCCTGCGCATCCGCCGCGATCACCGGCCCCATGCCGCAACCCGGTGCCGTCAAAGTCATTTTCACCTTCACGACCTTCTTGTCTCCTTCCTGCTCGATGATGCAGTCGTAAACAAGGCCGAGGTTCACGATATCTACCGGGATTTCCGGATCATAAACACCCTTGAGCTGATGCCACACCTGCTCTTCGAGAGGTGCGTCTTTCAAACGAACCGCTTCCTCCTGCTTCTTCTGTTCCTCCGCATCATTGATGCCGAGCGCATCCGCATCCTTCGAAGAAATCCGCGCCAAACCTTGGGAAGTCGCCACCGTGTAAGTACCTCCAAGGCGCTGGGTGATGAACACCGGCGTGCCCACAGGCAAGGTAAGCGTGTCACCGCTCGGGATCTGAATGGCATTAACGTCGCGGGTCAGCGTGATTTCCTCGTGCATATGCCGTGCAGTAAAAACCAGCACCTGCCCTAGGGCAAGGGATCACTTACGGGAATTTCAGTTCTTCGGGTGCAATCTGCACGTTTGCCAATCATCACATCGTAGATACAAATTTTCGTACATTATCGGCATTTTTTGATCGACCACCCACGATCCCCATTTGCATAAATCGCACATAACCCAGCAAACCCACGCCCGCTAAACCCATTTCCGCAGGCTAAACTCTTTACCGATTCCGTCGCAATTACTCAAGACCCTATGAAACCCAAGCGCCCTCTTTTCCGCTCTCGTTCATTCCCTTCCCAAATGAGTTTTTGCTTCGGTGCTGCAAAAGCCCTCGTCAAACCAGCTGTCTTGACCGGCGCAGTGCTATTGCTTGGCACTGATTTTTCTCAAGCAGCTGCTATTACGTGGACTGGAACCACCAGTACGGATTTCGAAATCGGCTCCAACTGGGGAGGAACCGCTCCAGTCAATGATTTGACAACTGATGTCGGGACTTTCACCGGTACCGTCACGGCCAACCAACCCGCACTTTCTGCAAACAGAAGCATCGCCGGGCTTGCTTTCACCACCGCAACCGGAGGCTGGACTCTGAGCGGCGCTGCCAACACATTGACGATCGGAGCAACTGGAATTTCCAGCACCAATACCAGCGGCACGAACACCATCAGTGCGGGCCTGATTCTCGGTGCGGCACAAAGCTGGACTCAAGCAACGGCAGGCACACTCACAGCCAGTGGAAATCTCGATCTGGGAGCATTCAAGCTCACTGTGGCGAACGGAGCTGGTAACAACGGCGCTACCATTATTAGCGGTAACATCAGTGGCACGGGCGGAAGCGTTCAAATCGGCACTACGAACAGCACTACAAACTTAGCTACGCTCACTCTTAGTGGAAACAACACCTTCACTGGTGGTTTTACTCTCCAATCCGGTACGATCAATATCAATAGCAATACCGCACTGGGCACAGGAACGCTTACCTTAGCGACCGGCACGAGCACTCGCATGATCGATAACACCAGCGCTAGCGCGGTGACCATCGCTAACGCTATCAACGTCCAAACGTCGTTTATCTTCACAGGCACGAATGCCTTAACCATTACTGGTTCAATTGCCAACGGAAGCAGTGCCAAGACTCTTACCGTCAATGGAAGCACCTTGACATTGAGTGGCAGCACTACCGGTACAGGTGGCATCACGAAATCAGGCGTGGGAACCTTGGTCCTTGGTGGCGGCAATGCCTACACGGGTGCTACCACGGTCAATGCGGGTGTTCTTAGCTTTTCGAGCTTTGCGAATGCGGGAACCAACAGCAATATCGGACGGGGAGATTCCACCACCGGCTCGACGCTTATTTTAAACGGCGGCACGCTCAGATACACCGGCACAGCGGTCAGCACCGATCGTTTGTTCTCTTTGCAAAGCAGCAGCTCTCTTGATTCTTCCGGAACGGGTGCCCTCAACTTTACCAACACCGGAAACATGGGCTTCAATGCTGGTGTTGCCTCGAAGACGTTGACCCTCACCGGAAGCAACACCGGAGATAACACGATTGCAGCCATCATCGGCGACAACACAGCTGCGACATCCCTCGTCAAAAACGGCGCTGGCAAATGGATCCTTTCGGGTGCAAACACCTATACCGGAACTACCCACATTGATGCCGGTACTCTGGTGATCAATGGTTCTCTCGCCGCTGGTTCCGCCGTCACCCTGAGCACTGGAAGCACTCTTGGCGGTAAAGGCACGATCAATGGATTGGTGACAGCAAATGCCAATTCCACTTTTGACCTCCGCGACGGTTCCGTTGGAACTCTCACCTTATCAGGCGGTCTGGTCCTTGCTTCGGGCCACACCATTCAGCTTGAATACGACCTTGCCAGCAACACGGTGGATAAAATCGCCGGTGGAGCCATCACCGATGGCACTTCCACCACGATCAACATTACCGAGCTCAACTCAGGGACTGCTGCTGCAGGCACTTATAATCTACTGCAATTCTCCAGCGGATCCATCAACGCTTCCAATTACACCCTGTCCAATGGCACCGTCGGCGGCCAAACAGCGGTCTTGAGCGCTACCGGCAGCTCTTTGATCATGACCCTCGGAACCCTTGGGTCTGGCAGCCTTACCGCTTATTGGAAAGCAGGAGCCAGCGGCACTTGGGCAACGACCAACTTTGCCCTCAACTCAGACGGCACTGGTACGGTTACCGGGATTGATGGAAATACCGACGTCCACTTTTCCGCAACCACTCAAGGTGCAGCCAACGTAGCCTCGACCCTCCCAGCGGATCAATCCATCAAGTCCCTTACTATCGAAGGCACCCAAACCGGTTCGGTAAGCATAGGCGGTGCGCAAAAACTGACCATTGCATCCTCAGGAGGCATTACTTCCCAAGCCGGAGCCGGAGCTCTCACAATCAACACCACCGAAGTTGCTTTGGGGAGTTTCCAAATCTGGGCAAATAATTCCAGCAATCTCATCACTGTATCCTCGAACATCACGGGGACCGGCACAGGCCTTTCTCTGACGGGATCTGGCAACTTCTCATTCGGGGGAACGAATACCTATGATGGAGGAACCACAATTGGCAACGGTTCCACCGCAACCAATCTTGCGATTACCGGAACAGGATCTCTTCTCAGCTCTGGAGCGGTTACCATTTCCGCGCTTTCCACTCTGGACATTGCTTCACATACCGGAAACACCGCGATTGGCACTTTGAATGGCAGTGCGAACTCCAATCTTGTCTTGGGAGCAAACACTCTGACCATCAATCAGAGCGCATCGAATACCTTCGCTGGCCTTATCAGCAGCACCGGAGGAGGCATCATCAAAGCCGGAACCGGCACTCTCATTCTTTCTGCCGCGAACACCTACACAGGCGCAACTCAAGTTAATGCAGGCATTCTAAACATCCAGAACGCCACTGCCCTCGGCACTACGGCTGGAGGAACTACCGTCGCCAGTGGCGCGGCTCTTCAACTTCAAGGAACCATTACTGTTGGAGCCGAGGCATTGACCATCAATGGCACGGGGATCACCAATGACGGTGCTCTGCGCAACATGGCGGATAACAACACCTTTGGTGGAGCCATCACTTTGGGTTCCGATGCCCGCATCAACTCCTTTGCAGGAACTCTCACCTTAACCGGCGGCATCACGGGCGCCCACGCTCTCACCGTCGGTGGTTCTACCGGAACTGTCGTCATCGATAGTGCAATCGGTTCTACCGTGACCAGCCTCACCAAGGACGGCACCGGCAGCACCTTGATCCTCTCCCAAGCCAATTCTTCATTCACCGGTCCCGTTACTATTTCAGAAGGAGTCCTTCAATTGGGTAACGGAGGGATTACAGGCTCTCTCAACCCAGCAAGCGCCATCGTCAACAATGGCACTTTGCGCATCAACCGCACCGTAACTACTACCCAAGGCATCGATTTCGCTGCAATCATTAGCGGATCCGGCGCATTCAACCAGGCTGGCACAGGCACCACGATCCTCAACGGATCCAATACTTATACAGGTGCTACCACAGTGAATGCGGGCAGTGTCCTGAATGTTCAAAATGCGACAGGTCTCGGCACCACAGCAAGTGGCACCACTGTCGCGAGCGGAGGCGCTCTGGAACTTCAAGGCGGTATCGCAGTCGGAACTGAAGCACTTTCACTTATCGGAACCGGGATCAGTAACGCCGGCGCGCTCCGCAGCATTTCCGGTAATAACACTTACGGAGGCACCATCACCGTCGGCATTTCCGGTGCACGTATCAATACGGATGCGGATCTGTTAACCCTGACAGGCAACTTTTCCTCCAGCAGTGGTTCTCGCCCCCTGACCGTAGGCGGTGCTGGCAATACGACCATCACCAGCAGCATCGGCACAAACATCAGCACTCTCACCAAAGACGGGACTGGAGTTCTCACCCTCACGGGTACCAATACCTATACAGGTGCTACCACGGTCAGCGCTGGCAAACTCATTGTAAATGGCTCTCTAGTCGCAGCATCCGCCGTTACGGTCGGTTCTGCAGGAACTTTGGCCGGCACAGGCACTATCAACGGTTCCGTCGCCACTACCATCGGAGGAGGATCGAAAATCGATCTTAGCAACGGTTCCGTCGGCACACTCACCATTGCTGGCGGCCTCACGCTTCATGGAGGTGACATTCTCACCTTCGATTTGGGCAATACCACTTTGGAAGGTGCTGATAAAATCAATCTCACAGGCGGCACTTATAACTTTTCCGATGCAGGAACTGCTACGGTGAACATCACTGCCTTGGGAACCGTCAGCGTTGGAGATTACGATATCATCACGGGCATTTCCGGAATGACGTTCGATGCCACCAAATACACTCTTTCCAGCTCCATACTCGGAGGCAAAAGCCTGTCGCTTGATTCCAGTGCAGGAACGAAACTCGTCCTGAAAATCACAGGATCCTTCGGTGATAATACAGCTTATTGGCACGCAGGCACCACGGGCAACTGGGCGACCACGAACTTCTCCACAAATCTTGACGGCACGGGAACCGTCGGCCAACTCGGCAACAACACCGCAGTTTACTTCTCGTCCACTCCATCCACCACGACTTCGCCTACCGGAATTTCCACAACTGTGGATGCCGCGACGACGATCAAGTCTCTAAATGTGCTGGCAGCTCAAACGGGTAGTGTAACGATTGGCGGCACCGCTGTTCTCACAATCACGGGTGACGGCACTCTCACCACCAGCGCCCTACTTGTAGAAGCTGGTGCAGGAGCCCTTACTCTCAACGGAGCAGGAATCAGTGTCGGAGGTGTTCAAAAATGGACCAACAACTCCAGTAATGCCGTCACTGTCAGTACTGCTATCTCAGGCAGTGCGCTCACCCTTACCGGCACAGGAACAGGCGGCTTCATTTTCTCCGGAGCAAACAGCTATCTCGGTGGCACCTCTATCGAGGGCACCAAACTCACCCTCACCGGTGCTGGATCTTTAGCTGATGCAGGTTCCGTAAACTTGGCCGCAAATGGTATTCTCGACATCTCCGGCATCACCGCTGGTTCAGAAACCATTGGTGATCTCACCGGCGTCTCCACCGGCTCCGTGGTGCTCGGCAGCAAAACCTTGGTTGTCGCTGCCACCGGCTCCGGATCTACTGCATTCGCCGGAAATATCAGCGGAACAGGCGACCTTACAAAACAAGGGACTGGCACGCTGAGCCTCTCTGGAGTCAATGGCTACACAGGTGCAACGACCGTCGATGCTGGCATCCTCGCTCTGCAAACCGGTGCATCTATCGTCGCATCCAGTGGCGTAACCGTAAACGCCAACGGGAATCTGGACATTTCCCAATCTACCGGACAAACGATCAAAAACCTCTCCGGCTCGGGCCTCGTTAGCTTGGGAGCACAAACGCTCACCGTCAACGAGACCACAGACACCACCTTCTCTGGCGTTATCCGTGATGTTGCCATCGTAAGCGCCACAGGCGGAGGATTGACCAAAACCGGAACAGCAATTCTCACTCTTTCTGGAGCCAATACCTACACAGGCACCACCACTGTCAGTGCAGGCACATTGAATCTCACCGGTTCGCTCGCCAGCACAAACGTCAGTGTCGCCTCCGGAGCAACCCTAAATGATACCACCGGCGGGCTTGCCTCCACGGCAACCCTTACCAACGCAGGCACCGTCCTGCTGGGTGCGAACGACACCATTACAACCCTGAACAACAGTGGAGCCCTTAACGGAGCCTTCACCCTCACCGCAACGACTTACAACCTTAACGGAGGTTCGGTGATCGCTTCAAACCTCGGCACCGGCACCCTTAATGCCAACGGAACCGTTGCTCTCAACGGCACTTCCTCTGCGACCACCGTCAATATCCAAACCGGAATCACCACCCTTGGCTCCGCCGAGAAACTCGCGGATACGGCAAATGTGACGGTTTCCAGTGGTGCAACACTCGCACTGGGCGGAGCTGAAAAAATCGGCGCTCTCAACGGTGGCGGCAACGTCACCAATGGAACCAGCCTTACCGTCGATTCCGGCACCTTCTCCGGAAATATCAGCGGTGCGGGCTCCCTGACCAAGACAAGCTCCGGCACACTTACCCTGAGCGGAGCGAACACCTACACAGGTGCCACCACCGTCAGCGCCGGGATTCTGGACATTGCCACCGGCGCGTCTCTTACCTCCTCCGGATACACAGTCGCCAGTGGTGCCACTCTGAGAAACACCGCCACCCTTACTGCTCCGGTGACTCTCAACGGCACACTCACAGGAGTTGGTGAAATCCAAGGACTCGTCACCGCAAACAGTGGTTCCACGATCAGCCTCGCGGGTGACAGCTTGATTTCGACCAAAGTATTCAGCGGAGGTCTGACTATGGCTAACGGCTCGAATATCAACCTCGATATCAGCACCGTTGGAACCAATGACCAGTTTGCCCTGAATGGCAGCGTCTTCAGTGGTTCCGGCACCATCAATCTGAACTTCACCCAAGGAAGCTCCACTCAAGCGGGCAGCTACACCTTGATCTCCGGTGCCCAAGCCGGTTCCATCAATGAATCCAGCTTCACCATCGCCACACTGGGTGCGGGTTATGAAGGAACTCTGACTTCGGACGGCACCAATCTGGTATTGACCCTCTCGACATCGAGCTTTGTGCCATATGCGGAAACTCCGAATCAAATCGAGGTCGCTCAGGCACTGGAAGAAATTGCTTTCAACCCAAGCCTCTATTCTCCGGACTTCGACAACGTGCTGGACGCACTCACCGGATTACCTACGGATGAATTCCAAGCAGCTCTCGATCAAATCTCTCCAGCCTTCCATTCAGGTGGCTTGCAGTTGATCAATGCCGTCGGCCAAGGCACTGCCATGGCGGTTCATCAGAACCTCAACCACCGCAGTTTGAATTCCGTCGACTACAGCGATCCATATGCTGGCGATTATCAATGGGATCTCTGGGGTCAAGCGATGGGCTACTACAATGACGGCGGCACCAGCCTGGTTCCTGGTCAATCCTTCGAGAGCGGCACTTTCCTGGTCGGTGCGAATCGCAACCTCAGCCATACCACTTCCATTGGTATCTTCGGCGGTTACGGTGACGGCAATGCGGATTATGATAATGACAGCTCCATTGACCTCACCCGTCAATTCATCGGCGGCTATCTGACCTACGTCAACGGTGGCTTCTATGCCAACTTATCTGCTGGCGGCGGCACCTTCGATTACGATTCCAAGCGCCGCATCCAATTCGGCACCATTGATCGCACCGCAACAGCATCTGCGGAAGGCACTCAAATCTTCGGCACCGTGGGTGGTGGTTATGACTTCAAATTCGGTGACTTCCGCATCGGTCCGCAAGCGAATCTCCAGCGTAGCACTGCCAAGTTCAAATCCTTCAAGGAAAAGGGCGCAGACAGTCTCAATCTTGAAGTGGACGACACCGAATACACCAGCATGCAAAGCCAACTCGGTGGCCGTGCGGCTTACACGATCCAAACATCGAGTTCCGCCATGGCTCTCGTTCCGTTCGTCCAAGCCTTCTGGCAACATGAATTTGATGACAGCCAGGAAGACATGAATGTCGCGCTGGATGCAGGCAACGGCCCGAGCTTCAAATACACAGCCGAAGAATATGACACCAGTTCCTTCGTCGTCGGAGCCGGTCTGAGCATCGACATGGGAGAAGTCTTCCAGACCGTGTTCAGCTACAATCACGACACCGCAAACGGCGGCAGCGACCTCTTCTCTGCCACTGCCAACTTCAAATTCTAAACGGATTTTCAATCCGCTCACCAAAGCCGCTCCGGGAAACCGAGAGCGGCTTTTTTGCATCCCGGAAACGCCGAACCTCAGCTTCGATCTTACCAAAAACCTTTTTTGCCAATTTCCATTCCCTGTGTATCTGTGCCGGATCATGAAAATCCTCTACACTGCCCAAGCCAAATCCTTCGGTGGCCGCGAAGGAAAATCCGCCACCAATGATGGCGCTCTTTCCGTAGAACTCTCAACACCTAAAGAACTCGGTGGCCCAGGCGGCTCAGGCACGAACCCGGAGCAATTGTTCGCAGCCGGGTACTCCGCGTGCTTCCTCGGAGCCTTGAAATTCGTTGCCGGAAAAGAAAAAATCACCCTACCACCCGATGCCAACGTCTCTGCCCAAGTGGGTATTGGTGCACGTGACGATGGAGGAGGTTTCGGTTTGGAAGTCGAATTAACCATCGACGTTCCAGGTCTGGAAACCTCGACTCTTGAATCTCTCGTCCAAAAAGCCCACATCGTCTGCCCTTACTCGAATGCGACTCGGAATAACATCCCTGTAACGCTGAAAACCGCCTGATTTCTCATGTCCAGCCTGACTCTTTACAGCGATCCCCTTCTCGGCCCAAAAGCCACGCAACTACTCCGGGATGCCACCGCCGAACACCGCCTCATCACCCCTACTTTTGCCGCGTCTTCCGTTTTGGCCCAGCCCGCAGCGGATCCCGCTTTTGAGGAAGCTGAAATTGCCTTCGGCCAACCTCATCTTGAAAACATCTACACGGCGAAAAAGCTCCGCTGGATTCATATCAGTTCCGCTGGATTCACGCGTTACGATACTCCAGAATTCAGAGCATATGCCGAAAATCAGGGGCTGATCGTAACCAACAGCTCTACGGTTTACTCTCGTGCCTGCGCTGAACATGTTTTCAGTTTCATGCTGGCCCAGTCCCGGCTACTTCCCCAAGCCTTGGCAAGCCATGCCGAAAATGGCTCCGAGGAATGGAGCTATCTGCGCAGCGGTTGCAAATGCCTCTTCGGCCAAAATGTCGTCATCCTCGGCTATGGTGCTATCGCCAGCGAATTGGTGAAACTCTTGGCTCCTTTCGAGATGAACATCACCGCCATGCGACGGACACCGCGTGGCAATGAAGGTTTTCCCGTGGTCACGGAAGAAACCCTTCCCTTTGCTCTGGCGGATGCGGACCACGTCATCAACATTCTACCGGAAAACGCAGCTTCACGGGGTTTTGTGAATGCTGCCCTGCTCTCGCATTTCAAGACAGGAGCGGTTTTTCACAACATCGGACGCGGTGCCACCGTGAATCAGCAAGATCTCGCAGATGCCTTGCATTCAGGAAAACTCGCTGCTGCCTGGCTGGACGTCACCGATCCGGAACCGCTCCCAGCCGACCATCCGCTGCGCCATGCTCCGAACTGCCACATCACCCCACACATCGCCGGTGGCCATGCTGCGGAAGATGAAGCACTCGTGCGGCATTTCCTGACCAATCTGCATCGCTACCTCGCAGGCGTGCCTTTGCTGGATCGCTTGTTTTAATGAAGAGCCGGCGTAGGCGTCGGCTCTCCATCAATTTAGAACCTCAAGGCGCTACCGCGAGCCGCTCGGTCGGACTGTCAGCATCGAATAGGAAACCGTTTTCCTTATACGTCTTGAGGCGGAAATGAGTAGCTGTTGAAAGAATCCCTTCCAAGGAGCTGAGTTTTTCAGAAACAAAGCGCGCTACTTCGCGGAGATCTTTTCCTTCCACCACGATCATCAGATCGTAGCCACCGCTTGCGAGATAGCAGGAAACCACCTGATCGAAACGCGCGATGCGCATCGCCAAGCGATCAAAGCCGCCGCCGCGTTCCGGAGTGACTTTTACTTCGATAAATGCGGAAACGAAGGTGTCTCCAGCTTGCTCGGCATCCACCACGGTGTGATAACCGAGAATCGTGCCGTCTTTTTCCCACTCGCCGATTTTTTGAGCGACAGCTTCCGGTGCAAGCGAAAGCAGTTCCGCGATTTCCTGATGGCTCAAACGTGCCTTGGAACGAAGAAGCTGAAGCAATGGGTCTGAAGACATGCCGGAATAAATGCCGAAAACTGAAAACTGAAAACTGAAAACTCAGTCACCAAAGCAAATGCCCACCGCTTTGGCGGCTTTCACCAATTCCCCTTCCGGCTCCACGAGGCGCAGCTTGTTCACCGCTTCCTCGATCGGCACGGAACCCACGTGATACGATTGGTAGCTCACCATCCGTCCGAATGCCTGCTGGACGGCAAGTTTTACCGCCATGACGCCGAAACGAACCCCGAGAATCCGGTCCAGGGAAGTCGGCGCGCCGCCGCGTTGAAGATGCCCCAACGTACAGGCACGGGTGTCTTTTCCTGTTAATTCGGAAAGGTGGCTGGCGACGTGATCACCGATTCCGCCGAGACGGACTTCCCCGCCCCGGTTGTCATTCACGGTCACCAAATCTCCTTCCGGCAGTTTCGCTCCCTCCGCGACCACCACCAGGCTGCTGTGATATCCTTGGGCGTCCCGCTGCTTGATGTGCTCGGCGACTTTTTCGATGGAGAATGGAATTTCCGGCACCAGAATGGCGTTCGCCCCTCCGGCAAGGCCGCCCCAAAGCGCGATCCATCCCGCATGGCGGCCCATCACTTCCAGCACCATCACGCGCTTGTGGCTGTCCGCCGTCGTGTGAAGACGGTCCAAGCCGTCGACAACGGTGGAAACCGCGCTGTCGAAGCCGAAAGTCATCGCCGTCGCGCTGAGATCGTTATCGATGGTCTTCGGCACGCCGATCACCGGCCAACCTTGGCGGTAAAGCTGCAAAGCCGTGGTCAACGAGCCATCGCCGCCGACAATGATCAGCGCCTTGATGTCGAGTTGCTCCATCGTGCGCTTGGCTTTGTTCACGATTTCCTGAGGCACTTCGGCGATATCGCCTTTCCCGACTTTTGCGGCAAAATGGCCTTTGTTCGTAGTTCCTAAGATCGTGCCGCCGAGTTTCAGAATCCCCATGGTATCCCGGGGTTTCAAAATCTTATAATCACCCGGCGGCAAGAGACCTTCAAATCCGTCGCGGAAGGCGATCACTTCCCATCCAAGCTGGTCGGCGGCTCCCACCACCCCGTGAATCACTGCGTTAAGTCCCGGGCAATCGCCACCGCTGTTGAGAATACCAATGCGCATTACTTTCAGAGTTTGATTCAATTTGGCAGCAACTTGCCTGCCATGTTTGACAACAATCCCGGGATGAAATCAAACGGTTATTTGAATCAATCCGGCATTCTCATGCTCAAGATCTCGCGCTTGCGGTCCTGCACCGGAGCTCCGGCACCAAGCCAGGCATCATATTCCGACCAACCCCGGTTGACTAAACCTTGGGCACGGGAGTAGCGGTCAGGGTTGTTTAAAACTACGACGATCAATCGGCGCGGAGTCACGCCTTTGCTGCCGTCAGCTTTTTTGCGGATGACAGGATCACGATCCACCGTGACGGAAAGACAAGGGCCTGCAGCTGCACTATTTCCGGCTTTCAGGCCATTGATGCCCATCACTCCGGTGAGGTCGTTGCCGTTTTTCACGGTGTATTTGCGCTGGCCGCCATTCACTTTCACGGCCTGTTGCTTCTGGCTGACCATGTAGTTGATGGCGTTTTTCCGCATCGCGTATGCAGAAAGCCGGGCAATATCCGCAGCCGTGGAATAGCCGGAGTTTTTGTTCAAATCGAGGCCGAGAGGATTGGTGAAACGGGTGGATGTCATGCCAATCGCTTCGCTCAGGTGGTTCATTTCACCGACAAAAGCCATCACCGGATCGCCACTGCCGCCACGGCGACGCTGGATTTCACTGCCTACGTGGTGGGCGATGGTAAGAGCGGCGAAATTATCGGAGCCCAGAAGAGTCGAGCGCAGCGCATCCATGAGCGTGAGCGTATCACCCGGCTGGAGATTCATCGGGTCAGGAAATTTCCGGGATCACCCTGAGTGTCCCGTCCGTCGTGCAATCCAT
>JASGGK010000010.1:0-90043 GCA_047605125.1 Luteolibacter sp.
AGCTGCGGGCCATGAGCCAGACGAAAACCGCACCGGCGAAAGCGAGGCTGAGGCCGAGACCGGCTAAAAACAGACGTCCGGCGCGGGAGGGTGGTGGCGTTTGGCTCATGCGGGGAAAGGCATGAGCGAAAAACGGGCGGGAGGCTATGGGAAAGATGAAAGCAGCCGTAGATGAGCGCGGATGAACACAGATGGGGGGAGAAATTCAAATGACTCTGTACTCTGTATGAACGTCCATCCGAGGTTTGAATTTTTTTGTCAATCGCGGCTGGCCCGAATGGAGATGGATCATTAGATTTATCCCGATGAACCGCCTCAGGTTGATGTTTTTCACGATGTTTCTGATTGCCGGGCCGGCGTTCGGGCAGGATTTGCGGACGGCGCCGCGCATGGAGGCTCTGGCATCGAACCAACTGAAAGTCGCGGGAAACGCGTGTGGTCCGGCGGCTTTGCTGAGTGCTTTCCGGTTTGGGGAAATCCGGTGGGACAATCCGGTGAACGCGCTGGAGAAAGAAACGGATCGGGAGCAGGTGCTGGCGATCATCCGGCGCTATGGAGGGCGTTCTTCGAACTCGCTGAAAGGCCATCAACGCTGGTCGAAGCGGGGGGTGAATCTGGCGGATCTCACCGACATCGCCAACGAGATGGGGAGGCCGTTTTTTTTGCCGCAGCTCAAGGCGGAAGTGTTTCAAGGTATGGGCGATGAAGCATCGGGAAAAGTTTTCCGCAACGCCCATGATTCCTTGCGGGATTCACTGAAAGATGGTTTTCCGCCGGTCCTGAGCGTGCGGAGATTCGTTTATCGGAATGGCGAATGGTCGGTGTTGTCCGCGCACTTCGTCACGCTGATCTCGCTGCCGGATCGATTGGAGGAAAACGCGACTTCGTTTCCCATCATTTATCTCGATCCCTGGGGCGGGCGGCGCTGCGATGGAGTGGTTTCCGTGCAAGCGCAAGGTTATGCGGCGGGATTACCTGTGAATCCTGAAGTGGATTTCCCGCAAACTCCCATCGGGAAAAGTCTGGTGAAAGCGAACGAAGGCACGGTGGTGGTGCTTTCGGCGGCGATCTTGCGTTAAAAAGCCGAACTGGTGCTTGGCGTTCCCGGAAGTGTTCGGTCGAGGAAATCGATGGCCTGATCGACGACTTTTCCTGACAGAAAAAATCCACTGATATGTCCGCCGGGCAGCCAGTGGATTTGAGGAGCCGGACCGTAGCGGGCGTAGGCGGCTTGCATGCGGAGCGCGTGTTCCGGCGGGACGAGATGATCGCGCCTGGCTTGGTAGATGAAAATCGGAGGGCTGTTTTTCTTCACGTGATAAAGCGGTGAGGCATCGCGGAAAACTTCCGGAATTTCGTCTTTCCTGCCGCCGAGGAAGGCCGGGATGAGATCGCCGCCGGGGTAGAAGGTGAGATCGAAAGGCGTGCCGCCCGCCACGATGGCCTTGATGTGAGCTTGTTCGTCTTTCAATGCGACCAGTGCCGCGAGATGTCCGCCTGCGGAATAGCCGAAGGTGGCGATGCGGTCGGGATCAATGTGGTAAATTTCCGCGTTTTTCCGTATCCAGCGGATCGCCTCGCGCATGTCATCAAGCTGTGCGGGATATTGGTTTTGCGGAGCGATACGATAGGTCACGTTGACGACCGGGTAGCCGCGCCGGGCCAGTTGTTTCGCGATGGAGTTCATTTGCCAGCGGCCGTCTTTTCCGCGCCATGCGCCGCCGTGGACCAGCAGAACCGCCGGTGCGGGAGAGGTCGAAGATGGCTGGTAAACATCCGCTCGTAGGACAATCGGCCAGTTTTCCGGGGTGTACACGACATCGCGGGTGACGCGGAAAGATTTCCCGGAAAGCGGGAGCGGGGATGTCACGCAGGAATTCAACAGCCAGCAGGAAATAAAGATCAGACCGAGCCTCAGGAAGTTTTGGGAAACGCCGCGCATGCCGGAATGATCTTGTCTGCCGCATGTGTAGTCCAGCCCTTCAGGGAGATCATGAAGCAGCCGAGCTGGTGCTCGGCGCTCCCAGGGTATTCCAATCCCGCATTGACGGAAGGGCTTGTCCCGGCTGAACTTCCGGCCCCGCCGTGTGGCGGTGAGTTTATGGACTACCAAGCGAAAATTGCCCGACATGTCGCCTCGATCCCGCGTTCCGGGATCCGCGACTTCTTCGAGCTTGTCCAAGGCCGGGATGATGTGATCTCCCTCGGCGTGGGCGAGCCTGACTTTGTCACTCCATGGCATATTCGCGAGGCGGCCATCTACTCGCTGGAAAAAGGCCAGACGACTTACACGTCGAATCTCGGTCTGCTTTCCCTGCGGAAATCCATCGCCCGCTACGTGGAGGATTTTTTCAAGGTTTCCTACGATCCTGCCCGCGAAGTGCTGGTAACGGTCGGCGTTTCCGAGGCGATCGATATCGCCCTGCGCGCCTTGCTCAATCCGGGCGACGAGGTGATTTTCCACGAACCGTGCTACGTTTCCTACAGCCCGAGCATTGTCATGGCTTATGGCAAGGCGGTGACGGTGGAGACGAAAAAAGAGCACGGATTTTCCCTGAAACCGGAAGATCTGGAGAAAGTGATCACGCCGCGTTCGCGGGTGTTGATGTTAAATTTTCCGACGAACCCGACGGGTGCCTGCGCATCTCGCGAAGACCTCGAAGGCATCGCCAAACTGGCGATCAAGCATGACTTGATCGTGCTGTCCGATGAAATTTACAGCGAGCTGCGCTATGATGCGAGCGAACCGCATGTTTCCATCGCGTCCCTGCCCGGAATGCAGGAGCGCACGGTGTTGCTGCACGGATTTTCCAAGGCATTCGCGATGACCGGATTTCGTCTCGGCTATGCTTGCGCGCCGCAACCGATCATCGAGGCGATGATGAAAATCCACCAATACTCGATGCTTTGCGCGCCGATCATGAGCCAGAACGCGGCGATCGAAGCGTTGGAAAACGGCCAGGCCGGAATGATCGAAATGCGGAACAGCTATCACCAGCGCCGCGATTTCCTCGTGCGCCGATTGAACGAAATCGGTCTCGATTGCCACTTGCCGGGCGGTGCGTTTTACGTGTTCCCGGACATCCGCAGCACCGGGCTGACGAGCAAGGAATTCGCGCTGAAGCTCCTCGAACAAGAAAGCGTCGCTTGCGTGCCGGGCGGTGCGTTCGGCCCTTCGGGCGAAGGTTTCCTGCGCTGTTGTTATGCGACGGCGTTCGATGACATCCGCACCGCGACGGACAAGATCGAGGCGTTCGTGAACCGGCTTTGATCATTGTGGCTGGTCCATCCTGGCCCAGCCACACTTCTTCATCCATGTCCCAGATAAAACCAACTGATCCGCCGCAGCTCACGCGGGCGCATGTGATTCCGTTCGCGGTGTTCATGGGATTCCAGTTTTTGCTGATGCTGGTGGGTTACACCGGGCTGGAGTGGAAGCATCCGGACGCGCCGTGGTGGCGGCAGGAACCGGCGCAGTGGATCTATCCGTTGCAGGCCGTGGCGGTGTTTGGCGTGCTGGTGTTTTACCGGAAATTCTATCGTTTCGATTGGTCGGCGAAATGGTGCGTGACCGGCGCGATCTTCGGAGCGGTGGGGATCGGCATCTGGCTGCTGCCGACGACGTTGTTCGATCATTGGAAACTCACGCAGAATCCCGGCGGCCTTCTGGAGTTTCTCGGTGTCGTGCAGCGGAAGGATGGATTCGATCCGCATTTGTTCGAAAACCCCGCGGCTTACTGGACATCCCTCACGCTGCGGTTTTTCCGGGCTGCGGTGGTAGTTGCCTTGATGGAAGAAATCTTTTGGCGAGGATTTCTCATGCGCTTCGTTTTGGATTGGGAAGGGGACTACTGGAAGCAGCCGTTCGGCCGCGCGCACTGGATTTCCTATCTCGTCGTCACGGGATTATTCGTGATGGCGCATGGCGCGGCGGATCGTCCGGCGGCTTTGGTTTACGGCAGTATGACGTACCTCTTATGCGTGTGGAGCAAGAACCTGGGCGCGTGCGTGGTGATGCACGCCGTCGCGAATTTCCTGATGGGCGTTTACATCATGGCCTACGGGAAATACGGGCTGTGGTGATTCATTCTCCGTTCAGGGCGACGACGGGATCCAGCCGCGATGCTTTGCGTGCGGGCATGAAACCGAAGAGCACGCCGGTGACGATCGCGCATACGAAAGCGAGCAGGATCGAACGGATGGAGAAAAGAATATCGATCCCGTAACCATCGAGTGCCAGACCCGTGAGCAGGCCGAGTCCGATGCCGATCGCTCCGCCCAAGGCGGAAACCAGCAAGGACTCGATGAGAAATTGCGATTGAATGTCGCCGCGCCGGGCTCCCGTCGCGAGCCGAATGCCGATTTCGCGGGTGCGTTCCTTCACCGACATCAGCATGACGTTCATGACGCCGATTCCTCCGACGATCAGCGAAATGGCCGCGGTCAAGGCCAGCATCGCCATCATGGTATTGCGGGTGGTTTTTTCCGCTTCGAGTTTCGCGGCGGCGTTGCTGATCGAGTAATCCTTGCGGCCATGGCGGGAAAACAGCAATTGGTCGATCCGCTCTTCGGCCGCCTGCACCAGCGATGAATCCGCGGTTTCCACGATCGCGTATTCCGGATCACGCATTAAAGGCCACAATCTCGTCTGGGCGGAGCGGATGGGGACGAACAGACGTGAATCTTCATCGAGTTCACCCGAACTGGCTCCCTTGGTCGATAAGACGCCGATGATTTCAAAGGGGGCCTGATCGATGACGAGGGTTTGCCCGAGAGGGTTTCCGCCGGGGAAAAAATGCTCGGCGATTTTGCCGCCGATCACCGTCACCGCGGCAAGTTGAAGGTTTTCCTGCTCGGTGAAATAACGGCCTTTTGCGACCGGCCAGTGATGGATGGAGGGCAGCAGTTCGTTGGTTCCCTGGACATAAGAGCGGAGATGGTTTTTTCCGAAACGAACGAGAGCGGGCTCGCCCAAGCCCGGCATGACGCGGGAAATTTGCGGGAGGCGGGAAATTTCCGCGATGTCTTCCATCGTGACTTTACCCGTCGGCCCTCCTTCCGGAGGGATGGTGTGATAGATATACATGACGGTCGCGCCCATCGCGCCCATTTGCGCCATGACTTTTTCCTTCGCTCCCAGGCTGATGGCCAGCATCGTGATCACGGAGGCGACGCCCATGATGATGCCGAGCAGGGTGAGGCCGGTGCGGAATCGGTTTTGATAGAGAATGCGCCACGCCGCGCGTATGGATTCGGCGGCGTTGGCGAACCGGCCGCGTTTGGCGCGCTGCACGGGGGCGAGGGGTTTTTCCCTGGCTTCCGGTTCGGCGGACGAACATGAATCCGAGACAATTTCCCCGTCCTTGATTTCGATGATGCGATTGGCACGGGCGGCGATTTCCCGATCGTGGGTGATCAAAATGACGGTGTGGCCTTGTGCTGAAAGATCTTCCAGCAAGTTCATGACTTCTTCACCGCTCGCTGAATCGAGAGCACCGGTCGGTTCGTCGGCGAGAATGATTTTTCCGCCATTGATGAGGGCTCTGGCGATGGAAACGCGTTGCTGCTGGCCGCCGGATAGCTGGCGCGGGCGATGGTGGAGGCGGTTTTCCAGTCCGAGTTTTTGGAGTAATTCCATCGCTTTTCGCCGGCGATCCACGGCGGGAATGCCTGCGTAAATTGCCGGGATTTCCACATTCTCCATGGCGGATTCCGTCGCGATGAGATGGTATTGCTGGAAAACGAAGCCAAAGACATCGCGGCGGAGATACGCCATCTGATCGGTGCCGAGGGTCCCGGTTTTTTTGCCTTCGAAATAAAATTCCCCGCTGGTCGGGCGATCCAGCAGGCCGAGGATGTTCATCAACGTGGACTTGCCGGAGCCGGAAGCGCCGACGATGGCGACGAATTCGCCCTGATGGATTTCCAGGGAAATCCCGCGCAGAACTTCCGTCGCCGGGCCTCCTTGATGGGAGTAGACCTTGCGGATGTCCTTCAGCCCGATGAGCGGCGGTTTTTGATTTACCATATGAAACGCTTGTCGGAAGTATCGGGGATTTCGCTGACGATCAGCTGGTCGCCTTCCTGCAAACCGGAAATGATTTCCGCCGACTTGCGGTCGCGTTTCCCGGTTTTGATGTTTCTCGCTTCTTCATCGCCGGCCTGGGTGATCACCCGCGCATGCCAGCCGTCCGCCTCGTTTTTTTGAGGAGTTAGAGCGGCGAGGGGGGCGATGACCACGTTCTTCGCGGAGTCGGTGAGAATGTTGACCTGGGTGGTCATGCGGGGCATCAGCGCGTGGTCATGGTTTTCGACATCGAAGAGAACGGTGTAATAGATCACCTTGCCGAATTCAGGAGGCGGCGCGTCTTTCGCATCGCTGACGGGCGGCATGTGGAGGATCTGGCGCACGGTCCCCCGCCAGCGGCGGCTTTGATTCCCAAGGGTGGTAAAGGTGGCCGGCATGCCCTCTCGAACGCGGGAAATGTCGGCCTCCGCGACATCGGTCCACACGGTCATTTTCGAGAGATCGGCGATGCGCAAAATGGCAGGTGTCTGATAGGTGGCGTTCAGGGTTTGCCCGACTTTCGCCTCGACGGAAATCACCGTCCCGGAAACGGGAGCGTAAATCCGGGTATAGCCGAGCTGCGCTTCGTCGCCTTTTTGGGTCGAGGAACGCTGGACGATCTGGGCGTTGAGCTGGGCCAGTTTCGCTTGGGTGACGTTGAGGTTCGCCTCGGCGGCTTCGAGTTGCTCTTTGCTGGTGATTTCATCGGCAAAAAGAGCGCGCTGGCGATCCAGCTGCCGCACGGCGAGCGCGGCGAGCGCTTCCTGTTCACTGAGCTGTGCTCGGAGGTCGGCCAGAGCGGCGAGACCGGCATCGACCGCCGCCTGCGGCACGCTGGCATCGATCTCGGCGAGGAGCTGGTTTTTTTCCACCACATGCCCAGGTTCCACATGGATCCGCAAAATCTGGCCGGAAACCTGAGCGCCGACTTCGACGGACTGGATCGGTTGCAACGTGCCGATGGCCGCCACGGTGGACTCGATGTCTCCTTTTGAAACCCGGATCAATTCATAGGACGGACGATTCTCTTTGCGGGAGAACTTCCAGAACGCGGCGGCCGCCAAGAGCGCGAGGATAAAAAGCCAGGCGGCGTTTTTCAGCATTTGGGACATGTGGGAACGGGGGATGGAAAGGGCTTTCGCGCTCCGGAGAACGGATAGATCCGAAGCGCGAAAGATGAGGATTAAAACTCCACTTTGACGCTCACGGCGGCGGAGATCGGCGCGCCGATACCGGCGTTCGACCAATATTTCTTGTTGGTCAGGTTGCTGATGTCCGCCCGGAAGGTGGTCGGGCAATTGTAGATCCGGGTGGCATAGCTGGCCCCGAGGTTGACCAGGGTGTAGTCTGGAAATTCCAGAGTGTTTTTCTGACTGAAGTAGGTGTCTCCGTAGTAACGGACACCGGTGTGGACTTCCAGACCATGGACGACCGGGACGGCGTAGGAGACTTGCGCCACCGCCTGTACGCGGGATGCTCCGGCGATGCGGTTGCCTTCGAGGTCCGATTGGTCGTCGGAGAGCTTGTCATAGGTTGGATCCATCCACATCGCACCGGCGGAGAGGGTGAGATCGCGGGTGACCTTGACGGCTCCCGTGGCTTCGATTCCCTGATAAAGATAAATGCCGTCCTGAACGAGCGTGCGGGTGCTGTCCGAGTTGACCTGATCGATCGTAGCGCCCCGTTCGAGACGGAAGGCGGCGATGCTGGCGGACCAGAGGGAACTTTCGTATTTGGCTCCGACTTCGTATTGTTTGCTGATCATCGGATCGAGGATGTCTCCGGCGTTGGTGTAGCCGATGCCCACGGTGCCGCCTTCTTCGAGGGATTCCATGTAGCTGGTGTAGAGGGTGAGTTCCTCGACCGGCTTGTAGAGAAGGGCGTAGGTGGGGGTGAGATCGCTCGTGGTATACTCGCCTTCCATATCGTAGTTGTTGTAACGAAGGCCGACGATGGCGGTGAGGCCGGGAAGCAATTCGGCGGTATCGCTGACGAAAACATCGGTTTTCAACCTTTCGGAACTAAAGGCGGTCTCCCGTGAGTGGGAAGGGAACGATGTGGTGACGGTGCTGCCGCTGTAGAGGTTTCCATAACCGATCGTATCCCAATCATAATACAATCCGCTGTAACCGCGGGTGTAGAGGGCGGAAGTGCCGACCACCAGTTGGTGGGAGACTTTTCCGGTTTCGAATTTCCCTTGCAGCATCGCCTGGGCGTATTGGCGGTCGGTATCGCCTCCGAGTTGATAGAGATTCAGCTTGTAATCACCATCGGTGTTTTGCAGATAGGCCCAGGTTTTTTTCGTATCCGAGTGCAAATGGCTGAAGCTATACTGGAGGGAAGCTTTCCAGTCCGGGTTCAGATCGTATACCAGGCCTGTGTTCAGCATGGTGTATTCGATATTCCAATAGGAGCCATCGACGGAAATGTCCGTGGAACCATCCACGGGTTTGGGAAGGGAATCACCGGAAAGGTTCCAGAAGCTGAGCATCGCTCCCTCGTTTTCGAGGCTGCGGTTCAGATAAATGATGTCGGCGGTGACGGTCAGATCGTCGCGGAGCCTGCCTTCGAGCGAGATGGTGCTGATGAGGCGATCAATTTCACCGCCGTTGTAGGTCTCGCCGTATTCCTGGTTGAGATTGACGCGGTAGCCGAGCCAGCCGTCCTTGCCGCCGCGCTGGCTGAAATCCCCGCCCACGCTCAGGACGGATTTATTACGGAAGCCTGCGGTGATGGAGGAGTAGGGGGTGTCCAGAGGTTTTTTGGTGACGTAATTGACCATGCCGCCCGGATCGCCGAAGCCGTACATGAAGCCGGTCGCCCCCTTGTAAAGCTCGACCTGCTGCATGATTTCCAGCGGCCATTCGAAGCCCCACGATTCGGATGGAACGCCGTTGACGCGGTAGCTGTCCCACGCGAGGTCCATACCACGGACTTGGATCGGAGAGTTCCAGCCGCTGGCGTAGGGCTGGATGGCGGTGACCACGGACGGATCTCCGAAAAACGCGTCACCGAGGGAGTTCGACTGGCGGGATTCGATCGCCGAGCTATCGAGAACCGTGATGGAATAAGGAGTGTCGCGGACTTCACGATCTCCGAAAACGGCGGTGGAAGTCTTTTTCTTGGGAACGGCCGAGGCTGTCACCGTCAGCGTTTCAAGAGTGGTGGCTTCCCCGGTGGTGGTTTCTTCCGCATGAAGGTCTGGAAGGGAGCAGACCAGGCTGAAAACGAGACCGGTCAAGCACTTGGTGCTGATCAGGAAGGAAATGTGTTTCTTTTTCATGGTGAATGGATGAACCAGAATGATTCAGGAAATGATTTCCGGAAAAATTGGACCCACGCGCAGTGTGATAAATGCGAATGAGACGCAATAATTTTATAATTAAAATTTATATGACTGTTTGCGATTGACCGCGGTTGTTGCGTCTCATTAGCATTGATCTGTTGGAGTTATAAGACGCTTGGAATAAGGAATTTGTGAAAAATGGATCGGGAGAAAACAAATGAAGTCAGATATCAATGGGGAGTCGCCTCCCGGTCCATGGCTGCGATTTTCGGAGGATATGTTTTAGCGGCGGCTTTGTCCTCCAGTCTGGCCTTGTTGCTGCCGATGAGTCCTCAGAATTCGGTGATCGCGGCTTCGATGCTGGGTTATCTGGGTTATGCGGGGGCGATTTTATGGGCGTTTGCCGCGCCCAGCGCATGGCGGGCGTGGTTGTGGATTCTGGTGCCCGCTGTTTTGGGTGGATTGGTGGTTTGGTTCAATTGGAAGGCAAAATGAAGAAGACGTTCCGACATTCGATGACGTGGTTGCACACGTGGACGGGCTTGTTGTTATCCTGGGTGTTGTTCGCGATTTTGATCACGGGCACGGCGACGTATTTCCGGCATGAAATCAGCCGCTGGATGATGCCTGAACTGGCAGCGGCGGCAGGCAAGGCCGATGCCAAGTCCGCCGCCCGGAAAGCCCTGGGCTATCTTGAAGCGAACGCGGGGGATCAGCCGAACTGGAGCATTACACTCCCCAATGGCCGTTCTCCGATGTGCTCGGTGATGAGTTGGGGGAATGGTGCGAGCAAGGAAGCGGTTTTGAACCCGGAAACGGGTGAAGCCTTGAAGACCCGAGAGACCCGTGGCGGGGATTTTTTCTATCGGTTCCATTTCGAGTTGCAGCTTCCGTATCCGTGGGGACGTTATCTGGCGGGGGTGGCGGCGCTGTTCATGTTTGTCGCTCTCATCACGGGGATCGTGGCGCACCGGCAGTTTTTCAAAGAATTCTTCACGTTCCGGCCGACGCGGGCGTGGCTGCGGTCCTGCATGGATTTTCACAATGTGATGGCCGTTCTGGCGTTGCCGTTCTATCTGGTCATCAGTTTTTCGGCACTGGTGATTTTCATGCGGATGTATCTGCCGTGGCCCGGATTGATCGTGGAAAAACAGGGTGAAAAAAATCCCGCCGCCGCCATCGTGCAAGTCGCCGGAAATACCACGACCGCCGCACCTTTCGAAAAAATCCTGGATTCTCTTCAGAGCGGGACGGACAGCCCGAAAGCGAGCCGCATTTTCATCCGGGATCGCAACAAGCCTGAAGCCGGCGTACAGGTGATGTTCAGCGACGCAAAGCGCCTGGGCCGCTCGGAGATCAGGAAATTCAGTGTGGTGACAGGGGAGGAACAGCCGTTGACGGAGCCGGTGCCGGATGGCCCGGTGGGCAGGATTTACGATGTTCTGTATGGTGTGCACCTCGCCCATTTCGCCAATCCGCTGACGAGAACCGCGTTTTTTGTCATGGGCTTGATGGGAGCCGCGATGACGGGATCCGGCATGGTGATGTGGACGCAAAAACGAAAAGCGGCGCAACTCAAACAGGGGAAACCATCGTTCGGATACCAAATGGTGGATCGTCTGAATATCGCGGGCATCACCGGATTTCTCATGGCTATCGCGGTGTTTTTCTGGGCGAACCGGCTTTTGCCTTTGGCTTTGGATCAACGGGAAACACTCGAAGTGAAATGCTTCCTTTATGCCTGGGGCGTGAGCCTGCTGCATGCTTGGTGCCGGCCGGTCCGCAAGGCGTGGATCGAGCAACTGTGGATCAATGCGGTGCTGTTCGCGGGATTGCCGGTGGTGGATTGGGTCATGGTTTCTCCTTGGATCAAAATGAGTTTGTCCGCGGGGCGGTGGCTGTTCCCGATATTTGATGCCGTGATGGTGCTGATCGGAGCGGTGTTTGTCTGGACGGCTTTGAAATTCGCTTCTCAGGAACGTCGGAACCGCCTTGTCCGATCATAAATCATTTCTCGCAATTTTATGGATCCCATCACCCTTGCCGGCGGTTTTCTTGTTGTTGTGGCTTTTGCCTTGGGCATGAAATCCCATCACAAGACGTTGTTGAACCGCGACCTGACCCCGCGGGCGGCTTCCGTATTCAAAGCGGCGGGATTTTTGCTGATTCTTCTGCTGTGCTGGATGGAAGCGGGGAAAAACCCTTTGGAAATCGCTCTCGCGGCGTCCGTGATCGCACTGGCAATGAGCGGTCTCGTGCTCACGTTCCTGCTTGCAAGCTTCCCGCGCGGGGTGGCTTTTCTGGCTGGTGTATCCATCCTGGCATTGGCGTCGGCATGGATGTGAGCAGCCCTTGCCTTCCGCCCGAATTACAATTTTTTCGCGAATCCCGCATGATGAGATCCTTCCAACGCCCAAGGTGATCGTCAGCGGTCCGCGATGGTTTTCTCCCAAATTTTCCGCGCGATGATTTCCGGTGAATCATTGTTTTCGAAAACAAGCAGATCCTCGCCGGTTTCGAGGGTGGCGAGTTGGGAATCAAGGAGCGATGCGGGCATGAAATGACCGGTGCGCGCGCGGCCTGCGATGCGTTTTTCGAGTTCGGATTTTGAAAGTTCCAACAAGGCGAATTGAAGATCCGGAACCGCGCCGCGGAGGAGATCCCGGTAGGCTTTTTTCAAAGCGGAACAGGCGAGGACGACGTCGGAGCGATGCTGGAGTTCGGTGCCGAGGGTTTGCAGCCAGCCTGCGCGGTCGGCATCCGTGAGTGGAATGCCGTGGCGCATTTTTTCGACGTTTTCCGGTGGATGGAATGAATCGGCATCAAGAAACTCGGAGTTTGAAAGTTTGGCGACGAGGGTGCCGATGGTGGTTTTACCGCTGCCGCTGACGCCTGCGATGACGAGTTTCACGGTGAGTTTCTGAATGCTGTGGGGCGGACTGAAGCCTGCTCCCGGTGGGTTAATCCTGCCAGTTTTTGCCTTCCGTCAAAGGCGCGGTGTAAGTGCGGAGAATCCGGGATTCACCGGGTGCCAGCACGAGGTGGATATTCGGATTGCCGAGAATGTTGCGGGCCGGGGCAAGTCCGCTGCGGTCGGAATTGAGTGGATCGAAAAAGACGGCGGAAGAAAACGGAACGCCGATGGGTTGCCAGACGTCGATGCGCTGCGGCGTGGCGTTCACGAGGAAATAGACACTGCCGTCTTCGAGATCGCGGCGGATCAGGCGGATTCCTGTTTCCGTAAGCGGATCGGCGGAAACTCCGAGCGTGTAAGCGAGCGTGACGGGATTGGCATCGGTCACGCGGGCTTCCGCCGGGATTTCCGCGAGCAATTTGGTGAAAGCGGCGGTGCGTTTTCCGAGATTGGAGAATCCGGGGACTTGGGATGGAAGATCGCCGGTGAGACCGAGCTTCGCGCCGGACTTGGTGAGATCTCGCAGGCGCTTGGCGGTGGCTTCAGGAAGGACGCGGATTTGTGGAAGAATCAGGGCTTTATAAGCACGATCCTTGAGCACGATCCGGCCGTCTTTTACGGTGGCGGTGGCGAGAAGCTGATCGGAAATCAGTTCAAAACCGATGCCCGCTTTGTTGAGCGCGGTCGTGAGCTGATGGATGCTGCTTTTCGCGAAACTGGAACCTTCGGCTGTTGGCTGATGCCACAGATCGGCATCCGGATAGTAAACCAGAAGCTGCGCGCTGGATTTCCCGGATTGGAGGAAACTCTGAACGCGGGAAATGTAACCGTTGAAAAGCGGCGCCGGAGCTTCGTCGAGAATCAGGTGGTTCACGCCTGCGAGCCAGAGAAGATCCGCTGTTTGCTTGAGCTGCAAATCCTTGGCGCTGACGGAAGCGGCGACGAGCGGTTTTCCGGTGAGATGCGCGCCGGATGGGGCGAGCAGGAGTTGGGGAAATTGTTCGGCGGTGATCGAAGTGGTGGCGATGATTTCCGGGATGTCGGTGATTGCCGCCTGATCGATGATGTTGCCGATGGCGTCCTGGGTTTGCAGGCGGGTCAGCGTTTTCTTTTTCGCTGCGGCGTCCTGCCACGCCTGGAGATGGGCGAGGTAGAGTTCGTCCAGCGTTTGGCGGTAGTCGGCGCGGACGCGGGCGATGGCATCCGCTTCACCGATGCCGAAAAAGGCGGGGAGCTGCGCGCGCAGATCGTAGCCGCGCTTTGCGGTGAATGCTTCGAGCAAACCCGCGGACCAGACGGGCGTTTGCGGATCGAAGGCGGGATGGAAACGGGCGCGCAAGGTCGGCGTGTTTTTGCCGAAGGCTTGGTCAAAGCGTTTCAGCGCGGCTTTGGTGGCGAGGGTGGAAAAAGGATCGAGCGTGTTTTTTCCGGTCTGGGTGTTCGAGAACAGGCCGAGCACGCGCCATTTTCCGGCGGGCGCTTTCCAGGTGAGTCGGGCTTTTTTGACCAGCGGGGAAAGGTTCACGCTTTTTCCTTCGGCGGAGTAAGCGCGGAGGGCTTCGAGTTTTCCGGCGGGAAACTTGATCTGTACCGGATTGCCGCCTTCGATTTCCTGATCGATGGCCGCCAGCGTGGAAGCGAGCTGCCAATCGCTGAAGGAAAACTCCGCGAGATCGATGCCGAGTTCCTGCGCTGTGGCGGTTTTCGAGATTTTGGAAAGCTGGGCGAGCCAGTCCGTGCCGAGATAGGCGGGTGTTTTTTCAGCGGATTTCTGCTGGCGCAAAACGATGCCGCCGAAGCCGGATTGGTGGACGAGCTGGCTGGCTTCGGTGATCTGGGCTTCGGTAAGCGTGGTCCAGGACGGCCATTGGATCCACGGCTTTACCTCACGGGCGGCGACCGGCCAATCGGTAGGGGCTGCGATGGCGAAGGATGGCAGGAAAAGTGCGGCCAGAGGGGCGAGAGTCGCTAGTTTCATGAAAGTGAGCGCGTTAACTGGCGTGCATGATGCCTCGCTGGAGGATAACGGCAAGCGCTCGCACGCAGGCGCGATCTTTTTCCCGTGTCGGTGGTCTTACTTATTCAGCAAATGGGCGACGTGTTTGGCCAAGACATCGGCTTCCAGGTTCATGCGCAGGCCGATTTTCAGCGTGTGCAAATGGGTGTGGACCCAGGTGTGCGGGGTGATGCAGAAAACGGCGGATTGCGGTTTCAGTTCGGCGATGGTGAGGGAAATGCCATCGAGGGCGAGCGAGCCTTTATCGATGCTCAGGCGGTGGATTTCCGCTGGCAGGGAGACTTCGACGAGGTGGTCCTGACCTTGTGCGGTGAGGGAAACGAGATTTCCGGTGGCATCGACGTGGCCTTGCACGAAGTGGCCGCCGAGGCGGTCGCCCACGCGGAGGGCACGTTCGAGATTGACGGTGCTGCCCGCGGCGAGATCACCCAGCGAAGTGACTTTCAGGGTTTGGCTGAGGAGATCGAAGGCGACGCCGTTTTCCGTAAATTCCGCGACGGTGAGGCAGCAGCCGTTGGTGGCGACGGAATCTCCGAGCGCGAGTTCGGCGGCGAATGGAATTTGCAAGGTCAGCCGGGCTTGGTCGCCACGGTTTTCGAGGGAAACGACAGTGCCAAGGGCTTCGACGAGGCCGGTAAACATATCAATGCGAGGTGGATGGGGCGGCGGGTGGAACGGGCGCGAACATCGCATCGATCCCGCGATCGGGGAAGAACAACATGCAGGCGGCTACGATGAGGGTCGGCATCAGCGCGCCGAGAAAAAGTTTCACCGGGGAAACCCCTTCGCCGAAGAATTTTGCAAGCAAGGCCTGGCCAGCGGGATTCGGTGCGTTGGCGATGACGGTGAGGCCGCCGCCGGTGACGGCACCTGCCAGCACGGCGTATTTCATCGATGCGGAAAGTCCATCGACCTGGCCGGCGAGGAAGGTGATGGCGGCGTTGTCATTGAAAGAAGTGAGCAAGGTAGAGCCGATGAACAGTGGGATGTCCGAGAGGCTGGAGATGATCGGTGCGAGCCACCAGCCTTGTAAACCGCCGTGAATGACGAGTCCGGCGAGGAAGAAGCCGACGAGAATCGGACCGCGCAGATTGATCGGATGCTGGTGGGCGGAAGTCGCTTGGGCGAAGGCTAGGAAGAACAGGAATCCGCCGATGAAGAGCGGAGGATAGTGGGCGAAAAACACGGTCCACGCCATGAAACCGAGATGGGTGAGCGTGATGAAGAGCGGGATTTTCCGTTCTTTTACGATCAGATCGCCTTGGCCGTCGCCATCGTGGTCTTTGGCTTTCGTCGCGAGTGCGGCGAGTTCTTTGCGGAAAAACAGGTAGTAGAGAAGCGTGGAGAGAAAGATCGCGACGGCGGCTTTGTCTCCGTAGTGGACGAGCATTTCCGGTGTGGTGATGCCCCATTTTTTAGCGACCATCAGCACGGGCGGAGCGGCGAAATTCGTGAGTACGCCGCCGACGGAGATATTGACGAAGAGCAGGCCGAGCGTGGCGTAGGAAAACTTCGGAGAGGGTTTGAGATGATAGAATTTTTTCGCCAGCAACATCGCGGCGATGGTCATGGCTCCGGGCTCGGTGATGAACGAGCCGAGCAACGGCGCGATGGACATGATGACGATCCACCATGCTGCGGGTGTTTGTTTCCCGAGCTTGGAGAGGAAGCTCAGGCAGTTTTCCGCGAACCGCAGGACGGGCCGGGTGGAGGCGAGCGCCATGATGATCACGACGAACATGGGCTCGGTGAAATTCACGCCCATGATGTAGGATTTCATCGTAGCGAGGTCGTGGAATGCGACCATGGAGGCGAGAAGGACCAGCGCCCAGATGCCGAAGATCGCTTCCACTTCGCCGAGAAAATGCAGGAGCGTGGCATTGAAAGAATGTTTCGGGAAACGAAGGGAAAGGCGGGTGATCGGGACCGCGAAGAAGGTGTGGAGGATCGCCAGCACGAAGATAATCGTGGCGATGAGGAGGAAGGGTTCCTCCTGGATGCGGGTGGTGAGGGTTTGGGAAATGGGCATTGGGTTTATAAAAGGGTGACGGTCAGCCACTTTTCCCGTTTGAACCAGGTTTCCTGGCGTTTGGCGTATTGGCGGGTGGAGGCGTTGATGAGTTCTTCGCAGGTCGGGCGGTCGATTTCGCCCGCTAGTAGAGCGCGGATTTCGCGGTAGCCGATGGTTTTTTCGAAATTGGCGGAGAGGTTTTCCAAGGCGGAGACCTCTTCGATGGCACCGCCATCGAGCATGAGCTTGGTGCGTTTCGCGATGCGGGCGTGGAGATCCGGGCGGGCGCGCTGGAGGAAGACGCCGTTGAGTTGACTGGAAATGGTGGCGGTTTTGGCTTCCCAACGGTCGCGGAGATCGGAGGCTTTTTCACCGCTGAGCAGGCAGATTTCCAAAGCTCGGGAAACGAAACGACGGTTGGCGAGGGAGGTGCGAGAAGCCTCGACGGGATCGAGTGCGGTGAGTTGCGCGATGAGATCTTCGAGCGGGCGGGCATCGAGTTCCGCGCGCAGCTTTGGATCTCCGGTAGGCAGCGGGGCGGCACCGTGGGTGAGGAATTTCAGGTAAAGCCCGGAACCTCCGGTGACGACGGGGATTTTCCCGCGAGACTGGATTTCATCGATCACGGGTTTTGCCATGAGCGCGTATCGCTGGGCATCGGCGAGTTCAGTCGGTGGAAGAACGCCGTAAAGGTGATGCGGGACGATGGATTGCTCGTGCGCGGGAGGGGCGGCGCTGAGGATTTCCAGGCCTTGATAGAGCTGGAAAGCGTCGGCGTTGACGATTTCACCGTTGTGGTTCAGCGCGTAATCGATGGCAGCCGCGGATTTCCCGGAAGCCGTGGGACCGCAGATGTAGAAAACGTTTTGAACATCGAACATCGAAGGCGAAACATCGGACGTTGAATGAAAGAATCAGAATGGGAATTTGCCGCCGCCGAGGCCTTTCATCATGTCTTTCATACCTCCCATGCCGCCCATTTGCTTCATCATGTCGCGCATTTTTCCGGGGGATTTCATCATCTTGCGCATCTCGCCGAATTGCTTGATGAGCTGATTCACTTCCATCAGCGAAGTGCCGGAACCGGCGGCGATGCGTTGGCGGCGGGAACCTTTGATGATCTCCGGGCGTCGGCGTTCTTCGAGCGTCATGGAAAGCACGATGGCTTCGGTGCGTTTGATTTTTTTGTTATCGAGCGCGCCGGCAGGGAGCTGCTTTTTGATTTTGTTGAAACCGGGCATCAGGCCGAGCAGGCCTTCGAGCGGACCGAGATTCTGGATCATTTTCATCTGATCGAGGAAATCGGTGAAATCGAATTTCCCGGCCTGCATGCGTTCCATCGAGCGCATGGCGTCGGCTTCGTTCACCTTGCTGGCGACTTGCTCGACCATGCCGACGATGTCTCCCATGCCGAGGATGCGGTCCGCCATGCGGTTCGGGTGGAATTCGAAAAGTTGGTCGAGTTTTTCGCCTTCGCCGATGAACTTGATGGGTTTTCCGGTGACGGCGCGCATGGAAAGCGCGGCACCGCCACGGGCATCGCCATCGAGTTTGGTCAAGACGATGCCGGTGATGCCGACGGCGTCATCGAAATGGCGGGCGACGGAGACCGCCTGCTGGCCGGTGGCGGAATCGGCGACGAGCAGGGTTTCCTTCGGTGCGAGGAAACCGTGGAGGCGTTTGAGTTCCTCGATGAGTTTTTCGTCGATTTCCTGACGGCCCGCGGTGTCGAAAATGAGAACGGTGCCGGATTGTTTTTCCGCCCAGGCGAGGGCGTCTTTGGCGACTTTGACGACGTCTTTTTCCGATGGATCGGGCGCGTAACACGGCACGTCGATTTGTTGGGAAAGCGTGACGAGCTGGTCGATCGCGGCCGGGCGATAGAGATCGCAGGCGATGAGCAGCGGGCGGCGGCCTTCTTTTTTCAGGCGGTTCGCGAGCTTGGCGGAAGTGGTGGTTTTACCCGCGCCGTTGAGACCGCAAACGAGGATGCGGCCGGGCGGCGTGAGGTCGAGCGGCTGCTGGTCGCCACCGAGCAGGTCGGCGAGTTCGTCGTGGAAAATTTTGACGATTTGTTCGCCGGGCTTGATGGATTTCAGGACGTCTTCGCCCATCGCCTTGTCTTTGACCTTGGCGATGAAATCCTTGGCGACGCTGAATTCGACATCGGCTTCGAGCAGGGCGATGCGGATTTCACGCAGGGCGTCGGAGATGTTTTTTTCCGAGATGCGACCGACGCCGCGCAGGTTGCGGAAGGTCTTGTCGAGGCTGTCCGAGAGGCTGGAGAACATGAGGGTAAAAGCTGAGAGGCTGAAATGCTGAAAACGGAAATTATTCGCCTTCGGGAAGGTAGGCGGGGATACGGTCGATCTGGAACGACCAGCGGAGCGGGGTTTGCGGAGCTTTGCCGATGGTGTCTTTCCAATCGATCTGCACGTGGCAGGACGGTTGGCGGAGGCGGCGGTTGAGCGTCCAGGAGAACTGCTTGGTATCCGGCGAATAAACGGCGGGCACTTCGCCGAAGCCGGAGATTTTCATCGTGAGGGTTTTCGGATCGAGATCCGGGACCGTGGAAAGGTCCGCGACGATCTGCGGGGTGCGGATGTTGATGATCGCGCCGGGTTCGGGTTTTACCGGATAGGGCGTGGTTTCAGGAAGAGCGGATGGAGAATTGCTAGGGGAAGTGCCGGTGGAACCTTCGCGGAAAGTCACCGCGTCTTCGAACGGGCGGTCGGTGGTGCCGAAGGGCATGTAGCGCGGCAGGGTCTTGTCGGGTGTGGCGCGCTTCACTTTTCCGGGGAGCACGGTGAAGAGATAGGCGTATTTCACCTCGTCCGCGATGGCGTGCATTTCCGGGGTGTTATAGCCGCCGGGGTAGGCGTAGCCGAGGACTTCCTGGCCGGGGAATTTCTGTTCGAGGAATGTTTTCGAATCGCCCATCTGGGTGCGGATGAACGAGAGATAGAGGTCTTCGCCTTTCTTACGGCGGGATTTGAACTCGACCGGAAACGGGTGGGAAACCGAGTGGCTGTTGATGGTCGCGCCGTTTTGGATCATTTCCTGGATCATCGGCGTGGTGAGCGCGCGGCCGCCGCCATCGATGTAATTTTTGTAAAGAAAGAGGGTGAACGGATAGCCGAACTCCTTGAGGATCGGATAGGCGTCGGTGTAAACCGCTTTCCAGCCGTCATCGATGGTAATGAGCACACAGCGGGGCGGCAGAGCTTTTTCCCCGCGCTTCCAGGCGACGAAGTCATTGAAGGAAATCACGGTGAGTCCCTGCTGGCGGATGCTTTCCATCTGCTTGCGGAATTTCGAGGTGTGCATCCGCATCTCGGTTTCCGGCTGGGTTTCGGAAAAATCGTGGTAGCCGAGGACGGCGACACGCACGCCATCGTCGGGGATGGCAGGGTCTTCCGCCGGTGGCTGGGCCACGGGCAACGGGGCGGGAGTAGCCGCGGGTTGAGCCAGAGTGAAGAGGCTGGCGGCAAAACTGAGAATGAGAACGAGCTTCGTCATGGATGGAAAAACATGAAAGAGCCGACGCGAACGTCGGCGCTCCATGGCCAGTTTGCTTCAGTCCCGGACTGAAGCAAGGCAAAGCTGATATCATCGGAAAGCAAAAGGCACCACTTTCGCGGTGCCTTTGGAAATCAATGCGGGCCTTCGCCGGAGGCTTCGCCGAGGTGGGCGGAGGTTTCGGGAAGGAATTTTTTGAAGCGCGTTTTGTCGATCGCCTTCATGTAGGCTTCTTCCGGCGAGATCATGCCTTCGCGGAGCTTGCTCCAGATGGATTCGTCCATGAACTGCATGCCGTCCGCCTTGCCGCCGGTGATGACGTCGTAGAGCTTTTGGGTGGCACCTTCACGGATGATCGCGGAAACCGCCGGGGTGGCGAACATGATTTCGTGAACGGCGGTCCGGCCGGGCTTGTCCACGCGTTTGCAGAGAAGCTGGGCGACGACGCCGCGCAGGGACGATGCAAGCATGGTGCGGACCTGCGATTGTTGGTCGGCCGGGAAGACGTCGATGATCCGGTCCACGGTTTTGCGGGCGTTGTTCGTGTGGAGCGTGCCGAAAACGAGGAGGCCGGTTTCCGCTGCGGTGAGCGCGAGGGAAATGGTTTCGAGGTCGCGCATCTCACCGACGAGCACGATGTCCGCGTCTTCACGCAGCGAGGCGCGGAGGCCGTCGGCGAAGGACGGAGTCTGGATCGGCACTTCGCGCTGGGTGATGATGGATTGCTTGTTGCGGTGGACGAACTCGATCGGCTCTTCGATCGTGATGATGTGGCGGTTGAAGTTCGTATTGATGTAATCGAGCAGCGCGGCGAGCGTGGTGGATTTTCCGGAACCGGTCGGGCCGGTGACGAGAACGAGGCCGGAGCGCATGTGGCCGAATTCCTTGACGATTTCCGGCACGCCGAGGGATTCGAGCGCGGCGATTTCGGTCGGAATCAAACGGAAAACCGCGCCGAGACCATTCTGCTGTTGCAGGTAGTTGCAGCGGAAACGCGAGTTCTCGTCCATTTCGTAAGCGAAGTCGAGGTCGCCATGCTCAAGG
The DNA here is from genome assembly GCA_047605125.1 of Luteolibacter sp. Lineage (GTDB taxonomy): Bacteria > Verrucomicrobiota > Verrucomicrobiia > Verrucomicrobiales > Akkermansiaceae > Luteolibacter. The sequence continues at coordinate 20,859 of JASGGK010000010.1, forward strand.
TAGCGTTCGAAAGCCTGCGGGTCACAGATTTCGGAAAGCAGTGCGTGAATAGCCGCTTGATCGAGAACCGGCTGGTCGGGAATCGCCACGACGGCACCGTGGATGCGGACTTTCGGCGGTTGGCCTTGGCCGAGATGGAGGTCGGAGCCTTTGTTTTCGATGAGGTAGCGGAAAAGGGCGTCGATTTTTGCCATTTTAGCAGGTGGAGAGGGTTTTTGGAAAGTGGATGGATGAGGGGTGGAATCAGAGATCAATCGAGATACGATTTCATGAGATTCTTGTCGTCCGCACGATAGAGCGCTTCTTCGCGGGTGATGATGCCTTGCTTGTAGAGGCGGCGGATGGACTCATCCATGGTGATCATGCCGACGTTTTTACCGGTTTGCATGACGCCGGGGAGCATGAAGGTTTTACCTTCGCGGATGCAGTTCGCGACGGCGGCGGTGTTGACGAGCATTTCCATGGCGATGGCGCGTCCGGTGCCGTCGGCACGCGGGATGAGCTGCTGGGAAATGATGCCGCGCAGGGATTCTGAGACCATGATGCGGATCTGATCGCGTTGGTCGGTCGGGAAAACGTCGAGCACGCGGTCCAGAGTACGAGGTGCGTTACCGGTGTGGAGGGTTCCGAGCACCAAGTGGCCGGTTTCCGCGGCGGTGAGGGCGAGTTGGATGGTTTCCAAGTCACGCATTTCACCGACCATGATGACGTCCGGGTCTTCCCGGAGAGCGCCGCGCAAGGCGCGGGCGAAGGACTCGGTGTGCTTGTGGACTTCGCGCTGGGTGACGTGGCAGCCTTTGGATTCGAAGACGTATTCGATCGGATCTTCCAGCGTGAGGATGTGGTCTTCGCGGTCCTTGTTGATGAAATCGACGAGGGCGGCGAGGGTGGTGGATTTACCGGCACCCACGGCACCGGTGATGAGGACGAGACCATTCTGATAGCGGGTGAGCGGAATGATGTGCTCGGTGGGCAGGCCGATCTCTTCGAGCGTGCGGATGCTGCTGTTGATGATCCGGAAGCTCATGTCGTAGCCGAGGCGTTGTTTGACGACAGAGGCGCGGTAACGACCGGAGGGGGACGCGTAGGCGAAGTCGATGTCACCCCGTTCTTCGAGCACTTTCCACTCGCGTTCGCTCAGGAAACCACGGACGAGGCGTTCGGCATCGGCGGCGGAAAGCGGCGGATGGTCCGTCCAAATCGGGGAAAGCTGGCCGAAGCGGCGCCATGCGGGCGGGTAGGCGGTGGCGAGGTGAAGATCGGAGCAATCGTATTCGCGGCCGAGTTGAAGATAATGATCAATGTGTTCCAGAACCTGATGTTCAGACATAAAGGGGCTTTTGCGGTGGGTTTTTATGGAATGAGTGAGGGCCGTATAGCCGATCAGAGAGGCGGTTTGCGAGGGTTAAGAGCTAACTGCCGATTTGAAAGAACCTGTTTTATCCGATTTGTCAGCCAGATTTTTGCAATCGGCTGGGCGACGGTAAAAGCGAGACCGAGCAGTGTCAGGGAGAAGCTCCTGCGTTTGGCCGATTTCACAAAATAACCCGGTTTAGGGGCTTTTTTACGAAGCAGCAAGCTGGTGACAAAGCCGGTGCCGATCGAGCCGACGAGCCAGTTCAGCGGTTTTTCCTTGAGTGAGGTTTTCACACGGGTCGGAACGTCCAGTTTCTGGCGTAAGTGGGCGAGATCCTGCTGCAACTGCGCGCGGGATGCCGCGGCAAGCTGGATCAGTTGCTGGAGGTCCGGTTTTTGTTGAGCGTTTCGATCCATGCGCGGTCTTTTTGAAATTCGGCTTTGGTGTGGGAAAATGCGCTTTTCATGCGTGAACCACTGATTTTCAGGAAAATGGCGGCGATGAGCAAATGCGCCAGGCTGACGATCAGGGCGATCCAATACCACGGCTGGGCGAAAACGACCGACAGCGCGGCGATGCCACCGGCGAGCAGGCAGAGCCATGCGGAAAGGAAGCAGAAGCTGGCGATGCCGAGAAAGACGGCTTTTTTCACCCAACCGCGGGCGGCATCGCGGGATTCCAGCTGGAAAATCGCGAGACGGGTGGAAATGAGGGTGCAGGCGGCCTCGGTCCAATGCGTGGGTGGACGGGGCGCGCCGCCCGTGGCTTCGGAAAAATCCGGTCCCGCAGGGGGAAGGTCTTGTGGCGAATTCATGCGTCACGGCAGGCAAGTACCGGAACTCCGGCACTTGCCTGCGGATGAGTGGATTAGCGGCGGACGATCAAACCGATGAGGAAACCGACGCCGAGGGCGGTAAGCACCGCTTTGGTCGGATTGGCTCGGATGTATTCTTCTCCGGTGCTGTGAAATTCCTTGGCTTTGACGCGGGTGTCTTCCCATTGCGCGGTGGCACTTTCCTTGAAGTGCTGCGCTTTGTCGGTGGCGGCGGCTTTGAAATTCTGGGCTTTTTCGGTAGCCGCCGCTTTGAATTGTTGGGCGGATTCGAGAGCCTTGTCCTTGATTTCGGTGCTTTTGGCTTGGGCGGTGTGGGCGAATTCGCGGGCTTTTTCACCAGCGGCGGCGCGCAAGTCATTGGCGGCCTGGGCTACGGAAGTTTGTTGGGTGATCCCGGTATCTGGATCGAGGGCGGAGGTGAAAGGGTTGGACATGTCTGCGTGATGTTATCGATGAATCCTCATGATGCATCGTGATGGAGAGTAATTACACGATGTGGTGAGGGGCGCAAGGAGCGACTTGGAGAAACTCGCGATTACTCGGCCACGGCGCGTGCTTTGGGCGGATCGAGCAGCACTTTGTTTTGCTGGTCCGGCGGGGAGGTGAAAAGCTCGCTTTCCCAGGTCGTTTTTTTCAGCGGACCGGTGCCGTGGAACTGGAACAGGCCGTAAAACGGGCGGAGCGGCAAGGTGATCAGTCCGAGCAAACCACGGGCGTTCATCCGCATCGTCATGTCGATGGTGCGATCCATGAGATTCACTTTTCCATCGCCGGTGAAAACCAGGGAGTTGGTGGATGTGCTGAAATCGCGGCTGTTGAGGATGCCGTTTTCGATTTCGAAGGTGAAAAAGGCGCTGCGGGCGCGTTGCAGGCCGCCGTGTTTTTCACCGAGCAGGCCGGTGGTGAGCGTGGTGAGTGGTCCGAATAACGGGACGGAGAACAGCTCCGCCTTGTTCAGGGAAAGCAACCCTTTGGCGTTCAGGGTGCTGATTTTCCCGTCGTCGATGGAAAACTCGATGCGTCCGTCCGTCTCGCCGTGCTTGATGTCGAACTCGTAGGTTGCCGCGAGTTCCGGGATGGAGATTTTTTCCCAGGCGAGTTCTCCTTTCAGCAGGCCGTTGTAATGTTGGATGAAATCTCCGGAAACATCGCCGCCGAAGGTGCGGAGCTTCAGCTTGTCCACCAGCACGGAGTTTCCTTTCACGGTGACTTTTCCGGATGGGCGCTCAAGCTGCAGATCCTTGCCGAGAAACGCGTAGTTCGCGGCGCTGTCCGATTTGAAATTGACGGTGAGATCGGTGCGTCCGGCGGGTGTCACATCGACGATGCCGTCCGCCTTCATGGCAGGAGGGCGGTGGAAGCGGTAAATTTCAAGGGAATCCGCGATTTTCGGAGCGAAAAGACGGAGGACGGGGGCTGCCCAGATCGGGCCTTCTACGCCTTGGACTTCTACGATTTTTTTCCCGGCGTCATAGCGGATACGGCTGACTTTCGCGGTGCCTTCGTCCGGGCCGTCGAAGGCCTTGCGAAGGCTGTAGTCGCTGTAATCGAAAACAGCGGTGCCGGCGTGGAAATCGAGTTCGTTGTGGTTCAGAGTGAACGAGCAGTTCGCCGAGTTCACGGGAACCCCGCGAAACGTGGCATGTTTCACCGTGCCGGAGCCTTTGTATTCCCAGGATTCGTGGTTATTGATCTCGAAGCCGCCTTCCAGCGTGACGTCGGTCGTCGCGCCGGGAAGCTGGCCAAAGTCCTTGAGGACTTGATCGAGCGGCTGGTTTTTGAAAAGCGGGCGGTAAACATAGGATGGGAACGTGGTGTGCAGAGCCATTTTCACCATCGGCGGCTGGATAAGCATCTTGCCGGTCGCCTTGCCGTCCTTGCGGGTGAAGCTCATGTCCCGCAGGTAAAGATCGCCGTCTTTCCATGAATATGACGTCGCGAGCGTATCGAAATCCACGCCTTTCAGATTCACTTTGGAAGCTTGCACGTGGCCGGTGGTGCGGATGAACGGCGTGCCGTCGTCTTCGAGGTGGAACTCGCCTTCGGCCTCGATTTTTTGAGAACCTTTCACGCTCACTCCTTTGATGGCGGGCAGCCCCAGCCATGCTTCGAGCAACGGCGGAATTTCCAAAGTGGAAAGCATGTCGAATCTGCCTTCACGGTTTTTCAGATCGTAATCGGCGTGGCCGTTGAGCTTGCCGCGATTGTCGGATGCCTGGAACGAGGTGAGCGTCATCAGGTAGCCTTCCATCCGCGCGGTGCCGATGATGTCGCGCATGGTGTAGTCGTTTTTCTCGATCTCCGGGATCAGCAGGGAGAGTTTCGCCTGATAGGTCGAGCGGTCGGTCAGATCTCCTTCGACGTTGATTTGGATCAATGGAGGACGGCGAGGGCTGAAGTGCCATTTTTCCAGTTCTTCGATGCATTTCGCCAGAATCTCGCGGCGTTTGCTCTGGTTCGGGTCTTCGGGCGTCGGCGGGCCGTCCTGGCGGTAGCCGAGCATCTGGGCGTTCAGGATGATTTTAATCCCGGCGACCATTCCGGTGGCGTTCCTTACATCGAGAATCCTCCCGCCGGGCATGAGCACGGTGCCGCTGACGTTCTTGATTTCCAGAAACCGCGAGTCCGGATTTTTCGGGTCCACCGGCAGTTGGACGTTCGCTTTGTCCAGCTCCAGCTTGGTCACGCGGATGTCGCCTCGGGCGAGCTTGGTTTTCTCGAAATCAATGATGATGCGGCCGATGGTCGAGAGCTTCCGGGTTTTTTCCTTATCGGCGAAAACGTCCACTCCATCCGCCACCAGTCCGCGCAGCGGGAAATAGCGGATCGCCCGGATGTGGACGTGGGTGCCTTGTTTTTCGAGCTGGTTTTCCAGTTTCATCCGCCACGAGCGGGGCATGCCGGTGACGTTCGCCCAAACCAGCGAGGCAACCCCGGCAATGACCGCCGCCGTCACCAGTAACACCCACAGGGTGCGCAGATTACGGGTGAGATGAAGGCGGTACATGGGGATCTGACTCGGAAGGTGGAATTTCGCGCGAACGCTAGTGTCACGGATCATGAAAAGCAAACTCAGGTGATGATCCCGGCTTCCCTGAAGGAAAAATAGCCGGGGCGGCCCTCCGAAGGATGGCCGATGATCAGGTGATCGAGAAATTTAACCTGCATCAGCTCCGAGGCTTCGATCAGCCGCTTGGTGATGTGGTGATCCGCGCGGCTCGGCGAGGGATCGCCCGACGGGTGGTTGTGGACGAGGATGAATCCGAACGCGTTCCGGGTAATCACCGGCCTGAGGATATCGCGCGGGTGGGCGAGGGATTCGGCTACGGTGCCGATGGAAATCGCGGTGGTGCCGATGTGGTGCAGGCGGGTGTCCAGCACCGCCACGTGGACTTCCTCGTGGGAAAGGTTCATGAGCCGGGGAGAGAAATACTCGTAAATGAGTTCCGGAGTTTTCAGCGGAATCCGCCGCACCTGCTCGCGGGCGACGCGGGCACCGAGTTCAAAGGCGGCGGCGAGCTTCGAGGCCTTCGCCAGCCCGAGGCCTTTTTCCCGCGCGAGTTCGGAAACGGGCAGGCTGCCCAGCGCGCTCATCGAGCCGAACTTGTTCAACAGATCGCGGCCAATGGTGATCGCGCTGCGGCCCTTCGTGCCCGTGGAAATGAAAAGCGCCATCAGTTCGCTGTTGCTCAATGCCTGCGGCCCGAGCTGCGCGAGCTTTTCGCGGGGGCGTTCATCGAACGGGATATCCTGAATCCGGGGTGTGGGTTCCATGACGGTGTGGTGCCAGCATGGGTTTTGATAGGTTTTTGCCAAGACTTCCGTGGGGAAATAACAGGCATTTGGATGGATCGAAACGCGGAGGCCGCGGAGGGAAGAGCCGACGTGAACGTCAGAAGCTGTCTGAAAATTCCCACCGCTCCGCCGCATGATGGGGCGATGAAGAAATTTAAACCGCAGATGAACGAAAATGAACGCAGATGGAAGAAGGGATTTTACGAAATTAGAAGATCTCTTTTATCTGCGTCCATCCTGTTTATCTGTGGTTAAAGAGATTTTTCAGACAGCCTCTCAGCGCTCCCTTTGCTTGCTTTCTCCATCCATCAGCAATCCCCGCTATCTGCGCGTCATCCCGATGATGTTCCGCAGTTTCAAACATTCTCCGGCGAGTTTCGGGTCGGAGCGGATTTCGTCGAGCGTCCACGGCAGGCGGAAACGCCAGTTTTGGTTGGAAGAATCACCGGGGCGGTTGATGCGGTCATCCAATCCGAAAAGCTCGGTCACCATCAGTACGGCGTAAGCGGAGTTCGCGGAATAGAGCGTTTTGATCAATCTCCAGTGAATGGCATCATTGTAGGGTGACCAATTTTCATCGGGTGGCACCGGGATTCCGGAAAATTCGGAGAGCAGGCGCAGGGTATTGCTGGCCGAGCCGGATTGCCAATGGCTGTGCTCGGTGGGATCGGTGCGATGTTTCCGAATGGTATGATAGCAACCCTGCCAGATCGCATTGATCGGATCGTGATCGTGCGTGGAGTAAGTGGCGAAACTGAGCTCCTGGAAGCTGTTGCCGGGATTCGGATGGCCGTGTTCGTTGCAATCCCAGTGCGGAATCCGAAACGTGGCGATGCGGAGATCGTAGAGATGCGGACGCACATATTCCGGCACCCAGCCGAGGTCTTCGGCGATGACTTCCTCACCGGTGATATCCGCAAGAATGCCGCGCAGCCGGGCATCGCCGTTCGCGCGGTTGGCGGCTTTGTTTTCCATGCTGTCATCCGGGAAATGCACCCAGCGGGGGAGGCGCCCGTGGTTTTTCGCGGCGGCTTCCTCATGGCTGATCCCGAGGTATTCGTGATTGGTTTCAGGCCGCCAGGGGAAGGCGTAGGCCCGGTAGAAGCCGAGAACGTGATCGAGCCGGAAGATTTGGAAAAATTCGGTGAGTCGCGCGATCCGTTCCCGCCACCAGGTGAAGCCGTTCGCTTCCATGTGATCCCACCGATAGAGCGGCAGGCCCCAGTTTTGCCCCCAATGCTGGAAAAACGGATCGCTTTGGCCGATGCCTTCCGGTGGCGAACCGACATACCAATCGAGGTGGAATTCATCCCGATGAAAAAACACATCGCACGAGTGCCAGCTCACGCCGATCGGGATATCTCCCATCAGTTTCACCCTGTGGTGATCGGCGTAAACGCGAAGTTCGCGCCATTGGCGGAAACACAGCCACTGGACGAACGCGAAAAATCCCAGCCGATACTCCGTGCCGCGCACGTCGAGTGTTTTCCGATGCCTCAACCACTGCCGCGCGGCTTGCGGCGTGTTGCAATCCTTCGGCCAGCGGTCCCACGTCGGCTCATCCGGATGCGCCTCCATCAGCAGACGGAAAAGACAGTAATCATCCAGCCAATCCGCCTCTTCTTCCCGGAAAACCTCCAGCTCGTCCCGCAACGCTTGGGATGCCTGATCGAACTTCGCCCAAGCCAGCTCCAGCAGATCGCGCTTCACCCGCCGCACCGCTGGATAATCCACCTGCTTCGCGTGAAGGGCCGCGCCCAGATGATCCCGAGCGCGATCCACCTCCGCTTCGGTCAAGCCGGGGACTTGTCCGCGATCAAGCGAAAGATAAATCGGATCGAGTGCGGCCGAAGAAATCGCGCTGTAGGGGCTTTCCTCCGCGCCGTTTTCATTGACCGGCAAGAGCTGGAGAAATCCCACTTTGTGCTCCGCCGCCCAATCGACCCAATCGCGCAACGCCAAAGTATCGCCAATCCCGAGATCACCTCTCCGCCGTGCGGAAAAAGTCGGGATCAGTAGGCCGGAAGTGCGTTGCCTTGTCAGGGCGGATTGCATGAAACGGTCGTTTAATGGAAACGCGGCAGGATGGCCAACCTATTCTCAAAATACCGATTCGTCAGGGGAAATCGTTGGATACTGATTTCAAAAAATCAGAGTAGAAAAGAGCCGGGAGGGTTCCTTCGGGTTCCCGGAATCATTTGCCGTTCCAGCCGCCGCCGAGGGCTTTGGCGAGAGCGGCGAAGGTGATGCGCTGCTGGGCTTCGTTCTGGCTGAGGGCGAGGCGGACTTGCAGGATGGTGCGGTCGCTGTCGACGACCTCAAGGTAGTTGGTGAGGCCTTTGGTGAAGCGTTCGTTGGCGAGGTTCCGGGTATCGCGGGCGCTGGCGAGGGCGGCTTCGAGGGCGGATTGAGAGTGTTTGAGCCCTTTGAGATCGACGAGGGCGTCTTCGACTTCGCGGAGGGAAACGAGCAGGGTTTGGCGATAGGTGGCGAGGGCTTCGTCGTAGCGGCTGCGGGCGGCTTTGTAGTTCGCGGTGTTCGCTCCGCCATCGATGATCGGCGCGGTGAGACCGGCACCGAGGGAGAGCACTCGGTTTTCCCAATCGAGGAAGCGTTTTACATCGAGCGATTCGAGACCGGCGCTGCCGGTGAGGCTGAAGTTTGGATAAAATGCTGTTTCGGCCACGCCGATGCGGGCGTTTGCGGCACGGAGGTTCGATTCGGCGGCGCGGACATCCGGGCGGCGGGCTAACACCTGGGCGGGGAGTCCGGGCTGGACGCAGGGGAGTTTCCCGGAAATGCCTCGACGGGAAACGGTGAAGTCGGAGGGACGGGCGCCGCAGAGGACGGCGAGCGCGTGTTCGGCGGCTCCGCGCTGGCGCTGGACGGAGGCGAGATCGTTTTTCGCGAGCTCGACTTCGGTGCGGGCGCGGGTGGTGGAGAGGGAATCGGCGAGGCCGGCATCGGTGCGGCTTTTCTGGATATCGAGGGTGTCCGCGCGGCTTTTCAGGGTGTCGTTGAGCACGGATTCCTGGGCATCGAGACCACGCAGGAGGAAGTATTGGCGGGCGACTTCGGTGGCGACTCCGAGGCGCTGGGCATCGAGCTGGGCTTCGGCGGCGGCGGCTTCGGCTGAGGCGGCTTCGATCAGGCGGCGGTTGCGGCCCCAGAGGTCGAGATCGTAGGAAAGATCGAAACTGCCGTGGTAGGTTTCCTTGCTGAGCGGGATGGAAATGCCGAGGCCGGAGGGTAGATTGCCGAGGGTGACATCGGAAGACGACCGGGAGGTGGTGGCGGAACCGGTGAGGCCGAGGGTGGGGAACATGCGGGCGCGGTCCACGCCGACGAGCGCGCGCGATGTATCGACGCGGGATTTCGCGGCGGCGAGGTCGTTGTTCGCGGCAAGCGCACGGTCAATGAGGCGGTTTAGCTCGGAATCGCCATACAAGCGCCACCAGGCATCGGGCAGGCGGCTTTTTTCCGTGGCTTTTCCTTCTTTCCAACCATTGCCGCCGGTGGCACCGGGTGATTGGAAATCCGGGCCGAGCTTGCAGGAAGCGAGCAGCAGGGAGGTGAGAAGGATGGCGGGTGAGGATTTCATGGGGAAATTGAGTGGAGCCGACGTGAACGTCGGTGGTCCGTGGAATAATGGCATTGCGAAACTAAGCCGGTGGGGACACCGGCGGTCCATTTTTAATCGAAGGTGGTGGGTAGGGTGGGATCGGAGGCGTGAGCCCAGGCGAGGTCGAGGTATTGGCGGCCGGAACGGTGCGGGCAGAGATCGGGGATTTCGTTTTTGGCGAAGAACGCGGCGCCGGAAGTTTCGTGGCTGGTGGTGAGTGTGCCGCCGGTTTGTTTGCAGAGGAAGATCAGGCGGTAAACGTGCTCGGCCTGGCGGGGATGGCCTTGGGTTTCCTTGTCGTAACAACCGATGAGTTTCAGCGGCTCGACGATGAGGCCGGATTCTTCGAAGGCTTCTTTGACGGCGTTTTGGGATGGGCTGATGTTTTGGTCCGCCCAACCGCCGGGAAGGGTCCAGAGACCATTCGAGGCTTCGCGGACGAGCAGGATTTTTCCTTCGTCATTCACGACAGCGGCGCGGACATCGACTTTCGGGGTGAAGTAACCGAATTCCATTGGCCAAACGAAATCGGGAGCGGCGACCTGCATTGGAAGCGCTGCGATTTCGTGGATGCGCTCGTAGCGTTCGCGGTCGAAGACGTTCTCCGAATAGCGCAAGCCCGCTTCGGCGATGCCTTTGAGCTCGCGGCTGAGGGAGATCCAGTCGAAGGGGTGCATGGCGGAGAGGAACATCGAACGTCGAACTTCCAACAGGGAACATCGAAATGAAGAAAGGGCGAATTCGCGGTTCTTGGGTTCAGTGTTCGATGTTCCCAGGCGTTTCAATGAAAACGTCCACTTGCTGGCCGACGTAGAGGGGTGGGTTTTCGGGGCGTTTGAGCGAGAAGATCACTTGCAGGACACGGGTGTCCACGCGCTCGGTGCTGGCTCCGGTGAGGGAGATTTTTGGGATGACGTAAGGCTCGATGCGGACGAATTCGAGCGGGAATTTCACGGAGGGATCACCTTTCAGGTAACCGGTGGCGGGTTGGCCGGCGCGGATGCGGGTGGCGTTTTGTTCGTCAACATCGGCGCGGATTTGGAGGCGGTCGGTTTCGCCGATGATCATGGCGGGATTTTTCGGAGAGGTGGCGGCGAATTCTCCGGTGCGGACATTGACCTGGATGATGTGGCCATCGCGCGGAGCGCGGACGGTGAGGCGCTCGATGAGGAGTTTCAGGCGCTCGATGGCGGTTTCGGATGATTCGTATTGGGCTTTCGCTGCATCTACTTGGGCTTTGGCAACGGCGACGTCCTGGCGGCGATTTTCGAGATCATCCTGGCTGATGGCGCGGGTGTCGGTGACGGAAGTGAGGCGGTTGAGCTGGGAGACGAGTTTATCGAGCTGCGCCTGATTCACGCTGAGCTGGGCGCGGGAAATGGCGAGCTGGGCTTGGGCGGAGAGCAACTCGGCGCGGAGGTTGCGGTCGTCGATTTTGAAAAGCGGATCGCCGGTTTTCACGGCATCGTTCACGCGTGCGGAAACTTCCGTGACGATCCCGGCATCCGGCACGCCGATGGAGACGTTATCGCTGAGGGCTTCGATGATGCCGGTGGCGGCGACGGCGTTTTTGTAAGGTTTCGCGGGAGTGGCGACCGGAGGATCTCCGGGCGGCGGCATTTCCAGCCCGGCCTGGACTTTGGAAACCGCCACGATGGCGACCACGCCGAGGATGGCTAGCAGGAGAGAGCCGTAGCGGAGGAGTTTTGCGAAGAGATTCATCGAAGAGGTGGATGGTCTTTGGTTGAAAGTTGATGGTGAAGAGTTCTGGAAGCGGGAGTCTTTTCTAGCCCCCAGCTCCTAGTCCCTCAGTGAGTGGCATGCTCGAAATGTGGTTTGTCGTCAGTCGACTGTTCTTTGACTTCCACGATTTCCCCGTCGTCCATGCGGGCGATGCGGTCCGCGTAGGAGAAAATGCGGTTGTCATGGGTGACGATGATGACCGCTCGTTCCGGGGAACGGGCGACGTTGCGGAAAAGATCGAGGACGATTTCCCCGTTCCGGGCATCGAGGGCGGCGGTGGGTTCGTCACAGATGACGAGCGGCGGGTCATGGACGAGGGCGCGGGCGATGGCGACGCGTTGTTGCTGGCCGCCGGAGAGTTTGTTCGGGCGGTCTTTCCAACGGTTGCCGAGGCCGACGGATTCCAGCACGGCGCGGGATTTCTCGATGGCTTTGCGATTGGAAACACCTTGGATCAAGAGAGGAACGCCGACGTTTTCCGCGAGAGTGAGGGTGGGGATGAGGTTGAATTGCTGGAAAATGAAGCCGATGTGATCGCCGCGGAATTTCGTGAGCGCGTGTCCGGACATTCCGTGGAGCGGTTTTCCGAAAACATGCACTTGCCCGGCATCGACCTGCATGGTCCCGGCGATGGCGCTGAGCAGGGTGGTTTTCCCGCAACCGGACGGGCCGACGAGCATGAGAATCTCGCCGGTGCGGGCTTGGAGATTGACGTTTTTCAACACGTGGATGCGGCTGGAGCCATCGCCGAAGCTTTTTTCGACTCCGGCGGCATCGACGACGATGGAATGGCGGGCTCTCATGCGCGGAAGACCATGGCGGGTTCGTAGAGGCTGAGGCGGATGATGCCCATCATCGCGGCGAGCATGCAGATGAGCTGGATCACGCAAAACGAAACGACCGGGACGATCCACGGCATGTAAAACGGAGGCTGGGCGTTTTTGATCGCTCCCATGGCGAAGCCGGAAGTCGCGAGCAGCCCGAGGCCGAAGCCGATCAGGCCGACGGTGAACGCCTGAACGATCAACATGATGCTGAGCCGGAAATTCGACATGCCCATGGCCTTCAACGCGCCGAGGTGTTTCAAGTTATCGAGCACGAAGGCGTAGAAAGTTTGGCAGGCAATGGCGACGCCGACGATGAATCCGATGATGACGGTGGTGCCGAAGGAAATGGGGATACCGGTATTTCTCACATACCACCAGACGGTGGAGGTGTTGAAATCGCCGTAGGTTTTGCCTTTTTCGTTTTTCGAATCGCGGGGATTTTCGCCGAACTCGCGGTTCACGAACGCGCGCAGGCCGGTTTGTTTTTCGATTTCGGCGGCGGCTTGATCGCTGCTCATGCCTTCGACGGGCGCGGCGATCACGGCGGAGAGCATTTTCCGTTGAGGTGGCGTGTATTGCAGCGCGCGCTCGTAGGTCGTCCAAATGTAAGGGCCGCCGGTAAACGAACGCATCGCCCGGCAAATCCCGACGACACGGGCCTCGATATCGTTGATTTCGAAGCGGTCTCCCACTTTGATCGGATGCTTTGCATCCACCGCGAGACGGGTGGTCGCGAGTTCGTCGATAATGACCGTGTTGGGCAGCCGCAGGTCTTCGAGATTTCCTTCGATCATCACCGCAGGCGCTCCGGCGAGTGACGCGGCGTCGATGCCGAGAAGTTGCACGGTTTTATAACTGCCATCCGTGATGCGGACGCGCTGGATGCCTGAGTAAAGCGGCATCGCCCAGCGCACCGAGGAAACCGAACGAACCCTCGCCACGTCGGTATCGCGGAGCGGATTGGTCTCGTTGATTTGCTCGACGCGCTCTTCCACCACATAAATCGGCGCGGCGACGTTTTTCAGCGTGGCCGTCGTCCAGCGCATCAATCCGCAAAACACGGACGCCTGCTGAACGATGAGAAAGGTCGCGAAAAACAGGCCCGCCACCAGCATGAGGTATTTTGCCGTATCTCCGAAAAGCATTTTAAGAGCGAGGCCGATCATGCGCGGCAGAAAGTATCAGACAGGCTCTGCCGTGCAATGGAACAATGAGAGATTGATACGAATGTTTGAATTTAGATCTAGAAACTTATGGATTATCGCATCATGATATCGTGATATGTCGTTTTGTTTGCTTGAGGGCTGGCATTGCACGCCTATGGTTGCGGCATGCCGCAGGCTGATCCGACCTCAGAACTCCAGAAATCCCTCGCTGAACGCATCCTCGTGCTCGATGGAGCGATGGGGACGACCATTCGTACTTACGGGCTGAACGAGGCGGACGCTCGCGGCGAGCGGTTTGCCAATTCGGAGAAGGATTTGCTGAACAACGGCGATATTCTCTCCATCACGCGTCCCGAGGTGATCGGCGACATTCACAAACGCTTCTACGAGGCGGGTTCGGATATTTGTGAAACGAACACGTTTTCCGCCACAGGCATCGCGCAGAGCGAATTCTTCGTCGATGATCCCCGCGAGCACGGCGGCCGGAAAGATCCGGAGTTTTTCCAGAAAATCCTGGAAAACCCGTTTCTCAACGAACTGGCGTGGGAGATGAACGTGAAATCCTCGCAGCTCTGCCGCAAGTGGGCGGACAACATCGGCACGGACACGGGTATCAAGCGCTACGTGGCGGGTGCCATCGGGCCGTTGACCGTTTCGCTCACGAACTCGCCGGACGCGAATGATCCGGCGTTCCGCGTGGTGACGTTCGACCAGGTGCTGGAAGCTTATAAAATGCAGGTGCGCGGCCTGATCGCAGGCGGCTGCGACATCATGATGGTCGAGACGATTTTCGATTCGCTCAATGCCAAGGCCGCCGCCGTGGCCATCGCGGAAGTGTATGCGGAGGACAAGGTGAACCTGCCGGTGATCATTTCCGCCGCCGTCGGTCTCGGCGGTGAAACCATGATTTCCGCGCAAAAAGTGGAAGCGCTGTGGAATGCCTTCGCGCATACGAAACCCCTGGCAATCGGCCTGAACTGCTCGCTGGGACCGGACCTGATGAGGCCGCATTTGGAAGAACTTTCCGCCTGCGCCTGCACGTGCATTTCCTGCTATCCGAACGCCGGATTGCCGAACCCGCTCGCGCCGACCGGTTTCGACCTGGAGCCGAGACACATGCACGATTATATGGCGGATTTCGCGAAAGCCGGTCTGCTGAATTTAGCTGGTGGTTGTTGCGGGAATACCCCGGAGCACGTCGCGGCGATTGCGAAAGCCGTGGCGAACCATGCGCCTAGGGAGATTCCGGTTTTGGGTTGAATCGAAACGCGGAGACACAGAGATCGCGGAGAGATACGCTGAGTTTTTTGTTATGAAAACGAAGGATGAACTGAACGAACTGTCGGGAATCATTATTGATGCCGCAATGGAAGTGCATCGTGAGTTTGGTCCAGGCTTGCTGGAGCGTGTCTATGAAGCAGCCTTGGCGAGAGAGCTGGCTTTGCGCGGTGTTTCTTCCGTTCGACAAGTTCCGACGCCAGTCGTTTATAAAGGTGAAATCCTCGATGAAGAGGCCTGCAAAATTGATTTGCTGGTCGAAAATGCGGTGGTGGTAGAATTGAAAACGGTTCCTGCCATCCTTCCGATTCACGAAGCTCAACTCCACACTTACCTCAGGCTGTCCGGGAAAAATCTCGGGCTGCTCATCAATTTTCACGTTTCTCTTCTCCGTGATGGTATCAAACGTCGCGTGAACAATTTCCCATCCTAACCCAGCGCTTCTCTCCGCGACCTCTCCGTCTCCGCGTTTCGATTCATCCTCCATGAAAACCATCCCCCACGCACTCCGCCTTTCCGGCACTGATGCTTACAATCACACGGCGGACAAACGCTTTTTGATGATCGGCGAGCGCACGAACGTCGCGGGTTCTCCGGCGTTCGCGAAGCTGGTGCGCGCGGGGAATCTGGAGGCCGCCGTGGAAGTGGCGCGCCAACAGGTGGAAAACGGCGCGAACGTGATCGACATCTGCTTCGATGACGGCCTGATCGATGGCAAGGAAATGATGAGCCGTTACCTGCGGCTTCTCCAAGGCGAACCGGATGTCGCGAAGGTGCCGATCATGGTGGATTCCTCGAAGTGGGAAATTCTCGAGGAAGGGCTGAAATACCTGCAAGGAAAGGGGATCGTGAACTCGATCTCGCTGAAGGAAGGCGAGGAGATTTTCAAAGACCACGCGCGCCACATCATGCGTTACGGTGCGGCGGTGGTGGTGATGGCTTTCGATGAAAACGGCCAGGCGGCGACTTACGAAGAGAAGATCCGCATTTGCGAACGCGCTTACCGCATCCTCGTGGATGAAGTCGGTTTCAACCAGGACGACATCATTTTCGATCCGAACATCCTGACCGTCGCCACCGGCATCGAGGAGCACAATAATTACGCGCTGGATTTCATCAATGCGACGCGTTGGATCAAAGAGAACCTTCCCGGCGCGAAAGTCTCCGGGGGAGTTTCGAACATTTCCTTCTCGTTCCGTGGTAACAACGTCGTGCGCGAGGCGATGCATTCGGCCTTCCTCTATCACGCGGGCAAGGCCGGGATGGACATGGGCATCGTCAACGCGGGCATGCTCGAAGTTTACGATCAGATTCCGAAAGAGCTGCTCGATCACGTGGAAGACGTGCTTCTCAACCGCCGCCCGGATGCGACCGAGCGATTGCTGGATCTCGCCGAGCGCTTCAAAGGACAAGGCGGCAAGAAAATCGAGGAAGACCTCTCGTGGCGTGAAGGCCCGGTGGAGAAGCGCTTGGAGCACGCGTTGCTCAAGGGAATCGATAAATTCATCGACGAAGACACGGAAGAGGCGCGCCAGAAATACGGGCGTCCGCTCAAGGTCATCGAAGGTCCGCTGATGGACGGCATGGGCGTCGTCGGCGATCTTTTCGGCGCGGGGAAAATGTTCCTGCCGCAAGTCGTGAAATCCGCGCGCGTGATGAAAAAAGCCGTCGCTTGGCTGACGCCTTACATGGAAGCGGACAAGGCGGAAAACCTTGCAGGCGACATCGCCGCGCTGAAGGAAAAAGATCCATCGCTCACCGATGAAGAAGCTTTGAACCTCGCCGAGCGCGCGAACTCCGCCGGACGTTTCCTCATCGCCACGGTGAAGGGCGATGTCCACGACATCGGCAAGAACATCGTCGGAGTGGTACTGGCGTGCAACGGCTTCGAAGTCACTGACATGGGCGTCATGGTGTCCTGCGAGAAGATTCTCGATAAAGCCAGGGAAATCGGCGCGGATGTGATCGGTCTATCAGGTCTCATCACGCCATCGCTCGATGAAATGGTGCACGTCGCGAAAGAAATGGAGCGTCTTGGAAATACTCAGCCGCTTTTGATCGGCGGCGCGACCACTTCCGCCGCGCACACCGCGATCAAGATCGCTCCGCATTATTCCGGCTCGGTCGTTCACGTGTTGGATGCCTCGCGTTCGGTTCCGGTGACGACGGCGTTGCTTTCGGAAGATCAGCGCGAAGGCTTCGTCAAAGAGAACAAAGAGAAGCAGCAGAAGCTTCGCGATAATTTCCTCGGCGGAGCGAAGAAGGAAACCATCACACTTGCAGAAGCGCGTGCCGCAGGGCCGCGGTACGATTGGACGAATTACACCGCGCCGGTTCCGGCATTTACCGGGACGCGAACGATTTCGAAACCATCGTTGCGTGAGCTTTCACAATACATCGACTGGACGCCGTTCTTCCACGCATGGGAATTGCGCGGCGTGTGGGACCGCCAGAACAAGCTGCTGAAAACGAAAAACGCGGAAGGCGCGGCGGAAGCGGCGAAACTCTATCAGGATGCGCGGGATTGGATTGATCGGATCATCGCCGAGAATCGTTTCCACGCGGAAGGCATCTTCGGGTTTTTCCCGGCGAATGCGGACGGGGATGATGTGATCGTGTGGGAAGATGAATCCCGCACCAAGGAATGCACGCGTTTCCACACCTTGCGACAGCAGTTGAAGAAAACATCGGGGAAACCGAATGTCGCGCTTTCGGATTGGGTCGCGCCGGGCACGCAGCGTGATTACGTCGGCGGCTTCGTCGTCGGTATTCACGGCGCGCATGAGTTCGCGGATGAGTTGGATAAGGCTCTCGATCCGTATGGTTCGATCATGGTGAAAGCCATCGCCGACCGTTTCGCGGAAGCGTTCGCGGAATTCCTGCATCATCAAGCCCGAGTCGAGTGGGGTTATGAAACCGAGGAGGAGCTGACGCACGATCAGCTCATTCACGAAAACTACCGCGGCATCCGTCCGGCACCGGGGTATCCCGCACAGCCGGATCACACGGAAAAACCGATCCTGTTCGAGCTTTTGAATGCGTCTGAGCCGACAGGCGTCACGCTGACCGAAAGCTGTGCGATGCATCCGGGAGCAGCGGTTTGCGGGTTGTATTTCTCGCATCCGGAAAGCCATTACTTCGCGATTTCGGAGCTGCAGAAAGACCAGATCGAGGACTACGCGAAACGCAAAGGCATGACGCTGGAAACGGCGGAAAAATGGCTCGGGCCATGGCTCGGTTATTGAGAATTTCACTGGACGCCAGTGCCTAACGAGGCCAGTTTGCGGGCGATGAAATTGACCTCTACGTTTCGCGCCGCGACGGCCGCGCTTCTTTGCTGCACTGGAATCGCCCTTGCCGGCGGTGAAGGTTGGAACTCGGATTTCGCCGCCGCGAAAAAAGAGGCGCAGGAGAGCAAGAAGGATTTGATTCTGGACTTCACCGGTTCGGATTGGTGCGCGTATTGCATCAAGCTGAACGAAGAGGTTTTCAAAACCGATGCGTTCAAGTCCTTCGCCAAGGACAAGTTCGTGCTCGTGGAAGTGGATTTCCCGCAGGACGAAAAGAAGCTTTCCGATGCGACGAAAAAACAGAACGAGGAGTTGGCGGAGAAATATCCGATCGAAGGTTATCCGACGCTGATTTTGACCGATGCCGAAGGTCGTCCGTATGCGGTGACCGGCTATGAAGAAGGCGGTGCCGGGCCTTACGTGAAGAATCTCGAAAAACTCGCGGCGAAGAAAAAAGTCCGCGATGAAAATCTGCAAGCGGCGGAAAAAGCGGAAGGCGTTGCCAAAGCCAAGGCCTTGTTTGCCGCGCTGGAAGCGATGGCTCTGCCGACGGAACTGGAGAAGAAATTCTACGGTGACCTCGAAGAGAAAATCAAAGCGGCCGATCCGAAGGACGAGACCGGATTTGCCAAAAAACAAGCCGCAGCCGAACGCGTGGCGAAGTTCCAGCAATCGCTTCAGGAACTCGGTGAAAACGGTGATTTCGATGGCGCGCTCGCACTGACGGATAAGACCATCGCCGAAGGTGGATTGGATCCGGAGGCGCTTCAGCAAGTCACGCTGACCAAGGCGATGATTCTCGCGAACCAAGGCAAATTCGACGATGCGATCAAGGTCGTGGAAGAGGCGAAAAAAATCGCTCCGGATTCCGAAATCACGCCGAAGTTGGGTGAGTTTGTTTCCCAACTTCAGGAGGCGAAACAACAAGCCGCCGCGGAGAAAGCCGAGCAGGAGAAGGCAGATAAAAAGCCTGAAGAGAAGAAGGGCGAGTGATTATCGACTGGGAGCGCGAAGTTATTTGCAACGCCGAGTGCTCCCATTTTGTGCCTTGTCTGAAACGGGCCGTTCGCGGACTCTCCGGGCGTGCGCATCGAGATCATCAATACCGGCACCGAGCTGTTGCTTGGAAATACTGTGAACACCCACGCCGCATGGTTCGGGCGAGAGCTTTTCAAGCTGGGCCTGCGCATTGCCCGGCAAACGACGGTGCCGGATGGAGAGGCGATCCGTGAAGCGATCTCGGAAGCAACCGGGCGCGCGGATGTGGTGATTATCACCGGTGGTCTCGGGCCGACGAGCGATGATCTCACACGTGAAATCACGGCGGAAGTCATGGGCTTGGAACTCATCACGGACGAAGCCGCACTGCGCTCGTTGAAGGCGTTTTTCGAAATCCGCAACAAGCCGATGGCTCCATCGAATTTGAAGCAGGCGTTGTCTCCGGTGGGAGCGGATATTTTGCCGAATCCACACGGCACGGCACCGGGGATTTACATTCCGCCGCGCCTGAATGGCCGGGCGAACTGCGCGGTGTTCTTGTTGCCGGGGCCGCCGCGTGAGCTGTATCCGATGGTGCACGATGAAGTGACGCCGCGATTGAAATCACTGGCCGGTTTGGAACTGGTACACTCGGCGCTGGAGTTGAAGTTCGCCGGCGTTGGCGAAAGCGATTTTCATGAAGGTGTCGATGCCGCGCTGGCTGCGGTGGAGGGTCTTGAATACGGTTATTGCGCGCACATCGGCGAAGTGGATTTGCGGATGATCGGAAGCCCGGAAGTGCTGGAGATCGGCCGGAAAATCGCGCTGGATCGATTTGCGGGAAACCTGATCAGCGATGACGGGACGTCGATGGAAAAGACGGTGGTGGATTTGCTGAAAGAGCAGGGCAAGATGCTGGCGGTGGTCGAGAGCTGCACCGGCGGGTTGGTTGCGAACCGGATCACGAACATTCCCGGATCAAGCGAGGTTTTTGCCTTTGGTTACGTGACCTATTCGAACGAAGCGAAAGTGAAGCTGCTGGGTGTTTCCGCCGATGATATCGCGGAGCACGGAGCGGTGAGTGAAATGGTGGCGCGGCAGATGGCGGAAGGCGCGCTGCGCGAAAGCGGCGCGGATCTGGCGGTTTCCGTGACGGGTATCGCAGGACCGGGCGGTGGCTCGGAAAACAAGCCGGTGGGAACGGCGTGGGTCGGGCTGGCGGTGAAGGGAGAGGAAACGGCGACGTTCAGGATTTTTCACCCGCGCAGCCGCAAGGATTTCAAATTGTCCGCCAGCCAAAGCGCACTGGAGATGGTGCGGCGAAAGCTACGGAGTTTTGAATGATGAGCCGACGTGAACGTCAGCGGTCCGTAAGTTCAAGGCGCAGGTAATCGTAAACGACGCCGGTGGTCAGATCGCCAGCGGGGACAGTGAGGGTGATCCGGTTTTCACCGGTTTTCAAAAGCTTGGCGTCGAACGCTTGCTTGTATTCCCTCCAGACTCCCATGGCGGTGTTGTAGCGCAGCGCGTTGGTGGAAATGTATTGGATGTTTCCTACGGGCTGGTCGTTGACGGCGATGCCGAGGCCTCCGGTGCTGCCATTGCCCCGGTTGCCATCGGAGCCTGCAAGGGCGACGCGCAGGGTAGCGGTGCCTTGGACGGATGCGGGCAGATCGAAGCGGATGGTCCGGGTGGTGGCGGTGCCCCGGCCGATTTTTTCCCACATGTCTTTTCCAGGCGTGCCTTTTTGCATCCAGCCGAAGCGTTGGTGGGCGGGATCGGGGGCTTTGGGATTCAGCCATTCGCGCGATTCTCCGCGCGGACATTGGATGAAAAACCAGTCCTTGCGGTAGTCGCTTTGCCCGATGACATAAGTCGGGTCTTGCGGGAAAAGCAGCGGGTAGCGCAGCGGCCAGCCCCAGAGCCAATAGTTTTTCCCATCACCTTTGTAAAATTCGCAACCGGTCCGATCCGGGATGCCGATTTCCCAGAGTTGTTTACCGTAACGGACGGGATTCCATTCGAGTTTCCCAAGATCCAATGTTTCCCCGGCCTTTACGGTGATGTCCGCCTTGCTGAAGGTATCGAGCACCTGGTTGGAAAAAGCGTAGAGTGTGTAGGAGCCGGGATGGACGTTCGGGATGGTGAAGGTTCCGTCGTCATTGCCTTGGGTCCAGAATTGGTAATACAGCGCATCATGTTCCCACGTGACGAGTTTGCCGTTTCCGGAGCGGTTGGCAAATTTTCCGCCGTTTCCTTGGTAATCCGGGCGGGCGAGCCCCACACGGAGTTGGGGGAGTGTTGTGGATGCCGCTTGGGGATCGTCCAGGACCAGTTGGCCGGTGACTTGTCCGCGTTGTTCTTTGTGAAGGTAGTCTGCCGCCTTGACCCATGGAAATGGCCATTGAGCCCGGATTTTCGCGGAGTGGGCGATGGCATCTTTGAAAAGCGCGGTCGCGTTTGCAGTCCATGCCTGAGGGATGGTTGGATTGCCTTGGGTTTTACGGAAGGTTTCGAGCTCCTCGTCTGTGGCTTTGGCCGGGGAGGTGAGATCGTTGCAGTAAACGAAAATCGGTCCGATGACCTTGTTCCAATCCTGCCCGGAGTTTACCCGCGAATTCGTGCCGCCCGCGTAATGACCGGATGTCCAGTAATTCAAAATGATCGGGTGGGCGATGGTGGCATCCAGGTGGCAGACGAGATCCATCCGGTTGGGACCTCCGCTCAGGTATTCCGTGCTGGAGTTGATGAACCAAATGCCGATGTGGTCTTTGATGCTGGACCAGCCGTAGGCGGGGAGAGCGTAAGGCCGGGCGCAGTAGCTGTACTTGTGCTCGACGGAGTTTTGATAAAGTCCGGTACTGAGGATTTTCTGTTCCTTGGCGTGGATGACGACGCTTTTCCGGATGTCGTCATTGTCGCACATCGGCAGATTCCGGTCGTCGTCCACGGTGAGCCAATCGAAGCGCGGATCGAGCTTGGTGATAAAGCGGCTTTCGCCGAAGCCACCCGCCGGATAGTTGGCCGGATGGGTGTAGATGGCGTAGGTGTAGATGCCGCTGGCTCCGCGTTCCAAGGTGTAGCGGATCTCGATGTTCATGCGCTTGCCGGTGCCGCGCAGGGAAACTTCGGCGCGATCACCACTGTTTTGTTTCGGATCGATCGTCACCGAAAGTTGCACTTGTCCGGCCGGCGGCTGCTGCCAAATCCCGCCGGGACCCATCAATTCGAGCTTGCGGTAGATGAGCGACGTCAGGTTGCTGCTTTTTTTATCAATGGTGGCTTTGACGATTCCATTGTCCATCAGCCAGGACGTCGCCGTTTCTTGGAGAGTCACAGGGACGGATGTCTCCGTGTTCCCGGCACGGCTGGAAGAAACAGCGAGCCAGCTGAGAAAAAAGACGGCGATGAGGCTGCGGATGGGCTGTTTTTTCATGGAAATCGAAAGCGATACCGGCGGGTTGTGGCCTCATACGGGCAGAGCGTCGATATTGTTTCAGATTCAACATGATTTTTCGGAGCCTTGTTGTGAAAGTCTGGAAACCCGGCCTTCTTCACCGGACGTTTTGATCAAACGTCCTTTCCCGAAACGCAAAAACGCCCGGTCCGTGAATGGATCGGGCGCTCTTTTGAAGGTGAAACGGATCAGTGGCAGCCGCAGCCGCCGCCGTCGTGGCCGCCGCAGCAACCGCCGCCGGCGGCTTGTGCCATTTCATCTTCGGTCGGCACGCGGCCAAGCTCGATGGTGGTGCTGACGTATTTGCCGATCTCCTGCTGGAGACCTTCGAGCTCGCGCTGGGCTTTCAGGAAGCTGGTGGCGATGTCGTTTTTGAAAAGCGCGTCGCGGGCGGCTTCGAACTCGGCGATCTCGGTTTTGCTGAGTTCGACGCCGGCGTGCTGTTTGTGGTGGAGTTCCTCACCGCGCTCGTGGACGCTCTGGTATTGCAGGCGGGAGGCATCGTCCTTGAGGAAGCGTTCGACGTCGGCTTGCAGTTTGAGGAAGGTGGAATCGGCGGCGATCAGCGCGCAGAGTTCGCGGGTTTTATCGAGGATGGCGGAGCCTTCGGCAACAGTGGACATGCCCGCTCATAGCCGTGCTTCGCCGGACTGGCAACGGGCAATTGCCGGAAAATTGTCGGGAATCCGGTCTCAAAAGCGTGACATGGCACCCTTCACAGGCAAGATTGCCCGGCAAAAAGCAGCCCCCGCATGTCCATCGAACCTCTCAAAGACGGCATCCGCTCCCACGTCCGGATCGATTTCTACGGCCACGTCCACAAGCGTTTGCTTGGAACCGGCGCGGCGGAACGTTACGCCACGGAAGTCGCCGTGCTGAAAGTGCTGGAGGAGCGTGGCTGCCCGTACGTTCCGAAGGTGCTGGAGGAACATCCGGAGGAGTTTTATTTTGTTTCCACGAACTGCGGCCGTCCGGCGCCCCAGCTTACCAAAACCAAGGCGGATTCGCTGTTTGCGGCGCTGGAAAAAGATTACGGCGTGCGTCATCTCGATGCCGAGCCGCGCAATATCACCTATTCGGACAAACTCGGGTGTTTTTGCATCATCGATTTCGAACTTGCTGAAGTCCTGCCATTTCCAGAAAAATCGGCGTCCTGAAAACCCACTCGGAATTTCCCAAACCCGTGTCTCTTTCCGCGATTCTGCATTGGACGGCCTGCTCACACAGCGGCTCCCGCAAGCCCCGGAATGACGATTCGCTCATTGTGTTCGCTTCCAATAGCGAAGGAGCGCAAACACTTGAACTTCAAGGAGCGCGTTCGCTCAATCAGGAAGACATGGTTTTCGCCGTCTCCGATGGGATGGGTGGGGGAAATGCCGGGGATCTGGCGTCCGCGATGTTGCTCCAGCGGATGAGTGAAATCATTCCGGAGACATTCAAGGCTGCGGCGTCCGGGTTTTATCCGGATTATTTGAACCATCTCGGCGTCGCGATCCGCAGCGTCCACGCGGACATCAACGCGATGGCTGGGGATTGCGTGGAAAAGAAAGGCATGGCCGCCACGCTGGCGCTCGCTTGGTTTACTCCGGAGAATCTCTACATCGGAAATGTCGGCGATTCCCGGATTTACCGGTGTCGCGAAGGAAAACTGGAGCAGCTTTCGAAAGATCATACCTCGGCCTGGGGATTATGGAAACGCGGGCAGATCACCGAGATTGAATACCGGAATCACCCGCGCCGCGCCGCGCTTTTCGAAGTGATCGGCGGAGGATATCCGCAGGTATTTCCTCATTTCTCCGTCGTGGATTATCAACCGGGCGACCGTTTCCTATTATGCACCGATGGTCTCATCGATGGTCTGTGGGAAAGGCATTTGGCCGAAGGCTTGGCGACCTGTGAGGAAAGAACCGGCGAACTTGTCGAAACTCTCTTAAAACGAGCGATCGACAACTCCGGAATCGACGATACAACGCTGATCGTCATCGCGGTAGGTGCGCCTTCAAACGCCACATTATCGGATAAATAAAACGCTCGTTTCTGGCACGTATGCTGCTTCATTCGGCAGTGTCAGAGATGCCCCCTGATCGGAGGTGAATGATCACCATCGACCGGGGGGTTCATGCCCCCTGGAAACACCATCCATCGCTAACCACAGAACAAGAGAAACTAGACCAATATGGCCAAATACAAATTGGAATACATCTGGCTCGACGGCTACACCCCAGTGCCAAACCTCCGCGGAAAAACTCAAATCAAGGAATACGAAAGCTTCCCAACCCTCGAACAACTTCCTCTTTGGGGCTTCGATGGTAGTTCCACCCAACAAGCCGAAGGCCGCAGCTCCGATTGCGTGCTCAAGCCGGTTGCCGTTTATCCGGATACCACCCGCCGCAATGGCGTGCTGGTGATGTGCGAAGTCATGCTGCCGGATGGTGTGACTCCTCACCCAACCAACGCTCGTGCCACCATCCTTGATGATCCAGGTGCATGGTTCGGTTTCGAACAAGAGTACTTCCTTTATCAGGACGGCCGCCCGCTCGGCTTCCCGCAAGGCGGTTTCCCAACCGAAGGCCAAGGCCGTTACTATTGCGGCGTCGGTTACGGCCTGATGGGTGACATCGCGCGCCAGATCGTTGAGGAGCACCTCGACCTCTGTCTTGACGCAGGCATCAACCACGAAGGCATCAACGCCGAAGTGGCGAAAGGCCAGTGGGAATTCCAGATCTTCGGCAAAGGCTCCAAAAAAGCCGCTGACGAAATGTGGATCGCCCGTTACCTCCTTCTTCGTGTTTGCGAAAAATACGGGGTCGACGTTGAGTTCCATTGCAAGCCTCTCGGAGCAACGGACTGGAACGGCTCCGGCATGCACGCGAACTTCTCCACCGAATATCTCCGCTCCACCGGCGGCAAGGCTTACTTCGAAGCACTCATGGCCGAGTTCGGCAAGCACACCGAAGAGCACATCGCTGTTTACGGTCCGGACAACCACATGCGTCTCACCGGTCTTCACGAGACTCAATCCATCGACAAGTTCTCCTACGGTGTTGCCGACCGTGGCGCTTCCATCCGCGTCCCACACAGTTTCGTCAAGGACGACAAGTATCAGGGATACCTTGAAGACCGCCGTCCGAACTCCCAAGGCGATCCATACCAAATCGCTTCCCGGATTCTCAAGACGATCTCCCTCGTTCCTATTCCTTGAGTTGGCAGCATGAGAGATCCCCGGTGATCCTCTCCTTCAAAAGCCGTCTTTCTGAAAAGAAAGGCGGCTTTTCTCCGGGAATGTCATCGGTTGAATTTCGTATGAAAGATGGCAGGTTGATCCGTGATCAAGCTAAGAGGCTGTCTGAAAAATCTCTTTAACCACAGATAAACAGGATGGACGCAGATAAAAGAGATCTTCTAATTTCGTAAAATCCCTTCTTCCATCTGCGTTCATTTTCGTTCATCTGCGGTTTGAATTTCTTCATTGCCCCATCATGCGGCGGAGCGGTGGGAATTTTCAGACAGCTTCTAAGCTCTACGCAAGGTGCGTGGATGTTCGCTGGCGGATGTGATCCGCCGGGTATCGAACACATGACGCGTTCCTATTTCGGAAAAGAAAGAAGCGGGAGGAAGGGGTTCTCTTCCATGAACGTTGGAGATATGGTCCCGGAGTTCGATGATCTGCTGCCTAACCGCGTTTCGTGTTGAGGCGTTGGGACCCCCAGACCGCAATGAACGTCACGACGAGCAACAAGGTGCTTAAGGCGTTGATCACCGGAAATTCCCGGCTTTTTTTGATCATGCTGTAAATCACGACCGGCAAGGTGTCTGCTCCCGGACCTTTGACGAAAAAGGTGACCACGAAGTCATCGATCGAGAGCGTAAAGGCCAGCAGTCCACCCGCCAGAATGCCCGGAGCAAGAAGTGGAACGACGATTTTCCGAAATGCCTGTGCTTTGCTGGCTCCGAGATCGCGCGCCGCATCGACGAGGTTGAAATCGAAATCCTGCAAGCGGGCGAGGATGACCAAGGTCACGTAGCTCAGGCAAAAAGTGATGTGCGCAAGGGTGACGGTGGCGAGGCCGAGCGATTGCTTGAGCGCGACAAAAAGCAGCAGCAGGCTCATGCCCATTAAAATCTCCGGCAGCACAAGAGGAGCGGTGATGAGCAGGTGATGGGCGGCTTGCAGACGGGTGCGGTATTTTTGCAGGGCAAATGCGGCCGTTGTGCCGAGGATCATGGAGGCGATGCTGGAAATGACGGCGACTTTCAGCGAATTTCCCAAAGCCAGCCAGAGATCGTCTCGTTCCAGAAGCCGTTCATACCATTTCAGCGTAAATCCTTGCCAGCCGGTGCCGAAGCGAGAGGCGTTGAATGAGTTCATCACCAGCACTCCGATCGGCAGGTAAAAAAATACCAGCACCAGCAGGGTCGTAAAAAAGGGGATGCGGCTGGATTTCATGACGGCTTGCGGCGGAGGACCATGGGCGCGAGGACGCAAAGGGAAAGCACGGCTGCCATCGCCGAGGCGGCGGGGAGATTGCGATCCGCGAAATTCCGCTGGGCGATTTTATTGCCGATCATTTGGCCGTCGGTGCCGCCGACGAGATCCGGCACGACATATGAACCGAGCATGGGAACGAAGACGATCAAAGTCGCCGTCGCGATGCCTTTGCGGACACCGGGCAGAAATACCGACCAGAATGAGCGGAACGCGCCGGCCCCCAGATCGCGGGCGGCATCGAGCAAAGCGTAATCGAATTTCTCGGCGGCGGCATAGAGCGGTAAAATCGCAAATGGTAGATAAGTGTAAACGCTGACGAGGATCACCGCGCCCGGATTGAAGAGCAGGGATTCATTTTCACCCAGCAGATGGATCGCGCGAAGCGAGCGGGCGAACGGGCCTTCCGAATGCAGGATTTGATTCCACGCGAAAACACGGATCAGGAAATTCGTCCAAAACGGAACGATGATCAGCAGCAGCAAACGCGAGCGCCATACCGGCTTCGTGCGTGCGACAAACCAAGCGACCGGGAGGGAAAACACGAGACACAATACCGTGGTGACACCACTGATCCAGAACGTCCGCCACAGCAGCAGGTGGATGCTTTTTTCCGTGAAGACGTGGAATTGGGAAAGCGTCCATTCACTGCCGATTCCGCCCGAGGGATCAGTGGTGCGAAAGGCGATGATGAGCACGAGAAGGCTCGGAATCAGCACAAACAACGTCAGCCAGCCGAAACTGGGGAGCGTGGTGAAAATTTCCGGACGGTGCTTCTTCAAAGTCGGAGCGAGTGAAACGGGTTGCCCGGAAAATGGCGATGGTTTTTCCCAATCAAATGCCGGTGTGGACAGAGGCGCGGCTTCGCATAGCATGCGGTCATGCCCATGCCCCTCGAGTCTTTCGAATTACCCCGGAATTTCCAGTTGGAGCCTGAGATTCTGGAGCAGCTCAGTTCACGCCCCGGCCATCAACGTTGCGTGGAGGGAAATGGTGAACTGCTGTTGGTAGTGCATGATGTTCCCAAAGCGGGAGTGCCGGAACGCAGCGCCCTGTTTTTTTGGAAACGTGCGAACGGTGAGTGGGAGCAAAACGGATGTCGCGGTCTGGGCCAGTTGAGCGGCTTGCTGGATCGTTATGCGTGTGCGATCGATTCGCACGAGGAAGTGATCGATGAAGCGGATACGGCGGCGGAAGTTTTCGCGATTTTACGTCATGCCGGGCCGCTCATGCGTTCGAGCCGGCATCTGGTTCATGCACTGGAGGAGGTTCTGGAGATCGATCCGGATGACCGTGAAATCCGGAACTTGCGGGATCGTGGACGTGAAATCGAGCGCGCGGCGGAACTTCTCCATAGCGATGCGCGGCTGACGCTTGAATTCTGGCAGGCGGAAAATGCGGAGGAGCAAAACCGGGCGTCCGCACGACTGAACAAGATCGCATATCGCTTGAATCTGCTCGCCGGATTTTTCCTGCCGCTTGTTGCCTTGGGAGGTTTGTTCGGGATGAATGTGGACTTGCCGCATTTCACCCAATCCATGTTTTGGGGAATCGTAAGCGGTGGTTTATTGATTGGTGGCGTGTTACTTTGGATGGTGGGAAAGCAGACCGAAAAATAGCGGATGGAGTTGATTGATCCGATCCCACGTGTGGACAAATTGAAAAATCCTTGAAAAATCAAAGGATTCCGGCATTCCGTCGCTGCTTTGAACGATTTTGCGACAGAAATGCCGGACGTGCTTTTCGAGCGCGTAGAAAAATCAACTTAACTCCAAACAGAGCCGGTCTAACTTTTTAAAAAGAGGCGGGAAATCTGCCCAACACGGCCTAAGAGGCTGTCTGAAAAATCTCTTTAACCACAGATAAACAGGATGGACGCAGATAAAAGAGATCTTCTAATTTCGTAAAATCCCTTCTTCCATCTGCGTTCATTTTCGTTCATCTGCGGTTTAAATTTCTTCATCGCCCCATCATGCGGCGGAGCGGTGGAAATTTTCAGACAGCTTCTAAGATGTGAGCAGAAGTTGAAGGAGAAATAGTTCGAATGTGTTAGGAGGTCTTTTGTCGCTCCTCAACTTTGTTCGCATTGTTGGCGGATTCAACCGGCTAGCGCAACCGGCGGGGTTGGTAAATAGGCCAGGGGCTGTAGAAGCTTCCGGTTCAACGACCAAGCCGAACTCGAAATGCCCTCCTACAGCCGCCTGACCTACGAAAAACGCTACACCATCGAAGCCATGATCCGCAAGGGTTCTTCTCCCCCGGAGATTGCGGCGGCCATTGGCGTCTGCCAAACGACAGTTTCCCGCGAACTGAATCGCAACGGCATGAACCGCGACACCTACTCCGCCATCGTCGCCGAACAACACGCACGGTCCTGCCGCCGAAGACCCGGTTCCCCCATTTCTCCGGAGCTCCGGGCCGAAGTGGAAACCCGTTTGCGCACGGAGCAATGGAGCCCGGAGCAGATCAGTGCGGTTTTGAAAAAAGAAGGCATCGGATCGGTCAGCCACGAAGCGATCTATCAGCACATCTACGCCGACAAGCGTACGGGCGGCAACCTCCACCGGCATCTTCGCCACAAGTGCAAATCTTACCGCAAACGCGGTTCCGGACGCGAACGGCGCGGGCGGATCCGTAACCAGGTCATGATCGACCAACGCCCTCCGGAGGCTGAAAACCGCTCCCGGATCGGCGATTGGGAAGCGGACACCATCATCGGCCGTCCGGGCGGAAAAGTGCTCGTCACCCTGGTGGAGCGCAAAAGCCGTTACACCCTGATCGAACTCGCTGAAAGCAAGGAGGCCCGGTCGGTCACCGAGCGGCTGCTCGAAGCGCTCTCCGGCCATCGGGAAAAGGTGGAGACACTGACCTTCGATAACGGGAAGGAATTTGCGTGGCACGAGCTGGTGGCGGAAGTGCTTGAGGCGTCCACCTACTTCGCCCATCCCTATCACTCATGGGAGCGGGGTCTGAATGAAAACACCAACGGCCTGATCCGGCAATATTTCCCGAAAGGGAGCAGCTTTGACAAGCTGACTCATCAGGACGTCAAACAGATCGAACACCGTCTCAATAGACGCCCCCGGAAATGTCTGTCCTATCAAACACCCCAAGATATCTTCCACTCAACCCCGCCGGTTGCGCTAGCCGGTTGAATCCGCCGTTTTTATTCCTTTGGCTGAGTATCCGTAACTAATGAGGGCGGCTCTCTTCCTCCGCGTGTCGAATGAGAGGCCTTGTATTTCCGGTGATGGTTTTTGGGTAAACGGAACGCCGGTGTCCGCACCGGCTTGACTTCGCATGGAAATTGGGAAGAGCCGGCGGGGACACCGGCGCTCCATCCCCTCACAAGGTTTTCGCCAGATCGCGGACGAGTTCCGGACCTTGATAGATGAAGGAGGTGTAGATTTGCACCAGGGAAGCACCGGCGTCGATTTTTTCCAGCGCGTCTTCCACGGAGGAAATGCCGCCGACGCCGATGATCGGGATCTGCGGGCCGAGGTGGCTGGAGAAACTGCGGATGACGTTGGTGCTTTTTTCGCGCACCGGTTTGCCGGAAAGACCGCCTGCTTCGTGGGCGCGCGGATGGGATTCCACCGCTTCGCGATCCAAGGTGGTGTTGGTGGCGATGAGGCCATCGAGCCCGCCGTTTTTGAAAACTTCAGCGAGATCCTTGATGTGGGTTTCATCGAGATCCGGGGCGACTTTGAAAAGCAGCGGGACGTGCTTGCCGTGCTCGGCGGCGAGTGTTTGCTGTTCGTTTTTCAGGGTTTCCAGCAAGCGGGCGCTGGCTTCCGCGCCTTGCAGATCGCGCAGGCCGGGCGTGTTCGGCGAGGAAAGATTGACGGCGATGTAATCGGCAACGGTGTAGGCTTTTCGTAAACAGGCGAGGTAATCATCCGCGGCGTTTTCGTTCGGCGTGTCCTTGTTTTTGCCGATGTTAAAACCGATGACGCCGTTGAAATTTTTCGATTGGCGGACGTTTTCCACTCCAGCATCGATGCCCGGATTGTTGAAGCCCATGCGGTTGATGATGGCTTCCTGCGGGATCAGGCGGAAAAGGCGAGGCTTCGGATTTCCCGCCTGCGGGCGCGGGGTGATGGTACCGATTTCCACGAATCCGAAACCGAGGCGTCCGAGGGCGTCGATGGTGTTTCCTTCCTTGTCCAGACCGGCGGCGAGGCCGACGCGGTTGGGAAAACGCAGGCCCATCACCTCGACGGGCGCGGTGAACTCATCGGCGGGCATCGCCAGCTTCAGAAGGCCGGATTTTTCGGCAAACCGCAGGCCCGCCAAGCTCGTGTGGTGAGCTACTTCCGCGTCCAGTTGAAACAAGCCTGCCCGCGCCCAAGGATACATTTTTTCGATCACGCGGTGAAATTGAGCGATATTGCCATTTTTGTCGAATCCTCGTGCGCCAGAATGGCACATTGCACGCCCGAACGGGCATTTTGGCACACGATTTTGCCCATGTTGGAAAAAGGGTTTCTCATTTTCAATGAGTTAATGATCGGCGGGGTCGGGCATGAGGTATGCTGGAAAGGAGGAGAGACGCAACTCGGCAATCTGGAAACGGCATTTCTCGCGTCACTACATGGTCGTCACATTGAAATCATTTCTCAAAAAAAAGAATAATTCCGGTGTTGGGGACGTTTACTCAATAACTCCATCTTTTACTCATTATGGCCTACGAATCTGACAGCAGCCTGAAGCTCTACATGCGGGAGATTTCCAAGACGCCACTTCTCTCGGTCGAAGATGAAATCGCCCTCGCCGAGCGCATCAAGCAGGGCGACAACGAAGCGCGTTCCCTGATGATCCGCTCAAATCTCCGTCTGGTGGTAAAAATCGCTCAGGACTACGCCAACTACGGCATGCCCGTCACCGACCTCATTTCCGAAGGCAACATCGGTCTCATGAAGGCTGTCGAACGCTTCGATCCTGCGAAGGGCGGCAAGCTTTCAACTTACGCCGCATGGTGGATCAAGCAATCGATCAAGCGTTCCCTCGCGAACCAATCGAAAACGATCCGCCTGCCCGTCCACATGGTGGATAAAATCGCGAAAATGCGCCGTATTTCCACGATGCTCGCCGAAGCTCTTGGCCGCGAGCCGACCGATGAGGAATTGGCCGATGAAATCGGTCTTCCACGCCGCAAGCTCGCCATGCTCAAGCAGGCATCCCAGCGCCCAACCTCGCTCGATGCACCGATCAACGAAGGCGAAGCCACGGAATTCGGCGAAGTCATCGGCGACGAACGCGCGGTGAACCCGCTCGACATGCTTTCCGACAAGAACCTTCACGGCGAACTCGACGGATTGCTTTCCGTTCTCGACGACCGCGAACGTAAAATCATCGACGAACGCTTCGGTCTTAACGGGAAGAAGCCGATGACTTTGGAAGAAGTCGGTCGTGAATTCGGGGTGACCCGCGAGCGGATTCGTCAGTTGCAAAATTCCGCGCTCACCAAGATGCGCCGCGCGCTGCGCAAGAAAGAGAAACCCCTTCCAAAGCCCATTGGCGGTCTGGCCGAGGCCTGAAATTTTCCCGCCAGTTCATGGTGATGGAGCCGCAGCGGGAGGGGAGTCTCGCTGCGGCATTTCTTTTTGAGACTAACTGGATCTCGCTTCCATCATTGCGCGGATTTCCTCTTCGTTGAGGATGGTGACGCCGAGCTTTTCGGCTTTTTCGCGTTTTGAACCACCGCCTTCGCCGACGACGAGGAAATGGGTTTTGGCGGAAATCGAGCCGCTGACCTTGCCGCCTTTGCTTTCGATGAGAGCTTTCATTTCGTCACGGTCGATGCTGAGGGTGCCGGTGATGACGAAGGTTTTTCCGGCGAGGGGAAGCACGGAAAGATCGGCTTCGGCGGCGATGGGCAGGTAGTTCTCGGAAATAGGATCGATTTCCAGCGATCGCAGGCGTGATAACGCGTTTTGGCCACCTTCGGATTGGAAATAGGAAATCAGGCTTTCCGCGACGGCGGGGCCGACATCGCCGGTGATGGAATACGGAATGAGTTTTTCGTTTTTCTTCTTCGCATCGGCGCGAGTGTCGCGTTGGAGTTCGTGGAGAATCTCGGATTGCGGGAGATCACTGAGTTTCTGATGGAGACGGGAGAGTTCCTTGGCGGCGGATTCGCCGAGCTGGCGGATGCCCATGGCGAAAAGCCAGCGATGCAGGGGAAGCTTGGGGGCTTTCTTCAATGCGGCGATGACCTTGGCTGCATTTTTTTCTCCGAAACGTCGCGGCGCTTCCTCGGTGCCGAGGTTGAGATTGGCCAGCAGTTCTTCGGTGAGCGTGAAGAGATCGAGCGGCGTGGTGGCGTGGCCGTGGCGGACGAGCGCATCGGCGACGATTTCGCCCAGTCCATCGAGATCGAGCGCCTTGCGTGCGGCGAAGTGCTTGATGTGGGTGACGGCTTGGGCGGGGCATTGGAAATTCGTGCAACGCCAGGCGACGAATCCTTCTTCCTGGGAGATTGGTCCTCCGCAGGACGGGCATTTTCCATCGACGGCGTTGAAGATGGAGTAAGGCTTGGAGTGCTCCGACTGATGGATAACTTTGACGACGGCGGGAATGATTTCACCTGCTTTTTCGATGAGCACTTTCGAGCCGATGCGAACATCTTTTTTGGTGATTTCGTCCTGATTGTGGAGCGTCGCGCGGGAAACGGTAGTGCCGGAAACAAGGACGGGCGTGAGCTCGGCGACGGGTGTGAGCACTCCGGTGCGGCCGACCTGGATACTGATTTTCTCGACGGTTGTTTCCTTTTGCTCGGGCAGGAATTTATAAGCGGCGGCCCAACGTGGAGCGCGGGAGGTGTAGCCGAGTCGCTGGCGTTCGCTGCGGTCGAGCACTTTGACGACCGCGCCATCGGTGCCGTAATCGAGATCGTGGCGCTCGTGGTTGATGCGGGCGATGGCTTCCAGCAAATCATCGAGGTTTTCCACATCGATCACCGGCTGGTTGCGCGGGATGCCGAGGGAATCGAGAAGCTGGTGAAAATCGTGTTCGGTCGCGAGTTCCGGGCCTTCGTAAGCGCCGAGTCCGTGGGCGAGAAAGGCGAGCGGGCGTTTCGCGGCGCTTTTCGGATCGAGCTGCTTGAGCGTGCCGGCGGTGGCGTTGCGCGGATTGGCGAAGGTTGGCAGTCCTTCTTCATCGCGCTCCGCGTTCATCGCGGCAAAGGCGGCGTTCGGCATGAATATCTCGCCGCGAACTTCGAGAGTTTCAGGGATGGGATTGCCGATTGAAGATTGAGGATTTTCGATGGGAAATTTTCCGCTAGAGAGAACCTGGAGGTCGATGGGAATGAGTTCGCCGTCGGAGGTTTTGATGAGATTGCCGGTGTGGGCGTCGGCGATTTCGATGCCGGATACTTTGTTTTTCCAACGATTGTGGCCAGTGGAGTCATAGCCATTGCTGGTGAACCAAGTGGCGACTTCTTCCTCTGTCGGTCTTGTTCCCGGAATGTAGGGTTGAGAGATGACCAATGCGGGGCCGCGTTTGGTTTCGAGAACGCCGTGGAGCAAAATATCGTCGCCGAAGATGTGATTGGCGGCAGCGAGGTTTTTCAAATATGTCACAGCATCGCCTTGGGCTCCAAAGTTTGGAGGCAAAGTGAATTTGATGACGCGATGACGGCTTTGAACGTGGAAAACCGTGTGCTCGGATTGACCGCCTAGCTGAGGGTAACGAGCGGCGAGTCTTCCGAATCGGCGGGGATCAAGGAGTCTTCCTGACTCTCTGGCCCACGATACCACGGATTCGGCTTCCTGTCGGATCCGTTGAGAAACATTTGTTCCATGGCCTGTTCCGAGGTCAGAGAGAAGCCTTCCCGCCAAGCTTTCTCCCGCGCCTGGCGGAGGCGTTCTGCGAGTTGCTGGTCCTGGGTCAGGCTGTTCATGAGGCGGAAGATACGGAAGGATGCTTTCGAAGTCAACGTCGGGGCGGGGTTCGGGCGTTTGCTCCGCCGGACCTTTCGGTGAAAGATCCCTGCCTTTCAGTTCCAGCGGCACGCTGCGGATGGTGCGGACATTGTGGGTGATGTCGTCCCCGCGGGTGCCGTCGCCGCGGGTGGCGGCGTAGGCGAGTTTGCCGTTTCGATAGAGCAGGGAAACGGCGACGCCATCGATCTTCGGCTCGACGGTGACGGCGATGTTTTCCCGCCCGAGGTTTTTTTGAAGACGGCGATAAAAGGCAATAAGTTCGGCGGCGGGTTCCGGGGTGTCTTTCAGCTCGAAAACATCGTCGATGCTGAGCATGGGAACGGCGTGCTGGATTTGCTGGAAACCTTCGATGGGTTTTCCGCCGACGCGCTGGGTGGGGGAGTTCGGGGCGGCGAGCTCCGGGTGTTTGTTTTCCAGTTCTTCGAGTTCTCGGTAGAGCTTGTCATATTCCGCGTCGGAGATTTCCGGAGAGGCTTGATTGTAATAGAGTTCGTCGTGATGGCGGACCTGATCCCGGAGATCGCGCAAACGGGATTGCGGATCGGGTTTTTCGGGTTGGGAAAATGAGAAGAGGTCGGGCTCGGCCATGGCTGAATAGAGGCTGGAAGATGCGGGAAATGCAATCGAACGCTGAAATTTGACCTCCACGAATAGAGGTTTATGGTTCAGAATCCCTGCGAAGGAACATGATGGAGGCAAGCAAGCGGAGGCGGTTTCTGGCCGAATTTTTGGAAAGGGAATCAATGCGGCCGGATTTGAACCGGGCGATCCGCTCCACGACGGCGTTTATGCTGCCGTTGCTGGCGGTTTCGATGGGGTGGGTGAAGCTGGATGTGATCCATCTGTGCATCGCGGCGCAATCGATCGCGATGGTGGATGTGCGCGGCGCTTACTCGCTGCGGCTTGGTTTACTGATGGCAATCGGTGTGATTTTTTGCGTGACGACGTTTTTAGGCGGATTGGGTTCGGAGGGCTTGGTGATCGGGCTGGTGACGACGGCGGTGGTGATTTCCGCCGGCGGGTTGTGGCGGCATTTGAGCGCGGATTACGGGCCGGGCCTGGCGGTGGCGAGCGGGTTGCTGTTTTTCGTGACGTTCGGCGACCATGGTTCGACTTCGGGGAAATACGGGGCGGTTCTGGCAACGGCGGCCGGCAGTGGATTCGGCGTGCTTTTGCAGGTGTTGTTGTGGCCGTTTCATCCGCAGCATCCTTTGCGCAGGACGGCGGCGGAAAGCTGGAACGCGCTGGGTGATCTGCTGGAGGCGATGGTGGAAAATTTCACCCAACCCGGCGATGCGGCGGAGCGGGCGGAAGGGGAGTTGCGAGCGACTTTGAACCGCACGCAAGCGGCGTTGAACGTTGGAAAACGCAAACCCGGCGGGATGCATCGGCAGGTGGAATTGCTGAACATCGCGGCGGCGCGTTTGGCGATGCGGGTGATCGGGCTGAGAACCGCGCTGGAAGGACATGCGGCGAAGCCCGAGTTCAGGTCATTTGAACTCGCGCTTCTGCCTGTGATGCACTCGCTGGCGAATGCGGCGAGATCGGTGGCGCTGGTGGTGGTTTCGCGGCAGCCATCGCATTGGTCCGCGTTTGAAGTACGGATGAGGCGGCTGGAAAATCTTTTCGCGGTGGCACGTTCGCAGGCGGAGATCCATCTATCCGATCCGACCTCGCGCGCGCAGATGGTGAATCTGCTGAAACAGATCGAAGACCAACTGCCGGTTGTGCGGGCCGCGTTGAAAAACACGCTTTCCCGATCCCATGAACGCGGTGCGTTTTCCTTGGAATTGTTCGATCTGAACACGCTCACGCTGCGACCGTTGGCGGCGGCGTTGAATTTCAGCCGTCGCATCGATCCGGTGTTGGTGCGGCACACGGCGCGGGCGGTGATTTTGACGTTGGGCAGCGTGGTGTTGATGAATCTGGTGCCGCTGGCGCACGGCTACTGGCTGCCATTTACGATTCTGGTGGTTCTGCAACCGGACTTTGGCGCGACGTGGGAAAAGGCAGCCCAACGCGTGCTGGGAACGCTGGCGGGCGGATTGCTCGCGAGCAGTTTGCTGTGGCTGCATCCGCCGCATGCGGTGTTGCTGGCGGCGATCGGCGTGACCATCGCGTTGTTCGGTTTCTTTGCCAAACGGAACTACACTCTGGCCGTGTTTTCCATCACGCTGATGGTGGTTTTACTCACGGAAGCGCATCATCCGGTGACGCTGGGTTTTACTCTGGAGAGGATGGGCATCACCTTGGCGGGCGGATTACTCGCACTCGCCGCAGCCTGGGTTTTCTGGCCATCCTGGGAGAAACAGCGGTTTCCGCGGATCATGGTGAAAGCGCTGGCGGCCAACCTGGAGTTTCTGAAACGGCTGGACCATCATCTAGCGGAAGGAATTCCTTACAACGATCAAGTCGTGCAGGTGCTGCGCTCGGCTGAATCCGCGAATACCGAGGCGTTCGGCTCGCTGCGGCGCATGAACGGAGATCCGAAAAACCACCAACGCGGGCTGCAATTCGCCGCCGCTTTGGCGAATGGAAACAAGCGGGTGACACAGGCGCTTTCCGTGATCGCGCTGCACCTGGACATCCGGCAAAGCCGACATCCGGAAGTGCTGGATCAGTTTGAAAAAGTTTGTTCCGCCGCTTTTGCCGCGTTGATCGAATTGGAGGAAACCGGGGAAACTCCGCATGCGATCGCTCGAATTCTCGTGGAGCTGGAAACGTTTCGTTTGCCGGAAATCGAGGCGGACCACGTCGATCCGGAGCGCTTCCGCGAACCGTGGATTTTTCCGCAGCTTATGCGGGTTTGCACGGAGCTGAGCGCGATGGTGCGGATGGCGGGGGAGATGCGGTGAATGGAAAACGCCTTACTTCACCACCTTGCCTTCGAATTTTTCGAGGGCGGCGACGATGAGCGGATCGTTGTAAAACTCGTCTTCGGAAACCGCGGGTGCGGCGGGCGGGGTGGGTTCCGCGACAGGTGCGGCGGTTTGGGCCGTCGGTTCTTTCCATGGCGGTGGTTCCGGAGCGATCACTTCCGATTCTTCCGGGGCGTCGGCGATGAGCGCATCGAGTCCGCCGAAGCCTGAAGTGGCTGGTTTCGGTTTTGGCTCGGGTGCAGGAGCAGGTGCTTGGATTTTTTCCACCGGAGCCTGAGCTGGCTCGGAGGTAGCTACTGCCGCTGGAGCAAGAGTTTCCGCAACAGGTGCGGTAACGGCGGCGGGAGAGGGAAGGAAATCCGCTCCTTTGGTGAGAATTTCGATGATATCCGTGATGCGGACTTCGCTGAGGGCCTGGATGGCTTTGATGATGCCGAGTTCGAAATGCAGGCGTTTGTTGGTCGCCCACTTCATGCGGCCTTCGGTTTCCGCGAAGACATCGATGGCGGCGAGGATGCGGTCCGGCGAGTAATCGGCGGCGATTTCCAGCAGCTTTTCCCAAAGCGGAGCCGGGATACCTTCGCCGTCGGCGGAAGGATCGAGCTTGGAAACGATCAGGGCGCGCAGGCAGCCGATGAGTTCGCCGAGAAGCTGGGAAAGTTCGCGGCCGCTTTCGGCTTCTTTCTGGATGAGGGAAAGCGCGGCGGGCGTGTTCTGGTTGAGAAGCTGGCCGGTGAGCGCGGCGACTTTTTCACGCGAGGTGAAGCCGAAAACATCGAGCACGTTTGCCTCGGAAATGTGATCGCCGCAGAAGGCGACGAGCTGATCGAGCATCGATTGCGCGTCGCGCATGCCGCCGTCCGCTCCTTTCGCGATGGCCCAGGCGGCGGTTTCTTCCAGCGTGATGCCTTCCTCGCTGGCGATGTGCAGCAGATGTTTCGCGATCAATTCCGTGGGAATCGGGCGCAGGTCGAAGCGTTGGCAGCGGGAAAGAATCGTCGGCAGAATCTTGTTCGCCTCGGTGGTGGCGAAGATGAATTTCACGTGTGGCGGCGGTTCTTCCAGCGTCTTGAGCAGCGCGTTGAACGCGGCGTTCGAGAGCATGTGAACTTCGTCGATGTAGAAAATTTTGAACTGTCCGCGAGCCGGGGCGAAGCGGACGGACTCGCGGAGATCCCGCACTTGTTCGACGCCGTTGTTCGACGCACCGTCGATTTCCAGCACATCAAGCGAACGGCCTTCGGCGATTTCCACGCAGATGTCTTCATCCGGATCGAAATCGGCGTTCGGACCGCCGGTGCAGTTCAGCGCTTTGGCCAAGATCCGGGCGGTCGAGGTCTTGCCGGTGCCGCGCGGACCGACGAAAAGATAGGCGTGGGCCAGACGCTTTTGGGCGATGGCATTGCGCAGGGTGCGGACGACGTGGTCCTGTCCGAGGACGTCGTCGAAGGTTTTTGGGCGGTATTTCCGGGCGAAGACCTGATAACTCACGGCGGGACTCTAGGGACAGGATGGCGGGTTTGTCATGAATGACTTTTCGGAAGGCCGAAAAATCCCGGAATGACGCGGAAAGAAAGTTTCTCCAAGAGTGATTGATGCTGGCGGGGATCCGGCTATTTTAAATGCGTATGTCTGATCCGGCCCCCGCGAAAAAGCCCAAGAGTTCTTTGCCGACGCTGTTCGGCGTGGCCTTCCTGTTTGCGCTGACGGGGCTGGTTTTGCTGTGTTTCACCGGATTTCCGCGAAAGGTGAAACGCGGGCTGAAGGAGATTTTTTCGCCGAAACCGGTGGTGGTTCAGCAGGATACGACGAATTTGGTGCGTGAGGCGGAAGACCGCTTGCGTATGGAAATGGAGCAGGATTTCGAACGCCGGGCCGCGGAACTGCGCAAGCAGATCGAGGAGGCGCAGAAAAAGGGCGCTCCGTCCGACCTTTCATCCGCCAGCGATCCGGCGGGCAGCGTGACCGATGTGCGGAAGCTCCGCAGCGGTATTCCTTTCGAAACCACGGTAAACGTGGAAAAAGGTGGAATCGCTTCGAAAGAGCGCGAGGAAACGGCGAGCTACACCGCCCGCTACGAGTTGAATCTGAAAGTGCCTGCTCCTGCGAAAACTCTGGAAGAGCTGGAAGCGTCCAGTCCCTCGCTTTCGAAAATCCTGCCGGGGATCGCGCCGATTCTCGCCAAGGCGGAGGTTTCCCCGATGTTTTACCAGCTTTACGACAACAAGGTGCAGCGCATCCGCCGCGATGCGAATACTCTCAACGAGTTGCTGACGAAGCATAACCTTTACGACTGCGAAACGCTGATGCATGCGAGTGCGGAAAACGGGCGCCGTCTTTTCCTCATGCAGGCGGATATGGACGTGGTTTCCGATGGCTCGGATGGAGACCGCCTGCCGGAAATGCCTTCGGAAATCGTGGATTCACCGAACTATCAGCCATTCACGAGCTATGGCTGGCCCAAAACCGGGACGACCCAGAATCCGATGATCTCCGGCCTGGAACGCCGGATCAAAGCGGGCGATGCGGAGTTGAAAGCCGCGGGCACCACTCCGGCGCGCAAAACCTGGCTGAAATCCCGCCTTGCCGAGCTGCGCCGCAGCGTGGCGGATCTCCAATCCCGCAGTTTCCTCATCGCCGATTATGATCCGTTCATCGTGGTGCCGGTGAATGTGTTGGCTTCTTCCGATCCGAACACACCGAAAATCGGCGATTATTGTGTGGTGATCTACGGCGATAAAATCTACCCGGCGATCGTCGGGGATGGCGGGCCGACGTTCAAAGTCGGCGAGGCATCCCTGCGCATGGCGCGCGAGCTGAATGTCAAAGCGACGCCTTACAACCGTCCGGTGTCGGATTTGAAAGTAACGTATCTGATTTTCCCCGGCAGCCGCGAAGCGAAAAACAGCCCGCCGGATTATGAAAAATGGCACCAGAAATGCCACGATCTGCTTCAGGAAATCGGGGGGCTGGGCGAAGGGTATCAGCTTTTCCAGTGGCAGGATACCTTGCCGAAGCCTGCGCCGCCCGCTCCGGTGCCGCCTGCGGTTCCTGAGCCACTGCCTGCGGCCCCGGTGCCGCCGGTGCCAGCGCCTACCGTGCCCGTGACTCCGGTTTCACGATAGGACTTGGCTGTGTTGATGAATTCATCTGAGGTATAGGAACGCGGCGGTGAGGTGGACCATTGCGAGGAAAGCGCAGAGCATACTTCTCGTAGCGCGTGGCGATCCGCCGCGAGAGCGTCCCGGAGCTTGGTCGCTGCCGTTTTTTGGATACTCCGGCCGCATGCTGGTGGGTTCTTACCGAGGTAGAGTCGATGAATAGGTGGCGGGCATCGGCAAAGACTTCTTCCTGGAGAGATTGCCACAGCCGCTTCAATTTCTATTCCTTCACTACTTTCCCTCCTAAAGACAGGATCCGGGCGTTGGCTTTGGCGGCTTCGGCTTCGGGGATGTTGCCGTCGCGGACGTAGATTTGGGAGAGGCCGGTCCAGGCGAGGAGGTCGTTTGGACGGAGGGTGACGGCTTGGAGGCCGCAGCCGATGGCTTCCTTGATTTCGCCGAGTTTCAAAAGCGCCATGGCGAGGGCGTGCCAGCCGTCGAAGAAATCGGGATCAAGGGCGACGCACCGGCGGTAGAGGATGACGGCTTCTTCAAGTTCGCCAAGGGCGAGGTGGCCGTTGGCGTCGTCGAAGAGGTCGTCGAGGGATTGCATCTGAGTTGCTAGTTTTCAGTGTTCAGTTTTCAGGAGAAGAATCCTGTCGCGGGTCTTGCCATCAACGATCAACCAAAAACCATCCACTTCTTATCGCGCGAGTTGCTGGACGTTTGCGGCGTCGGTGCGGGCGGCGAGCCAAGCGGCGAAGGCGAGGTTTTCGTTGGCGCTGTTGCGGGAAGCGAGTTCCTGGTCGAGACGGGCTTGGGCGTCCTTGTCTTTGGCGACTTCGCGCTTGGCGACGTAGAGGATATTGGCACCGGTCGGGTCGAGTTGTGGCTCGGTGATGGAGCCGGGATCGACGGCGCGGGTGGCGGCGAAGAGGTTTTGCGGTTCGTCACCGGTCGGGCGGTAGGTGCTGGTGATGAGCGGCAGGGTTTTCACGTCGGTGAAACCTGCTTCCTTGGCGGCATCGGCGAAGGATTTGCCGGAGGAGAGGGCGGCCTTGATCTTGGTGGATGCTTCGGTGGCTGAGGCTTTGAGGGCTTCGGCGGCTTTCTCGGCGATGTATTGGACGCGTGCGTCTTCGCGGGCTTCTTCGAAGGTTTTCGGGCGGGATTTTTCTTCGCCGTCGAGACGGGCGACGAGCCACTGGTTTTCGCCGATGGCGAGAGCTTCGGAGATCTTGGAGTAAGGATCGCTGGTTTCGGTGATGGCGAAGAGCGGGGTGACGGCCTTGCCGTTGGTGCTGGAGGCGCGGAGGGCGACGTCGAGTTCCTTCGGCGGGGCGCTGAGGGGGAAGAAACCGGTGGTTTTCACTTCCCAGCCGTTTTTCCTGGCGAGTTCATCGAAGCCGGAGCCTTTTTGTTCTTCGAGGGAGAAGAGGAAGTCATCGACCTGGCTGCCGACCTTGAGCTGGGCTTTGCGTTTCACTTCGGCGGCTGCGGCGGCATCGGAGGGAAGTTCGCCGATGGAAGGGGAAACGATGACGTAGGAGAATTTGCGCTTCGGCTCGGTGACGAAGGAGTCTTGAAGGGTTTTCCAGTAAGCCTGCACTTCGTCGTCGGAAGATTTGATTTTTTCGAGGTAGGGCGCGAGGTCGAGGCGGGCGATTTCCGCGGTGATTTGTTGGCGGTCGAGCGCGCTTTCGGCGGCGAGGCTGGCGGCGTTGGTGGTGAGGCCTTTGCCGAGGATTTGCTGGAGCGTTTGGGAAACGAGGATGTCGGAGGCGAGCTCGCGCAGGTCGTTTTCGGTCAGGCCGAGGCGACCGATGCGTTTTTCGATGAAGGTGCGATAGTTTTCCTCGCTGAACTTGCCATCGGGACCGGCGAAGGCGCGGAGGTTTTTGATGAATTCGGAGATTTTATCCTGAGACGGGTAGATGCCGTAATCGATCTGTGCCTGGCGGAGCAGCATGCGGCCGGTGAAGAAGTTGAAATTCGCTTGTTCCTCGCTGGTGGCTTGGCCGGAAAGACCCAAGAGGAACAGGTAGATGCTTTCATCTCCTGCTTGGGCGAGGCCGACGGCGAGCTGGGTGCCGTTGACACCGAGTTTCTGCACTTCCTTGTCCGTGTATTCGCGGTCGCTGATCTTGAGAACGGCCCGGCCGCCGGTGAGGCCGTGGGTGCTGCGGGAGTAATCGCCGAAAACGAAGGCGAGCGCGGCGACGACGAGGAGGACGATGAGGACGCCCCGGAATTTCTGAATGTTCTCGATCATGAGATGAAAGCAGCTTTGGGTCTGCCTCGCGGCGGCGAGGGGTGTGCAGTTAAGACGGCTGATTCGGAGGCATCAATGGTAATTCGACGCTGACCGTGAAATGAATCAAATCTTTGGATGAATCTCCGCTTGCCCGACTTGGAAAATGCGGGTTCCTTGTGTTCTTCATGAACTTACGTTGGTTGAACGCTCTGCTGTGGGGGAATTCGGTGGCTTTGTCCTGGATGTGGGGGCTGGGCTTGTTTTTCAGCGTTCAGATGACCTTCATGTTCGGTCTGCAAGGGCTTCTGGTTTTCGCGATTCCGAACGCGCTGGGGCTGATGCTGTTCGGCTTCCTGACGCACATT
The DNA here is from genome assembly GCA_047605125.1 of Luteolibacter sp. Classification (GTDB taxonomy): domain Bacteria; phylum Verrucomicrobiota; class Verrucomicrobiia; order Verrucomicrobiales; family Akkermansiaceae; genus Luteolibacter. The sequence goes on from JASGGK010000010.1 coordinate 64,241, forward strand.
GTGGCGAAGCGGCACTCGGGCGGGCAGGAGTCTCTGGCGATTTTCTTCGAGAAATTCTCCAAGCCGTTCCGGCTGATTTTCTACCTTTATCAAATCCTCGCGCTGGCGCTGACGGTGTTCGCGCTGACGCAATATCTCTTCGGCACGCTGAAGCTGGTGGAGGGGCCGCTGTATGGTCTCTACCTTGGCTTGGTGGTGTTCGTGGTGCTGGCTGCGGGTTGTCTTTTCGGCGAAGAGTTCGGGATTCAAAAAATCAAACTCGGCCACGCGATGTTCGGCGTGCTGCTTCTGGCGAGCGTGGGCATCGTGCTTTTCTGCATGAAACAACTCGGCTGGGATACGCTGGGATGGGCGCCGCGCCTTCCAACGCTGGCGGACGGCCAACCGGCGGGTGGCGGACCGAGCCTGGCGGGTTACACGATTCCTTTGTTGGTCGGCTTGCTGGTCGGGCCGTGGCTTGATCTGCAACACTGGCAGCGTGCGATCCAGATTCACCGAGAAAAAACCTCGGTGCGGCTGAGTTACTTCTTCGGCGGCTCGATTTTCTTCCTGATGCTGCTTTTCCACGGTACGCTGGCGGCTTGGGTGCTGACGAAAATGAACGTCTCCAATTGGGATGACTGGTTGAATGCGCACAAGGGGCTGGATGGATTCACCTATGCGCACCAGCTTGGCGTGGAATTCGTCAGTGGTCTGAACAACAACGGCCAAAGTCTGCTGCCGTTGGCGTATTTCGCGTTCCTCGTGATCTGCGCGCTGACGACGCTGGACAGCGGCTACATCGCGCTGAAGTGGTTTTTTGAAACGACGATCGGCAAGAGCCAGCACATGATCATGGCGATGGTGCCGAAGAAGCTGCTGGAGTCTCCGATTCCGAGTTTCCTGCTGGTGGGCATCGTCACGCTGATCGGTCTGGCGGCGAAGTTGCAGCTTGAATATTTCATGGTGTTTTACGCCTCGTTCTTCGTCGGTTACGCCTCGCTGGCGATCGCGCGGTGTTTTGTGCCGAACTCGCAACAGGCACTGCCGCAAATCCGGATGTTCTCGCTGGCAAGCATCTCGGTGGTGATTTTTGCCTTCGGTTATTTCTCGCATAACACGCCGCTGCTGATTCTGGCATCGCTGCTGCCGCTGGCCTATGTGGTGTGGCTGGTTTTCAATACCGATCTCCTGCGCGTGGTGACGGAGCGGGCGGGTGAAGTGGTGGAAGCCGCCGCGCAAATCCCGGCGATCAAGGCGATTGCGAAAACCGCGCACGCGGTGACGGGGTCGCAAGTCGTCGCGCCGACCGGGCATCACGCGCTCGGCGGGCATTTCGAAGGGAAGTGGTTCGTTTACTCGATGATCGCGAGCTATTCCGACACGAACTCGGTGGGAAACGTGTATTTCGGGATGTATGCGATGTTTGTCGGGAAAACCCGCGAGTTGTTCTTCAATACGGTGATGCCGGACTTCAACCTGAAGACGACGAAGTTTTATATCCTGACGCGGTCGTTCGAGCACAAGTTCGTGCGGGAATCCCGGGAATTCGACACGATCACGGTGAAAATCCGGGTGGCGGAAACGAACCGGAAATTCTGCACGCTGGAGCACCAGATTTTCGGCACGGACAACGAACTGCTCGGAAAAGGAAAGCAGAGCCTGCTGTTCGTGGCCTCGAAGGACTACAGCCTGATCGACATTCCGTCCGAGGTTTACACGGCGTTCATGCCGTATGTTTGAGTTTTGAGCTCGGTCGGATCTGACGGATTCGACCGAGCTTTTGCCGTGCGGATTTCTAGCGGCTTGCCGATCAAGGTTTTTATCTCCAAGCCGCCAAAGTCGCGAAGGAGGGCGGAGTTTTTTGGAACCTTACTTTTTCTCCGCCAGATATCCGCTGACCTGGCTTTTTACCGCCGGAGGCAAGGTTTGCACCCAAGAGTCAACGGCTTGGGGATCGTATTGACGCCAGTTTGAGGCGACATTTTTGTAGGCCCACAGTTTCGCGTCGCCTTCGGGCAATGAGGAGACCCAGTTCGTGGCGGCCACCGGATCGTCAACCGCAAGCTTCACCGCGTAGGAAGCGCCAATGCGCACCGGATCGAGCCTGCTGCTGTTTTCGTCAGCGGGAAGAGGGTTTGAAATGTATGTGCGCAAGACTTCCCCGATGAAAGCCGGATCGACCTTTTCATAGGCTGAAAACCCGGCGAGAATGTTGCGGGCGACGTTTTGCTGCCGGTCGGCGGGCAGTTGGCGGAAGTCCGCCGCAAGCTGGCCGAGTGCCTGGCTGTCCAAGGTGGAAAGCCGGCTGACGAGAGCGTAGTAGCCGTCCGCGGGCGTTTTGGTGGAGCTGGACAGGGCGTCCATCCATTCTCCGGGTTTCGAGAAGGCATTCAGTTTCGGTTGATTTGAAATCTCCCATTGCTGCCTGGCGAGTTGCTTTTCTTCTTCGGTATCGAGCATGCCGATGAGGGCTTCCGCTTTCGCTCCGTCGCCCTTGGCGGTAATCATGATTCTTGAAATGAGATCGTTTTTGGTGCCTGGGTCGAAATCCATTTCCTGAAGGCGTGCAAGGGCGAACCGGGGATCCTCCTCATACATCCGATAGAGCGCGCTTTCGTAAATACGGGCGGCTTGTTTTTTGGAAAAACCGGCTCCTTCCAAATCGGCGGCCAACCAATTCCGGGTATTTTCTTTGGTGAAAAGGAGACTGGGATTGTTGGAAATACCGGCCAGCCACGAAGGGGGGACATTCCGGAGATTCTCCAGTATTTGAGCGCCCAGTTCCCCATGGAGCGCCAGGTTTGAGGAAAAAATTTTCCAGCCGTCCGCCCGGTCCGCCAATGCATGCAGTTCGGAAACGAAAGAACCGGCCAGACGTTGGCCGCACAACGCGATTTCGATTTTTTCCTGAAGTGCCGGGGGCAGGTTTTCCAAGCCGGATTGCAGGGCGGAGGGGGATTGCTTCGCGATTTCGGCAAGCAGGTTGTCCAATGACCGGCTTTCCCCAAGGAGGGCGGCATCGCCCGCAAGCGTCCGCAGCCGCTCCAGCGCGAGGTCGGGATGGTTTTTGGCGATCTCGGCGAGAATCCCCACTTCTGCCTTGGGATCGGGATGATCCTGGAAATGTCCGAGCAATGTTTGGGGGGAATTTTTCGCCAGGGATTTCAAGGCACGACCGGCCTGGCCGTAATTGTTTTCGAGCGCCCAGGGAATGAGGGTTTCCGGGCTTTCTTTTTCCCAGCGGTCGAAAAGCGCCATGCGGAACATGTGCAATTCGGGACCGTCACGCAGATTGAAACGATCCCCTTCCGCCCAGGCGGGGAAATCGGAAACAGGCAGGGCGTAAACCAGAGAGATCGTCGCTCTCAGCCGTTCCTCCATCGATTTCGTGTTACGGATCGCCCGCATCCGTTCGGCAGCGGCTTCATCCCCGATGATCCGTGCGGACTTTGTCCGCGGAAGCGGGGATCGCCCGGAGGCGGCCGGTTGGGCGGCGGCGGTTCGGGATTTTTCCTCCGGTGTCCCGAGATGCCATCCGATCAAGGCCATTCCCACAAATCCGGAAAACCCCCAAACAAACTTTTGATAAGGTCTCATGGGTCGGCGGGGATGAAATGTTTCAATCCTTCTTTCAGATTCGCGGGGAGATCGGCGGATTCAACCCAGTTCATCGCTTCCGGCGCGTTGCTCTGGCTCCATTGATGGATGAAAGAATAGAGGCTGGATTTTGACGCTTCGGAGGAAACCACCCACCGGGCCGCTTCATGGAACCGGGATTGGGCCGAGAGTTGGCTGATCAGCTGCAAGGCCGCCATGTCTTTGATGTCGGGGGAAGTTTGCCGGGTGACCCATTGGGTGTAGGAATCCAGATCCGTTTCGGACCATTGCCGGGCGGCGTATGACAATGTTTCCGAAGCCGCCGGGTTTGATGTTTTGATCATTTCAAGGGTTCTTTCCGGATCCATGGCGGTCAGGGATTTGAGGAAACGCCGGGCGTCGCTCTCGGAGGAGGAACTCCATGAAGATGAGCCGTTAGGAATTTCGATGGACCTTTGTTCCGCAAGACGGGTGGGGCAGGCCTCCAGCATGTCGGCTGCGAATCCGAATGCTTTTTCGGGATCCGAAGACAGGCAGGCTTCCCCGATTTTTGCGAACCGTTGTGCCGCGGCCAGCGGAGAGCCGGTTGATTTTGCCAGTTGCAACGCGGAATCGGGATCGGTGGCAACCAATCGGTCGAAAATCGCTTCTTCGATTTTTCTTTTGGCGGCTCCCGGAGGAAGCTGGTCCGCAAAACGCTGCAAGTCGTCGGGATTCTTGGTTTTTACGGCGTCAATCCATTCTCCCAAGGGATTGGTGCCCGCCGAAAGCTGTCCGTTTCGTTTCAACCAATCCAACGCGGCCCACGGATCGCGCAGGGCGAAGTTCCGGAACAGGCTCGAGGAGTAGGGAATGCCGCATTTTTTGAGGAAATTCAGGGAGTCTTCGGGATCTTCATCCTCCTTCCACAGCATCAAGCGGTTCAACGCTTCATCCCTCAATGCTTCGGGGATTTCTTCGAAATGGTTTTTCAGCCACTTCGGATGGAATTCCCCGATTCCCCGGACGACATGTTTCAACTGATCGGGATTCGCGGCGGCGAAGGCAGCCTGGAGATCGTAGGCACTCCATGCCCACCACGCGACGTAATCCTGCTTGGTGCCGGCCGTTGCGGTGATCGCCGCCTGTGGATCCTTGCGCGCCCAGCTGAGGATGACGAGTTGCTTGGTATCCTTGGGGAGATCGCCGTCTTTGCAGGCTTGCCAATAAGCGGCGATATCCTGTGTGCCGGCATCCAGCAACCAAAGCGCGAGTCCGGCGTAATCCGCGGAATCGCCTTTCGCGATCATGGATTCCAAGGTTTCGGTCGAGTGCAATGCCGGGACGTGAACCGATCCCGGCGTATTGCCGTTTTGGCCGTCCCGGATACCGCGTTTCGTGGGTTTTTGCGGATGGAGGGATCGGGCGGTTTCGGAAGAGGACGGGAGTCGCCGATGGGAAACATAGCCCGCGAGCAAACCGGCCAGGCATGCCGCCACCGTGGCGATGACAAATTTTTTCCGCGTCATGGGTTTGATCGCAACAACTATCCGTTCGAGATGGATTGTCAATGTGGCGAATCTATTACCTCCGCGCCGCGCATCGGATCCATATCCCTCCGCGCGGAGGATGCTCTAACGAAAAAAGCCGCATCTCGTGAGAGACGCAGCTTTTTTGAAAGGGAATCGGCAATTAAGCCTTCGCAGCGGTGCGGGCCTTGCGGATGATGCTGTTGACGGTTTCGGAAGGCTTTGCGCCAACGCCGAGCCATTTTTCGGCCTTTTCGAGGTCGAGGGTGTAGTTGGTGCCTTCAAGAAGTGGATCGTAGGTGCCAAGCTGCTCGATGTAACGTCCATCGCGGCGCTTGCGGCTGTCCACGGCAACGATTTTGTAGTAAGGGCGGTCTTTGGTTCCCTTGCGGTTGAGTCGGATAGATACGGCCATGATAGAGCGTCGTTCGGTGAGCCCGGAAATGGGCGGGCGCGGAAGTTGCGTGAATCGGTGGAAAATGCCAAGCAGAATCTTGGGATTTTTCCCGATTTTTACGGATGGTTTGACCATCAAGGCGTCAGGCGGCGGGTTCCGGTTGGGCGACGAGATCGGAGAAACGCTGGCGCAATTCTTCGAGCACCACGGGATCGCGGACTTTTTCGCCCTGGCGGGTGGTGATGTAAAGGGTGTCCATGGCCACGCCTTTTTCCGTGCAGATGCGGGCGTGGTCGGTGTTCAGACCGAGATCATTGATGGTGTTGAAAAGATCGTGCAGCAGGCCGATGCGGTCGAGCGCCTGGATTTCCACCGTCGTACAGGTGCTGTGCAGTTCGTTGGTGACGTAGGCGCGGACGGGGATCGGCAGGTCGTGGTTCGGGCGGGCTTTGAGGAAATTCGTGCGGTGGCGCAGGTATTTTTCCGGTTCGTATTCGTCCTGATGCAGGATGGCTTCGAAGGTTTCCTGAATGTGGCGGCGGATGAAGGCCGAGGCCACGGGTTCGAAATCGGTGGTGCAGATCCGCAGGATGTTCAGCACGATGCCGTCTTTCCGGGTGAAAAGGTCGGCGGAAAGGATGTTGATTTGTTCCGAGGCGATGGCGCAGCAGATTTTTTCAAGCAGCAGCGGCTTGTCGCGCGCGGCGAGCACCATTTCGGTGTAGCCCTTGTCGGTGTGGTCGATCCATTTGATGCAGGTGGCGAGGGGATCTCCGGTGGTTTCCTCGCGTTGGAGGAAGTGGCGGACGGTACGGATTTGGGTGACGATGTGCGATGCCTGGCGGAAATGGAAGGCCACCGGCGGCATGGTTTCGAAATGCGCGCGGATGTAGGGATGGTAATCGTCCCGCATGATTCCGAGAACTTCGGTAAGAAGCTCGGCTCGATCCGTATCAAAGCGTTGTGAGTATTTTTCCGCGCCATCCTTAAGAAAGCGGCGGGTGGCGGAATGAAGCTGGAGCATCAGGCTTTCCTTCCAGCCGGTCCATGCGTCGGGCGATGTGCCGTTGGAATCGGCGAAGGTGAAAAGAAACAAGGCGTCGAGATTCGACTGGTTTTTCATGATCGCCGCGAATTCCGCGATGACTTCCGGATCGTCGAGATTGCGGGTGGTGGCGGTGCGCCAGAACGTCAGGTGGTTGTCCACCAGGAACATGATCAGCTTGCGGCGCGCGCCCCGGATCTGGAGGCGGTTGCAGAGGCGGACGGCGAGCATGGTCGAGCCGTCGATGTGTTCGCGGACGTTTTCGGCACGGCCGGTATCGTGCAGGATGACGGCGAGGTAGAGGCCGTAGGGGTCTTCGATTTCGTGGAAAAGGCGGCGGAAAATTTCGCGGCGCGGGCTGGTTTCCGCGATGAGCTGGTCGAGCTGCTCGATGCAGCGCAGTGTGTGTTCGTCCGCGGTGTAGCGATGGAAAAACTCGTGTTGCACGAGGCAATCGAGTGCGCCGAATTCCGGCAGGTAGCGGCCGAGGAAACCGGAAACGTGCATCAGCCGCAGGGTGCGGGCGACGTCGCCTTTTCGTTCGAGGATGCCCTGGAACGTCTGGCGGTTGGTCTTCGCGTAGCGGAACGGGCGGTCGATGATGTCCCAGTTTTCCTTCACCAGTTTTTTGATCTGCGGGCTGAGCCGGAGATTCCGCTGCTGGCAGTGCATGTAGAGCCGCATCAGGCGATACGGGTCGGTTTTGAAAATATCGGAGTTTTCCGGAAAAATCCGGCCTTCTCGGGCGATGAAGCCGTCGAATTCCTCGCGCTTCTTTTTCCGGAACGTCAGGAAGGAACGCAGGCTTTGCGATTCCTGCTCCTTGTCTTCCTGCTCGATCTGAAAGGTCTCCATCAGCGTGTTGGTGTGCTGGTAAAGATTCCGCGTGTGACGGTAGTAATCGCGCATGAACGCCTCGGTGCGGCGCAGGATATTGCGGTGCGGGTAAGCGAAAGCGGTGGCGACCACGCCCTGGAGCTGGAGCGTGAGCTGGTCCGTCGCCTTGCGGGCGTGGTAGTGCAGCTCGTTGCGGACGCGGTGGAGGAAATCGTAGGCGTCATCGATTTCCGTGAAGGACGAGGCCGAGAGCAGACGGCTTTCCTTGAGCTCCGCCATGCTATGCACGTTCCGTTTCACCCGCGCGACCCACAGGATGTTGTGGTAATCGCGCAGGCCGCCGCAGCTTTCTTTCACATTCGGTTCCTGAAGGAAAACCGTGCGCCAGTATTTTTCGTGACGGGAGCGGAGGTCTTTCCGGCGCAGGTCGAAAAACGCTTCCTGATCCTTGAGGATGCACTCGTCTTCGAATTTCGCGGCGAATTGCTGGAAAAGCTGGAGGTCGCCGGCGATGAGGCGCGCTTCCATGAGCGCGGTCTTGTTTTCCTGATCGAGCTTCGCCTGTTCGATGCACTCATTGATCGAGCGGCAGGCGTGGCCAACCTTGAAACCGACGTCCCAGAGAAGATAAAGCACGTCCTGCACGACTTCCTGCAACGCTTTCGGCAGTTTCGACGAAGTGCGCGGCAGCAGGAAAAGAATATCGATGTCCGAGCGTGGATTGAGCGTGGCGCGGCCGTAACCGCCGGTGGCGACGAGCGCGAGCGGGATTTCCTGGCCTTTGCGCGCGTTGACGGCGGATTGGAGGATCGAACGCAGCACGGTATCGATGAGCTCCGATCTGGCGGCGGCGATTTCCAAACCACCGGCACCGGCGCGATGGCGGAGGTGAATCCGGTGTTCCTCAATTTTCAAAAACCGCTTGTAGAGCGCGATCCGCTCGGCGGGAGAGAGCTGGCCTTCGAGTGCTGGCTTAAAAACTTCCTTCGCGTGGTTTTCGAGATTCTTGAGGTGATTCGACATGCAGGGACAGGGGAAAATGTGGCGATTCCTCGGCTGGGTCAATCGGAATGGGGAAATGGAGCGCCGACGTCCACGTCTGCTCGCGTAAGGTCCAAGCCGACGTGGAGGCTGGTGCTCCGTCTGCCCATGCGCGTGCCGACGCGGGCGTAAAGCTCGATCTGGCGGGCGGAATAATCCCGGAGATCGGTTTCCAATTTCACGCGGCCCGGCTCGAAGATCGTGATCGTCGAGGAGCCTCCAAAGGCGAAGTAGCCTTTCTCCGCACCTTTTTCCACGGCTTGTCCCGGTGTGAAGGTTTGGCCGATGGTGCCGACGCAGGTGGCACCGATTTCCAGCAGGAGCACGGTGCCGAAGCGCTCGGTTTCCAGCTTTGTGATCGTGCGTTTGTTCGTCCAGAGATAGGCGAGTTTGCGACGCAGGGCGATGGGGGAAACGGAAAACAGCGGGCCGGGAATGAGTTTCGTTTCTCCCGGTATGCCCGCGACGGGGAAGTGGAAACGGTGGTAATCGACCGGGCAGAGACGCGAGAGAATCAGCGCGCCGTCCCGGTATTTTTCCGCGAGTTCCGCACTGCCGAGCAATCCGGTGAGGTCGAACTTCTGGCCTTTGACGAACACGCCCTGGATCTCGCTGGCTTTTTCGAAACCGAGATGGCGGCCATCGGCGGGGAAGACCACGCTGTCCGGATCGGCGTCCACCGGGCGGGCGCTAGGTTTGAGTTTGCGGAAAAAGAACTCGTTGAAACTGCGGTAGCTGGAAGGTGAATCCGAGAAATCCTCGGGATCGAGGCCGTAGGTTTCGATGAACGGCCGGACGCGGGAAGCGGACTTCGGCGTGCTCATTTTCCGTCCGTACCACGCGGAGAAAAACGGACGTTTCACGAAGGCGTCCAGAGCGATTCCGCCGAACGGATTGCCATAGGTCCACTGGAGAAATCCTTCGCCGTAAACCTGCTCGGTTTCCATCGTGTCGTTGTGTCTGTTGAAATATCGGATCGCTTCCACGCCAGCCTTGTAAGGGCGGGGCGGGCCATGCGCAAGACGTGGAAATTTTCCGCAAGAGATTCATTTTTCAGATGAGCTGATACAAAATCGCAGCCCGATTCCACTTGCGCCAGATGCTCCCGAAGCCTATCGCCGGGGGCATGAAAATCCGGGCGGCAATCCTCCTTTCCGGCGTGGTCTTCCTCGCGGCGTGTCAGAAAAAAGAAGAGGTCGTGGTGGCTGAAACCCGCGGCCTGACGTCGAAGGACCATAAGCCGAAGCTTTTCGCGACTCCGGACGAGCGATTCAAGAACGCCCAGCCGAGTCCGGTGGAAGGAACACCGCCGCAAAACTGGCTGGCGATGCCGTCTTCGCAATTTCGTCTGCTGAACTACCGCTTCGGCGAAAGCGGTCTCGGCGAAGTCTGGGTTTCCCTGTCGTCCGGCTCGGTGCTGGACAATGCGAACCGCTGGCTCGGCCAGTTTTCCGCCGCGCATCTGGATGCGGAGGGTTTTGCGAAACTCCGCCGCGTTTCCATCGTCGGCACACAAGGCGTGTGGATCGAGGCCTCGGGTGAATACGACAGCGGCATGGCCGGGATGGGCGCTCCGCCGAAACCCGGCTACGGCCTGGCCGGGGTAATCACCGAGGCGAACGGCCGGATTCTCACCGTGAAAATGATCGGCCCGAAATCCGAAGTCGAAAATGAACGTGCGGTGCTCGAAGCCTACGTTCAAACCCTGCGCCTCGTGGCGAAAGCATCCCAATAATTTCCCATGGAATCTTCCCGCCCCGCTCGTTCATTTTTCGGAAAAGCCTACGATGTGCTTTCCGGCTTCGGGATCGCCACGATCACCTTGCTCCTGCTCGGCTTGCTGACGTGGTTCGCGACGCTGGAACAGATCGAGGCCGGCCTTTACCCGACGCTGCACAAGTACTTCGACTGGCGCTCGGTTTTCGTCCTGCCGGAAATCAACGGCAAGCTGGTGCCGCTGCCGCTGCCGGGCGGCTACTGGGTTTGTGCCTTGTTGTTGCTGAATCTGATCCTCGGCGGCGTGATCCGCATCCGCAAGGGCTGGAAGCATGCGGGAAATCTCATTTCACACTTCGGCATCGTGCTGTTGCTCATCGCGGGCGGCGTGGCGCACCATTATTCCCAGCGCGGAAACATGGCGGTGGGCGAGGGGGAGTCCAGCAACGTCGCGGAAGATTATTTCGAATACGTCATCGAGGTGGCGGAGATCAAAAACGGCCTGCCGGATTCGAAGATCCAGGTGATTCGCGGCAAATACCTCACCGATCTGACGGAAGGAAACATCCGCACGTTCCGTTTTCCCGAATTGCCGTTCGATATCCAGGTGACCGGTTATGCGGAAAACTGTGTGCCTGCCGGGAGTCATGAAATCGTTCCGCGCAACGGCGAGCCGATCATCGAGGGCTATTACCTGATGGCCAAGAAGACCGAGACCCAGGCGGAATCGAATACCGCCGGTTGCTACGCGCGTCTTCTCAACCACGATGGGACCAACGGCGATATCTTCATTCTCGCGGGTGCGAGTTTCCATCCCTACACGGTGAAAGCCGGGGACCGCGTTTTCACCATCGATATGCGCAAGCGCCTGTGGGAAATGCCTTTCACGGTGCGATTGGATCACTTCACCGCGGAGTTTCACCCCGGCATCACCCGTCCGAAAAAATTCGTGAGTGAGATCACTCGCCTCGAAAACGGCGGCGAAGCCAAGGTGACCATCCAGATGAACGAGCCGATGCGCTATGAAGGGCTCACGTTTTTCCAAGCCAGCTACGGCCCTCCCGGTGCCGGACCGGGGCAGAAGCTGTTTTCGGTGTTCGAAATCGTGCACAACCCCGCGGACAAGTGGCCGGAATACAGCCTCTACATCGTGGCCTTCGGCATGCTCGTTACCTTCCTCATGAAACTCGGCGTTTTCCTGACCGCCATCGCCTGCAAAAAAAAACGCCATGTCTGAATCGAAATCCAAAGCCGGACGTTGGATCGCCGCCGCACTCGCCCTTGGAGCGCTGGTCTGCCTTTTCGCGCTCCTCGTGAAAGACAACATGCCGAAAGGCGAGGTCCGCAAAGTGGATGACTACAAGCCGTGGTCTCCTGAGATTTTGAAACTCGCTGAAACCCTGCCGGTGCAGGACGGCGGACGTGAAAAACCGTTGGCCACCTACGCGGGATTCAAGATGCTCGGGCTGCACGGCGCGCGCTCGATGAAGATCGAAGGTGCGGATGGGAAGAAACTCACGCTCAAGCCCATCGGGTGGCTGATGGACGCGCTCTACCGTCCTCATCTGGCGGTGAAGCTCCCGACGTTCCGCGTGGATAACTCCGCCGTGCTGGAAGCCATCAGCGTGAAACCGCGCGGCAAGCGCGACCGCTACAGCTATCAGGATCTGGTGCCGGGTTTGAAGAAACTGGGCGAGCTGGCCCAGTCCTATCAGGCCATCGAAAAGGAAAAACGCGATCCGGTGCAGACGCAGACCATCGATCTTTCCCAACAGGTGCATGAATTCGAAGGCCTGATCGGTCACTTCGCCTACGCGCGGAACGGGATTTTGCTGAAAAGCAATGTGCCGAACCAGGCGGATCGCCGCATGGAAGTGAGCGCGGTGATGCAAACGGCGCTGGATATCCGCCAGAAGCTGGCGAATCCGGCCACGGCTCCGAACGTGAAAAATGACCTGCAAGGGGTGCTCTCGCAGTTCCACCACTTCGACCAACTCCAGCAGCTCACACAGTTCGCCAACTCGGGGCCGAACATTTTCCCTCCCACCAGCGCCAAGGATGAAACCTGGAAAAGTTCCGGCATGCTGATCTCCAGCGTGATCGACGGTTCTTCGGAAGATCCCGTGAAAGCGATCGAAGACATCAAGGCGAGCGAAACGACCGTGCGCGCCGCCAACGACAACGAAGCATTTTCGAAAGCATTTACCGTCCAATACAATGATATCGTCGCCCGTGCCAAGACGCGCGGTGAATACAAGCACATCGGATTGGAAGCGGACTACTATCGCAAGAATTGGTTCCTGAACGCCCTGGTGCTTTTCATTTTCGGCACGGTCGGCGCGCTGGTCATGTGGACCGTCGGACGCGGGATCTGGGGCCGGATTTTCACGTGGTTCACTTTCACGTTTACAGCGGTCGGTTTGATCCTCGGACTGATCGCCATCGCCCAGCGCTGCATCATCATGGAGCGTCCGCCGATTGGAAATCTCTATGACACGGTCATTTTCATCGCCTGCACGGTGGTGCTGCTCCTGCTGATCGTCGAAGGGATGGTGCCGCGCCGTCTTGCGCTGGGCATGGCTCCGATGTTGGGCTGTTCGCTGATTTTGCTCGCGCGCTTGTTTGAAGTGGGAGACGCGAAAGACAACATGGACCCCTTGGTGGCGGTGCTGGCGTCGAACTTTTGGCTCGCGACGCACGTGATCACGATTTCCCTCGGTTACTCCGCGGGATTGGTCGCGGCGTTTCTTTCGTTCATCTACGTGCTGATGCGCGGACTTGGTCTCGATCATGGAGATCGCGAAACCCAACGCTCCCTGACCCGTGCGACTTACGGGATTCTCTGCCTCACGCTTTTCCTGTCGCTCGTCGGCACCGTGCTCGGCGGGATCTGGGCGAACTATTCGTGGGGACGTTTCTGGGGATGGGATCCGAAGGAAAACGGCGCGCTTTTGATCGTGCTGTGGACGCTCGCCATCCTGCACGCGCGCTTGGGCGGGTATTTGCAGGAATGGTCGCTGCACTTCGCTTCGCTCTTCACCGCCTGTGTGGTGACGTTTTCGTGGTGGCACGTGAATTTCTTCAATACCGGCCTGCACAACTACGGCTTCACGACCGGGAAAACGACGATCTGGGTGTTTTACTCGGTGATTTTGTTGGTGATCGTCTTCGGGGTGATCTGCATGGCCTCCGAGCAATCACGGAAATCACCCCAACGTTCGCATTTCCCGGAGGATTATTGATCCTCGTAAAATAAAGTGACACAGCTCAAGGCCAGAGTTCCGCTTGAGCGAAACACGCCTGTATGATCCTTGGTCTCCGGCGCATCCTCCTCAGCGCCGCAGTCGCATGGTGCGACATCATATCCCATCATCGAAACGAACCGAAATTATGGAAATTGACCAAGAAACCAAGGAGCTAGTGGCTGAAAGGCTCGCGGAAAAATATTACCAAGCAGGACTGGAAACCCGCTGTGCGCTCCTGCTGTTACGCCTCATCGCTCCATGCATGATCAAACCTGCCCCTCGTTCGCGGGAAGGGTTCCGCGCGCCATCCGGCATGATCGTCACCGCCTACTGGATTCAGGAACAAGTCGCGGCCAAGGCGACCGACAAAAAGGAGGAGGCCATCGGCAATCAGGACCGTTGACGGGAATGGGAACCGTAGATATGAATACTTTTGTGGTTCTCACCAATCGGTCTGTCTTTACCGTCGCCAACTACTTTCTTCATAAATCGGAGGAAAGTGGGAGACCTATTACGCCCATGCAAATGGTGAAGCTCGCATACATTGCCCATGGGTGGTATTTAGGCCTGACTGGTAAGCCTCTTTTCGCGGAGAGAGCCGAAGCGTGGAAATACGGTCCAGTAATCCCTCCACTTTATCATGCCTACAAGGTGTATGGGAATAGCCCGATTGCGCCATCCGCCAAACTCTTCGGAGGAGATCCAAGTGATGAATTGAAGTTGTTTCTGGATCGTGTGTGGAATGTGTATTCCGTATATTCAGGCCCAGAATTATCCGCGATGACCCATCAGCGGAATACCCCTTGGTGGCAGGTCTGGCATGATCATGGAGGCTCCTTGAAGCGAGGCGCAGTAATTCCAGATGATTTGATCAAAAGACATTACGAGGAACTTGCGGCTGCGCAAGCATGAGGAAGATGGAAGTTTCCGAGTTGGACAAAATCGGAAGTGAGCGTGCGACGCACGCCTCTTTGCCTGCGTCTAGCGTTAAGGATGGAGAAAAAGAAGAAGCGAAGATTTTTCAACTAACAGGCGACGGGCGACGGAAGGAAGAACTCAAACAAACTGTCCATCGAGCTTTCCTTTGGCTGATCCGCATAGCGGCGGGCGTGATCATCTTGGTGGTGATTGTGCGGGTTCTTCATTTGGTGCTTCCGATGAAAAGCAAGGGCTGGTTTGGCTGGTTTGGATGCTGGCTGGAAACTTCTCAAATTCAGGAGATTGACAAATTTTTCTTTAGTGGGGCTTTGGGCGGCTTGCTTATGAAATACGTTGGCCAAGCGGTGCCTAAAGACGGCAAGGAGTGATCGATGCCATGGACGCTGCCGCCAGACCGGCAACCGTGGTGGCCGGAGCAGTGGGGGATTTGAGGTTAAACCGCCCGCATCACTCGGCTGAAAGCCTCCGAGAGCGTCACCGCGTCCTTCTCCGCCAGCTTGCCAAGTTTCTTGCGAATTTCAGCCGGGACGGAAAGCTGGATGCGGACATTCCCCGTCGGCTTCCTGCCCGCGCCGTTCCGCTTCCCTCCATGGCTGGCGGGAGACAATGAAACGACGCCGTGCGAGACGGTTTTCTCGAAGTCCGCGCCGGGTTGCGGCGAGGGAATACCCAGCTTTTTCAGGGCGGAGGCGCTGAGCGGCTTCGCATCAGGATTGAACTTCCAGCCCTTTGCGGCGGGCTCTTCCGTGTATTCAACGGTTCGCTTTTTCATAGGCTTGCTTTTGTTTGCGCCAGTAGCCCGCGCCGATGACGCGGACGGCTTGGTTTCTGAGGGTGAATCGGACAGTGAGGATGCCGTGGCCATCGTGGCCGATGCAGTAGAACCGGGGTTCTTCCGAAGAGTGGGCCGCATCTTCGATGATGAGGCGTTTCTCATCGTTAAAGGCATGGGTGACGGTGGAAAAATCGACTCCGTGTTTCGCCAGATTCGCTTTTTCTTTCGTCTCGTCCCACTCGAAGCTCACGGTGAGAAGATGGGCCGAGCTCTCTTGAAAGTCAACACAAGGAATCAAGGGCCGATTCTGAAGGTTTGAGCGATTCCCGCTTGCCTTTTCCCGGTGCCGGGGTATCCGTCGGGTGTCGGTGTTAGCGCACCGATCCGCATTTCTCAATCTCGGACCATCAATCCGTGCGCGGTCAACCAATGAAGAGAATCAAGTCCCGGTTTCAGGATACCCGTCTGCGAGTGATGTCGCAGGGGGAAAGCGCGCTAACGCTTCCAGAAGCCGGGACTTTTTCTTGAAAATCAAAATGAGAACTACCACAGCACCGGCGAAGAAAAACGTCGGCAAGAAAGCACATGCCCCGAAAGCGGCGGCGAAGCCGAACCCACACACCGTCCGCGTGAGGCCAAAGGACAGGCTGAGGCTCGAAGAACTTTCCCAGAAATGGGAAATTCCGCTCGGTGCTGTCGTGATGTCGGCTGTGTCCGCCGGAGAATTCATGATCCACGACGAAGGCGTTGCGTCGAAATTGGAAGGGCTTTCGGCAAACCACTATTTGTGGTGGTGCATCCATCGGAAAAGTTCCGACTACACCGATCTTGTTCCGATCCTGCCGGATCAGGACGGAAGCTTCCTCCAAGCGGAAGCAGACGCACGCCAACTGAACAGAGAAATGGCGGACTGGTGCGGCCCTCTGATTCGCATCGGGCTTCCTGCTCTCGAAAACGCAATGTGCGTGCGGGCCATTGCTGCCTGCGGCGAAGGAAAGTTTTTCGCCCAAGCCATTGCATTCGAGTGCATGCAGAAAGGAGGCATGGCATGAATCGAGACCTGTTCCGGAAAAAGCCGATTGGATTTCTGCCGTGCGAGCTCGACTGCGAGGGCCGGACTCTAGGAACGCTCGTCTTGATGATCGTTCCAGACGAGAACGGCCCGGCATCCTATCGGAGAACCCGCAAGCATCCGCTGAACGATGCCGAGCCATTGCGCATAACTCGTCGCCAAGCTGCCTCGTTCATCAAAGAATGGAGGAAACGCGGCGCGCCCCACAGGGGAGGGCTTAGCCCGATCCGTGCCGCAATTCTGATGATGGTTCGCGATGGGATCGCCGAGCATATTCAAGCGGTTTGTGGCGCCGCTATGTTGAGAAATGTTGAGGATTGCGAGCCGATCAGCCACAAGGAGTTCAAACGTTATGAGCTTCTGAAAGGAGGTGCCGCATGAGCCATGAAACCGATCTGCTCGCGTGGCATTCGCGCGACTTGGGCATTTCCCGAAAAGAGCTTCGTGAGATGTGCTTTCGTTCCGGCCTCGAATCGCTGAATCGCGGTGAACTCAAAGTGACGCCCGTTTCGAATCGACTGCCGGTGTTTCTGCCCCGGGGCATGGTCCTGCTACTTCGTGAGCTTTGCGAAGGGGCGGCGGACCTCGAAGGCGGCGCTGACGGCTTTGTGGAGGGCATTCTCGAATACATGGTGAACGAAACGCCTAAATGCGCGGTTGAGATTCACACGGGAATCGTCGAAATGATTGCCTCTGGCTGGATTCTCGGTGGCGAAAACGGGCCGGAAGGTGTCGTGCGCCGCATGATCGACGTTGCCCATCAATGGGAGCGCGATGAGAGCGGTAGTGTCAGGAAGAAGGGGGGGGCACGGTTGATGCCGAAGGCTCGAAGACCCTAATAAAGCCTAAGTTTGATTTTAAGCATCGCTCGCGCGTGGATTGACCTTCGGGCGTGCGGGATATGGCCCGAGGAAGGACATAATACCCCATCATATCCCATCATCGAAACGAACCAAAATTATGGAAATTGACCAAGAAACCAAGGAACTAGTGGCTGAAAGGCTCGCGGAAAAATACTACCAAGCAGGACTGGAAACCCGCCACGAACTGGAGTGCATGACGGTGCAGAAGCTGGCCGGAATGCTGGACCTCTCAACAAGCCAGACACACCGCTTATTGGATGAGTATTACGACTTCGGGCCGCGCGATACGCGAGTATCCCTCGCGCAAGCAAAGGCATTTTTAGAGTCCCGCCTCGTGAAGGGCGGCAAGCGCCGGAAGAAAGGAGTGCGGACCTCCGGATGACTGAGGAGTTTACCGGAAATCGCAAAACCCGATAAACTCAAGCAAAGCCCCGCTGGTTCACGCTGGCGGGGCTTTTGCCGATTTAGTGAAGGAGAAGAATGCACCGGAAATGCACCGCTGGCTTTTCCGGGTAAAAAGAAAGGGAGCCGACTGGCTCCCTTAACTCTTTGAAAAACAAATGGTGGGCAGAGCTGGATTCGAACCAGCGTAGGCGTAATCCAGCAGATTTACAGACAATACGACAACGTATTTTCAAGGATTGCAGGCGATAGCGAATGAGTATGGATAATTCTTCGTAAGTCCCTAAGGGATAATGTATAATGATGGAAACATGGCCATCAAGCGTAGTCATCCAAGATCATCCCTGGACGCAACAACTGGCAGCGAATTGCCAGCGGAAATTTCGAAACGATCCTATTCCAAGAACGATGCGCGATACTGGCTCACTCCGGGACGGCTCTTTAAAAATCACGGCTCTGCGGACTACTCGTGCCGCATCTCATTCAAAGGTCGTCGAAATCACGTCTGTCTCAACACACCGAATCATCGGGAGGCCGCAAAAAAAGCGGCGGAGCTTTATGGAAAGATCGTCAATGAAGGTTGGGAGGCCGGACTTGCCGATTACCGCCCCGATGAGAATCCGGCCAATTCAACCTGTTCCACCGTAGGCGATCTGATCGAGGCGGCTTTGCGTATTTCCTCCGCCCGGCGTCAGAGTTTGGATACCTACGTCAAAGCTTTCCGGCGCATCGTATCGGAAATCAAAGACATCACCGAGGAGAGAAAATTCGACTCTATCGGGGGAGGAACCGCCAGATGGCGGGAGAGGGTGGATGCCGTTGCTTTGGATTCCATCACGCCGGTGGATATTCTCGCTTGGAAGAACGCCAAGTTGCGAGCAGCCGAAGCCGACCTATTGGCGAAACGCCGGACGACTGTCACGGTGAATTCCACCATCCGGAATGCAAAAGCTCTTTTCGGCCGCAAGATTCTTCCTTTTCTCGAGCAAACACTTCGACTCCCCGAGCCGCTTCCTTTCGATGGCGTCACCTTGGAGAAATCTCCCTCCATGCGCTACGTTTCAAAAATTGACGCTTTTGCGATTTTAGGCAGAGCGAAAGAGGAAATGGCCGATACGGACCCGGAAGCGTTCAAAGTTCTTATCCTCGCATTGGTCTGTGGTCTCCGTCGTTCAGAAATTGATAATCTCCTATGGCGGGCGTTTGACTTCCCAAACGCCGCATTGAGAGTGGAAGCCAGTGAATTCCACGAACTAAAAAGCGAAGACAGCGCGGGGGAAATTGATCTCAATGCTGAAACCGTGGCGCTCTTCCAAAAGTATCGAACTGAACATCCTACGTCCATCTTCGTCATCGAAAGTCCGAACAAACCCCGGAATCAGACAAAATCTCGGGGATATCGATGTGATTCGATCTTCGGTCGTGTGCTGACTTGGTTACGTGCCCAAGGCGTCGGCGGGCTCAAGCCCTTGCACACGATGAGAAAAGAGATCGGAAGCATCATCGCCAGTGAACACGGAATTTTCGAGGCCAGCCGTTATCTTCGCCACTCGGATATCCGTATTACCTCAGCGATTTACGCGGATAAAAAGAAGGTCGTAACTCCCAAAATATTGGACGGGCTTCTTGGGAACGGGCAGGTCTCAGCTGAGAAACCGGAGAATAAAACCTCCATCGCCGAATCAACCGGCACCTCTAATGGAATCCCGTTCAAATTCACGATTTCGGCTGGATGATCATGGAGGCGTAGAAGTGAATCACGAAATTCCACTCCAGCCATTCAACGAGGAAGTCGCGCCTCTCGACTCCTCCTCCAATAATAGAAGAATGCCGGTATTTATCTAGCAATATTAATGAGAAAGAACCGATAACCAGCGGTATTTCCAGAGCGAGCACCGGAAGGAAGGGGCTGGAGTGGCGAGGGGAATGCGGCCGGGAGGTTGTAATTCATTCGGAGGATCGTGCATGGGGGCCGTCGCTGTTCCGATGGCGGACGGTGAGCGCGGCTTCAAACGCACTTTGTTTTCCGCTGCTGGTTTTCCGGCATCTCAAATGCCGAGCGATTTCTTCAGATTGTCTACCAGAGCTGCCCGCTCTTCTGGTGTCCGGGTAGCGAGGTTTTGTTGACGCCATAGAATCGCCGGGAGTGTCGAGGCGTGTTCAACATGCAGCAGAGACCAGTCCGGTGTCCCGGCTTCGAATCCAATCAGGAATTGTTTGTGCCGGTCGGACATTCCTCCGATCACGATTTCGATGAGTTGGTTTTGCGCCTCGATGAGGCTCTCAATGGAAACGGGTTCGTCGGTCATGCCGATAAAGCCATTTTGGTATTCCGCCGCCAGGTCTTTTCTCCGACCGGAAAGAACTTCGCCCATGGGTTTGTTGTGACTCAACAGATAAACGATCACCGCTTCGCGCAGCGCATCGCCGATACCTTCATTCGTCAGAAGGTCGCGGACATCGAAAAGGTCGCGCGGATGCTGTCGGTCAAGCGCCGCGAGTATCTTTCCCGCATAAAGATCTTCGAAGGACACCACTTGGATTTCGGCGAATTGGAATGCGTCCTCGACCGCTGGTGAGACACCCATCCATTTCGGCTCATAGACCGTTCCCCGCATTACGGGAGAAAGTTCGATCTTCACCTGCACGCCGTCGGCCCTGATAAGGAGCTTTGTCACCGCTCCTTCCATGACCTTCGGGGTAATTCCGGAAGCGGGGATGCCACGCTGGATTTTCTGCTGGATGCGTTTCAAGGCGGCGTCGATCTCTGCGAGCGAATCCGCGCGGGACTTTACCGGGAGGTACATGAGGTCGATATCAACGGACAGACGAGGCATGTCTCTGACAAAGAAATTGATGGCCGTTCCTCCTTTGAGAGCGAAGCATTCCTCTTCAGCGACAAAGGGCAAAACCCGGAGCATCAGGGTCACCTGGCGGCGGTAGGTATCAGTGGTCATGGTCGAGATTGTTCGGAACGGTGATGTGATAAACAGGATCGAGCTTTCCTCCTTTGGCGAGGAGGCGTTTCCCTGTGCCCAGAGGGATCGATTTTTTGTCGAGATGCTTGAGCCATGCGTGTTGGTGGCGGTCCGCGAAGAAGAAAAACAGCCGCTTCACTTTGATGCTGCGGCAATCCAGCAGGAGTTTCTGCATTTTACGGGGTCTCAAGCCGGCCAATCCTTCCATGATTTTGTCAACGTGGTGGAAGCTGGTGCGATCGGGGAGCTCGTCCAGCAGCTCCAGAATGGCTCTTTCCGGTGTTGAGAGCGCCAAGTGCCAATTCCATTGCCCCCATTCGATGGAAGTGACACTGCCGCCGTGGGATTTCGTCAGGTCTCTGCCTTGGTTTTCTTGAACGTTCTGGGGTAGGTTTCCCTGCTCCATGTCCACGGTTTCATTTTCAAACAACCGGCTTTGATTGTGGAAAATAAAGCGTTGTTCCAGCTTGAGATTGTCCACCCACGAAGGTGGGGCCTTTTCTCCGTAGAGGTGAATTTCCTTCAGATCTTGAGAGAGATAATGGCTGAAGCCGTGCAGGGTCAGGGCGGTTCCTCCTCCAACGATCAACGGGGGATAATCCAGCAGGGTTTGCAGGGAAATGGCCACCTGCTGCCAACCGGGCTTGCCCCGTGTTCGCCGGTAAGCGCCGCGGGCCGGTTGCTCCAGCCACTGGTGTTTCACGTAATAGCTGCGCAGATTGCTGGCATATCCACGCCGCTCCAACCAACCGGCGTCGACGATCAGCCCCTCCGGGAGATCGCGTTCGAGTTGTTTTAGCTTATGTGGATTTTGCTCAGTCATATTGAGCATAATAAGCTAATTCCAAACTGGTGTCCAGTTTGAAAAAACATGAAATAAATCAATATGAATGACTATTTGGCGCGTGGTTCAAACCGATCCAAACCAAGTGAACTCCGTGGAGCTTATTACGGCAGACAACTCTTTTCAGCTCAGAAGAGCATTGAGGTTTGATCTGCGAAATCGGAAAACGCCTCCCGGGGTCCGCTTGGGCTTCAACTTTCCACTTCTGATCCATCGATGCAGGGTCGCGATGGAGATCCCCAGATGGTGACATGCCTCGTAGGAATTGATCCAAGGCTCGATGGAATTTTCCTGAAGTTCATTTGTGCTTCGGATTTGATCGTTTTTGGATATCATCCGAACAATTTCTCATCTAATCCATGCTTGTTGGTTCTGGTTCTGGAGCACAATTTCTGGCCCGCGAGTCATCTCGGGCTGGTTTGGATTGTTTCAACCGTTCCAGAAAAGTGCGTGTTTGGCCCGTGAAGGTGTAGCGGGTGGCTTTTGCCGCCCCGCGTTTTTCAAGCCATCCGCCTTGTTCCAAGCCCAACAACCGCCGGTAAGCGGTCGTGCGGGATACGCCCCAAAATTCCGTCGCATCGCGTGGCGCGATTTCACCCAGCCGGGCATATCGCCGGAGGAGAGCCAAGTCCTCCTCCGGCAGCGAAGCTGTTATCAGTGTATCCGTTTCTTGCGGAGAATCCCCGCCAACCTGAGCGGGAACGTCTCCGCCAGTCTCTCCGATAATACCTTGCTTCCGCGCTAGTGAAATCACGACGGCTTTGTAAAACAGTGCGCCAATTCTTTTGAGCCGTTCCTCCCGGCTCAATGCTTCGTATTCGTGTGGAGACATTCGTGCCATTCCGGGAGTTTCCCTCGAAACACACGCATTCCCGTTCCCTTACGGGTGCAATCGAAATGACAACAGCGAAATCGGCGGCAATTCATGGAAGAAACTCGGCTGGTGCGACCGATTCACCTCCATCAAACACGACATCAACCAGGTAAACGGAATGACACTCGGTTAGGGTTCTTGGTCGAGGATTTTGAGCGATGGGGTTTCGCTGCGAAAACGCTCGAAGTATTCATGATGCGGCTTTTGCAACCAGCTCGTACATTTGGACCTTCGTTTGACTCTTCTGGGTTCGTTGCGACCGGGGCGGGCTGTCATCTTGCGTTCAGCGATCCGGCCCTTGGTCACGCCGACGGCCCGGGTGCTTGCCCACGCCAGAAAATCCTTTCCGACTTGCATGCAGCACTTGTTGCACGCCGCGCAAACTCAATCGTCGGAGTTGACTCCGCGATCGATGCTCCGACATGAGCGCATTGACCGTCTCCTAAAAATGATGGATGATTCCCATCCTATCATGATACGCACCCAGATTCAGTTTTCCGAACCGCTCTATCATCGAATCAAAGAGGTTCGTGAACTTTCGAATACCCGAGAGTACTCTTTTTTTATCAGCCTTGAGCACCCTCTCTCCACTGCCAGCAAGTGGAACCTCAAACATTTGCTTGGAAACCAATTTAACGCCTTTTGAGATGGCAAAGACAGCTTTCCAGATTCTCAACGACCGTGCCCAGGCCTGCATCGCCTCAAGCCCGGTCATCATCCTTGGTAGCGGTGCGTCGATCGCAGCAGGCATTCCGGGGATGGGCGAACTACGCGAGCACCTTCTTGTCCTGCCAGACCCAACAGGATATTCTGCCCCCGAACTGGAGCCGTGGCAGGCCTTCAAGAATGCGTTGGAAGGCACCGACCTTGAATCCGCTCTTCAACAAGTGAACCTTCCGGAACATCTCGATGATCTTGTTGTCGAAGCGACCTGGCGTTTTCTCCAGCCTTACGACGTGAAGGCGTTCGATGAACTCCTTTCGCGAACCAATCCGTACCCGCTGACTCGCTTATTTCAGCATCTTCTCCGTTCCACTAATCGCGAGATCGATGTGGTGACTCCGAATTATGACCGATTGGCCGAGTATGCGGCTGAAATGGGAGAGCTTTATCACGAAACGGGATTCTCCTACGGCCACTTCCGGAGACGCTTGGGTGACGCTCGGCAAACCGTCGACCTTTCCGGAACGGCATGTGATCGGGTGAATGTCTGGAAAGTGCATGGTTCATTCGATTGGTTTCGCGATGAACAAGGAGTGATCCGGGCACTGCCGATTTCCCATCCCAAGCCGGATGGATGGAAGCCGGCCATTGTGACGCCGGGACTGCAAAAGTATCGAAGGACGCATGATGAGCCATTCGTTTCCATCAAGGCCTCATCGGATCGCGCTTTCTCCAACGCATCCGGATTCTTCTGCTCCGGCTTTGGTTTCAACGATGGGCACATTCAGACTAAATTGACCGAACGCTGCCGGAGCAAGCAAGTTCCTTTGGTTTTGATCACCAGAGGATTGACCTCTACCTCTAAAGCTTTCTTTGCCGGGGATCACTGCAAGCAATATTTGGCCGTCGAATTTGCCCCGGAAGGCTGCCGGGTTTTTTGCCCGGAATTTCCAGACGGGGAGACAGTCACAGAAGGAGCCTTCTGGCAACTTGAAGATTTTCTTTCACTAATCACATCATGAGCACGCTTTTCAATTACCAAGACGCGGACATTCTGGGAACGGTAAGATCGGTTGATACCGCGACCGTGATCGTTCAGGTGCCAACACCGGAGAAGCTTCGGAAACTTCAGGTGAATCGTCTCGCCGTGCTCCAAAGTAGTAAGCCCGGCCAACATCTAATCGGAATTATTCAAAAGATCAGCCGGACTTCACTCGGAGGAGAACTGGCAGTCGAAGAAGATGAAGAAACCCCGCCGCCAACGGAACTCAATCTTGTCCGGATTTCCCTCATCGGAACACATTTGGATCGTCGTGGCACCACTAGCAACCTCTTCGTGAGAACCCTTGAAACCGTTCCAGAGATTGATGCCAAGTGCTTCGCTCTGGAAGGCGAGAAGCTGACGCAGTTCATGAAGATCATCGCGAGTATCGGCGAAGACGACTCTCAGCGACTTTCACTCGGAACCTACACGCTGGACGATGCCGCTGAAGCATTTCTCAACGGCAACAAATTCTTTCAGCGTCATGCTGTCATCGTAGGAGGAACTGGATCAGGCAAGTCGTGGACGACGGCGAAGATACTGGAACAGGTCAGTAAACTGCCCAGTGCCAATGCGGTAATCTTCGATCTTCATGGCGAATATGGAACCATGAGCGGTGATGGTGTGCGCCACTACCGGATTGCCGGGCCTGCCGACCTTGATGCGGGCCGCGGTCTGGACGACGGGGTAATCCATCTGCCCTATTGGCTGCTCAGCTATGACGCAATGGTCTCGATGTTCATTGATCGCAGCGATAACAACGCGCCGAACCAAGCAATGGTGATCAGCAGGGCGGTCATTCAGGCGAAAAAAGACTACCTGATATCAAATGGGCAAAATGTCCTTGCGGAGAACTTCACCATCGACAGTCCAATTCCTTTCGATTTGGCGACCGTGATTGCGGAGCTTGAGGCATTGGATCAGGAAGATGTTCCAGGGGCGAAAGCTGGAACCACAAAAGCCGGTGATTTCAAGGGGAAATTGGGGCGCTTGATTCAACGCTTGAGCACCAAGCAAACGGATCGGCGTCTCGGTTTTCTGTTTCGTGGAGGAGAACCTACAATGAATTATGGTTGGCTCGAAATTCTATCAAAGGCGCTCATCGCTGGCAACCAAGATCAATCGAATGGGAAAGGCGGAGTCAAAGTGGTTAACTTTTCTGAGGTTCCTTCTGACATCCTTCCTTTGATCGTAAGCCTTGTGGCAAAGCTGGCCTTTTCAATCCAGCAGTGGACGGCAAACAAGGACCGTCATCCCATCGCTATCTTTTGCGATGAGGCTCATTTATACATTCCGGAACGTGCTGGTTCTGACAATTCCGGTCAGGTTTCCGTGCAAATCTTTGAGCGGATCGCCAAAGAGGGCCGAAAGTATGGACTCGGGCTGGTAGTCATCAGTCAACGGCCATCCGAAGTAAACCGGACGGTCATGAGCCAGTGTAACAACCTCGTCGCGATGCGACTGACAAATGGGGACGATCAAAACGTAGTTCGTCGGCTTCTCCCTGACAGTCTTGGCGGCTTCGGAGATCTTCTTCCCATTCTGGACACGGGGGAGGCGTTAGTAGTGGGTGATGCGACCTTGCTGCCAACCCGCATCCGCATAGCGGAACCAGAAAACAAACCCGACAGTGCCACCGTTGCATTCTGGAGCCGGTGGGCAGCAAGTGAGCAAGTCAATTCGATTGTTTCCGCTGTCGATAGCTGGCGCAGACAGTCTATCCAGTCTGATTAATAACTCGAAGCCTCAATCTCTCAACCTTGCCGTTGCGCTTGCCGGTTGAATTCGCAAACCTAATCGATGTTTGAACCATTGTGTCCAGCCGACCGAGGTCGTTTGCCCTCCAGCCTGCACCGTTCGATCTTCTCGATTATCCCTACGCATCCCCCGAGAACTTTGCGGGAACGAACCGTATTCTTACCAATATCTAATACCAAATAACAGAAAAAACATGACTTTTTCTGTAGAGCTGCTTTCATGAAG
>JASGGK010000011.1:0-89274 GCA_047605125.1 Luteolibacter sp.
AGATCGAAACCGACAGCCCCCTCGTCCAACAACAGACGTTCCAATTCTTCGCGGTGGTCAGGTGATTTTCCGGGGAGTCACCGGAACCACGGTGAAACCTTCCCGTCCGGTTCCAAGGGAAGAAGCAGGGTGCGTTTGAATCCCCTTTCGCAATGGGTCAGCACCGCCGTGTGCTTGGGCAGTGACCGGAGGAGGTGCGGCTTGATTTTGTGTTCCTCCTGTTCGGAAAAGTTCCGGCTCATCTTTCCCCCTGAATAGCCCCATGATTTTTTGACGACTTTCTTTTTCCCGAGGAAATCCGCGCTTTCGTTCGCGCCTTCCTCGTCGGCGGCGCGGAAGATGATCCGGTTGCGGAGGTTAAGTCCAAGAACGCGGGCTTTCTCACGCCCTAACGGCGGGATGAACGAACTGGAGGACTGCGCGGCGGCGACGAGAGTAGCCCGTGCCTCGCGGATGACATCGACGCAGTTGTAATCTGACATTCCGTCTTCGCTGGCGGTGACAAAACGCTGGGCTTCGTCCGCCCATAGGATCAGGAGATTGTCGTCTTTCCGCTCGTCCTTCGGCTTGTCGAAGCGCCGGAGAACATGCGTGTAAAAGAGCATTTTCAGGAACGTGCAAACGTAGCGGCGCTCGGTCTGGAACTTCTGCGGCATCGCCACGCAAATGATCTTCCCCCGGTCGATGTCCGAAAAATCGAAGGTGTTTTCCGTCGGGCAGAACACTTCCGCGATTTCCGGCGTGAGGAAGTATTGAAGGTAGTTGGCAATCGTTTCCTTCACCCCGCCGATCTGTTCGGGCGGCTGCGAAAGGAAGCGGTTGCGGAAATGTTCCTCCAACAAGCGGCGGCGTTCGGTCGGCTCCGCTGCGACGAGATCTTCGAGGGTTTCCTCCATGTCCGTCTGGTTGAGGAGTAAATTGTAGGCGTTCTCCAGCGTCACGTCCGCGCCCGTCTCGTAGAGGAGTTCGAGCGCGGCGGCGATGTGGGTGTGTGCCTGATTCTTGAAAAAGCCCTTGTCTCCCTGCTGTCCCAAGCTGCTCGCGGTGTCCACGACGAACTTGGCATAGGTTCCGAAGGGAATGCCCCGGTCCGAGATGAGGTTGTAGGTGTGCGTGGGCGTCCAGCCGGAGATCGGGCTGCCCGGACGGACCTGCAACAAAATGAGGTCATTTTCGCGGCCAAAGTGTTTGGCCATTTCCGAAAGGGTTTCCCAATACAGCCCCTTGTCGTCGATGCACAGGCCGCCCCAGCCGGGAGAATTCTTGAAGACCTGATAGAGCAAGGGAGTAATGCCGCTGCGTGTCTTGCCTGAGCCGGTGTCACCGGTAATCAGCCATCCCCGGCAAAAGTCCTCCATCGTCCAGGTCATGCCGCCGAGTTTGGCGACGACCGGCGAGCGCCGGGTTGTCCGGGAAGATGTAGCAAAAATGATGACACAGGCGACGGCCACTCCCCCGCCCATACCAATCAGGTTCCACGGTTCGGGCAAGGCATGAAAACCATACCAGCCTGCCGCAACGGCCATGCCGGAAATGAACGGGCGGAGCATTACCATACCTGAATGCCGGTGAGGAGTCCGGCGGCGAATGCCGCGAGGGTGGCGAGAACGATGGAAATCAGGCTAATGCCGCGCAACCGGCGCTGCGTTTGCGCGGCTTGGCGAAGCTCGTGCGTCAGCTCGACGGCGGTTTTGGCGAAGACTTTGCTGCGTTGGTCGAGAAACTCAATGGTCGAACGGAACTCCTCGAAACGAAGCGGCGGACTGTCCGGCGTGGGCTGGCGGAGGGAGGCGACATACAAATCAAACAACTCCACGCAGGCGATGGCCGGGTCGTTGTCGCCGATGTGGTATTTCTGCTGCCAGCGGGCGATGCCCGCGCGGAGGTCCGCAGCCGTGGCGTCTTCACTCATGATGCGCGGACGGTGAAGGTTCGGGCAGGAGGACGCTCTGGTGTTCGTCTATTGATACCCGCAAAAAAAAGTGACGCCGGAAACCCCACAACTACGGAGGAAAATTCGTCACTCTATTATGCGATTATCAATAGTTGGGAGAAGAACGCCCGTTGCCAGTTTTTGAGCCGCTGCCGGTCCACGATGCCGAACGCTTCGTGCGTCAAGGCGTCAGTGGCGGTGAGGTTGTGCTGGTTCAGCGCGGCCACCAGCCAGTCATACATGCGCGGCATGACCATTTCCCCAGCATGAAACTCGTCGATCAGTCGGCTTCTTGTACGGCTTTTCTCGTACAAGGAAAAGTGTTCGCTGTGCGCCTGATTCTTCACGATGAGGTATTGGCAGCGGTTGCCGAGCGCGTCGGATATCAGCTTGGCCTGCGTGACACTATCCGCCTCGTGATTGATCGGAATTGGACGAAGTTCGTGGCAAAGAAGCTCTTTCCGACGCCTCCCTTGCCGTTGAGGACGATGACAAGACGCTTGGACATGGGCGTAGTGGTGGTGAGAATTCAAGGCGGGATCAAATGCTGCCGGGATCGGCGATGCGCGGGCCTTTGCCGCGTGATTGAATGTTCGTGTTCTCCTCCCTGTCCGGCGCGGGAGCTTTCGGTTGGACACCGGACGGAAAGGTTTCTGTTCGTGCTGCCACCGATGCGGCACGCGGACGGCGGCGGACTTTCCGCTCGGGCTTTTGTTCGATGCTTTCGCGGCAGAAACGCGAGAGCGTATCGAGCGACACGCGGATGTTGACCTTGCCGAGAATCTTCACGATTGTTCGGAACGAAGCTCCCTTGCTTCTGAGCATGGCAATGCTTTCACGATGCGGCATCAGCATCGTGTGGCTTTGCGGCTCCGGTGGCGTGTAGCTTGCGGCGGCTGCCGCGATAACCTGCTGTTGTTCGGCGATAGTCGGATCGTTGTTCATGGCTTGTTTCGTCGTTGTCTGTTAAGACGATTTTTCCAAACGCCAGTTCGGGGTCTGGCGTCTGTGATTGAAAATCGATGCCTACGTTGCATCGCTTTCCCCAACTTTGAGTTCTCGAATGGGTGCAGGGTTTCACCGCTATGGACGGGTGAGTTTTCCTGTGATCGGAGTTTTTGGACGATCCGTCGTGTTACCTGCTGACGGAATGATTTCCCCTTCGTCTGTCCCCGGTTGGGAACAGGGATGTTTCAGAAAGGTGCCATACTCTCGGCATGTTGACGATGAAATCCCACTTCCCTTCTCCCGCCTCATCGGCGCTTTTCCAAAATATGTTAGCCGAAAGTCCCTCCGACTGTTGGTGGTTTGGCTCCAACATCAAAGCCTTATCCCTCACCAAAAGTGTCACTGTAGAAGCCCTGCTGGCACTCCACATGAACCGTCATCCATCGGACAATGAATTGTTGGTGAAATTCCCCGAAGAAGACCTTGAGAAACCGTTGCCATTGTTCACCGAGATCATGGTCACGATGCCCCGAATGGTCAGTGTGCTTGCGGGCACGAATGACAAAATCGTTACGGCGCATCGCCGCGCTTCTGACGCCGCCATGCGTAATCTCGAAGTATCGGCCGCGACCCCAGTGTGGGAGAGCGGCTTTCCATTCATCGAAATTACAAGCAATGTCGTGGCTGCTGCTTACGACTGTTCCTTCCGGTATCTCGGCGTGGAGATTTTGCAAAGCCGTTACCTGTTGTTCAACCTTACCTTCCATGAGAACGAGCAAGCATGGTCATTCCCCGATACCGTTGAAATGGAAGATGCCCTTCCCTTTGCGAATTGTTGCTATCTCTCGGATCTCGCCACCGACTTGAAGCACCTCGGGCACAAACTAACTGAACAGAAACTCCATGAGTTTGAGACTTCCGAATGGAGCATCATCAAACATCTGAACTGATCCCCTGTCGTCATGATCGCACCCCAACACCATACCAATGTCCGCAAGGCGGCGGAGTATTTCGATGAGCATCTTGCCGTGGGCGACTACTACAGCGAGAATCAAGCAGTTCGTGGCGAATGGCTCGGGAAGGGAGCACACTTGCTTGGTTTATCCGGTATTGTGGGGAAAGAAGAGTTTGTCAGGCTCTGTGAGAATCTCCATCCGGTGACAGGCGGACAGTTGACCGCCCGCACCAAAACCAAACGTCGTGAACACTCCGGCGACGGATCGGAAACGAAGGTCGCAAATCGGCGTTTATTCTATGACTTTGCGATTTCACCTCCGAAGTCCGTTTCCATCGCCGCGCTCGTGGTGGGCGATGACCGGCTTGTCGATTCTCATGACCGGGCGGTTCGGATTGCGATCAACGAGCTGGAACGATTCTCCGGGACACGGGTGCGCCAAGGCGGAAAAAACGAAAACCGTCCTACTGGAAACACCATTACCGCCGTGTTCAGACACGACACTTCCCGTGCCCTTGATCCGCACCTGCACAGCCATTGTCTTGTATTCAACGCCACTTTCGATGCGACAGAATCCCGCTGGAAAGCCCTGCAAACCGAAGAGATGTTCAAAGCGCGCAAGTACGTCGAGAACGTGTATTACCATGAATTGGCGCGTGACCTGCGCCGATTCGGTTACCGCATCAGGAACAAGGCGCGGGGCGATTTTGAAGTGGAGGGGTTACCAAATTCCATCGAAGAGAAGTTTTCCAAGCGTCACCGTGAGATCAATGAACAGGTCCGCGAATTGCTGGCCCGATCCCCGCAACTTGCGACACGCAACCGTGCCGCGGTGCGCGAGCATGTCGCACACACGCAGCGTCCTTGGAAAGCCCCGGATGTGAACCATGACAGCCTCCGGCAATGGTGGAATGATCAACTGAGCGTCGATGAAAGACAGGAATTGGGGCGACTTTCGTCGGAAGAGACAGCAAAAGTGGAGTTGCCGGAATCCCTGGAAGCGGCATCCGCTTTGCACTGGGCGGAGGAGCATGTTTTCTCCCGTAAAACTCTGGTGCGGGAACATGAGTTGTGGCGTTTCGCTCTGGAGCGCGGGCGTGGCGAATCGTTCACCCTCGAAGCCCTTCATGCGGCCACCGCAAGGGCGGAGTATATCCGCGACGAAGACAAGGACCGGAAGCTGACGACCTTCCCGGTGTTGTTACGTGAATATGAGTTCGTCAACATGGCCAGCGAAGGCAGGAAAGCCTGTCCTCCGCTCGTGCCCGAATGGGAGGGCGATGCCGCGCTGGATGCCGGCCAACTCGCCGCCGCCCGGAAAATCCTGTCATCGGAGGATTTCGCCATCCTTTTCCGTGGCGGCGCAGGCACGGGGAAATCTTTCACCCTGCGGACGGTGCATGACACCTTGAAAGCGCACGGCCACGCTGTCGAAGTGCTCGCACCCCAACGGCAGCAAGTGGCGGGTTTGGCGGAGGATGGCATGGACGGGGCGCAAACCGTGAGCACCTTCCTCACGCGGCGGCGGATGAAGCCCGGCGCGGCCGTCATCGTCGATGAAGCCGGGCAAATCGGCGGCAAGGACATGCACGCGCTGGTTTCCTTCGTGAAAGATCACGGAGGCCGGTTGATCTTTTCCGGCGACACCCGCCAGCATGGAGCGGTACAGGCATCGGACGCGCTGTGGGCCATTGAAAAATACGCGCATCTGCCGGTGGCCGAATTGAAGGAAATCCGGCGACAAGATCCGTTCCGCGCTCGCGATGACGCGGAACGTGCATGGATCACCGAATACAAACAGGCGGTCACGGAGGCATCGGAGGGAAAAATCGCCGAATCCTTCGACCGGTTGGACGATCTCGGAGCCATCGTGGAATGCACGGCGGCGGACCAGCAGGAGAAACTTTCACAACACTATCTGGAGCTGGCGAAAGCGGGGCAATCCACGCTCGTCGTCTCCCCGACCTGGGGAGAAATCCACAAGGTCAACGACAAGGTGCGGGAAGGTTTGCAGGCTGCCGGATTGCTCGGCACAGAGGAATGGCAAGTTTCCTCCCTTCAAGCGGTGGACTTGAGCGACGCGCAGAAGCGCGATGCCCGTTACTACGGGGAAAACGCTGTCATCGTCTTCAACCAAACGGCGCGGGGTGCTCCGAAGGGAGCCACCGGCATGCTCATTGCCATCACCGATGAAAGCATTGTCGTCGAGGCTGCCGGAAAAATCCGCGACGTTCCGTTTCGTCACGCGGGCAAGCTGACGGTTTGTAAAAAAGAGGAGATGAGGCTTTCCCGTGGCGACCGGCTGCAACTCAAGGCCAACGCCAAGTCCGCCGAAGGCGAACGGCTCATGAACGGCGAACTCGTTACCGTGAAGCGGGTGAAGGCGGATGGCAGCATCCGGCTGGATGACGGGCGCATCCTGCCACCCGACTTCCGGCAATTCGTGCGCGGCTACGCTGTCACATCGTATGCCTCCCAAGGAAAAACGGTGGACCACGTTTTGTTTTCGGATTCCTGCGTCAAGGCCGCGACCAACGCCCGGCAATGGTACGTCACGATTTCGCGCGGCCGCCATACGGTGAAAGTTTTCACCACCGACAAGAACCAGTTGCGGGAGAACATCACCCGCTCCGGCCAGAACGAGCTGGCGCTCGATCTGGTGCGCGGCAACGCGGAATCCGTCATCGCCCATCGCAAACGAGGACGTTTTTACGGCCACTCCACGCTGCAATCCCTCATTCTGGCTCTCAATCGGAACCACCGGAATTTCAAAGCCTTCCGGGAGCGGGCCAAGCAACAACTCAAAACCACGCCATCCATCAAGCCATGATCAGATCCTCAGACTCAAACGCCCCGTCGGAACGCTCCGGCTCCCTCCCCGGCAAATGCTGGCACCGCGAAGAAGGAACCCAAACCATCCGGGTCATCACGGAGGACAAAGGGAGATTCGTATTCCCCTATTCCCACTTCGTTCTCGGCCATCTGGAGAACACCGACGACGGGAAAGAACTGCTCACCCTGAACTTCTCCTCCGACACGGTTGAAATCCGGGGCAAGCGGCTTGAGCCGCTGGAGAAAGCCTTGGACGATCTGTCATTGGCATGGGTCCGCGTGCTTCCCTCCCGCCATGCGACTCTGACACCGGAAGGTTCTACTGTGGTGACGGAAATTGTAGTCCGTACAAACGAAGAAGAAACCAAGCCGGATTGAAATAAGTGTCGAGATGCCGGGGACAAACCAGCACCTAAAATGGGATATCGTCGAGTTCCTCGGATACCGGGGGAAGTGCTCCCGCTGGAAGCCGCAGGTTAGTGACTACGAACAGATTCAAGATGTCTTCGCGGTCCATGAACATGATTTGGCTGCGCTTGGAAGTATCCAGCTTTTGGCCGATCCAACTACGTGCGGCCTTTGTGATTTCGCCTCCTGCCACGATAAACGCGTGATCCACAAGCACGCGACGGCTGGTTTCTGGATCGAAAATTTCGTGCCCGAGCATCATCAGGGCTTGGTTGTGGATTTCGGCGACGTTCGCATTCGACCCTTTGCTTACATCTGCGGCATCCAGTTTTCCCTTTTTGACCTGAATCCCAAAATACAGCACATGCTGGGTGGGGAGGACGTAGCGCATCCACAAATCTTTCCCAAACTCCAATGCCTTGTCCTTGTGACCTGCCGCTGAAACCCGATGGAATCCGAGTTGTCGGAAGAGAGGCAGGAGAATGGTTTCGATCAATTCGTCCTCGGAACAGGAATCGAAAAAGCGCGATAGATCGTTGCGCCGCTTGGCTTCCACCGGCGAGAATGGCCGGTGCGGATTGCCCGGCATCAACGGGGTAAGGCTTCCGAGATTCCGAAGGTGGCATTTCCCATCTTCTCCATAGAAGGCTTCAAAACCTTCACGACGCAGTTCGGCATTCAGGGTTTCGAGCGCATGGGTGCGTTCGGAAGATTCGTTGAAGGGTTCATCGGGACTCATTAGCCGGTCCACGACACGCAGGAAAGCATCGGGCGGTGTCCGGGAGCCGGGATGAGGCTCGCTCAAAATCTTGGCTAAAGTGTCGGCGGTCCAAGGAATACGGCTGGAGCCGTCATGAAAGTGCTCGGTCTCACAGTCTCGAAAAAACTCGGTGAGATACTTGCTCGAACGATATTTGAAATAACCGCTGTCGGCGTTTCCGCAGATTAGTTCCGCGATTGTTCTGAGGGTGCGTGCTTTGAACTCCATCCGCTGCCGATAATGGACGCTCCGACCCGATGGTTCAAAGAATTTGATGCGTTCCTCGTTTGAGGGAGTACGGGGCCTCTGCCCAAGTGCGAGTAATGGGAAACCTCTTAATGTTGCACCCGTAAGGGAACGGGAATGAGCGAGCTTCGCGAGAAACTCCCGGAATGGCACTCATGGCTCCACACGAATACGAAGCATTGAGCAGGGAGGAACGAAGCCGACGGATCGGTGCTCTGCTCTACAAAGCCGTCATGATTTCACTGGCTCGCCAACAAGGCATTATCGGGGAAGCTGACGGAGGCGTTCCTTTTCAGTCTGGAGAGAATACTCTCCAAAAAACGGATGAGCCGGGGACGGCCTCATTACCGGAGGAGGATTTGGGCCTTCTCCAACGATATGCCCGGCTGGGTGAAATCGCGCCACGCGATGCGACGGAATTTTGGGGCGTATCCCGCACGACCGCTTACCGGCGGTTGTTGGGCTTGGAACAAGGCGGATGGCTTGAAAAACGCGGGGCGGCAAAAGCCACCCGCTACACCTTCACGGGCCAAACCCGCACCCTTCTGGAACGGTTGAAACAATCCAAACCAGCCCGAGATGACTCGCGGGCCAGCATGTAATGCCAGCCCGCAAGAACATTCGAGCAACAAGATCGTGCCGGTTTCAACCGGCGCGTCTTTCCGCTCCGGCCTTCATCCCCTCGAAGGCTTCGGCCCGCCGTGCCGGAGGGAGCTTGGCAACGGACATCAGCCGCCGGATGGTAAAGGACTTGATCAAGGCGGGCGAAGTCAGTGAAGCCAGGTATTGCTGTACTTCCTCGGGCAGCCTGAGCAAGTTGAACATTTGCGTGATACGGGCCTTGCTAACTCCCTCGTCTTCGCTGATTTGCACCTTCGTCAACCCTTTGTCGCCATTCAAGCGTTCCTGCCATTCGAGCACCTTGCAAATCGGATGGCGCAGACCTGAAAATCCTTCCTCGGTGGAGGCTACTGATTCATTTCCGTTCCCTTCTGAATTCCAAGTCAGCCGGAAGGGTGAAACCATGAAGGGAGGACGGTTATACTGGGACAATGGCACTCCCAAAACGCATTCAATTCCGAAACTGGTTCGCATTTCAGTCGCGCTCGCCGCTCCATTTTCCTAAACACTGAACCAAGGAACAAGGTCTTGGTAATATGTGAATTCCCCGGAAAAGGGCTGAAAAAGCCTTAACGGATGGGGATTTGAGGGTGTTCCGGGCAGTTCGAGGGGCTGGAAAAGGTTTTGGTAATGAAACGGCCCGAAACACGCGAAGTGGAAGAGGTTTTGTTAATTTTGAGGGCGGAGGATCAGTTCCCGGAAAATCGGGTTTTTACTGCGACCGGGACGCCGTTCGATGCCATTGGCGCGGGAAACTTCGGTGATTTTGAATCCGGTGAAGATTTCGCGGCATTCCGGGCTGTCGTCCACGGTGGCGAGCCAGTTGCCTTTCAGTGAATCCAAGGTTTCCCGGAAACGCTGCATCTGCTCCGGCGTCCATGCCCGGTAAGTGGTATCCGAACACCGGACGTAAGGTGGATCGAAAAAGAAAAACGTGCCCGGCGCGTCATAGCGGGGAACCAACTGGCTCCAATCGAGATTTTCGATGTTCACTCCATCGAGCCGCATGGTTACGGCCTCGACATTCCGCATCACGCGGGAAAGCCGGATGTTCCCTCCGCCGCCTCCGCTGGTCTTTGCCACGCCATAAGAATTCATCTGGCCACCAAAGGACCAACGATTGATCAGGAGGAAGCGGGCGGCACGCTGGATTTCCGTCATGCCCGGATTCGCGAGGTAGGCGCGGAAAAGCTCCCGGCTATTCGGCACGAGATTGATTTCCCGGCGCAGTTCCTCGCCGTGCCACTTGGCTTGGCGCATCAGATTGACCAATTCGCCATTGAGATCGTTGTAAACTTCAACGGAGGATGGCTTTTTGGCGAAAAGCAAGGCACCTCCGCCGCCGAAAACTTCCACATAGCAGGTATGTGGCGGGACAAGAGGGAGAAGGTATTTGAGGAGGCGGCGTTTGCCCGCTGGATGCGGCAAGCACGGCGCTGGCGGGCAAGCTCCAAACCGCTGGCGCAGCGTTCGCGGAAATCCGCGAGATTGATGGAAGAAGGAGTGGCGAAGCCTTCTTCGCGCGAATAACCGACTTCGGTGATGTGTAGGTAGGATGGCATTGTTTTGTAAGGGTGAGAGGTTCAGAGATCCGCGAGCTTGCGGATGAGGGCGGCAAACGGCTGGAGAGTGTATTGATAGAATTCCTTCAGCTCGGCTTTCGGCAGGGCTTCCAGATCCGCGCCTTCATTCAGGTTGAAATGAAGAATCGCGTAGGCGACGGAACCTTTGTCCGTCTTGCCGGGCTGAGGGCTGCCGAAGAGCAGGAGGCGCGCGGCTTCCTGTTTTTCCTGCGCAAGCTGCTGCGGCGTGGAAGCGGGTTTCTTTTTCCCGCCGTTTTTCCCCTCCGGATTATTTCCGGCGGTGCGGTCCTTCGGCTGGACGCCGAGATCCGCCATGAAGTCCGACTGAAGGGCGAGAAGCTCTTTTTGCGAGCGACCTTCGGTGATCTTGTGGACGGCGGTTTCCAGCGTGATGGACTCCATAAGCGTCCAGTCCCATGGGAGTTTCGTAATGATGTCCCGGAGATTCAGGCTTTCCCGCTCGGCGAGTTCCTCAACGGCATCCGCCATGCGCATCCAGTTCGAGGCGGTTTGATCCGTGATGCGGCATTTATCAGCGAGTAGTTCCGCCCAGGTGGAAAACCCCAAATCGTGGGGAGTTTCCTCGTCTGGAGAAAACCCCAAACGATTTGGGGTTTTCTTCGGACGCCCGCCATTGGGGTTTCTCTTGCCGAAGTAGTGTTCGCGGAGCGCGCGGAGCTTGAGGCCGCAGAGTGCTTTCGCGGCAGTCGATGCGCGGGAAAAGTTTTTGGCGAGATCGGCGAGGCGGCGCGCGTCCTGCCACCCGTTTTCCACCGCTTCACGGCTGGCGCTCAGCGCGGCGAGCTGCATGGGTGAAAGCGTGGTGCAATCGGTGCCATCGAGCATGGCGGATGCATCCGGAATCGATGACACGGGTGGGAGAACTTCAGGGATGGAAGTGGCAATCATAAAGAGGTGAAAAGGAGCGGTTGACCTTTACTGGGTGAGGTCCGGAAGATCCGCGATGCGGGCGGAGAGTCGCTTGCTGTGACGTTCGCCCGTGAGCACGCGCCGAAGGTGGCCGTGATCGCAGCCGAGGTAGGAAGCAGCCTTGGACAGGGTCCAGCCCTTCGAGGAAAGGGCGTTTGGGGTATTGCGCTGAACGCGGGGTTTCCGCTGTTCAACGGGTTTGTGGCGTGCCAAGCTCATGTCGAAAGGAATACTCCGATCTGAATATCCAGCAAGTTTAAATTATGCAGTTCAGTATTTTTCTTGCGAAAGCCATGGAAGAACGCGGCCTCACGCAAGCTCAGCTCGGGGAATTATCCGAGGTGAGCCAAGGCGCGATCAGCCGCTATTTGAGGAAGCTTTCGTCACCCAAAGCAGAAGAAGTCATAAAGCTCGCAAATGCTTTAGGTGTAACGACTGACTGGCTACTCATAGGAAAAGAGGAGGGGCACAGCTCGAAGCAGTTCGTGGAGAAAATCAGCGCTGCCAAAAAGATCGCATTAGCATCTTCCCGGTCGATTGATGAGGCGGAGGAAAATTTCGATCTGATTATGCACAACGGAATATTGACACGCCGAATCCCAGTGCTGGGTTGGGCGCACGCAGGCTCCGCGACCGTTTACGAGGAAATCTCTTTAGCTCACCAAGAGACCATTCCCACCGATTGCCGAGATCCGAAAGCCTTCGGCGTAGCGCTGGAGGGGGACTCGATGTCACCCCGTTTTTGTGAAGGGGAAATGCTGGTGCTGATGCCCAGTGAAGAGCCTTACAGCGGATGCTTCGCCGTGTGCCGGTTCGCCGATGATGGGGTGGTATTTCGGCGACTGGAGTTCATGGGAGACCAAGTGCGTCTCGTGCCACTGAACACGAGCTATGATCCTTCCACGCATAGCCGGAAGGAATTCGCGTGGATTTACCCGGTGTGGGGACGCTGGAGCCAGCTTTGGAAATCCAAAGCGCCGTAAACTAGGCCGTAGATGCCGCGCAAGTTGCGGCGGGTCCGCTAAGGCGGGTAGGCATGAGGCTTCTTTGAAACCTCATTTCTAACTGCCTATGAAAATTTGCGTTTGTTCTCTCTATTTGGCAGCTGCCGCGCTGCCACTTCTGGCCGCTTCGTGCGTGCAAACTGTCGCGCCTGATGGCACCAAGACGACTTCCTTCCAAGCCTCGCCGGAGCAAATCCATGCCGCCCGCGATCTTATCGACACGGTGAAGGCACCTGCCGTCACCGTTCAACCGACCAAGTAACCCGATTTCACAGGGGAGGTCGAGCCGCCATGAGTATCTGGCGAGTGCCGATGAGGCATATGGCTGACGCCTCCCCTGTTTCTTTTCCCCCTGTTTCCAATGGCGACGATCTATCAAGCATTTCTCTTTTGGTTCGGCATCACCATGGGGCACATCATACTCGTTGTGCTTTTGCTGTGGGCAATCATCGCCCGCGCCAACCGCGTCTATGATTTGAGCGATCAAAAGCGCCAACGGAAGCGGGGAAATCGCACCAACAAACTCTCTCCCTTGCGGCGGGTGAATGCCGCTCTTTCCGAAGCATGAACATTACCTCCGATCATTGGTTGGAAGGCGTAAAGCGCGTGAAGTATCCGGCTGGTCCTGAAATGGCTGTCCGGCGCTTCGGCGTTGCTCATTTCACTTCCGGTGCAACTGCCATGTCTTCCATTGATTTCTGGCGGACGCCTGCCGCCAAAGGGGCTGAGGCGCATGTGGTGATCGACCGAGACGGCACCATCTACCAAGTCCGCGCTTTCAATCAACAGGCGGACCATGCCGGAGCTTCCACGTGGGTGGATCCGAACACGCGCCGACGCTATGATTTCCTGAACCGTTGCTCCATCGGCATCGAGTTCGCCAATGCGGGTGACGATCCGGCTCTCGCCAAACGGTGGAGCAAGCTTCCGCTCATCAAGGCGCGTCATAAAAACGGCGGGCCGGTTTGTGACTGGGAAGCTTTCCCGGAAGCGCAGATCCTCGCGGGCATCCAAGTGTTCCAGGCGATCACCAAGCGCTACCATCTGGATGACCTTGTGGGGCATGACGACATCGCCCCCGCACGCAAGTCCGATCCGGGGCCAGCTTTCCCCATGCAGCGGGTTCGCGAGGCCTGTGGATTCACCGGCATGCCGAAACGTTAGGAAAAACCACCAAACCAAAGCCGGGGCGCAAGCTCCGGCTTTTTTTGTTCTTTGCCGTAGATGCCGTGCCGCTGGATCAATCCTGAAAAATGAATGCATGACTGACGGGTATGGGAACCAAATCCGTTATTGAGAGCCGCACGATATGGGGCGCGCTGGCGATGCTCATCAGCTTCATCCTTCAACAATTGAAGGTGGATGTGGCGCTTGAGGACATCGACGCCGCGCTCGGCCAAGTGGCAGAGGTGATCAACCTCGTCACCGGTATCGGCGGTTTCCTCCGCGCCGTGGCAGGAAAAAGCCACGCTTTCCATCGAGCCGCGTGGAGGAGCCGTCCGCCTCTACACCGCCGTTCTTTTCTCCTCCTCACACCAGCCGTCCACCGCAGATGGATTCATCGAGTCGGTGCATTCCTACGTTTTCCGCATTTCGCCGCAATGAGCATCACTTACCGCTTATGAGCATCACTTACCGCTTCGGAACTTTCAACGATCCCGCACCGCTGGCACAGGACTTCCGCGCCGTGGTGTTCCCCCAAACGCCGGTGGGGCGGAAGTGGAAGCCGGGGGATATCTATCATTCCTCGGGAGGATCATCCTCGCCTTCGCAGGAGGATGAGGGGTTTCCTATTATCTACACGGGTAGAAAATTCCTTGGTTATTGGGGGACCTATTTCATTGCCACCGCTGAAGTTGACTCGTCCGAATCGGCAGCAATCGTCTCTGGAGCCGATATTGAATTAACAGGGGCTAGATACATCCCCGATGGATTTTATTCCGTTGAGGAGACGAGCGTTTCCAGCAATCATTGCTCGTGCAAGATCGATTTGCCGGACTACCCGGCGGGCGATGGTTACTTTGATTTCGGGAGCCATTCAGTCTATGAGAAAGCATGGGGCGTGGGGAATTTGTACAGGGAAATGATTCCTTATGAAATCAATGTGGAGGGGGTAGATGGAGTTGAGGGGGTGGATTATATGGTGAGGTGTGTTTTTTACGGATCGAATGGGAGTACCCTCGGGACAGGTGAAAGCGTCGTAAGTCCCGCCACCGGCCTGGACTTGGGTGATGAAGAAGGGCGTCATTCTGTTATGTACGGCAGCTCAGGACTGGTCGATTCATCCACGCAACAGATCAAATTCGACCTTTTAGTCGGGGGGAGTGTGGTGGATTCCGTTTCGATCGTATACCGTGGCAAGAGGAATTTAACGATAGCAGGCACCGATTATGTATCTCGGACACCGCAGGAAGAGTACGAAGCGGCAGTGGTGGGCGTGTGCCAGCCGTTGCGCGAAACGTTGTATGGCCCTAATTCGATCCAGCCTATTGTGGATATTCCAAGCGAAGCGAGTGCTTATACAAGATTCAGCAAAGTGCGCCAAGGCACCATTTCTTTAGAGTCATGACGGCGACGGTGTGCGGCGTCCACACGATGTCCTATACCGCCGCGCTGGACGCGGACAATCTGCCGTCTGATCCGAAATGGGCGCAGATCCTCGGCGCGCAGAAATACGCTTTCGCCTACAACCTCGGCGATGGATCGGCTGGCTGGAAAACGGTCTGGGAAGCTTCCGTGTCCGCCGTGGTGCCTTTGGTCCAGACGCTTTGGGCAACGGATACCACGCTGATCCGTCAAGAAGATTGGGGCTGGCTCAATCCTCCGGAAGGCCTCGCGGAAAACCTCTTGGCCACGCAAAGCTGGCTGCCGTGGGAGGGCCAAGCGGATCTCGCGGTGGACGACATTCCGGACGGCAACGCGGTGGGCTGCACGCTCAACGTCACCGGCTGGCTGCCGGAAACGTCTAGCATGTATGGCCTGATCTCCGGCTACTCGGTCACACCCGCCACTGGGCAAGTTTCCTACGTTCTCGGTCCGCCGCCGCGCCAAGCCTACCGGGATCTGGTGAACCGCTTCCGCCAAGGAGGGGCCGATAACATCTACTGGATCAGCGGCGGTGATGACGGAAACGATAATCCGGTTTTCGACGATCCGCCCATCGTCCTGCCCGAGCCGGTGGGTGATGTCCTCACCTTCAACGGGCTTTTCCTCACCTGCAATTCCTACCCGGTTCTCTTCACAAACTCCTAGAAATATCATGTCCATCGAACTCAATGGGGCCGACGAGGCCACCGTCGGCCCAATCCGCGAAGCGCTCCGTGCCGCTTCAAAAGCCCGCGCCCTTCGTTTCCCCGACGCTGAAGTTTCCCCGCCATCATCCATCCTGCCCGCTAAAGCGGACCGCGCTGGAAAAGCACTCGCTTTCGACGAAACCGGCGCGCCGATTGCCATCGAGCCGGGATCGACGAAGGATGGCGGCGCAAGCCTTCCCACCGGCGGCACGGCGGGGCAGGTACTGACGAAAGTCTCCTCTGACGACGGGGACGCGGAGTGGGCTGATCCGTCCGCCGCTGGTGTGAGCCTTCCATCAGGCGGCGAGGCTGGCCAGTTCCTGAAAAAACTCAGCGACGACGACGGCGATGCGGCATGGGCGTTCATTCCGCCTGCTCCGTGGGCTTTCGATTCTCTTCGCGTCGTCATGACATCCGCAGGCGGCATCTCTTTCGATTCATGGGAAGAGCGCGATGTGGTGTTTTCGCACACCGACGAACCTTCCGCCGCGTTGCTCGCCGAACAGCCTGACGTGCTCACTGATTACGTGCTCTATGAGGCCGATGTGACCTGGACGCACATGGACGGCGACGGTCCGGCGAATGGAATCGGGAAGCTTTATCTGAAAGTGCCGAAGATCGATGGTGATTATGTTTGGCTGGTTTGGGACGCGGACGGCTTCATCACGGGATTCGATTGGTCTCCTGACCGCTTATGGATCACGCCCGGAAACCAAAGCCCTATCGGCACCATGCTGTCCACCAACGAGGTGAACAATGACACGATCACGATCAGCGAGGCTAACGCGGGAAGCGGGGAAATCATCGCTCTTTTCCGCGTCCTCGGCACCTTGGAAGACGAGGAAGATTTACCGCTGGAAGGCGACAACGTTGGAGACGCCTACATCGTGGAAAGCCACGTGTGGGTGTGGGGCGGATCAGAATGGATCGACGCCGGGGCCATCGTCGGGCCGCAAGGTCCAGCGGGCGCTGATGGCATCGACGGAACGAATGGCATCGACGGAGCGCCGGGAGCAGCGGGAGAAAAGGGCGACAAGGGAGACCAAGGCGACACCGGCGAAAAGGGAGAGGATGGCGTCGGCGTCCCGGCTGGCGGCACGGCGGGGCAGGTGCTCGCGAAAATCAGCGGCACGGATTACGACACCGGGTGGATCGATGCGGCGAGCGGCGGCGGATCGCTCACGAATTTTTCCGAAAGCGTCAATTCATCGTCGCCGAATACCTCGATTCCGGTGGTTTCCCTCGCGGCGACGAATGCGGCGACGAATGTGGATCTTGCGCTGGTGCCGAAAGGGACTGGCGGTTTCCTGCTTGCAGTCCCGGACGGGGCGACGACAGGAGGGAACAAGCGCGGGAACTACGCGGTGGACTTGCAGCTCTACCGAACAGCGGCGGCTCAGGCGGCAAGGGGCCCATGCGCACTCCAACGGCTGGCGGGTTACGCTCGGCGCTGCCCAAACCGTCACCTATCTGGTCGGCATCTCAACCACGGACGCGACGGCGACGGAATTGACCGCGACCGGAGCGGCTCCGGCCACCGCCGGGCGCATCGCGCTGCCGAACTCCATGGCCTACAAGTTCCGGGGCCAAGTCCTCGCCCGCAGCTCGACCGGCTACGTGAGGGCATGGGACATCACCGGCGTCATTAAGCGCGGAGCGAGCGCCTCGACCACGGCGCTTGTCGGCACGCCGGTCATCACGGACGTCGCGGCGGACAGCGAAGCCGCCGCGTGGGCAATCAGTATCGCGGCGGACACCATCAACGGCTCGCTCCAGATCATGGCCGCCGGAGCCGCCAGCACCACCATCTACTGGCTCGC
The DNA here is from genome assembly GCA_047605125.1 of Luteolibacter sp. Lineage (GTDB taxonomy): Bacteria > Verrucomicrobiota > Verrucomicrobiia > Verrucomicrobiales > Akkermansiaceae > Luteolibacter. Next base: position 17,334 of record JASGGK010000011.1, read on the forward strand.
CGAAATCCAGACGGTGGAGCTGGCGTGATCGGCTCGAAAATCGAGTGGAAGAGGGAAATTAACAAAACCTCTTCCACTTTTTTACAAAACGTTTTTGCGCGCTACAACACTCCCAAGCCTTCCAACTTCGGAAGGCTTTTTTATATAAAACCAAAAAAATAACACCCTGCAGTTATTATATCAACCTAAGCCACCGCCCGTTAAATCATGCGTTTTAAATTAAGAGTTAAAACAACACAAACAAACACAACAACAAAACACTTCTGACATCTTGACACAAAACAAAGCAAATTGTTATGCAGTCAACGCCATGAAACGTATAACCCTACTCTTATCTCTCGCGTTTGCTTTGCCTGCCTTCGCCGGAACTTCAGCAAAACAGGAAATCGCTCCCGCACCACCCTCTGAGCCAAGCATTTGGCGTTGGTTCGTCGGCGGCACAGGCGGTTATCTATTCGATTATGAAGAACCGTTCTATTCCGCCCATGTCGGAGTGGACACCCCATGGAAAGTGGCAACAGCCGATGTCGCCTTCTACCTGGAGGTCGGATATACAAAACCCGATTATAGCGTCGATCTTTTCCGCCAATTGGACTTCGACGTCGAACATGAAATTATCCCCGTCACGCTGAACGTAAAATTCGAGAAGGCTTTGGCCGGAAATCTTAGCGCGTATCTCGGCGCTGGTGCCGGTGTTGCCTTTGTCGATACGGAAGTCCGTGGGTTCGGCGGACGTGATGATGATAGTGACACGGTGTTCGCAGGACAGGTTTTCGGTGGCTTGATTTACAATGTCAGCAGCAACTTCGAAGTCTACAGCGGCGTTCGTTGGATCTATCTCGATGATACCGACGCATTTGGTGATGCGGGCAAAAATTTGGGCATTCAAGATCTTGGCGACGACTGGCTCGTCGAAGCAGGCGTTCGTTTCACCTTCTGATTTTTCTCTCCAGAACAATCAATACCCAGCCATCCGGATCACTCCGGGTGGCTTTTTTGTGATTCGGCACCGGTTTCAGGAATATTCAACCAATGAACGGAGGACACTTCATCGATCGAGAATTTCTTCTCTCCACCGATCTCGGAGCGGCTGAGCTTCACTCTCACCCGGATCAATCCTTCCGGTTCGAGTTTCGGCAATGGCGAACCGAAAACCGCTTTTCCCTCCCGCTCGTTGCGGAAGGCTTTTTCCAAAAGCCGTCCCTCCGGGCTGTTTCTATCGACACTCAGTGACACAGACGGCCTGCCTACCGACCGCGGATCCGCGGCATCGGGTTCATAGAACACCACACTGATGGAGCCGGATGTCTCGTCGTTTGAAATTTTCCGCTCGCGTGCCAGCAGGCGGAACTCTCCATGATCTTCTCCGTCTCCCGCAAAAAACAAAGTGGCGGGAGCATCCGAATACCGCACGAAATCCAACCAATCCAACCGGTATTCACCATCAGATTTCCGGAACACGGCTTGGATCATTCGCTGATCCCCGGCCAACCACCGCGTTTCGATCAATTCATGCCCGGCCACATGCAATACCCCTGCCTGCTGGTATTGCAAACCCGGCACGTCCATGGCGAGGCCGGGGTTCGATTCATAAAAGCGCACCATTTTCCCGATGACCGCTCCCGGCTGGTCCACAAACTGCGCCTTGCCTTCCGGAGTCGGGCTGCTCAGGAAAGCCATCAACGTTCTCTGGAGCGACGGCAAAACCTCCCGCAATATATCCTGATCCTTCAGCACCGCCCGCGCTTCCCGGTCAAGATCCGCCGATTCCGGCGATGGCTTCGGGCCCGACAATGTCGGCCAGAAATAAACCACTACCAGAATCAGCAGCAGCGTCCATCCGCCCAAAACAGCCATCAGGACTTTTGAAGCTTTGGATTTCCGGCGGGAAGTTTTCCGCACCCTGACCGGCGACCGCACGGGAGTATCCGGCTCATCGCTTTCACCCGGCGGCTTGTGGCAATCCGGACAACGCCGCCCCATCCACATTCCGGGACGGGAAAGGAACAACGCGCCGCATTTCCCGCAGTGAAACCAGATTTTCCGTTCGTATTCCATCGTCGTTCACCCAATTCCAAGTTTCCGATCCAGCGCTTCTTCCATCGCCTTTTCCACCAATCTCGCGGCCAGCGCTTCCGTCGCCGCATCGAGGTGTTGCACGGCGGCTTTTAACGGATTCGCCGTTCCATTGGCGAGCGCTTGTTTCACCGCCGATGCCGCCGCTTCGATTTCCGCCGTTTCTTCCGGCAATGCCAGCCCGAGCGACATCACCTGCTCCACCGCCGGCAGCAGTTCCTCGGCTTTCAATTTCGCTTCGGTGAAAACCCGCTCCGCCATGTCGTCGAACGCAAACTCGACGGACTCGCTGACCATCGCTTCCACCGCCGCGTCGTCCACATTCACCGCCGCGCTTTCGATCCGCACAATCGTGTCTTTCCCCGTCGCCACATCGCGCGCGAGTGCTTCCAGAATTCCGTTTTCATCGATCTTGAACTGCACGCCCACCCGCGTCTGACCTTTCGGCGCCGGAGCGAAAGCGACCTCGAAATTTCCAAGCTCCCAATTATCCCTCGCCATTTCGCGTTCGCCTTGCAGCACCCGCACCCGCATCGAGGTCTGACCGTCCGCCGCATTGGTAAACATCTCGCCCGCCTTGCATGGAATCGTCGTATTGCGCGGAATCAACACATTCATCAATCCGCCGAACGTCTCGATCCCGAGGCTCAGCGGCGTCACATCCAGTAAAACCATCTGCCGCAACGCGCCGCTCAACACGCCGCCTTGGATCGTCGCCCCCAGCGCGATCGCTTCATCCGGATGCTGGGAAACATCGGGCTCACGCGCGAACAACGCCGCCACCGCATCACGCACCGCCGGAATCCGAGTGCTGCCGCCGACGAGCACCACCGCATCCAAATCCTCCGGTTTCAACGCCGCATCCGCCAGCGCCTGCCGACAATGCCGCAAGGTCCGCTGGATCAACGGCGAGATCATTTGATCGAAATCCGCCCGCGTGATCGTCCGCTCGATGCTCTGCACACCATCGTAAAACGGCAGCCGAAAAACCGTCTCCTCCATCTCGGAAAGCGCGATCTTCACCCGCTCCGCTTCCGCCAAAAACCGCGCGTCATGCGCCGCCAATCCGCATTTTTCCAGAATCAGCGCGTCGATGTCATCGCCGCCCAGCCGCGTGTCGCCATGCGTCGCCAACACCTGGAAAACACCATCCTGCATTTCCAGAATCGAAAGATCGAACGTCCCGCCGCCCAAATCGTAAACCGCCACCCGCGATTTTTCCTCCAGCTTGTCCAACCCGTATGCCAGCGCCGCCGCCGTCGGTTCGTTCAAAATCCGCACCACATCCAGCCCCGCCAGCTCTCCCGCACGTTTCGTCGCCGCCCGCTGCGCGTCATGGAAATACGCCGGCACCGTGATCACCGCCTTCTTCACCTCCACGCCCAACCGCCATTCCGCGATCCGCTTCATTTCCTTCAAAATCTCCGCGCTGACTTCCTCCGGCGATTTCCCCAGCACCCGTGGCGAACCATCCGCCGCCGCCGTGATTTTCACCGGAAAATCCGGCTCCACTTCCGAAATCCGCCGCCCCACCAACCGCTTCACGCTCGTCACCACCCGCTCCGGCTCCAGCGCCCGACGTCGCAGCGCCTTCGCGCCGATTTCCACCAATCCATCCGCCGCAAAATACACCGCACTCGGCGTGATGCGCCTGCCCTCCTCATTCGCCAGCAAAATCGGAAACCCGGAATCCACCACCCCCACCGCGGAATTCGTCGTCCCCAGATCGATCCCCAAAATCACATCACTCATCGCGACCAACCATCTTCCTTACCGTCCACGCCGTCAATCCGGGAGCACCGCGAACCACCCCGGCTTTTCTTCTTCCTTTTAACCTTTAACTGATAACTTTTAACTCCCCTCGCCCATGCAACTGATCCAGCACGCCCGCTTCACCGCCATCGATTTCGAATCGGCGGGAGCCGCGCCCGGCATGACCGACCAACCCGTGCAAATCGGCATCGCCAGCTGGTCCGCCACTGAAAACCACTACGGCCCCTTCGTTTCCTACCTGCAAACGAACCAGCCCATCCAGTGGTCCGCGCAAAAAGTCCACGGCATCACCACCGCCCATCTCGCCGATGCCCCGCCGCTGCTCATGCTCTGGCCCGAGGTAAAAAAACGCCTCGCCGGAGCCATCGTCGTTGCCCACGGCAAAGGCACTGAAAAGCGCTTCCTCCGCGCCTTTCCCGGCCACGGTTTCGGCCCGTGGATCGATACCCTGCTCCTCGCCCGCGCCGCTTGGCCGGATCTCAAAGACCACTCGCTCGGTGCGCTTTGCGATTCCCACGCCCTCACACCCCGTGTGCGGGAACTCGTCCCGGAAAAATCCTGGCACGATGCGCTTTTCGACGCCGTCGCCTCGCTCGTCCTCCTCGAATTTCTCATCGATTCCCTCGATCTGAAAACCTCGGCCACCGATTTACTCGTCCACCCCGATACCCGTCAGTGGCATCAATCCCGTCGTTTATGAACTTCCCCGCCCGGCTCACCCTGCTACTCGCGGCGGCCGCCGCCATCCTTGCCGCCGCTTTGCTCAAACCGGCACCCAAGCCATCGGCCACCGCACCGCCCGAAGCCGAAACGGACATTATCCAGACATTGCTGGACCATCACGTCACCGAGAGAAGTTTCTATTTCGGACAAATCGTCGAAGCCACGTCAGGTAAAAAAGTCCTCGCTTTGGAGCCAACCAATACCGTCCACAAACGAGTAATCGCCGCCATTGACGCGGCACTTGCAGCAACCATCACAGACCTCAATCAGCCCAGCTCTCCCATCCGCAAGCTACGCCGCATCAATGAAGGATCGCGCTTTTTCGAAGATGGCCTTCACCTGCGCCTCTCCGCGACTCCCGGCTTGAATTGTGAAATCCCTCCAAATCGTGCGGGTGAGCACCAACGTTCCGGCTACCCGGATCTTCGCATCACGGATCAAGCCAGCGGTGACGTTTTTTACCTCGATCCGAAACTCGTCGAATCCGGGTCCGAAACCAGCACACTGCGCTCTTTTTATTTCGAGCCAAAAACACAAACCCTGAAAATCACCGACGATGCAGTTCATCTTGTCATCAGTGTTTTACACGATGGCAAAGACGGCGAATGGACCTTTCGCAAAGGCCAATTGGTTGATCTCTCGACTCTCGTCGTCCACCTCAAAGCCGAGTTCCAAGCTTCAAACGCGGATCTTTATAAGACAGAAAACTAAAAACTCCATCCCATCATCTGTCTCTTCCCTTTTAACCGATAACGGATAACTTCCCTCCCTCACATGACCGCCTCCACCCGACGCACCAGCGGCTCCGTCGCCATGGACGATTATCTCGAGCAGATCCTTCATCTCATCGAAGAGAAAGGGTACGCCCGCGCGGTGGATATTTCGCGGAACCTCGGCATTTCCCAAGCCAGCGTCACCAACATGCTCCAGCGCCTCGATGGCGAGGGCTTGGTAAAACACGAAAAATATCGCGGCACCGTTCTCACCGACGAAGGCCACCGCATCGCCCGCGCCATCATCGAGCGCCACGAAACCCTCACCCGTTTCCTCCGCCTCTTCAATATCGACGAGGAAACCATCTACCGCGACGTCGAGGGCATGGAACACCACGTTTCCCGCCCGACTCTCAACGTCATCCGCGCCGTCGCCGATGCTCTCGAAGCGGATGCCGCGTTGCTGGAAAAGGTCGCACGGAGCGCCGGTGTCACCACCGGATTGGATTTGCGGGGAAAGAGCCGGTGAGGACACCGGCGCGCCATTTCATCCCTGCAACACCCGCAGCGCGCCTCTTACCAGCGCCTCCACCGCCGCCGCAGGATCCGCATCCAGCACCTTGCGCACCGCTTTCCGCGCGTCCACCTGCTTGTAACCCAGCGCGATCAACGCCAACTCCGCATCCGCCGCTGGCGCGGAAACCTGACCCGCCGCCGCATCCTGCCACGTATCGGTGACTCCGACTTTATCCTTCAGCTCCAGAATGATGCGCTCCGCCGTCTTCTTCCCGAGTCCCTTCACCTTGGAGAGGATCACGCTATCACCCGCCACCACGGCGGACTTGAATTGCGCCACCTCCAGACCGCTTAGAACCGCCATCGCGATCGCCGGGCCGATCCCGCTCACCCGCTCGATCAGCATCAGGAAAACATCGCGCTCTTCCTCCGTCGCGAAGCCGTAAAGCGTGTGCGCCTGCTCCCGGATATGCAGGTGCGTCCGCAGGTCCACATCCAGCCCTTCATGCGCGTGCAGCCGGTCAAAAGTCGAAAGCGGCACGAACACCTCGTAGCCCACTCCGTGCACATCCACCACCAGCCGGTTCGGGTAGGCCTCGATCACTTTTCCGCGCAGTCTCGCTATCATTTCCCGAAAACCATGCCCTTGGCACCGCATGCGTCAATTCCAGACATTGACGCCGCCCCCGCCATCGTCTCCCATCCGCGCATGCCAGCGCCGCGCTCCCGGAAATCCCTTTCGTCCATCCAGTGGATTCTCGGATATCTGATGCGGGAAAAAGCCGTCTTTTTCCCCTCGCTCGCCGCCCTCTTCTTCACCGCCACCCTCTCGCTGGCATTTCCGTATTTCCTGAAAGAACTCGTCGGAAATCCCTCCGACATGCTGCACCACGAGATCGACCCGCAAGTCATCCTCGCCCACTCGAACAGCGTCGTTCTGAAACTTCTCGCCGTGCTCAGCCTGCAAGCCGTCGTCGCGTTTTTCCGCGTCCAAGGATTCATCCGTTCCGGCGAATCCGCGCTCAACCGCCTGCGCCGCGATCTCTTCGACCACCTCGTCCGCCTGCCGATGCCGTATTTCCAGGAACAGCGCGCCGGAGCACTCAGCAACCGCGTTTCCTCGGATCTCAGCGTCGTCCGGGACACGCTTTTAAACACCGTTCCGCAGGCCGTCCGCCAAACCGTCATCCTCATCGGCGGCCTCGCGTTCATCTTCATTTCCTCGTGGAAACTCTCGCTCATCATGCTCGGCAGCGTGCCGGTGGTGGTGCTCGCCATCGCCTTCTTCGGCCGGAAAGTCCGCGGTTATTCCAAGTCCGCCCAGGATTCCCTCGCGGAAGCCGGCATGGTCATCGAGGAAACCGTGCAAGGCATCGCCGATGTGAAAGCCTTCACCAACGAGCCTCACGAAAACGCCCGCTACACCCGCGCGCTCGACCGCTTTTTCGGCGTCACCGCGAAGGGTGCGAAAAACCGCGCCGCCTTCCTTTCCTTCATCATCTTCGCCCTTTTCGGCACCATTTCCTTCGTCATCTGGTACGGCGCGCGGATGCTCGCCACCCAGCAAATCACCTGGACGAACTTCGCCTCGTTCATCCTCTTCTCCATCTTCGTCGGCGCTTCGCTCGGCTCCTTCCCGGAAATCATTTCCCAATTCCAGCAAACCACCGGAGCCACCGAGCGCCTCCGCGAACTGCTGGACCTCACGCCCGAGCGTACCACCGGCGACGCCTCCATCGCCCTTGGCGGCTGGCTTTCCTTTCAAAACGTCGCCTTCCGCTACCCGTCCCGCCCGGACGTGCAGGTGCTGAAAAACGTCGAATTCCTCGTCACCCCCGGCCAGCGCGTCGCCCTCGTCGGCCCGTCCGGCGCCGGGAAATCCACCGTGTTTTCCCTCATCCTCGGTTTCAACGAACCGGAAAACGGCACCATCCACTTCGATGGCCGCCCGGCTCGGGAAATCGCTCTTTCCGCGCTGCGTTCACAAATCGCCATCGTCCCGCAGGAAGTCCTGCTCTTCGGTGGCAGCATCCGTGAAAACATCGAATACGGCCGCCCCGGCGCGACGCTCGAAGAAATCGAGCAAGCCGCCCGCGAAGCAAACGCCTACGACTTCATCACCGCCTTGCCCGATGGCTTCGAAACCCTCGTCGGCCCGCGCGGCACCAAGCTTTCCGGCGGCCAGCGCCAGCGCATCGCCATCGCCCGCGCCATTCTGGCCGATCCGAAAATCCTGCTCCTCGACGAAGCCACCTCCGCCCTCGATTCCGAAAGCGAACGCCTCGTCAACGAAGCGCTCGAGCGCCTCATGAAAGGCCGCACCAGCCTCGTCATCGCCCACCGCCTCTCCACCGTCCGCCACGCCGACAACATCCTCGTCTTCAACCACGGCCAAATCATCGAAAGCGGCACCCACGACAATCTCCTCGATCAAAACGGCACCTACCGTTTCCTCGTCGATACCCAACTCGTCTAACGCCGATATAGGTCGTATAGGTCGTATAGGTCGTATAGGTCGTATAGGTCGTATAGGTCGTATAGGTCGTATAGGTCGTATAGGTCGTATAGGTCGTATAGGTCGTATAGGTCGTATAGGTCGTATAGGTCGTATAGGTCGTATAGGTCGTATAGGTCGTATAGGTCGTATAGGTCGTATAGGTCGTAACCCCAGTCTTCCACCGATCACTGATCACTGATCACCCGGCACTTCTTCCACCCTTGCTTTTTCTCCCGCATCTGCTCTCCTAACCCCGTCATGCGCTTTTTCCTTCTCGCACTCATGCTTCTCGGTCTTTTGACCGGTGGCTCCGTGCGTGCGGCGGAATGCACGGACAACATCCCGGCCACGGACTGCTGCCAATCCCACGGCGATCACAAAGGCCACCCCGAAGATCAGTGCCCGGAAGGCCATCACCATCATCAGGCATGCTGCCACACGGCTCCTTCCTTTTTCGCGGAAGAAAACCACGAACTCAGCCTTCCTCTGACCGGCTATCGCGAACTCAGCTTCCGCCCGCAGAGTGATCGCGTTCCGGAAGGACCGTTTCTCAATTCGGAGAAACCCCCGTTGATTTGAGCGTCGCCTTTTGACGCTCCATCGCGCCCGCATGGCCCGATGGGATCTTGTTCTGATCCAAATTTTCTCTGAATTTCCATGTTATCCACCCCACTCCGGGGCGCGCTCGCATTCCTGTTAGCAGCATCACCCCTGACGGCCGCGCCATCCATCATCGTCACGCTCAACAATGTGGCGGATCGCGTCCGCGCCGAAAATCCCGATCTCGCCGCCGCCCGGCTGCAGATCGATGAAGCCGTCGGACGCCGCAAGCAGGCAGGCCGCCTCGCCAATCCCGAACTCGAAACTTCCTTCGAACACAACCCGCGATTCCGAGAAGGAAAAGTCGAAGTCGGCATCGCCCGGCGCTTCCCGCTCACCCAGCGGCTGCGTTTGGAAAAAGCCGTCTCCGCCACCCAAGTCCAGGCCGCCGAGGCGGAAGTCCGCAACGTCGAGCGCAAGCTGATCGCCGAGGCCCGCGAAGCCGTCGTCAACGTGCTCGCCATCCGCCAGCGCCGCGAACTTTTGAAATCACAGGCCAACGTTTCCCGCGACTTCGCCACCTTCCTCGATGACGTCGCGAAAAAAGGCGAAGGCTCATCGCTCGACGCCGGATTGGCAAAGCTCGAAGCCGCCACGCTCAACACCGAACTCAGCCAACTCGACGCCGAGGAGACCACCACCATCGGCATCCTGAAACCGCTGCTCGGTCTGCGCCCGAACACGTCGATCAACATCAGCGGCACGCTGGCCGAACCCAGCCTTCCTTCCTCCGATACCAATCCCGGCCGACGCCCCGATTTACAAGCCGCCACCCTCGATGCGAAGGCCGCCGGACAAGCCGTCGCGCTCGAACAATCCCGCCGTTACGAAGACGTCGAAGCCGCCGTTTTTGCCGGAGCCGAGCGCAGCGAAGACGCGCCGGAAGGTTACGACAATGAAGCCGTGCTCGGCGTGCGGTTGAAAATCCCGCTGCCGTTCTGGAACAAAAACGAAGGTGCGATCCAGGAGGCGCAAGCCACCCAGACCCGCAAACAAAAGGAAGCCACCGCCCTCGCCCGCAGCATCCGCCTCGATGCGGAAACCGCGCGGCAGGAAATGCAACAGTGGGCGAAGTTGGTCACGGAATTCCGCACCAGCCTGATCCCCCTCGCCGAAGAGCAATCCAGCTTCGCCGAAAGCAGCTACCGCAACGGCCAGGCGGAAATCCAGACCGTCTTCCGCTCGCGTGAAAAACGCCTGCAAGTCGCCGCCGCCCGCATCGACGCGCTGCGCCAGTTCCACCTCGCCCGCGTCCGCTACGAAGCCGCCCTCGCTATCCCCTGACATTTTCACCCATGAAACTTTTCACACTCTTCATCACCGCTTTCGGTCTCGCGACGCTTCACGCGGCTACGCCCGGCAACACCATTGTCCTCGACGAACTCGGCGAGAAAAATCTCCGCATCGAAAGCGTCCCCGCCACGGAAACGGACTTCGAAAAAACCATCTTCGCTCTCGGCAGAATCGAGGAAATCCCCGAGCAGCACGCCGTCCTCAGCAGCCGGATTTCCGGGCGTGTCGTCGGCCTTGAAGTCCAGGAAGGAGCCACCGTCGAAAAAGACCAGACGCTCGTCCGCGTGGAAAGCCGCCAACCCGGAAATCCTCCGCCTGTCATCGAACTCAAATCGCCGATCAGCGGCCTCGTCATCGAATCCCACATCCGCCTCGGCGAACCGGTGGAACCGGACAAGGAACTGCTGGACATCGCCAATCTCGACGAAATGCTCGCCATCGCCCGCGTGCCGGAACATCAGGCCGCGTTGCTGAAACCCGGCACCCGCGCGGACATCCAGGTTTCCGCTCTCGGCGAACAAACCTTGGAAGGCGAACTGATCCGTTTCGGCACCGCCGCCGACCGCGAAAGCGGCACCCTCGATGCGGTCTTCCGCGTGAAAAATCCCGGCCAACGCCTGCGGAACAACATGCGCGCCGAGTTTTCCATCGTCATCAGCAAACGCGCCAACGTCCTCAGCGTGCCGCGTAAAGCCCTGCAAGGCGATGCGACGAATCGCTTCGTTTACGTCCGCCACTTCGATCTCCCCCACGCCTTCATCAAAACGCCGGTGCAGATCGGGGAAATGAACGACCGCTTCGTGGAAATCACCTCGGGACTTTTGCCGGAAGACGACGTCGTCACGCGCGGCGCCTACTCCCTCTCCTTCGCCGGTGCCAGCAGCATTTCCCTCAAGGAAGCGCTCGATGCCGCGCACGGCCACGAACACGCCGAAGACGGCTCCGAACTCACCCCGGAAAAACGCGCGGAAATGGCCAAAGCGAAAACCGGAGGCCACACCCACGCCGAAGAACACGACCACCCGGACAGCCTGCTCTGGAAAATCATCAGCGGCGTGCTCGCGGTCGCGCTGATCGCCAGCCTATTCCTCCGCTCCAAAAACTCCGAGCCAACCGAATGAGTGTGATCCTTTCACTTCCACGGATTATGCAAACTCACCCCGCTGCCTTCGAAGTCCTTCACGTTTCGCGTAATCACCGTCAATCCGTGTTCCAGAGCAGTTGCTGCAAGCAACATGTCGGTGCCCGGCAACCGCGTCGCGGCCATCAATCTGCCCCAGCGATCCGCAATCTGAACCGTAACCGGAAGAATCGATTCCGCAAAATCGACCAATACCCCTTCCAACCATTGCTCGATGGCAAATGCCTGCCGGGTATCCGTGCGGCGTTTGATTTCGATTCCTTTCCGGATTTCGGCAAGGGTCACCACGCTCAACGCGCACAAGCTCGAATCGTTCCTCAAAACCCAATCCTGCACACCCCGGTTGGCTTGCTCGTTCTTTTTCAGTTCGGAAATGAAATTCGTATCGAACAGGTAACGCATCACCATTCCGCCTCACGGGGTTCCAGTTCAAGGCGTTCGGTTCCAAATTCGAAATCGGGAGCGATTTCACCGAGCTTCCGAATGCGGTCGAAAAGACTGTCATTGCCGTCGTCGTCTTCCGCCACCGAAGAAAAGGACAGCAAACGCCTTATTCTTTCCTCATTGGAGGTCTTCTCATCGACAGCCACAGCCTCCCCCAGAGCCTCCCGCAAAATCCGCCGGTGTTCTTCCTCAGCGGAAACTCCATGTTCCGCCGCCCGGAGCTTCAGCAACTTTGCCAGCTCGTCAGGAATGTTTCTCACCAGCAACTGTGCCATGAAAGCACAATGCTATCATTGCTATCACCCGTCAAATCCATTTTCCCATGCTGAATAAAATGATTCATTGGTCGCTCGCCAACCGCGCGATCATCATCGTCCTCTCACTGGTGCTGATGCTTACCGGTCTGCGCACCGCGACCGAACTTCCCGTGGAAGTGCTGCCGGACCTCACCAAGCCCACGGTGATCCTTCTCACCGAAGCACCCGGGCTTGCGCCGGAAGAAGTGGAAACCCGCGTCACCCAGCCCATCGAAAGCTCACTCATGGGAGTGCCTGGCCTCACCCGCCTGCGCTCGAACAGCGACGTTTCGCTCTCGCTCGTTTACGCCGAGTTCGGGTGGGGCACGGATATTCAAAAAGCCCGTCTGCTGGTGCAGGAACGCCTGCAAGTCGCACGCGATCAACTTCCCGAAGGCGTGCAGCCGTTCATGACGCCGGTCGCTTCGCTGATGGGTGAAATTTTGTTAGTCGGCGTCCGCTCCACCATCAAGGAAGGCGAACCCGGCTACATGGCCCCCAGCGATGTGCGGACTCTCGCGGACTGGACGATCAAGCAACGCCTTCTTGGAGTTTCCGGCATCGCCGAAATCCTCAACATGGGCGGCGGCATCCGGCAGATCGAAATCCAGCCGGATCCCTACAAGATGCAGGCACTCGGCGTGAGTTTCGAGGAACTCGAAAAAGCTGCGGAAAAATCCGCCAGCACCACCACAGGCGGTTTTCTCAGCACCGGCCCCACCGAGATCATGGTGCGGAATCTGGCGATGACCGTTCAGCCCGAGGACATCGGAAAAACCGTGATCAAAAAGGTCAACGATCGCCCGATTTCCATCCGCGATGTCGCGAAAGTCGTCTGGGGCATCGAGCCGATGCGCGGCGATGCCACCATCAGCCAACGCCCGGAAAAAGAACCGACTTACGGCGTGATCATGTCCATCACCAAAGCGCCCGGATTCGACACCCGGAAGATGACGGTCGAGATCAAAAAAGCGCTCGATGAAGTGAACGCAAGTCTTCCCAAAGGCGTGGAAACAACCCTGCTTTTCCAACAGAAAGACTTCATCGACCATGCCGTCGGCAATCTCATCGCCGCCATCCGGGAAGGCGCGATCATGGTGACCATCGTCTTGTTTCTTTTTCTGCTGAATTTCCGCACGACGTTCATCACGCTGATGGCCATGCCGTTGTCTTTCGGCATCACCATGCTGGTCTTCAAGCTCGCCGGCATCAGCGTGAACTCGATGACTCTCGGCGGCCTTGCGGTTGCCATCGGCATGGTCGTGGACGATGCGATTGTGGATGTGGAAAACGTGTTCCGCCGCCTCCGCGAAAACGCCGCATCGGCCAATCCATTGCCGAAGCTCGAAGTCATCGCAAAAGCCTCCGGCGAGGTGAGGAATTCGATTCTCTACGCCACTCTTCTGATCATTCTCGTCTTCCTTCCCTTGCTCGGACTGAGCGGCGTGGAAGGCAAACTCTTCGCACCGATTGCCATCGCAACGATCATTTCCATGATCGCCTCCTTCATCGTTTCGCTCACCGCCATTCCGGTGCTGTGCTCGTTTCTTCTCAACTCCAAAGCAGGCCACAATCATCAGGACGGACGTTTGGTTCGAGGCCTGAAAAAGCTGCTGGAAAAAACGCTGCTTCGCGTGGCGCTGAACCAACCGATGCTGGTGCTCTCCGTCGCCGCGATTTTGCTGGTGCTGGCATTTTCACTCTATCCGAAAATGAACAAGGACTTCCTGCCGAAATTCCAGGAAGAAACCGTGCTCGTCGCCGCCACCGCCGCACCCGGCACCTCGCTGGAAGAGATGAACCGCATTTCCGACAAAATCGAGGAACAGATTCTCTCCGTGCCGGAAGTGCGGAAAGTCGGCCGCCGTCTTGGCCGTGCGGAACGGGGCGACCATGTCGTTCCCGTTTCCACCGTCGAGTTCGACGTGGATTTCCGCGAAGAAGAAGGCACAGGAAAACCAAGCCGCAGCCGCAAGGAAATCACCGAAGACATCACCAAACGCATCCGCACCGTGCCCGGTATTTTCTCCGTCGTCGGTGGGCCGTTGGCGGACCGCATCGGCCACATGCTCAGCGGTGTTTCCGCACCGGTCGCCGTGAAAGTCTTCGGCCCGGATTTGGAAAAACTCCGCGAGATCGGCATCGAAGTTCAAAAGGTCGCGAAGACGATCCCCGGCTTTGAAGACGTGAAACTCGATCAAACGTCTTCCATCCCGCAGCTCCGCATCGAAGCGGACCGCGATCGTTCCGAAGCCTACGGCATCGCGCCCGGCCGGTTGAACGAAGAGCTCTCCGCGCTCATCGGCGGCAAGGAAATCGCGCAACTCCGCGACGGCCAGCGCAGCATCAATCTGGTGACACGGCTACCGCTGGAATGGCGGGATTCCATCGATAAAATCGCGGACCTTCCCATCGAAGTCGCGAACGGCCAGCGCGTGCCGCTTTCGCTCGTCGCCGACGTGCGCGAAGCCAAAGGGCCGAACGTGATTTTCCGCGAAAACAGCCAACGCCGTTTCGCCATCGCGATCAAACCGACCGTGCGCGATGTTTCGAATCTCGTCGTGCAGCTTCGGGAAAAAGTCGCGTCTCAGGTGAAACTTCCCGAAGGCTACTTCATCACCTTCGAAGGTGAATTCCAGGCGCAGAAAGAAGCGACGGAGCGCATCGTGATCTTTTCCTCCGTGGTTTTCATCGCCGTCTTCATGATGCTTTACGGCTACTTCAAAAGCGCGGGCCTCGCGCTGCAAGTGCTGGTGAACATCCCGCTCGCTCTGATGGGCGGCCTCGCTTTCACCTGGCTGAAGTTGGACAACATCAGCATCGCCACCCTTGTCGGATTCATCGCCGTCGGTGGCGTCGCCGCCCGCAATGGCATCATGATGATTTCGCACTACCTGCATCTCATGAACCACGAAGGCGAAGGCTTCACGCGGAAGATGATCGTCCGCGGAACCTTGGAACGTCTCGTCCCCGTGATGATGACCGCACTCGCAGCAGGCATCGGCCTCATCCCGCTGGTGCTCGCCGCCGATCAACCGGGCAAGGAAATCCTCCACCCGGTGGCCGTCGTCATCGTCGGTGGTCTCATTTCCTCCACCTTTCTCGATATGGCGGTCACCCCCGCCATGTTCCGGCTCTTCGGCCGCCGCGGCGCCGCAAAAGCCATCCGTCTCAAAGCCGCCGCTTGCCAATAAATCCCGAACCTAAAACGAACCAAATGAAATACCAAACCATCCTCGCCGCCGCACTCCTTTCGCTTTCCCCCGCCTTTGCCGGTCCCGGCCACGATCACAGCCACGAGGAAGTGAAAACAGACGCCAAGCCAGCCGGGCCGAACGGAGGCCGCATCGTCACCGCCGGAGATCTCAGCTACGAGTTCCTCGTCCTGCCGGATCGCAAAGTGAAAATCACCTTCCTCGACAAGGAAAACAAACCCGCGCCGCTCAAGGAGCAAACCGTCACCGCCATCGGAGGGGATCGCTCAGCACCCGTGAAACTCGCTTTCATCAAAGACGGCGATTCCCTGATTTCCAACCAGCCTTTCCCCGCCGGAGATTCGTTGCCCATCGTGATTCAGGTAAAACCGAACCCTGACGCGAAATCCATCACCTCGAAGTTCAGCGTGAATCTCTCAAGTTGCCCCACCTGCGAGCACGCGGAATACGCCTGCACCTGCGGACATTGATTTACTCTTCCCGCATGGCCTAAAGTGGCTGGGCCATCCTGGCCCAGTCCGTTGCCGGGGCGTCCCGCCCCGGACATTCTATCAGCATTGCCCGCAAAAAAGGAGGAACGCCGGCGGCCTCACCGGCTCTCTCCATAGAAAAGCACCCTTCCCGAAGAGCCGGTGTGAACACCGGCGCTCCTTCCTCATCTTCTTGCTAAAGCCCGGCAAATGACCGAACTATGGATTCGATCTTCGCATGAAATCCTTCGTCGCCGTCATTTCCGCCTTCATGGGGAACCGCAGCAGCCGCTCGAACCTGAAAACCCTCGGGCGCCTGCTGGCGATCCTGTTTCTCATGATCGCCCTCTACAGCGTGCTGTTCCACTGGCTGATGCAACTGGAAGGCAGGGAGCACTCGTGGATCACCGGCGTGTATTGGACGCTCACCGTCATGTCCACGCTGGGCTTCGGAGACATCACCTTCCACAGCGACGCGGGCAGGTTGTTTTCCATCATCGTCATGACTTCCGGCGTGATGTTCCTGCTGGTGATTTTGCCGTTCACCTTCATCCAGTTTTTCTACGAGCCGTGGATGAAAGCCCAGGCATCCGCGCGCACCCCGCGCGAGCTTCCGCCGGGCACCCGCGATCATGTGATTTTCACCTGCTACGATCCCATCACTTCAGCGCTCATTCCGATGCTGGAAAAATACGGGCATTCCTACGTGGTGATCACTTCCCAAATCATGGAAGCCCTCGAGCTTTACGAGCAAGGTGTCCGCGTCGCCATCGGTGATCTGGACGATCCGGAAACCTATCGAAAAATGCGCATCGTCGGCGCATCCGCACTCGTCGCCACCCGCTCCGATGTTCTCAACACCAACATCACCTTCACCGCGCGGGAAATGTCGCCGGGGGTGCCCATCGTTGCTTCCGCCACCTCCGACTCCGCGCGCGACATGCTGGAACTCGCAGGCGTCACCCTCGCGCTGCGCCTCGATCAAATGATGGGCCAGGCGCTTGCCCGCCGGGTGATCGGAAATGACGCCGCCGCCCACATCATCGGGGAAGCCGGGGGATTGCTCATCGCCGAAGCCAGCGTGGCGCACACCGAGCTGGAAGGCGCGACGTTATCCTCCAGCAAGATCCGCGAAAAAACCGGCGTCAGCGTCATCGGCATCTGGGATCATGGGAAACTGAAAACCGTCGATCCCCACACCGTGCTCGATCGCACCACCGTCATGGTGCTCGCCGGATTGAGCGGACAAATGGAACGCTACAACGCGAGCTACAGCCGCACCAAACCGGAGCGCTCCCACATTCTCATCATCGGCGGAGGCCGCGTCGGCCGTATCACCAGCCAGGTCCTGCATGAAGCCGGGCTCACTCCGGTGATCATCGAAAAAATCCCGGACCGCGTGGAAAACCTACCCGACGTGGTTATCGGCGACGCCACCGAGATCGAGATTCTCCGCGCCGCCAACGCCCGTCAGGCGGGCACCATCATCCTGACCAGCCACGATGATGACGTGAACATTTCCCACACGATTTTCTATCGGCGGCTCCGCAAAAACCTCCAGATCATCACCCGCTGCACGCTTGAGCGGAACGTGCAGACTCTGCACCGCGCGGGCGCGGACCTCGTGCTCTCGTCCGCCACCATGGGCGCGAACACGATTTTCAATCTGGTAAGGGAAGACGACAATCTCCTGCTCGCCGAGGGCGTCCTGATTTTTCCATCCCCCGTTCCCCGGCAACTGGCCGGGAAACGTCTGGCCGATTGCGCCATCCGCACGGAAACCGGCTGCACCATCATCGCCATCGAGAAAAACGGCGAGCGCATCGTCAATCCGGCGCCGGGCACCCTCTTGCCGTCGGATGGAAACCTTCTGCTGATCGGCACCTTGGAAGCGGAGGAAAAGTTCCTCGCCTTGTTCGCCCCCCCGAAAAAACGCACCTTCTTCAAATCATGAACTCCAACGCCAGCCTGCTAGCGGATCTCGTTTTGATCCTGCACGTCGCGTTTGTCTGCTTCGTGATTTTCGGACTTTTATTGACGGTGGCCGGAGGCTTCGCCGGATGGAAATGGATTCGCAACGTGTGGTTTCGGTCACTGCATCTGGCCGCGATCGGAATCGTCGTGATGGAAGCCTGGTTTGGAATTCTCTGCCCGCTCACCACCTGGGAAAGATCCCTCCGGGAGCAAGCGGGCCAGGAGACCTACGGCGAATCCTTCATCGCCCACTGGCTGCATAAAATCCTGTTTTTCAATAATGTGCCCATGTGGGTTTTCACGGTGTCCTACACCGCATTCGGGTGCCTCGTGATTTTGACTTGGTGGAAGTTTCCTCCAAGGAAGGAGAGCAGACGGTCACGTCGGCTCGCGTAGATGGGGCCGACGTAAACGTCGGCGCTCCCTCCATCACTTCTTCACCAACAAACTGCAGCCTGTCATTTCCTCAGGCTGCTTGAGGCCGAGCATGTCGAGCAAGGTCGGCGCGACATCGGCGAGGATACCGTCTTTAACGGTGAACTTGTCCGCATCGTCCGCGACGTAAACCAGATGCACGAGGTTCGTGGTGTGCGCGGTGTTCGGCGAGCCGTCGGCGTTGCGCATGTATTCGCAGTTGCCGTGGTCCGCGGTGATCAGAAGTTTTCCCCCGAGGCGCAGCGTTTCATCCACAACGGCCTTCACAGAAGCATCGATGGTCTCGCAAGCCTTGATCGCGGCGTCCACCACGCCGGTGTGGCCGACCATGTCCGGGTTGGCGAAATTCAGGATCAGCAGATCGTAGTTTTTCAACTTCTCCACCACGGTGTCCGTCACTTGTGGCGCGCTCATTTCCGGTTTGAAATCGTAAGTCGGCACGTCCTTCGGCGAAGGAATGATGAAGCGGTCTTCCCCCGCGTAGGGAGGCTCGACACCGCCGTTGAAGAAATACGTCACGTGCGGGTATTTCTCGGTTTCCGCGATGCGCATCTGGGTTTTCCCCGCTGCGGCGACGGTTTCACCAAGGCCCATTTCCAAGGTTTGAGGACCGAAAACCACCGGACAGCCGAAGGTCTTGTCATACTCCGTCAAAGTCACGAAATGCACCTTCGGCACCACCGGACGCTCGAAGCCATCGAAGTCCGGCAGCAGGAACGCTTCGGAAATTTCACGCGCGCGGTCGGAGCGGAAATTAAAAAACAGGATCACGTCGCCATCGCGCACGCGCTGGGTATCGGCTTCGGTGAAAATGAGAGCGGGCATGAACTCGTCCGTCTTGTCCTGGCGGTAGTAATCCGCCACCGCTTCGCTCGCGAGCAGGTTGGACTTTTCGCCTTCCCCTAACACAATGGCTTCCCACGCGAGTTGCACGCGGTCCCAACGCTTGTCGCGGTCCATCGCGAAATATCGGCCGATCACCGTGGCGATCCGTGCGCCGGACTTGGCGGCTTCATCTTCCACTTTCGAGAGATAGCCCGCTCCGCCCGTCGGCGAAGTGTCGCGGCCATCGGTGATGGCGTGGATGAAAATGTCTTTCACGCCCGCTTCGGAGGCCATTTTCACCATCGCATTGAGCTGGTCCATGTGGCTGTGCACGCCGCCGTCGGAAACGAGGCCGATGAAATGCAGGCGCGTGGATTTCGCCGTTTCGAAAGCTTCCACCAGCACGGGATTCACCGGCAGCACCTTGTCATCGATGGCTTTGTTGATGCGGGTCAGATCCTGGTAAACGATCCGTCCGGCCCCGAGATTGAGGTGGCCGACTTCGGAATTCCCCATCTGGCCCGGTGGCAGGCCGACATCCATGCCGGACGCGCTGAGGAAACCCTTCGGGTATGCTTCCAGCATCACGTCGTGAAACGGCGTGTGCGCGAGCAAGGTGGCATTGCCATCTTTTTCGGCGGTTTCTTTGCCTCCTGGGTTCACGCCCCAGCCGTCACGAATGATGAGCACTACCGGTTTCTTAGCCATAGGCTACGGCGTGTAGCGTCAGGCGTGCCAACGGGCAAGTGCTGAAAACACCCACCTGATGGAACCGGCATCATCCCAACCCCGGATTTTCAAAAAAATCCCCGCCACGCCGCAAAAACACCCTTTGCACCGCTCACCAGTCTTTCTAAAAAAGAGCACCGCCATGGCCGAATCCTCCTTTTCCTACAAAGACCCTTTCCCGCTGGGTGCCGATCCCACCGAATACGAGCATCTCACTTCGGACTTCGTTTCCGTGGCCGAATTCGAGGGAAAACCGATCCTCAAGATCGCGCCGGAAGGGCTCACGTTTCTGGCCAAGGAAGCGCTCAAGGCGATCAACTTCACCCTGCGCCCGGCCCACCTCGCGCAAGTCGCCGCGATTCTGGACGACCCGGAGGCGTCGGAAAACGACCGCATGGTCGCGCTGATGCTTCTGAAAAACGCGGAAATCGCCGCGAATGGCATCCTCCCCTTCTGTCAGGACACCGGCACCGCCACCATCGTCGGCAAAAAAGGCCAGCAGGTCTGGACCGGCGTGAACGACGCCGCCTTTCTCTCCGAAGGTATTTACCAAACCTACCAGCAGGAAAACCTCCGCTACTCGCAGACCGCCCCGCTCAACATGTATGACGAGGTGAATACGAAGACGAACCTGCCCGCCCAGATCGATCTCTACGCCACCGATGGCGATGCGTATAAATTCCTCTTCGTCACCAAAGGCGGCGGCTCCGCCAACAAAACCTATCTCTATCAGGAAACCAAAGCCCTGCTCAATCCGAAGCGCCTCAAAGAATTCTGCCTCGAACACATGCGTTCTCTCGGCACCGCCGCCTGCCCGCCTTACCACCTCGCCTTCGTCATCGGCGGCACCTCCGCCGAGACTTGCTTGAAAACCGTCAAGCTCGCCACCACCCGTTACTACGACGAACTTCCGACCCAGGGCAATGCCGACGGCCAGGCATTCCGCGATCTGGAACTGGAAAAAGAACTGCTCGCCGCCGCCCGCGAAGTCGGCATCGGCGCTCAATTCGGCGGGAAATACCTCGCGCTCGATATCCGCGTGATCCGCCTGCCGCGCCACGGAGCCTCCTGTCCGGTCGGCCTCGGCGTTTCCTGCTCCGCGGACCGTCAGGCGAAGGCGAAGATCACCAAGGACGGCATTTTCCTCGAAAAACTCGAAAAAAATCCCGGCCGCTTCATCCCTGAAAAATACCACGATTGGAAATTCAAGGGCGTGCCGATCGACCTCGATCTCGGAATGGAAGAAACCCGGAAAACGCTCCGCAAATACCCCGTCACCACCGCCATTTCCCTCACCGGCACCATCATCGTCGCCCGCGACATCGCCCACGCGAAGCTCAAGGAAATCCTCGAAAAAGACGGCGAGCTTCCGGATTACATCAAGCAGTACCCGGTTTACTACGCCGGTCCCGCCAAGACTCCGGCGGGCATGGCCTCCGGCTCCTTCGGCCCCACCACCGCCGGCCGGATGGACAGCTACGTCGATCTTTTCCAGAGCCACGGCGGCTCGCTCGTCATGCTCGCCAAGGGCAACCGCTCCCAGCAAGTGACGGATGCCTGCAAGAAACACGGCGGATTTTACCTCGGTTCCGCCGGTGGCCCGGCCGCGCTTTTGGCCAAAGAACACATCAAAAGCCAGGAAGTCGTCGCGTTTCCGGAATTGGGCATGGAAGCGGTTTGGAAAATCACCGTGGAGAATTTCCCGGCCTTCATCCTCGTCGATGACAAGGGCCACGACTTCTTCACCGAGATCAATAATTGTCCGGTCTGTGCCTGATTTGATACAGCCCTAAGACAATAAAACCACGGCAAATCCACTAATTGCGTTGCAGCCACTCTCCACCGGACGTAGCTTCCGCCAACCACCACACTACTATTATGGGATCATTAGGAATACAGGAAATGGTTGTGATTTTCCTTATCATTTTTTTGCTCTTCGGGGCAAAAAAACTGCCTGAACTCGCAAAAGGGCTCGGCAAAAGTATGAATGAATTCAAGAAAGCCCGCGATGAGTTCGAACACGAAATCCACCGCGCGGTCTCCACACCCAGCCAGAGCGAAACCCAAGTCAAGGAAGCTCCCGGCAAGGAATCCCGTGATGCCTGAAGCACCGTGCTTCATCCGCTGAATCATTTATTTTCCAAGCACGCCCCGGTTTTCATCGGGGCTGCTTTTTGTACCGGCATCCTGCTGCTGGCCGCCTGCAAACGCCGCCAACCGCCCGAGTGGGAATTTCCACCCGCCACCACCAGCAACACGGGAAATGCCAGCCCGGCACCGGTTTCCCCCGCCCGCCCCGCCGAAAACTTCCGTCTGCTCAGCTATAACCTGAAAAACTGGCTGGAAATGGAGCGCAACGGCCAGCCCGCCCCCAAGCCGGAAGTGGAAAAACAGGCGGTCGTTTCCCTGATCGCCAGCCAGCGCCCGGACATCGTCGGAGTGTGTGAAATCGGCACGGCGGACGATCTCGCTGACCTTCGCAATCGTTTGAAGAACAACGGACTCGATTTGCCGAACTTCGTCCATCACGGCGGTGCCGATCCCGTCCGTCACCTCGGGCTGCTGACGCGTTTCCCGATCCTCCGCACCACGGAAGCAGCCAAAACCACTTATCAAATTTCGGGAAAAACCCACGGCATCCAGCGCGGGATTCTCGATGCCACCTTGCAAATCGGCTCCGATTCCTACCGCATTCTCGGCGTGCATCTCAAATCACGCCTCGAAGTGGAAACCGGCGACCAAGCCCAAATGCGCCTCGAAGAAGCCCGCCTGCTGCGCGCCCACGTGGACGGAATTTTGAAAACCGATCCCGCCACCCGCTTGATCGTTTACGGGGATTTCAACGACTCCCGCGATTCCCTGCCGCTGAAAACCGTGATCGGGCAGAACCTTTCTCCACTCCCCCTGAAAGACCATCACGCCGAAAGCTGGACGTATTACTGGTCCATTCCCGAAACCTATTCCCGCATCGATTTCATCTTCACCGGACCGTCCTTGAAATCCTCCATCGATCCCGAAACATCCCACATCGTGGCCGATCCCATCTGGAACCAAGCCTCCGACCACCGCCCGATCCTCGCGACATTTCGCTAGAGCCTCCATTAAACGCAATTTACTTGCATATTCGTCCGATCACCTGAAATTTCCCCCATGTTCCGTGGCTTGCTCATTCTCTTGTGCCTCTCCCTCACTTCCCTCGCTGCGGAATTGAAGGTCGCCGTGCTGCATCCGTTGCTGGGCGACATCGTCCGGGAAATCGGGAAAAACCACGTCGAGGTCGTGGACCTGATCGGCCCGAAAGGTGATCCGCATCATTTCGAACCCACCTCCGGAAACCTCAAGCAATCCGCAGGCAGCCAGCTCTACCTCGCCGCGGGCATGGGCTTGGAAGGCTATTTGCCGAAATTGCGCGGAGTGCTTGCCGGGCATGCGCAGCTCATCGAAGTCGGCGCGACATTGCCCGCGCTGGAAGGCGAATGCGAAGATCACTCCCACGATGACCACCACCATCACGGCCTCGATCCCCACTGGTGGCACTCCATCCAGCTCTTCAGCCGCGCCACGCAAATCGTCGCGGATTCCCTCATCGCGCTTTCTCCCGAACACGCCGGCGAATTCCGCCAAAATGCCGCCGCTTACCGAGCGAAGCTCGACGATCTGGAAAAATGGTCGCGCAAGCAAATCGCCCGCATCCCGCGCCAGAACCGCCAGCTCGCCACCGCCCACGCCGCCTTCAATTACTTCTGCAAGGACTTCGGTTTCACGCCAATCCCCATCCAAGGCATCAACCGCGAGCAATCGCCTGATCCGCTGGAACTCGCGAAACTCGTCCGTGAGCTGAAATCCCAAAACGTCCTCGCGCTTTTCCCCGAGCAGGAATCCAACCCGAAAATCCTGCAAACCCTCACTCAGGACACCGGCATCCGCCTCGGAAAACCCCTCATCGCCGACGGCACCGGCGGCAAAACCTACGAACAAATGATCCGCGAAAACGTCGGCAACATCGTCGATGCATTGGCGGACCACTGACGTTCACGTCGGCGAGCGTAGAAAGAAGCAAAGCCGATGTGAACACCGGCGCTCCCCCTCCCTCACGCCACGTCTTCCAGACGCCGTCCACCGAGCCACTCGCTCGGGGTCACGCCCATCTCTTCGCGGAATGCTTTCGCGAAATGACTGAGGCTTTGGTAACCGACTTCCAGCGCCACTTCCGTGACGTTCATTTTCCCGGAAGCGAGTGCTTCGCACGCCCGTTCGACACGCAACCGGCGCAAATGCCGCTGCAAGGTCTTGCCCGTTTCCTGGCTGACGCGGCGCGATAAATGATGCGGCGCCACCCCCACTTCCTTTGCCAGCGCCGTCAGATCCAGTGGCTGATCGACGCGGGAACGCAAAATTTCGATCGCCTTCCGCACCGGATCTTTGCCACGGGCGATCGTGCAGAAACCACCGCCCGGATCACCCGCTTTTCCTCGATAGAGCCGGGTGGCCGCCCATTCGAGAATCTTGGCTTCCGCCAAAAGTTGGGACGCACCTTCCTGGGCCGCCGCGCGCTCCAGCGCTTCGCAAAGTTCTTTCTCCCAAACCCCCATCAGGCCGCAGAATGCCACGGAACCACCATACTCCAGCCAGCGGCCCAGCTCCGGATGCAACCATTCCGCGCCTTTCCCGAAACGGTCACGCAGCCACTCGCGGGAAAGCACCACCACTTCGAGCTGGTGGTTGCCGGGATAGCGCACGCAGGACCACTCGTCCGCCTTGCCGCCGCCGGTGATCGCGTACATGCCCGGTTTCAGGACAAAACGATCCTTGTTTCCCCAAACGAGACCGCTGCCTTCGCGGTTCAGCCACAGCCAAACCGTGCCTTCGGAGGAAACCCGCCAACGCCAGCCCGCCGAGGAAGTCCGCCCGGTCACACGTCCGCAGCGCAAGCCGCGGGAATCCCCCCACCACGCGTCACCCGTTTTCGGAGTCGGTGGAGCGGAACGTTTGAAGGTCGTCATGGCGGGAAATTTTATTATTGAGAACGCGTCTCAATAATATCGAATCATCGGATTGTCCACCGGAATTTTCAGGGATTCATCAGAGACTCGATCTCATCCGCCTCCAGCGGGATCGATTCCATGAGGTCCACATTGCCGTTCGTGCCGATCACCACGTTGTTTTCCAGCCGGATGCCGAGGCCCTCTTCGCGGATATAAATTCCCGGCTCGATGGTGAGCACCATGCCTTCCTCGAACGGCTGGTTCGGTGGTGAAACATCGTGCACATCCAGCCCGAGGTGGTGCGAGGTGCCGTGCATGAAATACTTTTTCACCAGCGCCTTGTCCTGACCCTGCTCGCGCGCTTCTTTCGCCGTGAACAGCCCGAGGTTTACCAATTCGCGTTCCATCAGTTCCAGCACCGCCGCTTGGTAATCGCGCGGCGTGTTTCCCGGATACAGCAAGGCATTCGCCCCGCGCATTACGGAAAGCACCGATTCGTAAACGTCGCGCTGACGCTTGGAAAACCGGCCGCTCACCGGCACCGCGCGTGTCATGTCCGAGTTCCAACCCGCGTATTCCGCCGCCACATCCATCAGGACCAGATCGCCGTCCCGGCAGATTTGGTCGTTCCCGACGTAATGCAGCACGCACGCGTTTTTCCCGCTGCCGATGATCGGAGAATAAGCGAATCCCCGCGAACCACGCCGGACGAATTCATGCAAAAACTCGGCCTCGATTTCCCATTCGCCCACGCCCGGTTTGATGAAACCCAGCACCCTGCGGAATCCCGCCTCGGTGATCGCACACGCCTTGCGCATGATATCGGTTTCCGCCTCGGACTTCACCATCCGCAGGCGGTGCATCAGCGGCGCCAGGCGCTCGTAGCGATGCAGCGGGTACTGCCCCTGCATGTCGCGGATGAATCGGGCATTCTTCGTTTCCACGATCACCCGCGCGCGCAAATGCTCGTTCGTCACGAGATAAACATGCTCCACCTGCGGCACCAGCCGATGCAGGCAATCTTCAAAACCCGCCAACCACTGGACATTCGCGATCCCGGAAACTTCGGTGGACTCGGCTTTCGTCAGCTTCGCGCCTTCCCAGATCGCGATCAGATCGCTGGTTTCCTTGACGAATAGAATCTCGCGGTCTTTCGGATCATACGCGCCCGGCATGAGCAAGAGCACCGTTTCCTCCTGCGCCACGCCCGTCAGGTAATACAGATCCGAATTCTGATAAAACGGCAGCGTTCCGTCCGCATTCGTCGGGAACACGTCATTCGAATGGACGACGACCAGGCTATTCGGCTTCAGCAATGCGGCCAACCGTTCACGGTTCCGCACAAACAGCTCGGAAGAAATTCGTTCGTATCGCACGTCGAATCTCTAGGTAAAAAAATTTCTCGCGCAAAGGCGCAAAGCCGCAAAGGCAGAAAAACCTCCACAATCTTTATTCTTAGCGCCTTTGCGTCTTTGCGCGAGAACCTGATCTCCCCTTACGCCACCAGCGCTTCCGGCTCTTCCTGTTCGTTCATCGCGGCGAGGAATTGCTCGTATTGCACCAGCTCCATCCGCCCGTCGTGATGTTCGATGATCGCCGTCAGGCTTTCCACCCAGTCACCTGAATTCAGATAGTGCACTTCACCCACCTGCTTGTTTTCCGGCGTGTGGATGTGGCCGCAGATGATGCCGTCGCATTTCTTGCGGCGTGCGAGATCCTGCAAAAGCTCTTCGTATTTATCCACAAAGCTGACGGCGGATTTCACCCGCGCTTTCACCGCCTTGCTGATCGAGTAGTATTCTTTCCCCCGCCACGCACGCCAGTGGTTGTAAAGGCGGTTCACGTTCAGCAGGAAATCGTAACCCACGGCTCCTAGCAGCGCGAGCCACTTGTGGTTGGTGGAAACGCTGTCGAAACCATCACCGTGGATCACCAGGTAGCGCTTGCCCGTCGGCGATTCGTGGATGTGCTCTTTCGTGAATTTCATCCGTCCGAAAGCCAGCGGCAGGAAACGTTCGAGAATATCGTCGTGATTTCCGCGCAGGTAGACCACTTCCGTGTGATCCTTCTCCATCATTTTGAGAATCTTCCGGATCACGCGGCTATGGCGCGCGCTCCATTTCCCGCCACGGCGGAGTGCCCAACCGTCGATGATATCACCGTTGAGCACGAGTTTTTCGCAGCGGATGTGTTTGAGAAAATCCACCACTTCATTCGCTTTGCTGTCCTGCGTGCCAAGGTGAATGTCGGACAGGAAAACCGTGCGGCAGGATAACTTCGGGCGTTTGCCAATTTTTCGGATCATCGGATAGAGAGTGCGGCCTCGCACCGCGAGGGTTTCGAGCTGTTTTTCAAATTCCCACACGACCGGTTCCCAGCTCAGGGCCGCGGTGGTTTCGCGCGCCGCGGCGCGCAGGCCGGGGTGGCGATGCAGCTCCACCGCTTCCAGCGCGTGTTTCAGATAGGCTTTACTATCGCCTTTTTCCGCGACGAAGCCGTTTTCACCATGCGTCACATAACGCGCGGCGGCGGCATAGCGGTAGCTCACCGTGACCAATCCGCTGGCGAGACCTTCCAGCAGGACATTGCCGAACGTTTCCGTTTCACTCGGAAACAACAGCAAGTCCGCCGAGGCGTAGTGCCGCGCGAGTTCATCGCCGGTGAGCATCCCGGTGAAATGAATCCACGGATGGTTTTCCTCCAGCGTCGCACGTGCAGGACCGTCGCCGACGATCACGCATTGCAGGTTCGGAAACTTCGCGCGCATTTCCACGGAAGCGGCAATCGCCAATTCCAGATTCTTTTCCGGTGCGACACGACCGACCATGATCACCACCGGCGATTCCGGTGTCGCGCCCCACGCCGAACGCAGCGATTCACTGCGTTTCCCCGGAGAAAACAACCGCGTATCCACACCGCGTCCGAGCAATTCCACGCGCTGGAAACCTTCCGCCCGCAATCTCTCCACCAACTCCGGCGAAGGAGCGAGCGTGCAATCGACATGCTGGTGAAATCGCTTCAGCCAAACCATCGCCGCCGGTTGCAAACCTGATAGGAAATACTGATCCATGTATTCATGGAAATTCGTGTGAAATCCTGCCGCCACCGGAATGCCGAGTGTCTTCGCCGCTTTCACCGCCGAGCGGCCCAGCAAACTCTCCGTCGCCACGTAAATCACATCCGGGCGTTTCTTTTTCCAACGCCGTCTCAATCGATACGCATCCGGTAATCCGACCCGCACCTCCTTGTAACCCGGCAATGGCACGGAAGCAGCCAGCGTTTCATGCTCGCCCGCCGCTTCACCCGTGCGGATGATGTGCACGCGGTGCCCGCGCAGGCGCAGCCCTTCGGTCAGCCGACCCAGCGTCATGGCCACACCATTGATGTCCGGAGCAAACGTATCCGTGACGATATCGATCTTCATGCCGCGATGACAAAACCCGATTCGCACGCACCACGCACGCCGCATGCGGTGACGGTTCCGTCACTGGCCGATCCGTCACACACTCCGCTCCAAGTGCACCGCCACGCACTCGGTATTCGGCAAAATATGTTTCTCAATCGTCACCTTCACCCGGCTCAGCGGATGACGGCTTAAAAGATGATCCGCGATGTCCACCGCCAGCGTTTCGATCAAACAGCGCGGTTTCTCCGCCGCGAGCGCTTCGATTTCCAACGAAACCGCATAATAATCCACCGTCCGCGCGATGTCGTCTTCCAACCCGTCAAA
This sequence comes from Luteolibacter sp., assembly GCA_047605125.1. Lineage (GTDB taxonomy): Bacteria > Verrucomicrobiota > Verrucomicrobiia > Verrucomicrobiales > Akkermansiaceae > Luteolibacter. The sequence goes on from JASGGK010000011.1 coordinate 45,769, forward strand.
TCCCTGCGAAGGCGTCATCAACAAGGTCACCAGCAACGTCTGCGGCTCACTCCGTTCTTCATCCGGCACGCCGATGTGCGTGACGATTCGGAGTCGGCGAATTTCAATCACATCGGCGGCACTCATGCGGAAAGAAGCTGGCGTGCGATGACTTCATCCAGCAGCACGCGGGTAGGTTCGTTTAAATTCAGCGCGAACGCTTCGTCCGGAGAAACCCACCGAAACTCCTGCGCCTCGTCGTTCAATTTCACCTCACCGCCCGTCGAGCGCGCGAGGTAATTCAACAAAATAAAATGCTCCGGTCGCTGGAACTCCGGCGAGTCGATGCAATCCTGCACCATCACGAATTCGATCTCATCCAGTTCCAGTGCGGTTTCTTCGAAAATTTCGCGCCGCACCGCCGCCAGCATCGTTTCGCCGCGTTCGATTTTACCACCGGGAATCCCCCAGCGGTCACCCCACTTGTGCGTGCGGATCATCAGCAACTTGCCCGCGCCATCGTGAATCAGCGCGCCAACCGTCGTCACCGGGCGGGCAGTAGATTTCCGCCGTTCCAGCAATTCGCGCAAAACTCCCAAATCCGGCACCGTCAAATCCGGCCTCGCGCCCGCGAGCACTTCCGCGTGATGATAGCCGGTCAGCACCGCGATCGATGAAACACCGCCGTGCCGCGCGGTTTCGATGTCGTGCGTCATGTCACCGACAAACGCCGTTTCCGCCGGGTCCAGCCCGTGTGTTTCAAGAATCCAGTGAATCAGCGCGCGCTTATCCAGCACGCCCGCATAAGTCGCCTCGAAGAAATGTTCGAAGCCGAAATCTTCCAACTGCCGCCGGAACGCCACCGCGTCCATCGATGAAAGCACGAAACAGCGGATGCCCTGCGCCTTGCACCACTCCAGCTTTTCCTTCGCATGCGGCAACACCGTCACCGGCGTAAGCGCCTCGTCAAAAGCCGGGCGGAAATGCGCTTCGATTTCCGTCAGTTCAATCTCCGGCAGGCACTCCGCGTAAAACTCGGAATATGGCAGGCGGAAATTCCGGCGAAATCCTTCCCGATCCAGCGAGGCCAGCCCGTATTTCCCAAGCACCGCATTCGTCGCCTCGATCACCGGGCCCATGTCGTCCACGAGCGTGCCGGACCAATCGAAAATCAGGTTGCGAAACATGGGTGGATTTTTTCGGGATTTTAAACGCTCAGCCGAGCGTGAACTTCACGGATTTGACTTTTTGCGCGCCAAGCTGCTCCTGAATCCGCTTCAGCAACATCGGTTTCATCTGCTCCAGATGGAAGCGCATCGCGGGCTGCGTCACCCGCAGCACCAGATGGCCGGATTTCACCGAAACCGGCTCGGTGTGCGCGGCGATAAAATCACCCGCGAGCTCCTTCCACGCAGCCCGGACTTCTTCCTCATTGATCCCGTCTTCCGCCCCGGCCAGCCGTAAAATCGAGCTGACGAACTGGCTGGCGAGATGGATTCCGGCGTTCAAATCCTCCGGCTCAGGCGCTCCACGCCACTCGTTCAGCAGCTCCTCGCGGATTCTGCTGGTGCGTTTATTCGGCTTGGACGGCCTGCGTTTCAACTTTCTCCATCGTCCCCGATCGCTTCGACAGGGCAGCCTTCCATCGCCTCACGGCAAAGCTCAACTTCCTCATCATTAGCAGGTTGCTTGAAAACGTAGGAATATCCCTCATCGTCGGCGCGGGTGAAATTCGCTGGTGCCGTTTCGCGGCAGAGATCGCAATCGATGCACTGGCTATCGACATAAAAGTTGCCCGGTACGTTCTCGATATTCTTGTCTTCGCGGTCAGCCATTTGGAGGAAAAATTGGTTACGGGGAAGTGGTGACGTTCCGGAATCCCGCTGGCAACTGCATTTTTTCCTGCTTTTCCTCCCGGCTTTATCACTGGCCAAGTCAATCCGCCTTATCTTAACTCCCTTCCACCTCATCATGACTTCCGCCCGCAAATCCCACGACGAGGATAACAATCCCCGCAAAAAGCGCGCTTCCGAGCCGAAGTCTCCGCTTCCCGCTTCCAAGGAAATGGATTTGTGGGACTTGGGCGACGAAGAGTCTCCCGCCGAACCGGCCCTGCGAAAAACCGCCGCACCACGAAAAAAACGCGCCTCAAAAACCGCGAAGAAATCCGCCGAAGCCCCCGCTGAAACCGGGCAGCCACCACTCGACCTGCCAGCGGAAAAACCCGCGCCCGAACCGACCTCCGAAGCCGAAAACTCCCACAGCGAGCCGGAAACCACCACGATTCTGGAAACCGTCGCGCTTTCCCCTGAGGTCGTTGAAGAAGAGTCCACCGTCGCTTTTTCAGAACCGCTTCCCGCCGCAAAGCCGCGCGAAAAATTCAGCAAGCTCGAAAAAACCGGCCTCATCTCTCTGCTGGTCCTGCTCATCGGCGCCCTGACGTTTGTCGTCGGATTTTCCATTTCACGCCTCCCGTCCGAGCAGAAACTCATCGGCGATGACCAATTCCCGGTACGGGGCAAAACCCTCACCATCCAAAACGCGGAAACCTTCTGGCGCGCCCCCGTCACCACCGGTAATCACCCGGACCGCGTCCGCCTCGGCACCGAACTCATTCCCGTCCTGACCCTCAAAGTCCAGACTCAGGGCAGCTCTCTCCGGGTCTTGTTCCGGGATGCGGATGGAAACATCGCGGGCGATGGCATCAGCCGTTCCATTTCCTCATCCGGCACCGTCGAAATCGCAGCGTCGGTCGGTTTCACTGACCGGGGCATGCACGCCGCCTACCGCGCCGGCGAAGGCAAGCCTTGGAAAGTCGAAGTTTACGAAGGCCCCTCCGCCAATGCGGAGAGCGGCGAGTTCAAGAAAATCTTCGAAACCCACATCTCTCCCAGCCTGCACTGATCCCACCATGTCCACCCAGGAAATCACCCCGCTCGTGCCACGCGAAGGTTGGCACGTCATGCACCTCTTCTACCACGTCGAACACTCGCAATGGTCGCTCTACACCGATGAGGAAAAACGCCAGGCGAAAATCCGCCTCACCGAACTCGTCCAGGAAATCCGCGCCACCCCGGACACGCACCTCCTGATTTTTTCCGTCGCCACACCCAAGGCGGACCTCGGTTTCATGCTGCTCTGCCCGGACCTGCAAGTCGCGAACGCCTTCGAAAAACAACTCACCCTCTCCCTCGGCCCGGACATTCTCCAGCCGGTCTATTCCTACCTCTCGATGACCGAGAGCTCCGAATACACCACCAGCCGGGAAGAATACTCCGCGGAAACGCTCATCGGTGAAAAAGGCCTCGCCGAAGGCACCCCGGAATTCGAAGCGGCACTCGCGGAGTTCGACACCCGCATGGCCCACTATCTCAAGCACCGCCTCTATCCGGTGCTGCCGCCATGGCCGGTGATCTGTTTCTATCCGATGTCGAAACGCCGCAGCGGAAACGACAACTGGTATTCGCTCGATTTCAAAGCCCGCAAGGAATTCATGTCCGGCCACGCCCGCGTCGGCCGCGCCTACTCCGGCCGCATCCTCCAGCTCATCACCGGCTCCACCGGCCTCGACGAGCACGAATGGGGCGTCACCCTGCTCGCCAAGGACCTCATCGACGTGAAGGCCATCGTTTACGAAATGCGTTTCGACGAAGTCTCCGCCCGTTTCGGCGAATTCGGTGACTTCTACATCGGCATGCAGCTCCCGCTCGACGAGCTCTTTAGACGCCTTTGTTTGTAAAGGAGCGCCGAGGACCACCTCGGCTTTCTTCCGACGTGAACGTCAGCGCTCCAGCGCTTCCATCTCCGCGTCCATGCGTTCCATCAGGCGCTTCATGTCGGAAAGATGGCGGCGCAGGCGCTCCTCGGAATTATCCCGAAGCCCTAGCGGCGGCAGAACTTGCGGCCGACGCCCCTGCCCCGGTTGCTGAGCCACCTCCTGCTCGGCTTGCGTGGAAACTTCGAGTTGGGCCTTCGCCTGTACCGGGTCCACCGGCTTTTCACCGAGTAATTCTTCCAATGCAGCCGCAGGCATCACAAACGAACGCGTGCGGTCCGCACGGGCCAACGTGATCCCCAAAGCACGGCCATGCAAATCCACCACCGGCCCGCCGACCTGATTCGGCACGATCCGCATATCGGTCTGGATCGCATGGCTGAACGATCCGCGCACCTGGCTGATATCGCCGCCCATACGTTCCATCTGCGCCAGTCGCGGATTGTCCACTTGGCGGAACTGCGGGCGATTTCCCAAAACGACTTCCACAATCTTTTCCTGATCGCCGGATTTCAGCAGCACCTTCACCCGCTCGCCCGGTTGCGTGCCGGTCAGCGCGTTTTTCAATTCCGACAATCCTGAAATCGCGCGGCTGCCGATTTTCAAAATCACATCGCCCGCCTTCAGTCCGGCCTGTGCGGCACCGGATTTCGGATCCAGTTCGGTGATTTTCACCCCCGGCCCTTCAAACCCCGGCAGCCCGACCACGCCGAGATACGCCTGATCGCTGTCGCGCAGATTCCGCTCCAACACGCTGACCACGCCGAAGGCCGCCAATCGTCCGTCCGGCATCGGCGCGGCGATGAATTTGCCCAAAGCCGGAGATTCCTTCAACCATTGCACCGGAACAAGCGGATCACCCTCCACTTCCAGCACCGCGATATCTTCTTCGGGATAAACGCCTTGTACCGTCACGGAACGCAAAGCGGAGTTCGCCCCTTCCACGCGCATTTCGCCGCGCTTCGTCGCGATTTCACTCCACTTGGTGACGATCTTTTTTCCATCGCCCACCACCGTTCCATAGGCGGCGCGGCGCATTCCCACCCACACGCGCACGGTGGATTTCGCAGCGGTTTGCAAAGCGGGCGTCAGGGCGGCGTTGAAATCTTCCGTCTGTTGTTTGACAGCGGCCTTTTCATCCGGACGCATCAATGGAATATCATCCTGCGCCCATGCCATGCCCGGCAAAAGAACGAACAAAAATAAACGGCAAAGAGGTTTCATCGGATTATCCTTATAAATCAGCGCGTCTGATAGATCGAATCACGTCGAGCCAGCGTCACATCCATTTCCAAAGTTTGCTCATCGCGGCGGATACTCAACTTCACGAGGTCTCCCGCTTGGTATTTTGCCAAGACTTGCATCAATTCCTGCCCCCCTCGGATTTTATCTCCATTGATCGCTTGCACCGCGTCTCCCACACGCACGCCTGCCGCCGCAGCCGGGGACCGTGGCGTCACGTTTTCAACTAACACACCGAACCTGGTCAACGGCCCCATGACGATTCCCAAAACAGGCATTTCTGGATTCGCATTCGGATTCATCTGAAGCTCTCCCCATGCTTCGCCGCTTTTCAACCGCTCCCAGTCCTGACGAAATCCGTCGATCCCTGCGTGGTTATTATTCTCGTATGAGTAACCAATCGACGAGTGAATTCCCACGATATCGCCATTGAGATCGAACAACGGCCCGCCGGAATCACCGCCGATGAGCGTGCAATCCGTGGTAAAGAAATTTCCCGGTCCTTTGGAAACCACGTGGCCGAAGCGCACCGGCGGAGTCCGCGCCGCATCGAAGCCCGTCGAGTGGCCGAGCGCGACCACCCAATCCCCGGCTTTGATTGGCTTCGAAGCGCCCATTTTCAAAAACGGCCACGGGCCTTTTTCCAGAATTTGCACCATCGCGATATCTTTCGAGTAATTCGCGCCAAGCACTTTACCGCGCGTTTCCCGGCCATTCGAGAAAACCACCGTCACCTCCGTCGCGCCTTGGATCACGTGTGCGGCGGTCAAAATCAACCCGTCTTCCGAGGTGATCACCCCGGAACCGGACGAGCCGAGCTTTTCCGAAACCAGCGCCACCGTCGCAGGCTGGTTCTTCGCGGAAACACTCTCCACCTTGGCTTCGAGAGACATCAAGTCACTCATCGTCTTCGACGCTTCCCGCGCCTCGGCGGAAAAAACACCCACGGCCAGCCCCATTGCGGCGGCACGGAAGAGGGGAAGAAATTTCGAACGTTTCATCGTTGGTTGCATGCTGAGCGATACGGAGCGGAAAATTCGTCTGAGATAGCCTTCTCTGCTTTCTGATTTTTTAAACCGCAGATGAACACGGATAAACACAGATCCAAGCCTGGATAATTTCTCTTTTTAGATCTCTTATCTGCGTCCATCCGTGGTTCGATTTTTAAAATCCTCAAAGGTTGAACCGCTTTCGGAGTGGAAGGTTTCACCGACGTGGCGTAATAAAGACCAAGCCGATGCCAAAACGCAACCCGCCCGAGACTTCACCCAGTCGCAATCACCCGAAAAACACCCACGGCTCCCGTTCTCCGGGCGTGCTTTCGCTGCTGCTTTTCTGGCCGTTCCACCTTTTCAATCTGCTCACCCGCCCGTTGCCCACCCCGCTGCGCTGGACGGCGCGCATCATCGGCCATCCCGCCGTGCTCGGGCTTTACGGCCTTCTCGTGCTCGCCGTCATTTACGGCACCCGCGCCCAGCGTTTCGATCTCGGAAAAATCCACGCCATGCCCGAGCGCTCGATCATCTTCGACCGCCAGGGCGTGGAAATCGGCCGCATTCACGGCGAAAAACGCTCCCTCGTCCCGCTCGACCAGGTTTCCCCGAACTTCAAAAAAGCCATCATCGCCCGCGAGGACGAGCGCTTTTATCAGCACGGAGCCTTCGACGCCATCGGCATCGGCCGCGCCATCCTGAAAAACCTCGAAGGCAAACGCGAAGGAGCCTCCACCATCACCCAGCAGCTTTCCTCCGACATTTTCCAACTCAAGCGCGATGAAAAACGCGGCGACACCCTCCGCCAGATCGACCGCAAATTTCTGGAAATCGCCATCGCCTTCCGCCTCGAATCCGCCCTCACCAAGGACGAAATCCTCGAAGCCTACATCAACCAGATCAACTGGGGCCGCCAGATCAAGGGCATCGGCGAAGCCTCCCGCATTTACTTCGAAAAACACCCGTCCGAGCTGAGCCTCTCGCAAGGCGCCATGCTCGCCGGCATCGTCCGTGGCCCGGACGCCTACAATCCCTTCCGCTCGCTCACCGCCGCCACCCGCGAGCGCGACACCACCCTCGCCCGCATGGTCGACGCGAAATCCATCACCGCCGCCGAAGCCGAAGCCGCGAAAAAAGAACCCATCGTCATCCGCCCTCCCGGTCGCCGCGAAAACCACGAGTCCTACGCCATGGACGCCATCCGCCGCGATCTCGAAATCATCCTCGAAAAAGAAAACATCGAGCTCGGCGGACTCGACATCACCACCACCATCGACATGCGCGTCCAGAAAAGCGGCGAGGACGCCCTCGAAAAAAAACTCCGCCAGGTGGAATCCATCTCCGGCTTCGGTCACCAGACCCGCGCCAAATGGCAGAAACTCCCACCCGAAAAACGGGGTGAACCCGCCTACATCCAGGGAGCCGCCGCGGTCATCGAAAACCGCACCGGAGCCATCCTCGCCCTCATCGGCGGCCGCGATGCGGACGAATCCCGCTACAACCGAGCCAATCAGGGCGGCCGCCCCATCGGCTCCATCTTCAAACCCTTCGTCTACCTCGCCGCCTTCGACCGCGGCCTCCGGCCCGATACCCAGATCAGCGACGGACCCATCCAGCCCGGAGAAATCAAGGGCGCGGGCAACTGGCGGCCCGGAAACTCCGACGGCACCTACGGCGGCATGTTCCCCGCCTCCTACGGCCTGATCCGCTCGCGGAACACCATGTCCGTCCGCGTCGGAAACTACGCCGGCATTTCCGGCGTCAAGGAAACCGCCCGCCAGGCCGGATTCGGCACCAAAATGCCCGAACGCCCCACCTCGTTCCTCGGAACCTTCGACGCCTCGCCGCTCGAAGTCGCCACCTCCTACACCATTTTCCCCAACGACGGCCAACGCTACCGCCCCTACCTCATCTCCGAAATCAAGGACCGCGACGGCAACGTCCTCTACTCCACCAAGCCCCTCGGCTACCCCGCCGCGAAATCCGGCTCCAGCTGGTCCGTCGCCCGCATCCTCCGCAGCGTCACCACCAGCGGCACCGCCGCCGCCGTGAAACGCCTCGGCTTCGACAAACCCTGCGGCGGAAAAACCGGCACCACCAACGATTTCAAGGACGCCTGGTTCTCCGGCTACACCTCCTCCCTCACCTGCGCCGTCTGGGTCGGCTTCGATACCCCCGTCAAAACCATGCAAGGCGGCTACGGCGCCACCCTCGCCCTCCCCGTCTGGGTCGATATCATGAAAACCGCCGACCGCCTCGGCTACAAAGCCGGCGATCTCGACAGCAAAGTCAAACTCGTCGAAGTCGAGCTCTGCCGCCTCTCCGGCAAGCGCGCCACCGCAGGCTGCCGGGAAAACGGTACCGCCTACACCGATAAAGTCCCCGCCGACACCGTCGTCCCCTCCAACGACTTCTGCCCCATCCACCCCGCTCGCGCCCAAGCCGTCGAGGAAAACGAGTCGTCACCTTCATCCGCCCCGCTCCGCGCCCAGCCCGTCGAAGAATCCCCCGTCCCACCCCGCCGCCCCATGCGCGCCATCCCGGTGGAAGAGTGATACAAGCGCCGACGTTCACGTCGGCTCGTTTCCCATAGGGCGGACCGCCGGTCTCCCCACCGGCTCGTTCCAAAAACTCCTCCTCAGCGAGAAATAAGACCACCATGGGAAAGCAATGGACATGGACAAACTGAAAATCCAAAACCCCTGAGTCAGAGGACCACCTCGGTCCACCACCCTCCCCGCATGAATTTCCCAGGGCTTGCCCGCGTCCATACGGGCAGCCACCATGGCCAGGAAACCACCCGCTCCCATCCCATTGTCCACCTGGCGTCCCATCCCCCGCACCCCGCTTTGGCAGCGATATCTGCCGCGCTGGTCGCATGGCTTGGTGAAGCTCGCGTTTGTCCTGACCCTGCTCGGCGGTCTGGTGCTGGGCGGCATGGTGTTTTTCTACTTCATGCTCGCCATGAGGTTCGACATGGCGGACGTGGCGAAACTCCCGGAAGGCACGACGTTTTTCGACCGGAAAGGCCAGGAAATCAACGCGCCGGGCGGCGGACGGAAGCTGGTGAAACGGGAGGACATCCCGGATTTCCTCGTGAAAGCGCTCCAGGCGCGGGAAGACGCCCGGTTTTTCGAACACAGCGGCGTGGATGTGCGCGGACTGATGCGTGCCACGGTGCGGAATTTGAAAGACCGCGATTTCACCCAAGGCGCATCCACGCTCAGCATGCAGCTCGCGCGCAACAGCTTCAAAATGCGGCAGAAATCGCTGCACCGGAAGTTTCTCGAAATCGCCCTCACCCTGCGGCTGGAGGCGAATTACTCGAAAGATGAAATCCTCACGCATTACCTGAACCGCATCTACTTCGGTTCCGGCGCGGATGGCATCGAGCAGGCCGCGCGCACGTATTTCGGCAAGCCGACGCGCGAACTGAACCCAGCCGAGTGCACGATGGTCGTCGGCATTATCCGCGGACCGCACATTTTCTCACCGTTGCGAAACTTCGACGCCGCCAAGGAACAGCAACGCCAAACGCTGAACCGCATGATTTCCATGGGCCTCGTCACCGCCGAGGAGGCCCGGAAAATCGGGGAAATGCCGATCCATCTGGCCAAGGACGAAGATCAGGACAACCAGCGCTCCTACGCCCTGCAAGCCGTTCGCCGCGAAATGGAGCGCATTCTCGAAGACCTCGATCTGCCCGACGGAGGCCTCAAAGTTTACACCACCCTCGACCAACCGTGGCAGGAGCGCATCGAGCGCGAACTCAACCGCGCGGTGGAAGCGCTGGAAGCGGAAAAATCGTGGAAACATCCGGTGCCATCAACGTTTCAGGCCGGGCAGAATCCCACCTACGTCCAATACGCCGCCGTAACCACGGACCTCCGCACCGGCGGGATTCTCGCACTCATCGGCGGGCGGAATTACAGCCACTCGCGCTTTGACCGCACCCGCACCAGCCGGGATTTGGGCTCCGCCTTCGAGCCGTTCGTCGCAGCAGCGGCAGCGGAACGCGGCAAGCTTGTCCTTCCCGGAAAACCCGTGCAAACCGGCCGCCAGATCGGCCCCGCCGAAGTCGAGCGCCTCGCCCGCCGCTGCGGGATTGCCGGACCGTTTTTGCAAACCGAAGATCTTTTCCGTGGCTCCGTGGCCGCCACACCGCTGGAAATGTCCGTCGGCCTCGCGACCTTGGGAAACCGGGGAAAACGCCCGAAACCCTATCTCATCCGCGAGATCCGCGATGCCTCCGGGGAAATCGTTTACCAAGGAAAACCACAAGTCACCCAAGCCCTCAGCGCCACCGCCGCGACCGATGCCGTCAGCATTCTCAGCCCGCACGCCGGCACCAGGGTTTTCACCGGAGCCACCGGTTCCGAACGCGAAGCCTGGACGCTCCGCCTCGGCCCCACCGGAGCCACCGCCATCTGGATCGGCTTCGACAAACCCACCGCCATCGCCCCGGAAGCCCGGCTGAAATCCTTGCTCGATGAGTTTGTGGATCGTCTGGGGAATGACCGGTGAATCCACCCTTCATCCGGCGCTTCTCTGAAACCCCTTTGACACGCCGCCTTCAATTTCGCATGGTGGGCGAATGCAGGCGATGCAGTTCGAACAATCCGTGATTTCCATTCTCAAGCGCGAACCGCGGTTTGATCCCCACGCCTACTTTTTCCTGAAAGACGCGCTCGATTTCACCCTGAAACGCATGACCGAAAGCGGAGACAACTCGTCTTCGCACGTTTCCGGGCCTCAGTTGCTCGCCGGGTTCCGCGATCTCGCGCTCCAGCAATTCGGTCCGATGGCCTCCACCCTCATGCAGGAATGGGGCGTGCGGAAATGCCAGGACGTGGGCGACATGGTTTTCCACCTCATCGAAGAACAGGTTTTCGGCAAACAGGACTCGGACCGCCGCGAGGATTTCTCCGAGGTCTTCCCGTTCGAAGAATCGCTGACCGCGCCTTATCTGCCGAATTCGCGGAAAGTGGCGGTAAAAACCGCCTCACCCGCCGCCGCTCATTAAGCCGGAAACTTCGGAATATTCGGCGCGGGGGCTTTGCGTTTTTGCCTGTAATCCAGCATATAGGCTACCCAGGAAAATACCAGCAGCCCTACAAATCCTCCATAGCCAATCGACATCGCGGTCACCAAGCCAATGGCGAACGGCTGGAGACAAAGCCAACCGATGAGCAAACCGCTGGGTCGGGTTTCATCATATTGCAGCGTGAGCCGCAGCTTGGCCCGCGCGAGAGCAAGCCCTTGCATCACGTAACAAGCGACCACCGTGATCGCCGCCACATGATAAAGCAGTCCGACATGGCGTGAGGCGATCGCACTTGAGACCAATACCGTCGCGGCGCCGATGGAAAAAGAACCTGACATCAACAAAAACACCCCGATCTTCCGGGCGGTGTTTTGATATGCGGAAGTCCCGATCGCGATGGAACTCAGAATTGCCGCTCCGCCCAAAACGGTGCCCGCGCACGCAAGCTCGTGCCACCATTCCACCCCGCCCACCATGTAACGCACCACCACGTAAGGCAGCAACGAACACATCGTCAGGCAACAAACGCCCCATAGCGTGAAAAATTTCCCCAGAACGATGCCCCACCGGTTCAAAGGAGTAAGCTGAAGCAGCTCGTGATTTCCTTCCTCCACTTCGTGTTTCATCAGCCAAAGACCACTCAATGGCATGATCAACATGCAAATCGCTCCGGCCACACTCCAAAACGGCCCTGATTCAAACAGCATGAAAACATTGAGCATGCCAGGTTCCGTAACCCGGAAATGATTGCCGCCCGTTTTCAACTCCACGGAAACCGCCAGCACCGCAACGAGCTGGATCGCCAAAAACGGATAGACAAAACCCGCCTTCCGCATGCTCTGGCGAAGCTCCTTCACCGTCATCGGCCCGAAATACTCCGGCAGGTCATGTTTCCACAGATTTTCCAATCCCGCTGAAACTGAGCCATCGCCTGCCTTACCGCAAGCCTCCTATCACCTCAGGCCGTTTCACCCTACCCATTCTTTCCCCGTTCCAGATAGCGCCAGCTCAGATAAGCAGCACCCCAGGACGCCAACCCGAAAACCGCCAATCTCACCACCTCCCACGGTCCCGAAAAAAACGGATGCCACAGCCACGGCAACACCCATCCGATCAACAGCGGCATCGGCGTGTGGAACAGATACAGCCCGAAGCTCAGACGCCCCGCATGCTGCACCGCCGGATGGTTCAGAACCTTTCCCCACGCGCCGTTCCATCCCGCCAGCGTTTCCGAAATGAGCGCCGCAAAACCCACCGCCACGAACGTTTGCTGAAAATAACACAACACCGGGACCGGCTGTGCGAAACTCTCGAATCCCCTCAATACCGCGTATCCCGCCAACGCCACGTAGCCCGCCCTACGCCAGCGCACGTCACCCGGACGCACCCCTCGGGCGAAGTTCAGCGCCAGCAACGCCCCCAATCCGAAATAATCGAACGATGACGTCGTGATCGCCTGCGCGTGCAGCACCTCCGGAAAAAACGCATCGCAAACCCATCTCGATAGCGGAGCCAGCGCCGCGAACCCCACCAGCACCCAAGCCAGCCATCTCATCGGCACCCGGTAAACCAGCAGCGGAAACAGCACATAAAACTGCATCTGGACCGCCAGCGTCCAGTAGTGCGCCGTCCCCGACGGCCAATTTTGCAGGAAGGCCATGTGAAAATTCGAAACATGCCCGAAATACCCCCACGGATGGGCAGTGATGTCAGGCGCCCCCACCGCCATGGCGAAAATCATCGCCGCATAACACGGGATCAAAATCCGCGTGAACCGGCGTTTCATGAAATCCCCATACGCCCGCAAACGCCACGGCCCGCCCGGCGCCTCGCCCGATTGTTTTTCCCGCAGCAAAATCCTCCCTATCAAAAAACCCGTGAGCGTGAGAAAGAAAAACAGCCCGATTTCAAAAGGAAATTTCCCCCGCCATGCCGCCGGAGCCCAGTGATGCCACATCACCCCGAGCACCGCGAAGGCCCGCCATCCGTCCAGTTGTGTGTTTCTTCCTGCCGCCAAACTGCGGGAACCTCTATCTTTTCCGAATAAATTTGGAATATTTATCTCCGGCGCTACTCTCCCGGAGGTGACTCTCGTAAAAACAATCATCGCCCTGATGCTCGGCCTGACCTTCCAGTTGGCCCAAGTCCATGGCAGTGAATTGCCCGATGAGTCCGCCCGGATGCAGGCGTCCACCTGCCCGTGCAATCATTGCACCTGCGTGGAAAACACCACTCCGCACCAGCGGCCCGCACCCGCCATCGCCGCGGAATCCCTGCAAAAAAACGTGGCGCTGCATCAGGAAAAGCAGCCTCTCCAGCTCACCGCGCCTGTCGCCTCCACACCCGTTTTCATCCCGGACGGCGAGCGCGCCTTCGTCCGCTTCACCGGCTATCCCGGCGTCGGAGTTCCCGTCGCCTTCTGTTCCTTCCTCTTGTGAGTGATCCGCCTTCGCAGGCGAACTGTGCCCGCGTGTCCGCAGGGCCTCGTTTGAAAACGTTTTTCAAACCCACACTCACATGAATCATGAAATTTCACATCCTTCTTTTGTCGGGCACCCTCGTCTCGACATGCTTCGCGCAGGCTGAAAAACCCGAACGAATCAACACCACCTGGCTCGCCCGATTGCGCGCCGAGGCCGCCGCGCATCACCCGGCCGCCACCGCCTCCCGCGAGCGCGCACGCGCCAGCGCCGCCGAGACCCGCTCCGTTTATCTTTGGGACGATCCCATGGTCGGCATGAGCCTGATGGCCGCCGATGAAATGATGCGCCGCGATGAAGGCGACGTGCGCCTGATGATCGAACAAGCGTTTCCCAAACCCGGCGTCTATCAGGCAACCCGTGCGAAAGCCGCCGCCATGCGCCGGGCGGGCGAACACCAGTCCCGCGCCACCGCCCTCGAAACCGGAGCCGCAGCCGCCCGCCTCGCCATCGAACTCGCGCTCGCCGATGAAGCGATCCTTCTGCAGCAACAACAACTCGATTGGCTGCGCGAAATGGAAACCAACGCCCGCCAGCGCGCGCTGAACCCCGGCTCCTCCAGCAGCGAGCCGCTCCGGTTTTCCGCCGAGCTCCTCAAGGAAACCGAAATGCTCAACGCAGCGAAACGCACCCGCGAGGGCATCTCCCAACGTCTCAACGTCGTCCTCGGACGGAAACCCGCCGCCACCTGGCCCGGCCTGCGGCTCCCCGAGCGCTCCCTGCCCATCCCGATCGCCCGCGCGGAGATCGCCCGCATTCCCCGCAGCAATCCGCAAGTGCTCGCCATGAAATCGATGAAAGACGCGGCACATGAGGAAGTCCGCCTCGCCGACCGCGAGCGCCAGCCCGGTTTCGCCATCACCACCGGCACCAATGTTTATTCGGGCGGAGATTTCCGCAGCGCGGAAGTCGGCGTGAAACTCAATCTGCCGTGGTTCAACGACAAATCCTATCAGGCGAAAATCGACGCCGCCGCGCATCGTGAAGCCGCCGCGGCCGCGGACATCGAAACCATGCTCCGTGAAATCGAAGGCCAAGTCGTTTCCTCCATCGCCGAAGCCGCCAACGCCGCCGCTCAGGCCGATGCCTACGCCGGCGAAATCGACAGCCGCACCCGTCTCGCCGCCGACTCCATCCAATCTTCGTGGATCACCTCAACCGCCACGCTCAACGAACTGCTCGAATCCCGCCGCCTGCTTTTCTCCATCCGCCTCGACCAACGCCGCTTCATCGCCATGCAGCTCGCCGCCCTCGAAGACCTCAACCTCCTCGTTCCCCGCAAATGAAAACATTTCCCGCCATTTTCCTCACCGCCGTGCTCGCGGCCACCGCCACCTGGCTGGTCGTAAAATCCGGCCCGTCCACCCATTCCGAAGCGCGCAAACCGCTTTTTTACCAGAGTGCCATGCACCCGTGGATCAAGAGCGACAAGCCCGGCCGCTGCACCATCTGCGGCATGGAGCTCACACCCGTTTACAGCGATTCGGAAGACCTTTCGAAGGACTCCGGGAAAAACCAGGTCATGCTCGGCAAGCAGCAGACAAAGATCCTCGGCGTCGCCACCCAAGCGGTGAAAAAACAACCGCTCGTCCGCCATCTTTCCGTCACCGGCATGGTCGATGACGATGAAACCCGCCATCGCATCCTCTCCGCCTACGTCGCCGGGCGCATCGAAAAACTCGGCGTGAACTACACCGGAGCCACCGTCACCGAAGGCCAGCCGCTCGCTGAAATTTACAGCCCCGCCTTGCTCCAGGCCGAACGTGAATACCGCCAGCTCAACGGCGAACTGAAACGCATGACGGCGCTCCGCCTCCGCCAAATGGGACTGACCGCAGAACAAATCCAAGCCCTGCCGAACAAACCCGCCGACGCCCTCACCACCGCCATCCTCGCCCCCATGAGCGGCACCGTCGTGGCGCGCGATGTGTATGAAGGCCAGTATGTCACCGAAGGAGAAAAGCTCTTCGAAATCGCGGATTTTTCCACCATGTGGTTCAAATTCGACGCCTACGAACAGGATCTTCCGTGGCTGGCAGCCGGTCAAAAAGTCAACGTCACCACCACCAGCCAACCCGGAAAAACCTTCGAAGGCCGCATCGCGTTCATCGATCCGAATTTCAACGAATCCACCCGCAGCACCAAGGTCCGCGTCGAGCTTCCCAATCCCGATCTTCTTTTGAAACACCGCGTCACCGCTGACGGAAAAATCGAAATCATCACCCCGGAAACCCTCACCATTCCGAAATCCGCCGTCATCCAAACAGGAACCGACGCCCACGTTTACGTCGATCAACAAGGTTCCGCTTACGAACAACGCCTCATCACCACCGGCCGCCGGGGTGATGACGATCTGGAAGTTCTCAGCGGACTTCACGAAGGCGAAAACGTCGTCACCACCGGCACCGTGCTGATCGACGGCCAAGCGGAGCTCCAGCGCCCGCAACAAGCCGAAACACCAAAACCACAGGAACACAACCCGGACAAAAAAGCCGCGATGAACGCCCTGCTCGCCACCGCCGATGCTCTATCAAAATCTCTCGCGGCGGACGATCTCTCCGGCTTCAACTCCGCCAGCGGCAACGTCGCACAAGCCACCGCAGCGTTCATCGCCGCCTTCGGAGATTCCCCACAACTTCGTGAAGCATCGGATTTCAAAAAACCGACCGATCTCAAACAAGCGCGCGAAGCCTTCTTCGCCTGGTCCATGGCTGCCACCTCGGAGCTTCAAAAGTTCGACGTCCTTCCCGCCGGTTTCCAAATCTGGGAATGCCCGATGGTCGATGAAGCGATTCCCATCCCCGGCAAAAAAGGCCGCTGGATTCAAAGCTCCACGCGCCCCGGACAGAATCCGTATTTCGGCAGCGCCATGCCGAACTGCGGCGAGCTCGTAAAAGGAGGCCACAACCATGATTGAGAAAACCATTCACTGGTGCCTGCGCAACCGTTTCCTCGTCGCCTGCGCCACCTTGCTCATCGTCGTGCTCGGCATCCGCGCGGTATACCGCACGCCCGTCGATGCCATCCCGGATCTCACGGAAAACCAGGTCCTCGTTTACGCGGATTGGATGGGCCGCAGCCCGCAGGAAGTCGAAGACCAGGTGACCTATCCGCTTTCCACCGGACTTCAAGGCCTCAGCGGAGTGAAGGAAGTCCGCGCGAATTCGATGTTCGGATTTTCCCTGCTCACCATCATTTTCGAGGATGACACCGATCTCTACTTCGCGCGGAACCGCGTGCTCGAACGGCTGAATTTCCTGCAAAACCAGATGCCGGAAAACGTCGTTCCACAACTCGGACCGGACGCCACCGGCCTCGGCTGGATCTATCAATACTATCTCGATGTCGATCCCGCGAAGCTGGAGAAAGGCACCGACCTCGCACAACTGCGTTCGTTGCAGGATTGGCACATCCGCTACCAACTCTCCAGCGTGCAGGGCGTCGCGGAAGTCGCCGGCATCGGCGGCTTCGTGAAGCAATATCAGATCGAGCTTTCATCGACCAAGATGCGCGAACGCGGCGTCTCGCTGATGGAAGTAATGAACGCCGTCAAAGACTCGAATCTCAACGTCGGCGGCAAGGTCGTCGAAGAAAACGGCGTGGAGTTCGTGCTGCGCGGCATCGGCCTGATCACCGGGGAAAAAGATCTCGAAACGGTGACGGTGAAAGCGGTGAACGGCACGCCGATTTTCCTGAAAGACATCGCCACCATCCAGATCGGCGGCGACTTCCGGCGCGGCGCGCTCGATCTGAACGGACGCGAAGTCGTCGGCGGCACCGTCATCATGCGCACCGGGGAAAACGCCAAAGCGGTGATCGAGCGGGTGAAGGAAAAGATCGCGCAGATTTCCCCGAGCTTGCCCGCTGGCGTAACGATCAAACCGTTCTACGACCGCAGCGAATTGATCGACCGCACCATCGATACGCTGAAGCACGCGCTGTTTGAGGAAATCCTGCTCGTCACCCTCGCGCACATCCTTTTCCTCTGGCACTTCCGCAGCATTCTCATCGTCACGCTGCCGCTGCCGATTTCCATTTTGATCTCGTTCCTGCTGATGAAGGAATTCGGCATCACCAGCAACATCATGTCGCTCACCGGCATCGCCATTGCCATCGGCGTGCTGGTGGACGCCGCCATCGTCGTCACGGAAAACGTCATCCGGCATTGCGAAAAAGCCGAACACGCGAAAGGCGGAGAGCTCGATGCCCGTGAACGCTGGCAAGTCACTCTCGAAGCCTGCCAACAAGTCGGACGCCCGATTTTCTTCGCCATGGCGATCATCATCCTCGCGTTCGTACCGGTGTTCGCCCTCAGCGGCCAAGAGGGAAAACTGTTCCATCCGCTGGCGTTTACCAAGACCTTCGCGATGATCGGATCGACGCTGTTAGCCGTCACGCTCGTTCCCGTCTTGTGCTCGGTTTTCGTCAAAGGTCCGTTCCACTCGGAAGAGCGCAACGTGGTGATGAAGTTCCTTTTGAAACTCTACGAACCGACGCTCGATTGGGCCTTGAAGCACCGGAAAACCGTGATCGCCACCGCCGTTTTCATCCTCGCCGGCTCGGTCCTGCTGGCGGTCGGCCTGCCGCGCGCCACCGTGAAATCCCTGCGTGACGCGGGATATCCGACGCTCGCGCGACACCTCGGCGGCTTCGGCAAAGAATTCATGCCGCCGCTCAACGAAGGCAGCCTGCTTTACATGCCGGTGATGTTGCCGAAGACCAGCCTGGGCGAAATCCAACGCGTCATGGCCTGGCAGGACAAGGTGCTGAGCGAAGTGCCGGAGGTCGCCAGCGTCGCCGGAAAACTCGGACGTTTCGAAACCGCCACCGATCCCGCGCCGACCGAAATGTTGGAAACCACCATCATGCTCAAGCCCGAGTTCATCCCGAACAAATGGCTCGGCACCCGCCGCAATCCCGAATGGCGCGAAGGAATGACCGTGGAAAAACTCAAAGCCGAGCTGACGGAAAAAATGAAGGACGTTCCCGGATACGTCCCCGCGTTTTTGCAACCCATCGAGAACCGCATCCTCATGCTCTACACCGGCATCCGCGCGCAAGTGGGCGTAAAAATTTACGGCAACGATCTCACCAGCATTCAGCAAAAAGCCTTCGAGATCGAACGAGTGATCCGCTCCATCCCCGGTGCCACCGGCGTTTCCGCGTCGCGCGTGCAGGGAAAACCGTATCTCAACATCAAAGTCGATCGCCAGGCGATGGCGCGCTACGGCCTCTCCGTGCGGGAAGTCATGAACGCGGTGGAAGTTTCCATCGGCGGCATGAATGTGACGACCACCATCGAGGGACGCGAACGTTACCCGATCCAGATCCGCGTCCAGCGCAACGAGCGGGATGATATTGAAAACCTCAGCCGCATCCTCATTTCCACACCCGCCGCGATGGCGGATGGAGGCATGGGCACCATCCCGCTCGGCAGCGTAGCCACCATCACCCGCGAGAGCGGCGCGAATGAAATCGCCTCCGAAAACGGCCAACTCCGTTCCTACGTCCAAGCGAACGTGCAGGACCGCGACCTCGGCGGCTTCGTCGGGGAAATCGAGCAAAAGCTCAAGCACCTCGAATGGAACGGCATGACCTATCAGATGACCGGCGAATACGAAAACCAGCGCCGTTTCACCCAGACGATGACGCTCGTTTTCCCCATCGTGCTGCTGATCATTTTCGTCCTGCTTTACTTCGTGTATCACAGCGCGCTCGAAGCCGCCCACGTGATGCTGGCCGTTCCCTTCGCGCTGAGCGGTGGCGTGATTTTGCAAAAACTCCTCGGCTATTCGTTCAACGGAGCCGTGTGGGTCGGCTACATCGCTCTCTTCGGCACCGCCGTGCAAACCGGTGTGGTCATGGTCGTTTATCTCGAAGAAGCGGTGAAAAACCGCATCGCCGAAAAAGGCGGACCGCTCACCTATCCCGAGCTCGTGCAAGCCGTGAAAGACGGCGCGCGGCTGCGCCTGAGGCCGAAGGTCATGACCGTCGCCACCATCGTCGCCAGTTTGTTGCCGATCCTCTGGAGCCACCGCCAAGGCTCGGAAATCATGAAACCTCTCGCCACTCCGGTGATCGGCGGCATGATTTCCAGCCTGCTCCACATTCTGATCGTCACCCCCGTGATTTTCCTGTGGCTGCGGAACCGCGAATTAAAAAAATCAGCGCGAGACTGATCCTTCATTGAAAATTCAATATTGGACGTTCGATGTTCATCCCCGCTTTCGAAGTGACAGCCCCGCCAATCCGGGCTACCTCTGGGCAAGGCCATGCTTGGCCTCCATTCGGCCATGCTTGGATTTTTGAAAGACCACTGGAGAGACGGAATCGAGATTCTCATTCTCGCGGCCTGCGTTTACCACATTTACCGGGCATTCCGCGCCACCCGCGGTGCCCAGATCCTGGTCGGCCTGATCACGATTCTCGTCGTGCTCACCCTCGTCTCCGTGGTTTTCCGCTTCGAGGTCATCCAATGGATCATCACTCGTGCGGCGGCGATTTTGGCATTCGCGCTGATCGTAATTTTCCAGCCGGAACTTCGCAACGGCCTCGCCCGGCTCGGCAGCAACCGCCTGTTTTCCTTTTCCAGCAAGCGCCGACTCGCTTTCCTCGAACGTTTCACGGAATCCGTGATCGCGCTTTCCAAGAAACGCATCGGCGCTCTTTTCGCGATCCAGCGCGGCATCAGCCTGAAGGAAGCGCTGGAAACCGGAGTGATTCTCGACGCCCGTTTCACCTCGGAACTCGCGATGGCCGTGTTTTACCCGAAAGCTCCCCTGCACGATGGCGGCATGATTCTCGCAGACGACCGCGTCGCCGGAGCCGCCTGCGTTTTTCCCGTCACCGAGCGCGAAATGCAGGACCGCTCGACCGGATTGCGCCACCGAGCCGCCATCGGCCTCACGGAGAGAACGGATGCGGTCTGCGTCGTGGTCAGCGAAGAAACAGGTGCGATTTCCATCTGCGAAAACGGCGTGCTGCTGCGCAACCTGAACGAAAAGCAATTCCGCGAAAAAATCTCCTCCATCTTCTTCTCCGGCCAGCCCGCTAATGAAAACGAAACTGACCCACAACTGGATCGCAAAGATCCTCTGTCTTCTTCTAGCGATCGCGATCTGGTTTCTGATTAAACAGCATCTGAAGGAAAACGGTCCGGTTCCTCTCAATGCTCCGCCGCCGAAAGCGATTCCGGTTACGGAGCCGTAAGGCATCCTTGGAGTGCGGCAGTCCAAGATTAAGGTTCGATGGTCACATGATCGATCAGCCGCACGTCTCCGTAAAACACCGCCACCGCAAGTACCGCCGCACGTTCCACCGTTTCCACCGGCTGCAAGGTTTCCGCATCCACCAGCGAGAGATAGTCGATGCGGTCCAGCGCGGTTTTTTCCAATCCATCACGCGCGATTTTTAAAATCTCCGCCGCCTGCTTGCCGCCGGAACTTTTCGCGGTTTGGAGAGCCTGCCGGATCTTCGGCGCATCCGCCCGCTGCTCCGGCGTGAGCCGCACATTGCGCGAAGACATCGCCAATCCATCCTCCTCGCGCACCGTCGGGTGGCCGATGATTTCCACCGGCACATCCAGATCGCGCACCATCCGGCGGATCACCGCGAGCTGCTGCACATCCTTTTCCCCGAACACCGCCACCTCGCAACCGCTCAGCAGGAAAAGCTTCAGCACCACCGTGCAGACGCCGTCGAAATGTCCCGGCCGCGTCGAGCCGCAGAGCCCTTGCGACAGCAGGTTTTCCGTCACCGTGATGGATCGATCCGGGAAATACATCGCCGCCGCCTGAGGCGTGAAAACGACATCGACTCCCGCTGTTTCACACGCCGCCAGATCGGCTTCGAGAGGTTGCGGATACGCCGCGAGGTCGCTCGCGCGGTCAAACTGGATCGGATTCACGAAAATCGAAACGATCACCGTGCCGTCCGCTCCGGCGATTTCACGCGCCTTTTCCACCAGCGCCAAATGCCCGGCGTGTAGCGCGCCCATCGTCGGCACCAGCACGCGCTTGCCCGATGTTTTTTTCAGTTTGTTCCGGAGTTCTTCGCCGCTGCGCGCTACTTGCATAAGAAGATGCAAAAGCTTGCAGCGACACCCCGCAACCACATTCAGGCATTTGCCAGCCACTCCATCCGCCAGCGCAAGATCTCCTGCCGTTCCGGCGATGGATTCGGGTAAAGCAACAGATACCACGAGCACATCACCGCCGCGCGCGCGACGTAGCAATGTTGCAGCACCGTTTCATCCCACGTGCCACCCGCATCGCGATACCCTTGGAGCACCGCATCCGCCTTCGCGTGGTTCTTCTCCAAAATCCGCGCATTCCAGAGAATCGACGCCAAGTCCCATTCCACCGGCCCGGAAAATGTATCTTCCCAATCCGTCCACAACAGGCCTTCGGTCGTTTGCAAAAGATTGCCCTCATGAGCATCGCCATGCAGCGGTTGGAACGGCAAATCTGCTAAAATCCGCAACGATGTTTCCATCCGCTCCCGCAGCATTTCGATCTGCTCCACGGGCATCAGCTCCCGCTGTTTCACGGTTTCCAGCAAATCCAGACTCTCCCGGATAATCGCCAATTCCGGCAGTTCTCCTTCGTAGCCTCTCAACACCACATGGCATTGATAGAGCGTTTTCCCGATCTCATACGGATCGGCCTTCTGATCGGTGATGTGCACGAATTTCCAGAAATTCACCGGAAACTCGTTTTTGAAATACGGCCCCGGCGGCAGATCCGGATGCAGCGGAATCACCGGCGCGCCCTGTTCCGCCAAGTGCAGAGCGACCGCATTTTCCCGCTCGAACCACGCCGTTCCTTGCCGCGCGCCATCCTGATCCTGCACCACGCGTGCGACCAAGGTGTCACTCAATCGCAACACCAGCGTGCTGCCATTTTGCAAAATCTCGCAACGATCCATCGCCAAACCATGCTCCGCCGCAATTGACTTCGCCGCTGCCGTCGCTTGTTCCAAACCGGGAAAACTCATCGCGCGCAGCGAGGCAGACACATGCACGTTTTTCGAGAGAAATCGGACTTTTGTCTCTCCCGGGAGCGCCGAGGCCCACCTCGGCTGCGAAGAATCCAATCACCACCCTCGAAAACTTTAGCGAAAAGAAACCATTTTCGTCACTTTTTCTCCAACCCAAACGCCTGCACTCACCGGTACGACTTGATGATCTTCCGAGCGATAAACGAGCCCTATTCTAGAGAAGTCCGACTCGCGCCCGCTGCATTCCCAAAAATTACCGTTCGTTCCTATTCCATAAAACCGGTAATGATCACCCTGCCGAACCACCGATACATCCACATTCAGGTAAATCGTATGCCTCGCCCGGAGGACAAAGTAATTACTCTTCGCCGGAGCGACAAAAACGTCGCGCCCTGTGTTTACCTTTAGAGGTTTTCCCGAAGCATCTTCAAATACAGGAACCGGTGAATCATACCGATTGATGACAACAGCAGCATCCGAACTGTTTGTAATTTTCAAAGCAACCAGCATCGATGCCACTTCACCTTCTTTTGGCCACTGGAAACCATCTTTCACGACAACAACTTCTGATTCCAGATCAGCGGCGTGCGCGATTCCAATCAGCATCAAAATCACTAACAGTCGATTTGCCGTTTTCATCATTTCCATACATCACCACAGGCAGAGCTCTTTAACAGAAAAAACTCTTTATCCCACAATAGGCTATGCTGGATTCTCCGGGACCTCGGCGCTCCTGGCGTTTTCAGTTCAAAGTCGTTCTTTTCGCGATTACCCGCTTGGCAAACTCCACTTCCGCTGTCGGCACGCGCCTCAAATCCGGATCTTTATCCAGATCGACGAAATACAGCCCGAAGTCCGTGTTCGGATCGAACGCATGGCCCCATTCGCGGTTCGAGGTGATCGACCAGAAATTGTATCCCTTCACCGGCACGCCTTTTTCCAACGCTTTCTCGACCTGATGAAGGTGCGTTTTCAAATAATCCGTGCGGGAAATTCCATTCGCCACCGGCACGCTGCCGTTTTCCACGATGAACAATTCCTGTCCGGGAAACCAACGGTGGAATCTCCGCAACGCATGAAACAATCCGCGCGGCCAAACCGGAGCTTTGATGAAACGGCCGTGCGCCGCATCTTCCAACGAGCGGAATTTATTCAACTTCGAGGTCGGCAGGCCCCAATAATAATCGAGACCCACGAAATCCTGTGCGCCGATCGCTTCCTGGGGGCAAAGTTCTTCCGGCAAGCGCCCGGAAATCCCCAGATACCACCAGTTCGCATTCGCAATCAGGCTGATCGTTCCCCAAAAACGCCACGCCCAGTTCAACCAACTCGATTTCGTTTGAAGAACTTTCAAGCGCAACGCCGGTTCGATTGGTACGATTTCCACCGCATCCCCGCTGCCTAGCAGATGTTTGGCGATTTGCCGGGCGAGCTTGATTTCGAGACCTTCCGCGCGGCAATCACCCGCCAATCCCGGCGCATCTTTACGAATCCCGATCCTCACTTTTCCCCGTCTACGGATGCGCCGCAAATCGCGTTTTTCCGCGAAATTATCCTTCGCGCCGACATCCTCCAGCCAAAGCTCATGCAGGGAAACCGGACGCGGCGCATCCTTCACCACCGGACCGGACGGAGATTCCCTGGCAGGCAATGGTTTCGCGATTTTTCCTGCGTGGAATCCTTCGATGGCGCGGTTTACCAAACCCAAAAGCTGCTTGTGGCCGTGCGGAGCCGCAACGGCATAGGCCTCATCACTCAGCCCGCTGACCAGCAAGCGGAACTTTTCACAGTCCGTATGATGCTCCGGCACGAGGAAAAACGCGTCACCGTAAATCGCGGCGACCTGGCCTTTGGCGAGAGCTTCACGCGCGAGGTGGTAGTTCATGAAGAGCTGCTTTTTCGCAGACTTCGGCAAATCCCGATCCCATGCGTCCGGTTGGTTGCCGATGCCGATCACGGCCACCGATTTTCCCGCCAACGAAGCGATCCCTTCTCCTTCGTAATCGGCACGCACCAACACGGCCTTCGAGGTTCGCAGATAAGGATCGCTCAGTTCCACCCGGCTTTGATCCCCGACGGTCACCCCGCCGATCACGAAGTCGACTTTACCTTTTTCCGGAATCAGCGCGTGGTGCGCGGTGAATTTGAAAAGCGCTTCGCCGAGCCGCCGATGGCACGCTCCCCAATCCATCAACATTTGCAACCACGTCGGGAAACCGGTAACCAGGGGATTGACGCCGACTTTCGCTTCCGGCTTGCGCGTTTTGATCACCTTGCGGGCACGGGCATGCGCGCGGAAAAGATTCGGCACGAGTTTCCCCACCGCTTCCGCTTCCACATCCACTTCCGCGCCGCGCGGCAATCCCGGCGGCATGTAGTAACGATTCTGCCACCACGGTTTGATATAGCCGAACGTCAGCTGGCTCGGCTCGTTGAAGGTGATCCAGTAATCGACGAGATCTCCCATCGCGAGATCGACCTGATCCGCATAAGCCGCGAACAAATCGGGGAAACGCCGCCCGATCATTCCGCCGCAATCACGCTCGACCCACACCGGCCAAACGAAATGATGTAAAGTGACCATCACCTGCATACCGTGGGATCGGATGGCTTCGGCGACTTTGCGGTAATGCGCGAGCACTTCCGGATCGAACGTATCCTTGTCCGGCTGGACACGTGCCCAGGCGATGGAGAAGCGGAACAGCTTGCAGCCGATCGAGGCCGCCGCCGCGATGTCTTCCGGGTAGCGGTTCCAGAAATCCGTCGCTTTTCCGCGAGCAGTGAGACCCTGGCAACGCTCCCACACATCCCACACATCTTCACGTTCCGGATCATGGGCTTCCACCTGATGATCCGCATTCGCCGCACCGAAAATGAATCCTTCAGGAAATGCCATGAGCATGGAAAAGGAGCGCCGCTGTCCCCACCGGCTTTGGCTGTAAAAGAAGAGCCGGTGGGGACACCGGCGCTCCATGGATTTCGAAACTCACATTTCCAGCAGGAGACGTGTCGGATTTTCCAGACAGTCTTTGATGCGGATCAGGAAGGTCACGGCTTCCTTGCCATCGACGAGGCGGTGGTCGTAGCTCATGGCGAGATACATCATCGGGCGGATGACGACCTGGCCGTTGAGGGCGACGGGGCGTTGCTGGATGGTGTGCATGCCGAGGATACCGCTCTGCGGCGGGTTGAGGATCGGCGTGCTGAGAAGCGAACCGTAGGTGCCGCCGTTGGAAATGGTGAACACGCCGCCGGTGAGGTCTTCGATGGTGATTTTTCCGTCCTTGGCCTTCTTCGCGTAGTCGAGAATGTCTTTTTCGATCTGGGCGAAGGACTTCTTGTCCGCATCGCGGAGCACGGGAACGACGAGGCCTTTCTCGGTGCCGATGGCGACGCCGATGTCGTAGAAGTGGTTTTCAACGATGTCCGTGCCATCGATCTGGCCGTTGAGCGCGGACACATCCTTGAGGGCCTGGGTGACGGCCTTCACGAAGAAGGACATGAAGCCGAGCTTCACGCCGTGCTTTTTCACGAAGTCGTCCTGCACCGCTTTGCGGAGATCCATGACGGCGGTCATGTCCACTTCGTTGAAGGTGGTGAGGATCGCGGCGGTGTGCTGGGCGTTCACGAGATGCGTCGCGATCTTGCGGCGCAGCATGGACATTTTCTTGCGGGTGGTGCGGCCATCGGCGCTGGCGGCCGGAGCGGCAGGACGCTCGGAAACGGATGGAGCGACGCCGAGGTCCGGTTTCAGTTTGACCACTGCGGCCGTGGATGGCGCGGAAACAGGTGCCGGAACGGAAGCTTGGGCTGGAGCAGGGGCGGCGGTGGTTGGCGTTGGTTTCTCGGCAGGTGCGGGAGCACTGCCGGAAGTGACGCCGGTATCGATGGTGGCGATCACCGTGCCGATGGAAACTTCGTTTCCTTCCGTCACCAGAATGCGGAGTCTGCCGGAGGAGGGGGCTTCGAGTTCATTGGAAACTTTATCGGTCTCCAGCGTGACGAGGACTTCTCCTTGGGCCACGATGTCTCCTTGTGCCTTGCGCCATGCGGAAACGTTGGCGGAGGTGATGGATTCACCGGCAGCGGGAACCTTCAGCTCGATCACCGCGCCTGCAACGGCAGGAACAGCCTCCGGAGCCGGAGGTGCCGGCTGGGAAGCCACGGCGGCGGCTTCGCTGCCTTCAAGCCGGGCAATGATGGTTCCAATGGCGACTTCTTCTCCTTCACCGACGAGGATTTTGAGAACGCCATCGGAGGCGGCTTCGAGTTCATTGGAGACTTTGTCGGTTTCCAAAGTGACGAGGACTTCGCCTTTTTTCACGGAATCACCACTTTTCTTGTGCCAGCGGGCGACGTTGGCGGAGGTGATGGATTCGCCGGCGGCGGGGACTTTGACGTCGAGAGACATGGATGCAGGAGGATTGGAGAAGTGTGACGAGGAGGAAGAAATCAGAGTTCGAAGGCTTGCGCCAGCAGTCCTTTTTGTTCGCGGTAGTGCATGGCCTTCGAGCCTTCCGCCGGGCTTGCAGCAGCTCCCCGGCCAGCGAATAGAACTTTTTGACCGACAGCCGCTTCAAGGCGCGGGGAAATGTAGGACCATGCCCCCATGTTGCGGGGTTCTTCCTGGCACCAGACGAATTTCGAAGCATTCGGATACTGGCTGAGGATGGCCCGCACCATGTCCTTGTGGAATGGATAGAGCTGCTCGATGCGGATGATGGCGGTGTTTTCGCACCCCTTCTCCTGACGGTAGGCGGCGAGATCGTAGAACACCTTGCCGGAACAGAAGACGACGCGGGAAACGTCGAACGTGTTGTTGAACCATTTGGTGTCCGGCAGGATTTCCTGGAAGCAGGTGCCTTCGAGGAAATCGCTTTCCTGCGAAACGGCTTCGGCACGGCTGAGCAGGCTCTTCGGTGTCATCAGGATCAGCGGCTTGCGGAAATCGCGGAGCTTCTGGCGGCGCAGCGCGTGGAAATACTGGGCCGGCGTGGTGAAGTTGCCGATGATGAGGTTTTTCTCCGCACAAAGCTGGAGGAAACGCTCAAGGCGGGCGCTGGAGTGCTCCGGCCCCATGCCTTCGTAGCCGTGCGGCAGGAGCATCACAAGGTCGCTCGGAGTCTGCCATTTGGATTCGGCGGAGGAAATGAACTGGTCGATGATGACCTGAGCGCCGTTGGAGAAGTCGCCGAACTGGGCTTCCCACAGCGTGAGCATCGCCGGGTAGGAAAGCGAGTAGCCGTAGTCGAAACCAAGCACGGCGAACTCGGAGAGCAGCGAGTTGTAAACACAGAATTTCGCCTGTTTCTCACTCAGGTGATAGAGCGGGATGTAGCGTTCGCGGGTTTCGTAATCGTAAAACACCGCATGGCGGTGCGAGAACGTGCCGCGGCGGCAATCCTGGCCGGAAAGGCGCACCGGAGTGCCGTCCATCAACAGGGAGCCGAAGGCGAGAGCCTCGGCGAACGCCCAGTCGTAAGGCCCGCCGTTTTGAAGGGCTTCCTGACGGCGCGGGATGAAGCGTTTTTCCAGCGTCGGGTTGATATTGAATCCATCCGGCACGGTGGTGAGCACCTTTCCGATGTGCTGGAGTTTTTCACGATCGATACCGGTCGGCACCGGAGCGTGGGAATAGGCGGGCTGGATGATGGCGGTGGAGCCGCTGAAAACGGAGCGATCCCCGGCCTCGCTGAGCTTCAGCATTTTCAGGTGGCCTTCTTCGAGCTTGTCCCAGATCGCCTGTTCGAGCGCGTCGGAATCATCTTGGGAAAGCACGCCGTTTTGCACGAGGCTGTCGCGGTAGAGCTGGCCGAAGGTTTTGCGGGCGGCGATTTTCTTGGAAACCGTCGGCTGGGTGAATGCCGCCTGGTCCGCCTCGTTGTGGCCCTGGCGGCGGTAGCAATACATGTCGATCACGATGTCGCGGCCGAACTTCTGGCGGAACTCCAGGGCGAACTTGGCGGCCCAGTAAACTTCCATCGGCTCTTCGCCGTTCACGTGGAGGATCGGCGCTTCGACCATCTTCGCGACATCCGTGGCGTAAGCGGAGGAACGGGCGTCCGCCGGAACGGTGGTGAAACCGATCTGGTTGTTGATGATGAGGTGGATCGTGCCGCCGGTGCGGTAGCCCGGAAGCTGGGAAAGATTGAGCACTTCCGCCACGGAACCCTGGCCGGCGAAGGCGGCGTCACCGTGAAGAAGGATGGGCAGGACGCGCTTGCGGTCGGTCGCCACGCCGTCGTCGCCGATCGTGCGCTGGCGGGCGCGGGCCTTGCCTTCGACGATGGAATTGACGGCCTCCAAGTGGCTCGGATTTGCCGCGAGGCTGACGCGGACTTTCCCATCCGCCACTTCGCGGATGCTTTCGTAGCCGAGGTGGTATTTCACGTCACCGTCACCCGCAACGAGGTCCGGCTCATAGGCCGGGGTGAATTCGTAGAGAATGGTGGTCAGGGATTTGCGGACGAAGTTCGCAAGAACATTGAGGCGGCCGCGGTGGGACATGCCCATTTCGATTTCCAGAACGCCTTGGGACGGACAGTTTTCCAAGATGGCATTGAGCGCGACCATCGCGCCTTCGCCTCCTTCGAGCGAGAAACGTTTCTCGCCGATGAATTTTTTACCGAGGAATTTTTCGAAAATTTCCGCTTCGAGCACCCAGCGCAACGCATTGATTTTCTTACCGCTATCGGTTTCCGAATTCAGCGCGTGGCCTTCGATCTGTTCGCGCACCCAATGACGGACGGTCGTGTTGTGGATGTGCATGAACTCGAAGCCGATTTTGCCCGAGTAAGTCGCATCCAGCGCCGCGAACATGTCACGCAGCTTCATTTTCACGCCGTGGCGGAAAAACGGATTCGACGCCTCACGATCCAGATCGCTTTCCTTGAAACCATAAGACTCCGGCTTCAGACGCGGATTATGCTCCGGCTGCGGCTCGAGGGGATTGATCGCCGCCTGGGTATGGCCGAGCGTACGGTAGTTATAGACCAAGCTGACGATTTTCCCGTAAAATACCAGATCATCATCCGTCACCGGCCCACCGGAAACCGCGGGAGCTGCGGCAGCGCTGGAGCTCCCCCCCTCTTCCTTGCGCTTGGCCTGAGCCACACCGAGCTCAAAACCTTCAAAGAAGGCGGCCCAAGACGAGTCCACAGATTGTGCGTTTTCGCACCACTGGGCATATTTTTCTTCCAACAAGTCAGCGTTGAGCCGCGCGGAGACGGATGAGTTCATGAGGATGGGAGTAAATTTCGTGGAGGGCTGGCGAATTTCCCGCTTGGCCCGCCACGCGCAGCGCTTAGTTAAGGGGCGTATTCCTTCGCGTCAATCGTACAAGACGGATTTTCAACAGGCTTTCGAGCCATGCTGCACATGATCGAAGTTCATCAACTTACCAAGAAATACGCCCGCCACGAAGCGGTGCGCGGCATCAGCTTTCACGTCGGACGCGGAGAAATCGTTGGTTTCCTAGGACCCAACGGTGCGGGCAAGACCAGCACCCTGCGCATGCTCACCGGCTACCTGCCTCCCACATCCGGTTCGGCAAAGATCGCAGGCCACGATATTTTCAGTGAATCCATCGAAGCCCGCAAAAAAATCGGCTACATGCCTGAAAACGTGCCGCTCTATGAAGAGATGCGCGTCCGGGAATATCTGAAGTTCCGCGCCCAGCTCAAAGGCCTCAAAGGCGGCGACGTCCGCACCCGCGTCAACGAAGTGATCGAAACCTGCGGCCTCACCCATGTGCGGCGGAAAATGATCAAAACCCTCTCGAAAGGCTACCGCCAGCGCGTCGGCCTCGCCGATGCCCTCGTGCATGATCCCGAACTTCTCATTCTGGACGAACCGACCAACGGCCTCGATCCGAACCAGATCCGCCAAATCCGTGAACTGATCCGACGCCTCGCGGAAACCCACACGGTGCTCATTTCCACCCACATTCTTTCCGAAGTGGAAATGATCTGCAACCGCGTGATCATCATCGATGGCGGGAAAATCAAAGCTGCGGATACCCCTCAGAATCTCATCCGGCAAATGCGCACCGCCGGACGCGTGCAAGTCGAGCTGCAAGCCGATCCGGAAGTCGCCGCAGAAGCATTCGGGAGCTTGCCAGCAGTGAAAAAAGTCGCTTGCGAGCCACTGGAAGACGGCTGGGCCAAATTCACCGTCTGGGCGGAATCCGGCACGGACTCGCGGGAAAAAATCCATCAGATTTCCATGCGGAACGGCTGGCCCATGCGCTCGCTTTTCCGTCACATCCCGACGTTGGAGGATGTGTTCGTCGAGCTGACCCGAAGAGATTGAAAAGGAGCGCCGGCGCCCCCACCGGCTCCCGCCCCATCAATCCCCAAGCCCTTTCGCATACACATCATCCCCGGTGAAAACGATCACCATCGGACGGCAGCAGATTTCGCAGTCGTAATCCACCTCCGCCGGCATCTCGTCCGGGTGTGGCATTGCCACCTCGAAAACCTCAAAACACGTCGGACACGTCACTTCTGCCAGCTCCATGGCCGGAAGCTTGCCACACATTTCAAGCCATGACAAATTCGCGGGGCATGGTTGATAAGACCCTTTTCCAGAAAATCGCCGACAGGGAAATCTCCGCGGACATCATCCACGAAGACAATCTCTGCGTGGCCTTCCGCGATATTTCCCCCCAAGCACCAACGCACATTCTCATCGTCCCGCGCAAACCGATCCCGCGCATCGCCGCCGCAACGACCGATGACACGGCGCTGATCGGCCACCTGCTGCTCACCGCCGGAAACATTGCCCGCGCAGAAGGCATCGACGAAACCGGTTTCCGCATCACCATCAACAACGGCCCGCACGGTGGGGAAACCGTTCCGCATCTTCACGTCCACCTCCTCGGCGGACGCCAACTCAACTGGCCGCCCGGCTGATTTTCATCATGAAAACCCTGCTTTTCACCACTTTGGCGACTCTGTTTTCCCCTCTTCCGTTACAGGCTGAGGCGGAAAAACCCCGGAAAATCGTGCTCGTCCACGGTTTTTTAAACTCCAGCGTGCACTTTGGCTTCATGAAGAAGCGCTTCGAAAACCGTGGTTTCGAATGCTACGCACCCGATCTCCGCCCGTGCGATGCCCGTTGCGGTTTGGAAAAACTCGCCCTCCAGCTTAAACAGGACATCGATACCCGCTATGGCCGGGACCAAAAAATCATCCTCATCGGCTACAGCATGGGCGGCATCGTCAGCCGCTATTACCTTCAAAATCTTGATGGCGCGAAACGCTGCGAGAAATTCATCACCATTTCCTCCCCGCACAACGGCACCGTGATGGCGCGACTCTATCCGAGCCAAGGAGCCCGCGAAATGCGGCGGCACAGCGAGTTTCTCAAACAACTCGCCACCTCGGAATCCCAACTCGGGAAAATTCCGGTCGTTTCCTACCACACCCCGATGGATCTGATGATCCTTCCCGCCACCAGCTCCGTCTGGAACCGGGCGGAAAATATCTCATACCCCATCCTCGCCCACCCGCTCATGCTTTACTCAAACCGGGTGATCGAAGATATCGCGGAAAAGCTGGAAAAATAAGGAGCGCCGGTGTCCCCACCGGCTCTTTTCTTTCCTTGCGATACCAAGCCGGTGAGGACACCGGCGCTCCATTTTCACAAAATCGTTCCCGGACCGTAAACGGCGGCTTGTGGACTCGCTGCTTCCAGCGCTTTCACCGCGCTGACAAACGTCGCGATTTGCGCCTTCGCCGCACCCGATTCCTGATCACCGCGCGCGAGAATCGCATCCAGCGCCGCACGATCCAAACCGAGACGTGAATCCCCGGCAAGGCGCTCGACGAGATTGTTCCGATCAATCTTTCCGGTGCGCAGATCGGCGACGGTCGCCACGGCGTGCTCCTTGATCGCCTTGTGCGCCGTTTCACGACCAACACCCGCTTTCACCGCTTCCATCATGATCGTCGTGGTCATCAGGAACGGCAGATAATGCGCGGTTTCCGCATCGAGCACCGCTTCGTAAGCATCCATTTGATCGAGCACCGTGAGGAACGTCTCGAACATGCCGTCGATCGCATAGAACGAATCCGGCAGGAAAATGCGGCGCACCACGGAGCAGGAAACATCACCCTCGTTCCATTGATCGCCAGCGAGTCCCGCGGCCATTTGCAGATAGCCTTTCAGGATCACGTGGAAACCATTCACGCGCTCGCATGAGCGAGAATTCATCTTGTGCGGCATCGCGCTGGAGCCGGTTTGCCCCGGAGCGAAACCTTCGCTGGCGGTTTCGTGACCGGCCATCAGACGCAGCGTTTTACAGAAAGAAGAAGGACCGGAACAGAGATCGGTGAGCGCCGCGACCACGCGGAAATCGAGCGAACGCGGGTAAACCTGGCCGACATTGGTCCACACGGAGGGCATGCCGAGGTGCAAGACGATGCGTTTTTCCAGTTCCGCGACTTTTCCGGCATCGCCCTCGAAAAGCGAAAGCTGGTCCATCTGTGTGCCGACCGCTCCTTTCAAACCACGCACCGCGTAGCCCGCGATCACCGCGTCCAACGCTTGCAACGCGCCGAGCAGCTCCTCGCCAAACATCGCCACGCGTTTCCCGAGCGTCGTCGGTTGTGCGGCAACATTGTGGGTGCGGGCGGTCAAAATCAGCTCGGACCATTGTTCCGAGCGCTCGCGGAAACGGCGCAGCGCCGCGACGGTTTTATCGCGGATGATCAAGAGCGAGCGATAAACCTGAAGTTGCTCGACGTTTTCCGTCAGGTCGCGCGAGGTCATGCCCTTGTGAATCTGCTCGTGCCCTGCGAGGTCGTTGAACTCCTCGATGCGCGCTTTCACATCATGGCGGGTGATTTTTTCCCGAGCCATGATCGCCCCCGGATTCACATTGCCCTTCGCCGCTTCATAGGCCGCGATGGCTTCTTCCGGAATTTCCAAACCGAGATCGCGCTGCGCTTTCATCACGGCAATCCAGAATTCCCGCTCCAGCACGATGCGGCCCTCGGCGGACCAGATGGCTTGAATGGCAGGCGAGGCGTAGCGTTCGGCAAGGACGTTTGGAATCACGCGCGCAGCGTGGGCAGACCCGCCCGGAAGATTCAAGAAAGGAGTCACGACACTCTTCGCTGTCGTGCGCATTGAAATGAGCGGAAAAAGAGCCGACGTGAACGGCAACGGTCCTTGCCTGCTCTTTCCTTCACTTCTCCGGCACGAACTTCAATCCACCGCCGTTGATGCAGAATCGCTTGTCCGTCGGCGTATTGAAGCCCTCGCCTTCGAAAACGTGGCCCAGGTGGCCACCGCATTTCGCGCAAACCACCTCCGTGCGCACCATGCCCATGGTGATGTCCTTTTTCAAAACCACGTTCTCCGCCTTCGCCGGATCGTAAAACGACGGCCAGCCGCAGCCGGAATCAAACTTTTGCGCAGAAGAAAACAGCAACGCTCCGCACGCAGCACAATGGTAAGTGCCTTTTCCCTGCTTCTTGAACTGATGATAAACTTCACCGTTCGGACGCTCCGTTCCCGCCTGGCGGAGGATGCGGTATTGCTCCGGCGTCAGTTCCTTTTTCCACTCCGCATCGGTTTTTTCCACCTTCGCAGTCGGCTCGGCAGGGGCTTTCGGTAAAACTTCCATCTTCCCATCCTCCGCGTGGCATGCGGCCAGCGCCAGTGGGAAAATCAGCGGAACGAAAAGACAGAGTTTCATGATCTTGAAACGACACCTTCCTCCTTATTCCAAAAAAATAAGCCCCATAGGCCATGCAAGACCCATAGGGATTATCCTAGCGAAACTTTCTCACGCGAACTCGCTCGTAAACACCGCCTTCTCGAAATCGCGGTTCATGCGGCCGATGTGATCGACGCTGATTTCCTTCGGGCAGGCCGCCTCGCACTCGTATTGGTTGGTGCAGTTTCCGAAGCCTTCGGAATCCATCTGGCGGACCATCGCCAGCACGCGCCTTTCACGTTCCGGCTGGCCTTGCGGCAGGTGGCCGAGGTGGGAAACCTTGGCGGAAACGAACAACATCGCGGAAGCGTTTTTACAAGCCGCCACACAGGCGCCGCAGCCGATACACGCGGCGGCATCGAAGGCGGTGTCCGCATCGTCCTTTGGAATCGGGATCGCATTCGCATCCACGGCGGAACCCGTGCGGATATCGACATAGCCACCCGCTGCGACGATGCGGTCAAAGGCGGTACGATCCACGATCAGATCGCGGATCACCGGAAAAGCATTGGCACGGAACGGCTCGATCCAGATCGTATCACCATCCGAGAACTTGCGCATGTGGAGCTGGCAGGTCGTGACTCCGCGCTCCTTGCCATGGGGAATCCCGTTGATCGTCAACGAACAAGCACCACAAATCCCTTCGCGGCAGTCGTGATCGAAATGAATCGGCTCCTGGCCGGTGCCAATGATCCGCTCGTTCACGATATCGAGCATCTCAAGGAAAGAGGCTTCCGTAGGAATGTCCTTCGCGTCGTAGGTTTCGATTTTACCTTGGGACTTCGGGCCTGCCTGGCGCCAAACTTTCAGAGTGAGATTCATGGAGGTGGTGAGGGTTGGGAAAAATCGGGTCGGCGCTGGGAGTGTGGGATTTACCGCTCCGCGACGCCACACAATTAAAATCAAAATGCCCCCGGAACGAGGATAAAAATTCCGCATTTTCACGTAAATCTCCCGCATCTTCTGCGTGTCGCGAATTCATTCCGAAAAATCCCCCTTCAAAAATGATGCTTGACGGCAAGGTGAAGATCTGGTGACTTCGCCGTGTCGCGACAACAGTAGGCGGCCCGATTGAAGCATCCCTTTGGGTTTTTGGGTTTTTCCCGGGGAACATCAATCGGGCCGCTTCTTTTTTTGCCCGTGGCATTCGTTTTTGCCGTATCCAATGAAACTTCACGTCCGTGCCACACCCAACGCCCGGAAAAGTGAAATCATCGGTTGGGAAACCGATCCTCTCGCCGGCCCGGTCTTGAAAGTCCGCATCGCCGCCCCTCCGGTGGACGGGCAGGCAAATACCGCGCTCCGCGAATTTCTGGCGAAATCCCTGAAAATTCCGAAATCGCAAGTCACGCTGGAGAAAGGGAGTTCCTCACGGATCAAGACTTTTTTGATCCCGGAGGAGACAACACTTCCCTAGGCGCCGATACGTCCCATCCGCCGCATTTCGCACGATGGCAGCCAAAAGTTGCAACGCCGCCGCCACTTCCGGCCTCCTGCCATTTTCCTCAAAAACCTTACTCCATAAGGGATTCCAAACACCCCTATACATCCGGCACATCATCGGCTAAACTGACCGATGCCATGAACACTTATTCATCCGCAAAATCGATGATGCGGGCCTTTCGAGTGCCTGCATGGACCAGCATCCTCCTCGCGATTTTCGCCAGTCTTCCGCTCAAGGCGGCCGATTTCCAAAACCGCTCCGCCGTTCCCGCTCCCACCGGATATTACAAGATCGTCCAAAGCTCGGACCCGATTTTCCCCCAAGCCGCCAACCAGGAATGGTTCCTCGACTTCGGCCAAGCCATCGAGCGCGGGAAAACCCACGGCACCGTCGCCGTTTCA
This sequence comes from Luteolibacter sp., assembly GCA_047605125.1. Lineage (GTDB taxonomy): Bacteria > Verrucomicrobiota > Verrucomicrobiia > Verrucomicrobiales > Akkermansiaceae > Luteolibacter. The sequence continues at coordinate 81,848 of JASGGK010000011.1, forward strand.
CTGAGGGAAAATCCCCGCGTGCAGGTAAAACTCCTTGTTTGGCAGCTTTACCCGGAAACCGGAACGCTCGTCATCGGCTCCAATGAAGAAAACTCCCGCCGGGCCGTGGCCATCGGCAGTTGGCGGGTGGAGTCGGGAAACTCCGGCATCGTCCTGCACCGCGACCAATATCATGTCTCCCTGAGCCGCGCACAGGCGACAGACTGACACGTTCCCGAAAAAAGCTCTCCCGAAATGGCCCGGATGCTCCAAATCCGGGCCATTTTCATTTTCGGAACGCAACCTGCTGCAATTTGCCCGCTGATCTGCATTTCTCCGGCCGATTGATTTGACCAGCTCCCCCGGATTCCCTAGACCACAGGCCGTTAACTCCGACGATCATCATGTCCGCGACTCCCACTATTATTTATACCCAGACCGACGAAGCCCCAGCGCTCGCTACTTACTCGTTTCTCCCGATCGTCCAGGCGTTTACCAAGCATTCCGGCATCACCGTGGAAACCCGCGACATCTCCCTCGCCGGCCGCATCATCGCCAATTTCCCGGAAACCCTTACCGATGACCAGAAAATCGGTGACGCCCTCGCCGAACTCGGCGCGCTGACGCTCAAACCGGAAGCCAACATCATCAAGCTGCCGAATATTTCCGCCTCCGTGCCCCAGCTCAAGGCCGCCGTCGCCGAACTTCAGGCCAAGGGCTACAAGCTCCCGGACTACCCCGAAAACCCAACCACCGACGCCGAAAAGGAAATCAAGGCCCGCTACGCCAAGGTCATGGGCTCCGCCGTCAATCCCGTCCTCCGCGAGGGCAACTCCGACCGCCGCGCGCCCAAGGCCGTCAAGGACTACGCCCGCAAGCACCCGCACAAAAACCGCCCGATCCCGGCCGATTCCCAAACCCGCGTGGCCTCCCTTTCCGCCGGGGATTTCTTCAGCAACGAAAAATCCGTCACCCTCGCCGAAGCCACCACCGCCAGCATCGAACTGGTGAAAAAAGACGGCTCCACCCAGACCCTGCTGCCGAAGCTCCCGCTCCTCGCCGGTGAAATTCTCGACGCCACCTTCCTCGGCAAAAAAGCCCTCACCGCCTACTATCAGGAACAGTTCGGCATCGCCAAGGCGGAAGGCATCCTCCTCTCCCTCCACCTCAAGGCCACCATGATGAAGGTCTCCGACCCCGTCATTTTCGGCCACGCCGTGAAAGTCTTCTTCAAGGACCTCATCGCCAAACACGCCGCCACGCTCGAAAGCCTCGGCGTAAACTTCAACAACGGCTTCGGCGATCTTCTCGCGAAAATCGAAACCCTTCCCGCCGACCAAAAAGCCGCCATCGAAGCGGACATCCAGGCCGCCTACGCCGACGGCCCCGGCCTCAGCATGGTCAATTCCGACAAAGGCATCACCAACCTCAACGTCCCGTCCGACGTCATCATTGACGCCTCCATGCCCCCGCTCATCCGCAACGGCGGCAAGGTATGGGACGCCAAAGGCGACCTCGCCGATACGTTGGCACTCATCCCGGACCGCTCCTACGCCGGCGTCTATCAGGCCGTCCTCGATTTCTGCAAAGCCAACGGCCCGCTCGATCCCGTCACCATCGGCTCCGTGCCGAACGTCGGCCTCATGGCCAAAGCCGCGGAGGAATACGGTTCCCATAACAAAACCTTCGAAATCCCCGCCGACGGCACCGTCCGCATCGTCGATGACAAAGGCAACGTCCTCCTCTCCCACGAAGTCGAGGCCGGCGACATCTGGCGCGCCTGCCAGACCAAGGACATCCCGATCCAGGATTGGGTGAAACTCGCCGTCAACCGCGCCCGTGCCACCGGAGATCCCGCCGTTTTCTGGCTCGATCAAAACCGCGCCCACGACGCCCAGCTCATCGCCAAAGTCGAAACCTACCTCAAAAACCACGACACCACCGGCCTCACCATCGAGATCCTTCCTCCCGCCGAAGCCTGCACCTACAGCCTCGAACGCATCGTCAAAGGACAGGACACCATTTCCGTCACCGGCAACGTCCTCCGCGACTACCTCACCGATCTCTTCCCCATCCTCGAAGTCGGCACCTCCGCCAAGATGCTTTCCATCGTCCCGCTCATCAACGGCGGCGGCCTCTTCGAAACCGGCGCGGGCGGTTCCGCACCGAAGCACGTCCAGCAGTTCCTCGAAGAAAACTACCTCCGCTGGGATTCCCTCGGTGAATTCTTCGCCCTCGTCCCGTCCTTCGAGCACATCGCCGAGACCTTCGGGCTTTCCAAGGCCAAAGTCCTCGCCGACACGCTCGACGCCGCCACCGGCAAGTTCCTCGATTTCGACCGCAGCCCCGGCCGCAAGCTCGGCACCATCGACAACCGCGGCTCCCACTTCTACCTCGCCCTCTACTGGGCGCAGGCGCTCGCCGCGCAAAATGAAGACGCCGAACTGAAAGCGCTCTTCGCCCCCGCCGCCGAAGCCCTCGCCGCCCAGGAAGCGAAAATTGTCGAAGAGTTGAACAACGTCCAAGGCAAGCCCACCGACATCGGCGGCTACTACAAACCCTGCGACGAAAAAGCCTACGCCGTCCTGCGGCCGAGCGCCACCTTCAACGACATCCTCGCCGCGATCTAATCAAGCATCCAAAAAGCCCGCTGATTCCCCAAATCGGCGGGCTTTTTGAGTGTCCCGACTCCTTATTCCGCGCGAAACACGAATCTCGCGATCAGCGCCCCGGCCAGCATCGTCGGCACAAACACCAACGCCTCCAACCGCAGCGCGCCGAGTGAAACGATCGCCGGTCCCGGACAAAATCCCGCAAGACCCCAGCCGATCCCGAAAATCACCGCGCCGATGATCAGGCGCTTCGTGACCGGATCATTTCCACCGCTTGGCAGTTCACTGCCGAACCACCCTTTTCCGCCGGATATTTTCCGCCAGAGCAACATCCCGCCGCCATAAGTCGCCAACGCTCCGGCCATCACGAATGCCAGCGCCGGATCCCAGTTCCCCGCCAAATCCAGGAAACCCGTGACCTTGCCCGGATCCGCCATGCCGGAAATCACCAACCCCGCGCCGAAAAGGATACCCGCTATCAATAAAACAAAGAGCTTCATGATCAGAAAACGTGGTGGGTGAGATAAACCGTAACAAACCCCGCGGCCATGAACGTCAGTGTCGCGACAATCGAATCCTTCGCACCCAGGCCCATCCCGCAAACACCGTGGCCGCTCGTGCAACCACCGCCCAAGCGCGTGCCGAAGCCGACCAGCAGCCCCGCGATCGCCACCACCGCCAGTGATTTCACCGGATGATAGGCCGGATTCAGCGGAAACGCCAGAATTCCGCCGATGATCAATCCGAGCAAAAACAGCGCGCGCCAGAACGTGTCGCCCGGCTTGAAAAAGAACAGCTTGCTGAAAACCCCGGAAATCCCCGGAATTTTCCCGGTGGCCCCGGAAGCGATCAGACTCGCCAGCCCGATCAGCACCCCGCCGATCAATGCGTATAAGAACTCAACTCTCATCCGAAATAGTGTCTACAAAATGACCTGTGGCATTCAAGCTTCATGACCCTGCCGCTTCCTCTTGGAGGCTGTCTGAAAACTGTAACCCTCCGTCGAAAAATGGAATGATGAAGAAATTTAAACCACAGATAAACGTTAAGAACGCAGATGGAAGAAGGGATCTGACGATATCAGAAAGATCTCTTTTATCTGCGTCCATCCTGTTAATCTGTGGTTGAAGAGATTTTTCAGACAGCCCTTAGAAAATCCGGCTCACACTCAGCCCGAAGCTGTTCTGCTCCATGGTCAGATCCGCGTCCGTCGCCGAGCCGAAGGCATTTCCCGAGCCCTTGACCGTTTCCTTGAAACCATGGGTATAAAACGCCGATGTTTCCCAATTCTTGTTGATTTTCCAAGTCACCCCGGCGGTTACGTGATGCTGGATCACCGCAGGAGCGAGCACGTTGAAATAGGTCTGGTTCTCGCGGATGGGCTGGGTGTTATAAATGTAGCCGAGACGCAGGGTGAGCGCCTCCGTCACCTCGTAGGACACCCCGGTCTTGAACGCCGTGACGTCCCTCCAGCCGAAACCGGGGCCTTCATCGGCACCCAGCCCTTTGCTGAAACGTTCGAAACTCAAGTCATTCCCCACCGAGTTCACTTCGCTGAAGTGGATCCGCTGCACATCAAAGGCGAAGGTCAGTTTTTCCACCGGATGCAATGCGAAGCCGACCGTGTAATTGGAAGGAATATCGAAATCCCCGCCTTCCGCGAACAAGGTGGAGTAATCATCGAACCTGCTGGCATAAATGCGGCTCTGATAGGATGCCCCGATGGTCAGCCAATCCGTCAGTTTCCCGGTGTAACCGATCCGGACGCCACCGCCGTAGGAGGTATCGTAGCCCGAGCTTTCCACTCCGAAGTCTTCCAAGCCATTGGCTTCGAAGCGTTGGATCGCCAGAATCGGTGTCACGCCGATGGCATGATTCGCGTTGATTTTGTAAGCCAGCGTCGGGGCGATGAATAACTGAAGAAGGTCCACCCCGGCGTCGGTGGTATTTCCGAAAGTCGGCGGCTGATCATAGAGCGGTTTTTGATAGTCCGTGTTCAGTCCGCCATTGCCGTAGATGGCAAGTCCGAGATGAATATTCTCATTGAGATGCGTCTTGAACCCGATTTCCGGGATATAGAAATTGTGTTTCCCGTTTCCGTCATACTCGCTGCCATAGAGGTCCGCCGAGCGGTCAGGCTGGAAAAAGGAGAGCCCGAAATCGAAGCGGTCTTCCACAAAGGCAAGCCCGGCCGGATTGGTGGCCGGGGCAAGAGCATCCTGGGGATCGGCCACGCCGGTTCCACCGGCACCTTTGGATTTCACCCCGTAACCATGGTCAAAATAACCGATGGTCGCATGGAGCGGACTGGTAACGGCAAGGGCGGCAAAAACAGCAAAGGGATACGATTTTTTCATAAGCAGGCAGATGAAGCGCCCTTGTCCGGGCGTCTGGATGGAAGCCTGAGCCGGTGGTCCGATCTCTAGCGGCTTTTGGAACGCCGGTTGCTCCGGTCATTCGATTGAGGGAGGTTTCGCGAATCCTCTCGCAAAACCAGCCGGCATGTGTTGCCTAGCGGATTGATACTTGATTTACTTTATATGTTTAATCAAGTATAAAATCATTCATTCTGCATTCAGTCTTGTATCTCCGGGAATCCGGGATTCTGTCTACCGTCATGGCCGAAGTCCAATCCACCTTCCAACTCGCCGTCGGCGCCGCCGCCCCGGATTTTTCCCTCCCCACCGCCGATGGCGTGATCCGCACGCTCTCCGACGTCCAAGGCTCGCGCGGGCTGCTCGTCGTTTTCGCCTGCAATCATTGCCCCTACGTCGTCCATGTCGCCGACGTTCTGGGAGAACTGGCCGAACAGATTTTTCCGATGGGTATCGGCACCGTCGCCATCAATTCGAATGACCTTGAAAAATACCCGCAGGACGGCCCTGAGTTCATGAAAACCTTCGCCGCCGAGCATGGCTGGGAATTTCCCTATCTGATCGACGAATCCCAGGAAGTCGCGAAAGCTTACGCCGCCGCCTGCACCCCGGATTTCTTTCTCTTCGACGGTGATGGAAAACTCTTCTACGCCGGACAATTCGACGAAACCCGCCCGAAAAGCGGCCAACCCGCCACCGGCGAGGATCTGGAAAACGCCATCGATCTCCTCCTCTCCGGCGAAGCCCCGCCCGCGAAGCCCTATCCAAGCAGCGGCTGCAATATCAAGTGGAAGGCGTAAGGGTGGCTGGGCCGTCCCGGAGTGTCTCGCTCCGGCTACTCATATCAACTCCACCAGCTCCTCCGCGGGCTTCGACAACGGAATCCCGCGTTTTTTCAACAAGCAAATCGTCCGCTCCGGCATCGGATCCTGAAAACGCCGCAGATTCACCAAGGGCAATCGCCGCGACGCCACCGCCAGCTCCGGCACCACGGCGATGCCCATCCCCGCTCCGACCATCGCCAGCGCGGTTTCCAGCTGATCGCATTCCAGCTTCGGATCGAGCCGCCCCAGACGGCAGATCTTCAACGTCCGGTCCGTCAGGCAATGACCGTCGCTGAGATGGATCAACGTTTCCGCCTGCAAATCCTCCGGACGCGGCGGTTGCTTCGCCAGCGCCAGGGGATGCTCCTGCGAAGTCGCGAGCAGCAGAGGCTCGTGAAACAATTCCTTCATGTGCAGAGACCACTTTTTCAAATCCTGCGGCGTCACATCGCTGAGAATCGCGAACTCGATGCTGCCATCCACCACCTGCTGGATCAGCGCGCTGGTTTTCCCTTCCCGCACCTGAAGATCCATCCGTGGAAACGCCTCCCGGAACGGCGCGAGGATCTTCGGCAAAAGATACGGAGCGATCGTCGGAATCACCCCGAAAACCAGGCGGCCTTCATGGATTTCCTGCCGTTGGGAAAACCGTGATTTCAACGCCTCCATCGCGGCCAGAATCGGCAGCGCGTGTTCCAGAAAAATCTTCCCCGCCGCCGTCGCTTCCACACCGCGCGGTTTCCGTTTCACCAGCGGTTCGCCGAGCTCTTCTTCCAGCAACTTCAGCTGCTGGCTGAGCGATGGCTGGGAAACGTGGCATTTCTGCGCCGCTTGGGTGATCGATCCTTCCAGCAGGATCGAGACGGCGTATTCGAGTTGGCGCAGCTCCATGACATAGTTTTTACTTATATCTACTATTGGAATCCAGTTGTTTTTCTTCTGGCTGGATTTTGCTATGAATTCCCCCATGGCAAACCAATTGACAACCACCGGAGGCAATCCGGTTTCCGACAACCAAAACTCGCTCAGCGCCGGTCCGCGCGGGCCGCTCCTGCTTCAGGATTACCAACTCATCGAAAAACTCGCGCACCAGAACCGCGAGCGCATCCCGGAACGCGTGGTCCACGCGAAAGGCTCCGGCGCTTTCGGAACGCTGACGATCACCCACGATATCACCCGCTACTCGAAAGCCGCCGTGTTTTCCCAAATCGGCAAGCAAACCGACGTGCTGCTGCGTTTCTCCACCGTCGCGGGCGAACGCGGTGCCGCCGATGCCGAGCGCGACGTGCGCGGCTGGGCGCTGAAATTTTACACCGATGAAGGAAACTGGGATCTCGTCGGCAACAACACACCCGTCTTCTTCGTCCGCGATCCGCTGAAATTCCCGGACTTCATCCACACCCAGAAACGCCACCCGCGCACCAACATGCGCAGCGCCACCGCCATGTGGGATTTCTGGTCGCTCTCGCCGGAGTCCCTCCATCAAGTGACCATCCTCATGTCGGATCGCGGCCTGCCGCTGAGCTACCGCCACACCAACGGCTACGGCTCTCATACGTATTCGCTCATCAATGCCGCCGGAGAACGCTTCTGGGTGAAATTCCATTTCAAAACCCGCCAAGGCATCAAAACCATGA
>JASGGK010000012.1:0-88322 GCA_047605125.1 Luteolibacter sp.
ATCGCATTTCTATCCGAAAGCACGGAAATCGAGCGCGGCTACCGCCAAATGCTCATCTCGCACGACATCACCGAACCACCCGCCCGCATCGAAGTCGCGGCAGGTTATCTTGCGGAAGCAAAAGCCCGCCCGCAGGTGCCGGCGTTCATCGAAGAACTCAAGCGGGCTGCGGCGGAATCCCCGCTTATTGGGAAGAGCTAACGTCGCCGCCGTAAAAGCTTTTCACATAGCCGTACTCGATCATCGTATCCTGCCACGGCGAAAGCACTTCCGAGTTTCTGAAAACACGCGCGGCGGAAGCGAGATAGCCTTCGGCTTTAACTTCGTCTTTTTCGTCATACGCCTTGGCCGCTTGAGCGAAGTAGTAAAACGGAGAATCGTCCATGTAGTCGTATTTCTCCGCCAAGGCGGTCGCCTCCGCCGTCATCCCCAGTTTTTTCTGGCACAGCAGAATTTTGAACTCCACCAGACGATTGAGCCCCACGCTTTCCATCGGCAGAGCCGCCAGAACATCCTTGAAAAGATCGTGGGCTTCCTTCCAACGCTTCGTGACGAAATAAACTTCGGCGATGTTGAACTGGATCACCAGATTACCGGGAGAAATCTTGCGGGCTTTCTCGTAATTTTCGAGAGCCTTGTCGAAAGCGCGCATTTCCACGAAGCAGGAGCCGCGGAAGTTCAAAGCCTCCGAGCTGTTCGGAAAAATGGCGTCGGCTTTGTCCAGAGCCGCGATGGCTTCGAAGATCCGCTTTTGCTGGAACAGGCGGTTCGCTTCCTGAAGGTTTTCCAGAAACTGTTTCCGCTGCTCCTCGGGTAAATTCGAAAACGCCACTTGTTCGGCATTCGGTTGCCGCGGCTGGGAAACCTCCTGGGCGGAAACAGGAAGAGCCATCAAAAGGAAGGCCAGAGGGAAGAGAACTTTCATAAGGGAAATCAAAAGCTGAAGATTTCCATTCATTATAGGGGAGTTCCCGCTTGCGCAAGCTGTCGTTCATCAAGATTCCGGCATCCTGCGGGGATTTTCATTTTCCACCACGCCCGGCCCGTGTTTCCTGAGTGCCCGCATGAAAATCGGCATCGCCCAAATCAACTCCATCGTCGGGGATTTCCCCGGCAATGTGAAACGCATCCTCGCCGCCTACCGGGAATGCCTGGAACAAGGTGCGGATCTCGTCATCACCCCGGAGCTTTCCCTCGTCGGCTATCCGGCGCGCGATCTGGTATTCAAATCGCAATTCGTTCCGAAATGCCTGCAAGCGCTGGATTACCTCGCCGATGAAATCCGGGAAATCCCGTTGCTCGTCGGCTACATCGATCACCACCACAGCCCGCATCCCGGCAAGCCGTTCCGCAATGCCGCCGCTTGGCTGGAGAACGGAAAAATCCGGCACCGCATCTGGAAAACACTCCTTCCGACTTACGACGTTTTCGACGAACGCCGTTATTTCGAACCCGGCGAAGCCACCGCGCCGATCGAGTGGAAGGGCAAACGCATCGGCGTGACGATCTGCGAAGACATCTGGACCGAGGATTTTCTCCAGCGCCCGCTCTACGATCGAGATCCGGTGAAAGAACTCTGCGGCCAGAACATCGATCTCCTGCTCAATCTCAGCGCCTCACCATTTCATCTCGGAAAACCCGCGCAGCGCCGCTCGATGCTCGCCGCCATTTCCCGCCATGCGAAAATCCCCGTGATCTATTGCAATTCCATCGGCGCGAACGACCAACTCGTTTTCGACGGCCACTCGCTCGCCACCGATGCCAATGGACGCATCAGCGCCCAGCTCCCCGGATTTTCCGAAGCAAACTTCACGCTCGATCCGTTCCAACTCGCGGAAACCGACGCACCCTACACCGCCGATGACGCCGCCGAGCTTTACCACGCGCTCGTCCTCGGGCTGCGCGATTATGCTCATAAAAGCGGATTCACCAGCGCCTGCCTCGGCCTGAGCGGCGGCATCGATTCCGCGCTCACCGCCGTGATCGCCGCCGATGCGCTCGGCCCGGAAAACGTCCACGGCCTCACCATGCCCAGCCCGTATTCCTCCGGTGGCAGCGTGGATGATTCATTCGCCCTCGCGAAAAACCTCGGCATCCGCTGCGATGAAGTGCCGATCCGCGAACCCTTCGCCGCCCTGAAAGCCGCGCTCGTTCCCGTCTTCGCCGGAAAACCGGAAGACGTCACCGAGGAAAACATCCAGGCCCGCATCCGGGGATTACTGCTCATGGCCTTGTCCAACAAAGACAACCACCTGCTGCTCACCACCGGCAACAAAAGCGAACTCTCCGTCGGCTACTGCACCATCTACGGCGACATGTGCGGCGGGCTCGCCGTGATTTCCGATCTGCCGAAAATGCGCGTTTACGAAGTTTCCCGCTGGATCAACCGCAACCGCGAAATCATCCCGTGGAACACCATCGAAAAACCCCCGAGCGCCGAACTCCGCCCGGACCAGAAGGATCAGGACACGCTGCCGCCTTACGAAATCCTCGACGCCATCCTCGAACTCTACGTCGAGCAGCAGCTTTCCACCGAGGAAATCATCAGCCGCGGCTTCGATGAAACCACCGTCCGCTGGATCCAACGCCGCGTGGACCTGAACGAATGGAAACGACACCAAGCCGCCCCCGGCCTCCGCGTCACCTCAAAAGCCTTCGGAATAGGCCGCCGCATGCCGATTGTTCAGAAATTCGTGGGATGAAAAATCAACCAAACTCTCGCATGAAAAAACGCTCCGCCGCTCCGTGGATCGCCGTCGCTTTGGGATTTCTTTGCGTGTCGCCTCTCTTCGCTAATCGTAATCCGGAGGTTTGCCAAGTTAGCAAATCAAACGACTTGAGCGAATTAAAGCCCGAGCCCGATCCAAACTACGATGCTTGTCTTTCGATTTGTGGTTCGGGACTGACTGATGATTTCAAAAGCGGATATACCATCGGCTATCTTCGTGCCCGCCATGGAAAACGGGAATGGATTCACCCCATCGATTCTAACGTCGATTCCCAATCAACCCGCCCCCTTCCCGGTTGCAGGGAAATCCATTTGAAAGGATACAAAGAGACCCAAGCTTTAAAGGATCAAATAGACGGATTCAATCAAGCGATGTGGGGAGCGGTCATTGAAGACATGAAAAAGAACAAACAAAAAGAGGCAAAACCCGGCCAATAATGGGTTTACGGATCATGAGGCCCATGACTCTTGCCCCTTCCCTACTTTCCCCGTAATTTCACGTCCCATCACCCATGAACCTTTCCCAAGCTCGCAAAATCCTCGGTCTCGGCCCCGGTGAAGATCCATCTTCCCACACCGCCGATTTCGAGCAGACACGCGCCCGCATCGAAGAGCTCGTCCGCACCGCGCCGAATCCCACGCTGAGCAACCGCTACCGCTCCGGTCTCGCCGAATTTGACCAAGCACTGGCGCTCATCAACAAAGACGCCAAACCCGCGCCGAAAAATCCGACTCCCACCCGGAAACTGGACATCGACACCCCGCCGCCCGTCCCGGCCGAAGCGAAGAAACCCATCCCCGCGATTCTGGCTGAGGTAGAAAAAGACCCCACCCCCGCCGTTTCCCCTGAGAAAAAATCCAGCTCCGCCGGGAAATGGGTGCTCGTTCTCTTGATTCTCGCCGGCCTTGGCGCGGGCGGTTGGTTCTTCTACCAGGACTTGGAAAAGAAACGCATCCAACGTCAGGAACGCCTCGTCGTTCTCGAAAAAGAAGCCGCCATTCACCTCGCCAGCCACGATTGGCCCGCCGCCATCAAGGTTTACGATGAAATCGAAACCCTCGCACCGGATTCCAGGATGCTCACCGAAGGCCGCCGCACCGTCGAAGCCGCGATGCAGGAAGAACAACGCCAGTTCGTCGGTAAATGGAACGCCCAAGCCAAGGCGGACCTCGCCGCCGGTCGTTGGGGCGAAGCCGAAGCCGCCGCGCGTCAGGTGATTTCCAAATACCCGAAAGATCCGGAAGCGCCGCAAATCCTCAAGCAAGTCACCGACGCCCGCACCGCGCACCAGCGCCAACTCGCGCTCGATGCCCTCACGCTCTCGATCGAAAATCGCGATTGGCCGACCGCCACGGAAGCCCTGAAAAAACTCGGTGCCATCGTCCCGAACGATCCCGCAATCGCTGATTTCCAAAAGCAAATCACCGCCGGTCAGGAAAAAACCGCCGCCGATCAGGCCCGCGCCCTCGAGCTTCTGAAAAAAGCCCAGGCCATCGACAATGGCGCGTCAAACCCCACCGCCCTCGCCTACCTCCGCGAAGCGATCCTGCTTTTCCCCGGCCAGCCGGAAATCGCCGCCACGCTTCAAAAAATCGCCTCCTACGGCCGCACCATCAATGTTCCCGGAGATTACGCGACCTTGGCGGAAGCCATCGCAGACTCGCATGACAACGACCGCATCGTGCTCGGCGAAGGTACCTGGCAAGGCCCCATCGCGGTAAAAGCATCCGTGGAAATCCAGGGCTCCGGCTTGGCGAAAACCATCGTCGAGTGCTCCGCTGCCGATGGCTGCGCGGTTTCCGTCACCGCTAAAAAAGTCCGCATCAGCGGCATCACCTTCCGCCATCATACCTTCGCCGAAGGTGCCGAACGCTACTCCGCCGCACTCGTGCAGGGTGGCCAAGCCACTTTTGAAAACTGCCGCTTCAGCAATGCCGCCGGGCACGGGCTGATCGTCATCGAAGGCGGAACCGCCCAAGCCAGCCGCTGCCGGTTCTCCGAAAATGGCTGGAACGGTGCCGCCGCGCTCGGCAACGGCAGCTCGCTCGTCGTGAAAGAATGCGAAAGCATCCACAACTACCAGCACGGCATCGAAGCCTGGAACGGCGCGGCTTTGAGCGTTTCCAACACCCGTTGCCAGGACAACATCCTCAACGGCGTCCACTTCGACAGCTCCGAAGCCGCCCTCACTCTTGAAGCCAACCAACTGGTTTCCAACGGCGAATTCGGCATCGTGCTCGATCACGCCGCCAGCGGCACCATCCGTGAAAACTCGCTCAGCGGCAACATCCTCGGCGGAATGGTAGTGCGTTTCACCGCCGGAGCCGTCGCGGTTTTGAAAAACGAAATCAGCCAAAACCAAGGCTCCGGCCTCATCCTCGAAAAAGGCCTCACACCCGCGATTTACCAAAACAACCGCCTCGAAGGAAACAAGGGCGAAGCACTCGTTTCCGGGGCCGATCTTACGGAAAAACCGTAAAAGTTGAGGATTGAGAGCGGATGGTTGAGAGAAAGACTCGCCAAAACGCCTCTTCTCTTCTGTCTTCTGTCTCCCTATCTTCTGTCTTTTCCCATTCCTACCGTGACCCGCCACCGCACCGACGATCTCCGCATCACCAGCCTCCAGCCGCTCATTTCGCCCGCCGTGCTGGAATATTACCAGCCGCTCACGGAAGCCGCATCGGAGCTGGTCGCGTCCACCCGTGCCCAGGCGGATGCGATTTTGAAAGGCGAGGATGACCGCCTGCTCGCCGTCGTCGGCCCCTGTTCGATCCACGATCCGAAAGCGGCGATCGATTACGCGAACCGCCTGAAAGCGGAAGCGGAACGCCTGAAAGACGACGTTCTCATCGTCATGCGCGTCTATTTCGAAAAACCGCGCACCACCGTCGGCTGGAAAGGTCTCATCAACGATCCGAATCTCGACGATTCCTTCGACATCAACCACGGCCTGCGCATCGCGCGCGGCTTGCTGCTTGATCTCGCGAACATGGGAATCCCCGCCGCCACCGAGTTCCTCGACACCATTTCCCCGCAATACATCGCGGACCTCATCGTCTGGGGTGCCATCGGCGCGCGCACGACCGAATCACAAATCCACCGTGAACTCGCGTCCGGTCTCTCGATGCCGATCGGTTTCAAAAACGGCACCAGCGGCTCGATCCAAATCGCGCTCGACGCCATCCAATCGTCCTCGCGCCCGCACCATTTTCTCGGCGTCACCAAGCAAGGCACCTCCGCCATCGTCGCGACTTCCGGAAACGATTCCTGCCACCTTATTTTACGCGGCGGCAGCGACGGCCCGAACTACTCGAAAGCCGCCATTGATGACGTCGAAGCGAAGCTCGTGAAACAAGGCCTGCCGCCGTATGTGATGATCGATTGCTCGCACGGAAACTCCAACAAGGACTACCGCAACCAGCCGCTCGTCGCCCGTGATCTGGCGGAACAAATTTCCGCCGGTTCCCGCGCGATTGCTTCCGTCATGATCGAGTCCAACATCGTCGCCGGAAATCAAAAGCTTGTCCCGGATCTTTCCAAGCTCACCTACGGCCAATCCGTCACCGACGCCTGCATCGATTGGGACACCACGATCACCGTCCTCGACGACCTCGCCGCCGCCGTCCGCACCCGCCGGAATAAGGAGTGACGACACTCCTGTCGTCATCGGCATTGGTAAAACCTCGCCGGGAACCCAAGGCTATCTGAAAAATCAGTGTGATCGGTGCATTGTGTAGTTTAAGAAATCTGCAGATCGGGCTTTAGTCCTTCCTGCAATGATGACGACAGGAGTGTCGTCGCTCCTTATTTCTCCCATGCACCCTTCCTCGAAAAACCTGATCACCCTCGCATCAGCGGGCTCGGGGAAGACCTACAAACTCAGCAACCGCGTCATCGAGCTGGTCGCGGACGGCGTTTCCCCGGAAAGCATCGTCGCGCTCACCTTCACCCGCAAAGCCGCCGGTGAATTCGCCGATGCCGTACTCAGCAAACTCGCGAAGGCCGCCAGTGACGAAAAAGCCGCTGAAGACCTCCGCCGTTCCATCGGAAAACCCGATGCGGATTTTTCCGAAATCCTCTCCCGCGTCACCCGCGCGTTGCCGCGTTTCACGCTCGGCACCATCGACAGCTTCTTCGCCAAAATCGTCCGCAGTTTCCCTTACGAACTCGGCCTGAGCAGCGGGAAATTCGATCTCCTCGAAGGCCCCCGCGCCGAATCCGCGAAAGACGATCTCATCGCCGATCTGCTCGGCGACACGCTCAGCGAGGTGACCGGCGAAAATTTCCTCCAGGCATTCCGCCGCGCCTCGCTCGGCAAGGAAGGCCAGAAAGTCGGCGACGGACTCCGCCATTTCATCAACGAATGGCAAAGCCGTTTCCGCCGCAGCAAAGGATTCGAGTGGGGTCCGCCGCAACTCGCTGGCGTCGATCTCAACGATTGGGAAAAACACAAATCCTCTCTCGTGGCCACCGTCCTCCGGGGACTCAGCGGCATCACCGAAACCCGCAAAGGCCAGATTACCGCGCTGGAAAAACTCATCGCCCAACTCGAAGCCCACACCATCGGCAGCGGCAGCTTGGGAGGCCTGACGGGCTTGTTTCCCAATCTGATGGAAAAAGCGGCCAAGCCCGGCGGCCCGCTGGAGCTGAAATTTTACAAGGAATTCATCGTCCCCGGTCCGGCAGGCGAAGCACTTCGTTCTCTGGCGATCTTGTTAGCCCGTTGCGAAACCGCCGCCGCGCTCGCCCGCACACGCGCCATCGGCGAAGTCGTCGCGATGATCGATGCCGCGCACGAGGAAACGCTGCGCCGCCACGGCAGACTGGGTTTTGACGACGTGAAATTGCTCATGTCCGCGTGGGCTGAGTCCGAAGACGCCCGCCTGTGCCGCGACGAAGTGGATTTCCGCCTTGATGCCCGCTACAACCACTGGCTGCTCGATGAGTTCCAGGACACCAGCCGCGAAGACTGGACCGGCTTGCTGCCGCTCATCGATGAAGCCGCGATCAAGGAAGACGGCACCACCTTCATCGTCGGCGATAAAAAACAAGCGATCTACGCCTGGCGCGGCGGCGAGGTGAAATTGTTCGACGAGATCATGGCGCGCTACAAAGGAAACCAGCGCATCGATACCATGGCGGAATCCTGGCGCTCCTGCCCGGAAGTGCTAGCGCTCGTGAACCAAGTCTGCGGCGATGTTTCCACGCTCGAATCTCTGTTTCCAAACGCCGCCGCCGCGTGGCAATGGGAGCCGCATCGTTCCGCACCGCCTCATGCGAAAGAAGTCCGTGGCGAATCGCGCGTGGAAATCGTCGGCAAGGAATTCGAAGACAAGCTCACGCGGCTAACGGAAATTCTGAATGATCTGGAATTGCGCCAGCGCGAAATTTCCTGCGGCGTTTTGCTCCGCAGCAACTCGCAAGTGCGCGAAGTCGCCGATCATTTGCGCAACGAAGGATTCGATGTGATCGAGGAAGGTTCGCGCGAACCGGCAAAAGACAATCCGGTAGGCATCACGCTCGGCCAATTCCTGAAATGGCTCGCCAATCCGGCGGACAACTACGCGATCGAAGTGCTGGAAATGTCGCCGCTCGCCGGTTTGCTGCGCGGACGTTCCGGCGAAAAATGGAAGCAATCCGCATGGGAATCCCTCACCGCCCGCGCTGCGAAAGTCGGATTTTCCGGTCTCGTCGAAGAAGTCGTCGAGTGGCTTTGGCCGCAACTTTCCGATTTCGGAAAACGCCGCGGCGGCGACATCATCGCCGCGCTCGGCCAACTCGATGCCCAGGGCGTCGCCACCGCGCGCGAAGCCGCAGAATGGATCGGACGCCTCGAAGTTTCCCAAAACCCCGGTGCCGCCGCCGTGCAGGTGATGACCATCCACAAATCGAAAGGCCTCGATTTCGACGTCGTCGTGCTGCCGGAAATTTCCAGCGACGCGATTCCGAACGGCATTCATTTTTCCGTCGTCGAAGGCGAAAACTGGCTCACCCAGCCACCCCCGAAGTGGGCGCGTTTCCCGTTCCCGGAAATCCTCGCCGCCGAGGAACTCTGGAGCTCCCGCCAGCAATACGAAGCGATCTGCATGCTCTACGTCGCGCTCACCCGCTCGAAGCGCGGGCTTTACGTTTTACTATCAGAACCAAGCGCGACTCACGATTTCACCAAACCATCGCTCGAAAACTGGCTCTACGCCTCACTCGATGCCGAAGGAAAATCCGACATCGTCTATCAAAACGGAAATCCCCGCTGGTGGCGGGAATTTCCGCCACTCACCGAAAAACCGCAGGCAGCCTCCCCCCCCCCGCTCCCTCCGGCAACACCAAGACGTGACCGCACGACGCCGAGCGCCACGAAAAAACCCACCACTCCCGCCTCCCTCACCGGCATGGCCTACGGACGCGCCATTCACGAAGCCTTCGAGAAAATCGCGTGGCTCGATGACGGCGCCTGCATTTCTCCTCAAATCGAAGCGATCTTCGAAATTCCCGAAATCCGCAGCCTCTTCGAAAAATCCGGCCGCACCATCGACCTCTATCGGGAACAGGCCGTCGATGCCGTCATCAACGGCAAATGGATGAGCGGCACCATCGACCGCATGCACGTTCATCGTGATGCTGACGGCAACGTTTCCCGCGTCGGAATCATCGATTTCAAAACCGATGCCGTGGAAGATTTTCCCCAGCTCACCGAAAAATACACCGGCCAGATTCAAGCCTACCGCACCGCCATCCAGGCCATCTATCCGGCGGCAAAAATCGAGTGCGTTCTACTCAGCACCCATCTGCGCCAGCTCGGGTTGATCGTTGAGAGTTGATGTTTGATAGAAAGAGCGATTACAGACCGCCGACGTCCACGTCGGCTCTGTTCTTCCTTCATCACACACCCCTCCGAAACTTGGCGCTCTTGGATTCTTCCCAACCCGTCGGGCGGGTCCCGAACCTTTGATACGGCGTGATGTTAAATCATTAACTCATGAACTCATTGCAATATATCATTGATTCATTAGCCTGCGCTGATTCGTTGGCTTGTTTTTCCAATGAATAAAAAACCCAAACCATTACAACATGAGAAACCTGAAATGCCAGGGGCCATCGTCGCCCATGTTAGACGATCATCGCAAACCGGCGAAAAACCTTATCGCCCTCGCCGCGGCCGCTTTCCTGCTGGCGAACCAGAGCGCGGTCGCCGCGTTCGGTCTCACCACCACCACTTCCCTCTATACCGTCGATACCGGAGCCGGCCTGGTCTTCACCG
This sequence comes from Luteolibacter sp., assembly GCA_047605125.1. Taxonomy (GTDB): domain Bacteria; phylum Verrucomicrobiota; class Verrucomicrobiia; order Verrucomicrobiales; family Akkermansiaceae; genus Luteolibacter. Next base: position 9,988 of record JASGGK010000012.1, read on the forward strand.
TGAACCGCACCAACGGCAACGTCGCCTCGATCCAATACAACGGCACCGAGCTTAACTCCAGCACTGCCTCACATATCAACTCCGGCATCGGCTCCACCGGCACCACCGTGACGGCCAGCGCCACCTCGAGCACCATTCTCATCACGGTCTCGACCGACAGCACGAACACCGTGATTCCGAGTTCCAAGCACTACTACGCCGTCAAGACCGGGGTGAACAACATCTACATGGCCACCTATCTCGGCGCCGCGACCGGCAACGGTGAACTGCGCTGGATCACCCGGTTGAAGAGCAGCGTCCTCACCAGCTTCCCCGCCGAATCCGACAACACCGGCACCACCTACAACGTCGAGAGTTCGGACATCAAGGGCTACGCCGACGGCCACACCACCTCCAAGTACTACGGCAACCAGCAGGCCAAGGACCTCACCGTCCGAGGGGACACCGGCAGCAGCATCGGTGTCTTCATGGCCTATGGAAACCGCGAAAGCTCCAGCGGCGGCCCCTTCTTCCGCGACATCCAGAACCAGAGTTCGCTCGACTCCACCGACGGCGGCGCGGAAATCTACAATTATCTCTTCTCCGGCCACCAGCAGACCGAGTCAGCCCGCATCGGCGTATTGCACGGACCCTATGCGCTCGTCTTTACCTCCGGCTCCACGCCCTCCGTTCCAGACATGAGCTTCCTCTCCTCGCTGGACCTGACCGGCTACGTCGCATCCGCGGATCGCGGTCGCGTCATCCTCAACGGCCTCAAGGGGCGCGACACCGCCTACACCTACACCGTGGGCTTCGCCAACACGACCGCCCAATACTGGACCACCGCCTCGGCCTCCAGTGGCTCCGCCGGTTGCTACAACATGAAACCCGGCACCTACACCATGACGGTCTATAAGGGCGAGCTGGCGGTCTACACCGAGTCCGTCACCGTCACCGCCGGCAGCGCGACCACTCTCAACACCCGCACCATCACAGCCGATCCTTCCTCCGTGACGGCGATCTGGCGCATCGGAGACTGGGACGGCACTCCCAACGAGCTGCTCAACGGCCAGACCTTCGCCGTACGCCACCCCTCCGATACGCGCAACTCGTCCTGGGTGCCCGGATCCTATGCGGCGGGCAGCGCCAACAATACGTTCCCCGCCGCGATCTGGCAGGACACCAACAACGCGCAAGTCGTGACCTTCAGCCTCACCGACGCGCAGGTCGCGGCCCATACGGTGCGCATTGGCATCACGGCGGCCTACGGTTCCGGCCGGCCGAAGATACAGATCAACTCCTGGACCTCATCCATCCCCAGCGCCTCCACCCAGCCCAGCTCGCGCTCGTTGACCATCGGCACCTACCGGGGCAACAACACCACCTACACCTACAGCGTGCCCGCCAGCGCCTTGGTCAGCGGGACGAACACGATGACGATCACGATCTCGTCCGGCTCATCCGGCTCCGGCTACCTCAGCCCCTGCTGCGGCATCGATTGCCTGGATTTCTATTAAAAATCCAATAGAAATCCCGGTCTCTCATCCTCCGCCGGAGGGCAACCTCCGGCGGCGTTTTCCCGGTCCCCCATCCTGATGAAACATCCCCGCGCCACTGCCGCGCTTCTACTTTGCCTTCTCGGGTTCGGCTACGCATGGATTCGCTTACAGCACCTTCCCGCGTCCGACGCTTCCGAAGCCAAAGAAAAACGCACCGTTTCTCCCCGCCACTCCCCAGTCCGGGACGTAAGCCAGCTTCCGGAAAAAAACCTGCGCGAGCGGATCGAACATTCTCCGGAAAGCCTGATCCACGAAGCGCTCGAACTGCTCAAAAAAGATCCTTCCGACCCTGAGGGAAATTACGCGAAATTGCTGCTCCGCCTTTGCAGAGCCTCCCATTTCGAAATAGCACGCCGCCTGATCGAAACGCCCCCCTTCGAAGAACACCCGGACTGGACCACCATCCTTTTCCAAGCCTGGGCCAGCCAGCATCCTCTGGAAGCCATGGAGGCCGCGGACACCTTCAGCGACCCCGCTCAAAAAAGCGCGGCTTTCCGATCCGCCGCCGAAGGATGGAATTCAACCGACCGGGCAGCTCTGGCGGCTTACGTCGTCAAGCTGCCTCAAAACGAAGACAGCGATTACGCCTTGAATCTCGCTTTTCAATCCTGGTCCCTGCAAGACCCGGAAAGCCTCTCCCGCTGGATCGATACCCTGCCCGCCGGCCCTGAATACGACGCCGCCGCTTACATCATGCTCGGCAAGTCGGACCTCGCCACCAGCCCTCCCGAAATCTCCATCCAACGCGCGGAAACCATCGGAGACCCCGACTTGAAAATGGACTCCTACCGTCACATCATCCGGAACTGGGCCGCAAGCGACCCCGCCGCAGCCCGCCACCATCTGGACCACGCCGCATGGCTGGATGAGAAACAACGGCAGGAACTGCGGGACGAACTCGGGTGCAACTGAATGTGGCGTGCATTGCGGAGAAGATTGGTCCGGCAATCTCCGACCGCACGCCTGCAAGGGGCCGGGGAAACCCCTTGCAGACGAGTGGCAAGATGATTCAGTGGCCCAGCATCCATGGCCGGGCATTCGCCTTCTGGGTCTGCACTTTTCCCAGCTTGGTATCCATGAGCTTCTTGTTTCTTACCGGCGTGCCGCAACCGCAGCCGGAGCCGCATGAATGGGAGCCGCCGCTCACACGAGGTTCGTGGCGGCTTTTTTCATTGATCGATGCCGCCTTACGCTGCAACGGAGCCATGACGGCGAGATTCGGAGCCAGAATGAGTCTGCGTCCCAAACGAGCGCACGAAGGACAGGGCGCGGGATCATTCCGTTCGGAAATCATCCGCAGCACGCGGAAATCCCCGCATGTTTCACAGGTGAAATCGTAAACTGGCATATTTCAATGAGGTTGGATTTCAGAGAACTTTCGCCAGGTCGATCCCGCCGGAAACCTTGTAGTTCGGACCAGCCGCTCCCGGAGTGATGTCGAAGTTGAAGATCTCCGTCGGCAACCACAGGGTGGCACATGCGTTTGGAATATCGACGATGCCGCTGATGCGGCCTTCCACCGGAGCTGTTCCCAGAATCGCGTACGCCTGCTCGCCGGTATAACCGAATTTTTTCATGTATTCGATGGCGTTCAAGCATGCCATCCGATAGGCGACATGAGGATCGAGGTAGTATTGCTTGCCTTTTTCATCGACCGAGATGCCTTCGAAGATGATGTGCTTGGTGTAGGTCGGGGAAAGCGGGCTGGGCATGAAAATCGGATTGGTGATCGCGTATTTTTCGACTCCGTTTTTGATGAGACTCACACGGATGTCGATGAAGCCCGCCATTTCGATCGCGCCGCAGAAGGTGATTTCTCCGTCGCCTTGGCTGAAGTGCAGATCTCCCATCGAAAGCCCGCCGTCTTTCACGTAGACGGGGAAATAAACTTTCGAGCCTTTGGTGAGATTCTTGATGTCACAGTTCCCGCCATGTTCGCGGGGAGGCACGGTTCTGGCAGCTTCCGCCGCGGCACTCTCCCTCGCGGCTCCGGTCATTTTCCCCATGTGCGCCGTCTGCGCGTAAGGCAGGGTCGTGAGCGCGGGAACGCGGTCCGGATCGGTGTCGTAGAGCGCCTTTTCACGCTTGTTCCAAGTGTCCAGCAATTCCTTGGAAGGAAGACAGCCAATCAAGCCAGGGTGCATGATTCCGGCGAACTCGACATTCGGAATGTGACGGGATGAAGTATAAATTCCGTGGAAATCCCAGCATGCCTTGCGGGCGTCCGGATAGTGTTCCGTTAAAAATCCACCGCCATTGGTCTTGGCGAAAATCCCGGTGAAACCCCAGTCGGATTCTTTCAAGGTCCCGATGTCGAGGATGTCCACGACCAGGAGATCTCCCGGCTCCGCGCCTTCGACGCCGATGGGTCCGCTCAAATAGTGAACTTTCGTGAGATCGACAACTTCGATGTCTTTCGCATCGTCGTCATTCTTGATCTGCCCGCCCGTCCAGTCGATGCACTCGACACGGAATTCATCTCCCGGCTTCACGTAAGCAACCATCGGAAGATCCGGATGCCAACGGTTGTGGAGATATTCCTGGGATTCCGGAGAGGCGTTCAAGTCTACTTTGATTAGTGTTTTCATCGAGTCTTTACAGTATGGTTTGGGAATTTTTTTTGTTAAACGGCGAGCATCATTTTTATTTGATCGGCATCGACATCGGCACGGCGGTCTTCGCGGACCAGCTTGCCTTTATCGATCACGCGGATGTTGTCGCAGGTATCGAGCACGAAGCTGAGGACCTGCTCACTGACGATGATGGTCAGGTTCTTGAGATCGCGGATTTCGCGGAGACTGCGGGAGATATCCTTGATGATCGATGGCTGGATTCCTTCGGTGGGCTCATCGAGGAGCAGGACGCTCGGTTTCGTCATCAGCGCCCGGCCGATGGCGAGCTGTTGCTGCTGCCCGCCGGAGAGATTCCCGCCGCGGCGTTTCCACATGTCGCGGAGCACGGGAAACAAGGCGTAGATTTCCTCCACCGCTTCCTCGCTCACCTTTCCGGCGACTCCTGAGACCAGGTTTTCGTAAACCGTCAGGTAGGGGAAAATCATGCGCCCTTGCGGGACGTAGGCGATCCCTTGTGCGACCCGCTTGTAGGAGGGCAGGTTGGTCATGACCTGGCTGTCCAGCTCGATTTCACCCGCCTTGGTCGGCAGCATCCCGATGAGCGCGCGGAACAAGGTGCTTTTTCCCATTCCGTTCCGGCCGATGATTCCGAGAATTTCGCCTTTTTGAGCCGTGAAGCTCATGTCCGGAATGACGACGCTCTGGCCGTAGGCCACCTGAATGTTTTTAACAGTTATCATAGGTCAATGTCCGATATAAACTTCGATGACTTTCGGATCGCTGCTGACGTGGTCCATCGATCCTTCCGCAAGAACTTTCCCGAGATGCATCACGGTCACCCGATCCGCGATTTCCCGGACGAATTCCATGTCGTGCTCGATGACGATCACCGAGCGATCCTTTGAAATCGAGCGGATCAATTTCGCGGTATCCGCCCTTTCCTTCACGCTCATCCCGGCGACCGGCTCGTCCAGCATGATGATCTCCGGCTCCTGCACGAGGAGCATCCCGATTTCCAGCCATTGCTTCTGGCCGTGGCTGAGGATTCCCGCTTCCGTCTCCAGCAGGCTGGAGAGACCGATCTGCCCGGCGACTTCCTCGCAGCGCTTCCTGATTTCATCCGTCCGCCGGAAAAGCAGGCATCCGACGACGCCGAGGCCCGTGGGATGGGACAGTTCGAGGTTTTCGAAAACCGTAAGGTTTTCATAGATGGACGGGTTCTGGAACTTCCGGCCGATCCCGAGGCGAACGATCTTGAATTCCTTCATTTTCCGCATTTCGCGGCCCTTGAACCGGACGGAGCCTGAAGTCGCGCGGGTTTTCCCGCAGATCAGATCGAGCACGGTGGTTTTTCCGGCTCCGTTCGGGCCGATGATCACGTGGACATGATTCTTCGCGAGGTAGAAATTGAAGCCATCCACTGCCTTGAAGCCGTCGAACGAGACTCCGAGATCTTCCACCTCCAGCACATTTTCGTTATCAATGTTCATGAGCCTTGGTGTTTTCGTTGGAGGAGATGGTGAGTTTTTCGTCGTGATCCGCCGGGCCGGATGACAGCACCGCAACAGGTGCGGAGCCGCCTTTGACGCGGGCGGCAAATTCAGGGAACCTGCCTTTGAATGCCGGAATTTTTTCGATCAGTCCGGCGAGTCCGTTCGGGAAGAACATCACCACCGCGATGAACGTGCCTCCCATCAGATAGAGCCACAGATCCGGATAAGCCTCGGAAAACGTGCTCTTGCTGTAGTTCACCAGCAGGCAACCGATGATCGCTCCGAGCACCGAAAGCCTGCCGCCGACGGCGGTGAAGATCACCATTTCGATGGACGGCACGATGCCGATGATCGAGGGAGACATGAAGCCGACTTGCAGCACGAACAGCGCCCCACCGATGCCGCTGAGCATCGCGGAAAACGCGAAGATGAACGTCCGGCACATCGCCACGTCATAACCGGAAAACCGGACCCGATCCTCCCGGTCCCGGATCGCCACCAGCACGCGTCCGAAGCGGGTGTTAGTGATATATTTCGCGCCGAGGGCGACAAGGATCAGCAACACGCAGCAGACGAAGTAGAGGACGTACTGCGCCGACTCGGTGCGAATGTCCCAGCCGAGCAAGGTGCGGAGGTCGGTGATACCGTTCCGTCCTCCGGTGAAGCCTTGGTTTCCATCAATGCCGAGGGACATGATCAGGGCGATCGCCTGGGTGATGATCGCGAAGTAAACGCCGCCGACCCGCCGCTTGAAGAGCGCCCAGCCGAGAATGAACGCGATGAACGACGGCACGATCACGATCGCCGCGAGGGTGACCGGGAAGCTTTTGAACGGCTCCCAGAACCAGGGCAATTCGGTGAGCTGGTTCCAGTCCATGAAATCGGGAATTCCCGGTGTGGACTGGATCGCGGTAGTCACCGGATCGGATGCCTCGAGTTTGAGGAACATGGCCATGCAGTATCCGCCGAGTCCGAAGAAGACGCCTTGTCCGAGGCTGAGAATTCCGCATTTCCCCCAGAGGAGAACCAGTCCGACCGCGACAAATCCGAAGGTCAGGTATTTGCCTACGAGATTCAGTCTGAAAATCGGCAACACGGTGGGCAGAACCACCAGGATCAGGGCCGCGAACAGAACGAAGCATATCGCTTCATTGCGGTTTTTGAACAACGTTTTGAAGATCAATGGCATGATGAAAAGAGGAAGGAATTTGAATCAGTTGCCGCGCATCTTGCTCGGAAACAGCCCCTGAGGCCGCAGCATCAAGCCGATGACAATCACGATCAGCGTGGCGACTTTGCCCTTGGTGCCTTCAAGGAAGAACTCGAGGACGGACTGCGCCTGGGCGATGCCAAAGGCGGAGGCCAGGGTGCCGAAGAGGCTTGCCGCACCACCCGAGACTACGACGAGGAACGAATCGACGATATAACGGCTGCCGCTGTCCGGTCCGGTGGAACCGATGGTGGTGAACGCCGCGCCGGCGACTCCCGCGATGCCGCATCCGATCGCGAATGCCATCCGGTCCACCTTGCCGGTATTGATCCCCACGGCACCGCTCATTTTCCGGTTTTGAACCGTGGCCCGCAGACGAAGCCCGAATCCAGAGCGATACATGAACAGAACCAACAGCACGCTGATCACCGCGGACAAGCCCAGCACGAAGAGACCGTTGATCGGAATATCGAGACCTTCTTTCGGCGCCCACGATCCCATCAGCCATTCCGGCAGGGTCGGGGAAACCTCCCTGGCACCGAAAATGGAGCGGTAGGTTTGTTGAAGAATGAGACTCAAACCCCATGTCGCAAGCAGCGTATCTAACGGTCGGTGGTAAAGATGCCGGATCAACACCCACTCGACCAGCATGCCGAGCAAGGCCGTGATGATGAATGCCAGCAGGATGGCGATCAGGAAATAGTAAGGGCCGAACCCGGGTGCGAATTTCTGCGTGAGGTCCGAGCAAAGGTAGACGGTATAGGCACCCAATGCCATAAATTCGCCGTGGGCCATATTGATCACTCCCATCTGGCCGAAGATCAGGGCCAATCCAAGGCCCATGAGCAGCAGGACGCTGAACAGGCTGAGGCCCGAAAATCCCTGCATGATAAAGATGCTTTGCAGCTCTTCAGTGGTGTATTGTCCCATAATTTCAAATTCCTCAAAGGTGGCGGAGGAAGGCGGAGAGGCTTGCGCCGGCGGGTCTGGTTCCCTTCTCCGGCCTTCCGGATCGTCCCAGATCGATCGAACTAACAGATTGATTTTTTATTGGTAACCCTTTGGAAATGGATTCGGCTCGATCAGCTCCGATTCATAGAGGACCTTCGCCTGTCCGTCGGTCTGCCACTGGCCGATACGAAGTTTGCTCCACAGGTGGTGGTTCGGGTGGACTTTCACGTAGCCTTCGGGAGCCGTGGCAAGCTCGATCCCCGGCGAGGCGGCGGCGATTTTTTCGATGTCGAAGCTACCTGCCTTTTCCACGGCCGCTTTCCACAACCAAGGGCCGAGATAGGCTGCCTGGGTGACATCACCGATGACGCTGTCCTTGCCATATTTTTCCTTGAACGCCTTCACGAAGGCTTTGTTGTTGGAATTATCCAGGCTCTGGAAATATTTCATTGCGGAATAGAAGCCCACGAGGTTCTCACCACCGATGCCGAGCACTTCGTCTTCGGTGACGGAGATGGTGAGCAGCGTCTGTTTCTCGCTGGTGATGCCGGCGGCTTTCAGCTGCTTGTAGAAGGAAACGTTCGATCCCCCGACGACGATCGCATAGATGACGTCCGGCTTTTTCAGTTTGATCTTGTTGATCAGCGAACCGAACTGAGTGTGGCCAAGCGCGTAGTATTCTTCGCCGACGACCTTGCCACCGAGCACGTTCTCGATGTGCTTGCGGGCGATCTTGTTCGAGGTGCGCGGCCAGATGTAGTCGGAGCCGATCAGGTAAAACGTCTTCGCTTTTTTCTCTTTCGCGATCCAGTCCAGACCGGCGATGATTTGCTGGGTGGCTTCCTGTCCGGTGTAGATCACGTTGGGGGATTGCTCCAGACCCTCATAGAAAGTCGGATAATAGAGCATGCCCTTTTCCTTCTCGAAAACGGGAAGCACCGCCTTGCGGGATGCCGAAGTCCAGCATCCGAAAACCGTGCCGACCTTGTCGCTCACCAGAAGCTTCTTCGCTTTTTCCGCGAACGTCGGCCAATCGCTCGCGCCATCTTCCTTGATCACTTTGATTTGCCGCCCGAGGACTCCGCCGGCGGCATTGATCTGGTCAATCGCCAGCTGCTCCGCCTGGATGGATCCCGTTTCACTGATCGCCATGGTTCCCGTCGCCGAGTGAAGTTGGCCGACGGTGACCGTGTCATCCGTCACGGCGAGACCCGTCGTATTCACTTGGGCGGTGGGCTGGGCATGCAGCACAGACACCGCCGCAGCCAGGCATGCCGCCCCCACATGAAGATGACTCAATATGTTTAATTTCATGAAGATAGTTCGCTATTATTTTCACGCCAGGATGAAGCCGAACGCTCCATCGTTGACACCCCGGAATCCTAGCACCGCACATGCCATGGGCCGGCATCCCAACTTGAAATCGATTCACTTCCGTCCGCATGCGGCACGCGATCTAACACCACAATCCACACCATCCATCATGGGTGGCACGGACCGTGCTCGCCTCCTCCAGTTCCTCCATGTTGAATAAAATTCACGATGCTTCCCACAGGGCAAAAAGCATGCCTTCGATCGATCCGGGCATCTTGGATTCGAAACGTTTGCAACTCTTCTACGCGGCGGCGAAAGAGGGAGGATTCGCCATGGCCGCCCACGCGCTGAATCTCACGCCTTCCGCGGTAAGCCACTCGGTGAAGACGCTCGAAGAAGAGCTCGGATGCAGCCTCTTCCGCCGTTCAGGGCCGAACATCGCGCTGACGAGATCAGGCGCGAGATTGCTTCCGATGATCGAGGAAGTCATGACCATCATGTCCCGGATCAAAGGGGAAATCGCATCCGATTCCGGGCGTTCGGAAAACCTTTCCTTCACCCTCTCTTCGAAATTATTGGGCATTTTCAATCTCGGCATGCTTTCGGTATTTCGCGAATGCTTTCCTGCTTCGCGGCTGGAGATCGGCATCAACGAACAACCGGACGGAAGGACGAACCATGATTTCCACATCGGCTATGCGAACAACCACGAGAATTTCGTTAGGATGGACTTGATCCAGGAAGTATTCCTCGCCTGTTCCTCTCCTTTCCATCCGATGGCGCATCAGATGCACCAAAAGACTTTCGATCTCCGGCATTCCTTGCTGCTCTTTTCGGATCCCGAGATCCACGCCCGGCTGATGGCGCGTTCGTTCCCGGAAGGAAAACAGCCGCGCAGCTGGATCCTGCCCACTCCCGAGAGCGTGCTGGACATCGCCCGGCAAGGACAGGGAATCGCCTTCCTGCCGAACTGGATCGCCATGCCATCCATCCGCTCCGGCGAACTCGTGAGCCTAAGCACACCCGCATTGATCGAAAAAAGAACATGTAGCGCTTACTGGCGTCCCGACGCTCCGCTTTCTTGGGTGGCGGAGGCATTCCTGAGCCTGATGGTGGTGGAATTCGAAAAACGGCTCGGTTTCACGCCCGATTGAATCACGCCATTTAGATCCCCAGACTTTCCGCCAACTGCCGAAGCTTTCCCTCGTCGAAACGCGGCCCCACACACGCGATCCAATCCTCGAATGCGAGGACCAATCGATCGACATCCGGCACATACTCGTCCGGCTCTCCGAGAAAAGACGGGTAGGCCTCCAGCGCCGAAATCATCGATGAGCTTGCGATCTTCGGATTTCCACATGCCGCCATTTTTCCCGCGGCATGAATCACCTCTTCACGTTCCCGGAACGACTGCCGGGAAATATTCACACGCCGGCAAATCTCAGCCGCTTCCTCACGGGTCGGCGCGCTGGCGCGTGACTGGACCAGGACCACATCCTGTTTAAAGCGGCCCTGGTCAAAATTCCTCTCCACTTTGCCCAAGCCCGAATCCTCCACTTTCAGTCCCCACGGAGTCGGAGCCACCAGCCCATCCACCGCTTCCTTTCTCAAGGCTTCCTCCATCAATTCCATCGGCAGCATCTTGAAATCCAGCCGCAGCTGATGATCGTGCCGCTCGGTCCATGCCTTTACTTGTTCGCGAGTGAGGGAACTGCCGCTCTCCACCCCGATCCTGAGCTTCCCCGTGATCGCTTTTGCCTTCGCCATTTTCCCCGGACAGCCGGATTTCGTTAGAAAACCCATCGATGGACCGGCGACGAATTCCGTAGGCCCCGGATGCAGGAAAAGCGGTACCGCCCAGCGGTCTTGCTGACGAGGCAGCGTCAGCAGATTATCGATGAAAATTTCCCACGGCAGGATCCCCGCATCGATCTCACCGGTCAGCAAATCCCGGGTGATATTTCCGTAGCTTGAATAGGAGACCGGAAGAAACAACGGATCCCCATCCAAAGATACGTTCCCCGCCGTGCCGAAAAAAGGCATCGCTTCCAACGTGGGTACAAAGCCCAATAGATTTCCGTTCAGCCTCCTCCTCATCAGACCCAGTGACCTTCTATTTCACAACGCGAGGTGCCGCGAGCAGAACGCATGCCACACCGTCCGGCCGGACTCCGAGTCCCGCTCCAAGGTTTTGAAAAAGCTTCTCCTGTAAATCAATCGCCAATCAATCGAGAGAATCGATCGGCCTCACCGGCACCCCGCGCTCCGCAAAGTGACGTTTCGCCTCCCCCACCGTGTGTTTTCCGAAGTGAAAAATACTCGCCGCGAGCACCGCGTCCGCTTTCCCCGCTTCCAGCACATCCACCATGTGATCAAGATTTCCCGCACCACCGCTGGCGATCACCGGAATGCCGACCGCCGACGAAACCGCCGCCGTCAGCTCGATGTCGTAGCCCGCCTGCGTGCCATCGGAATCCATGCTCGTCAGCAGAATTTCCCCCGCTCCCCGCCGCCAGACTTCCTTCGCCCACCCGACCACGTCCAGCCCGACCGGCTTCCGCCCGCCGTGCGTGTAAACGCCCCATTTTCCCGGACCTTCGCGTTTCGCATCGATCGCCACCACGATGCACTGGCTGCCGAACGTTTTCGCGCCGGCATCGATCAAATCCGGATTCGTCACCGCCGAGGTGTTCACGCCGACTTTATCCGCACCGGCCCACAGCATTTCCCGCATGTTGTCCACCGTGCGAATGCCGCCACCGACCGTCAGCGGGATAAAACATTGCTCCGCCGTCCGCCGCACCACATCCACCATCGTATTCCGATTGTCCGAAGACGCGGTGATGTCGAGAAACACCAGCTCATCCGCCTGCTGCGCGTTGTAAGCAATCGCAGCCTCCACCGGATCCCCAGCATCGATCAAATCGACGAAGTTCACACCTTTGACCACACGGCCATCGGTCACATCAAGACAGGGAATGATTCGTTTCGCGAGCACGCGGAAAGCAAAGCCGATGAAACCGCCCAGCAAAAGGGCGAATTTCTTCTTCGTAAGTAGTCCAGCCCTTCAGCGCATGTCCCCCTATCCCAAAGCTCCCACCCGAGCGCAGTTTCGGAGCACAATGGGAGAAACCGATTTCCATCCGGGGTAGGATTGATCCATTTCCCGAACGATCCCCCCGACCCTTTGGGCAAGGGACAGCAAACGCTTCTTGGCAATCGCCGGACCCACTCCTGCCTCTCCAAAAAACTTCAACCAATTTTTCGCCGCAACCCGATCCGGTTGACGCTCGTCTCCAATCTTCATCGCAAAATTCTTCGCCAGCTCCGGATATGCCTGAGTGCACACCAAATCATATAAAGGCGCCAACCTCGCGGCCCCATCCTCGTAAAGAAATGAAAAGTTTTTCCCATGCGCGTCGTTGTTTCCGATCAAGTAATTGAAAACCACGGCATCAAAAAGTCGCAGAACATCGGGCCCCGGCCTGGAACAAACCTCACGAACCAATTCAAAACATCTCTTCAAATTCGGACCTCCTTCCGCTTGGTATTTCAGCTCAGGGGCAATTCCCAATGCCTGGCAAAAATCCTCCTGATGAATCCGATCAGCACTTCCATTTTCCGCCATCACACGATCATACCGCAGCACTTGCAGGAAACGACTCGTTCCAGCTTGCCTGATTTCCACATCGGCGGCCTCAAGCCCAGCCAGCGCCGCAAGGCTCATGCAGAAAAACTCGTTCTCCACCAAACCCTCAAAGTGAAGTCCCTGAGGTTTTAAGATATGCGTGCTTGGCGAACCATTCAACGGCAAAAAGAATTTCCCATTAAAGATCGCGATGGCGATTTTTCCCTGAGCACCCGCCAAAGACAATCGAATGCCTTCCTCACCGGCAAGAAGCGGTCTGAGCGGCAATTCCCCGATCTTTTCAGCGAGTTCATCCGAAGAAATTTCCCGGTAATCTCCCGTAGCCGCAATAGGAGCAATTCCGGAAGGCATGAGGCTCACTGCTCCCGCGCACTCGCCTCCGATTTTCTCTAAAATCGCGAAATCGTTTTGATCACTCACGCCAAACGATTTGGCGATCAACTCCCGGCTCGTTTCTTCCGGCAGCAAACCCGAAAAAAAAGCGCGGCATTCATTGCGTGAAAATCTCTCCCCGCGCAGCGGAAGCGAGTGGGAAAGAGCAACGGGAAAATCGGATTTCAACCAAACCTCGCTGTAATTGAACCACAATAAACCTGCGTCATCCTGTTCAAGATGCCCCACGCATTCTTGCTTCAAATAAACGTCCAAAGTTTTAGCCATGATTCACCGCCTCCTTATGCCGTTACAACCAGCCGTATCCCGAGGTTATTGAGAACCTGGAGGGTTTTCCCCAACTCACAGCCATCCTTCCCATTCTCCAGATCACTGATGAAACGGACACCCGTCCCCGACACCAGCGCCAACTCGGACTGATTCATCCGAAGCGCTTTCCGTTGCGCACGCACCACTTCCCCGAGACGCGTTGCAGTTATTTTCTGTTCCGAATTCATTCCCGTTCGGGAATAAATATCCTAATTTGGAAATTAAGGCAATACTTTATTCCCGTTCGGGAATGATGGAGTTTACGAGCACTCGGAAAGCAAAGCGGATGAAACCTCCCAGCGGAAGTGAAATGAACCGGAATCGTGGCTGTGGCGTCCCGCCGCAGGCCGTTGCCGGTGCGTCCCGCGCCGGGGATTGCTGTCTTAGAAAAACGAATACACGAAATGCAGGGCTGCGCCCAGCAAACCACCGACCAACGTTCCGTTGAGGCGCACGAACTGAAGATCTCTCCCAACCTCCAGTTCCAGTTTCCCGGCCAGCTCCTCGCCATCCCAGCGGTTGACGGTTTCCCGGATCACGCGGCCGCAGGCGGGAGCCGCTCCGTGGATCGCGTCAGCGAGGAAGGGGCACAGGCCGTTGTTGAGGGTTTCGCGGAAATCATCGTCTTCCCGGATGCGTTCGCCAAAACTCCGCAAAGCGTGGGCGAGGTGCTTGCGGATTCCCCCTTGTGGGTCGGCCAGATCGTGGCAAAGCATATCTTTCAGCTCTCGCCAGACGATGGAAACGTATTCGGAAACATTCTCGTTTTCCAGAAGCTCGTCCCGCCAGCCTGCCACCTTTTCTTTCATCGCCGGATCTTCCTTGAGGCCGGAAACCAGACGCTCCAGCCCGCTGCCGACACGCTGGCGGATTTCGTGATCCTCGTCCCCTTCCACTTCGGAAACCACGTTGAGCAACCGTTTCACCGCCGCCTCGCCGATCATCCCCGCGAGCTTGTCCTTCACCGGTCCGAGAGGCACGCCGATGGGGATGCCGGGGACGCCGATACTATCCGGTAAGGGAAGCTGTTTGCGGACGAGTTCCGCAAACAGATCCTTGTTCTCCTCCAAAGCTCCGCGCACCACGCCCAACAAATCGGACGCCACACGCCCTCCCTTGCCGCCGGATGTCAGGGCTTCCAAAGCACGGCCCGCGATAGGAGCCACATCCATTTCCCGCATCCGGGCGGAAATTTTCTCCTCCAGAAAACGGCTGACGCTCTCGTCATCCAATGCGTCGAGCAGACGCGGCACATATTCCACCGACCGATCCGCGATTTTTTCCGCATGCGTGTTCAGGAAATCCGCAATGGTGCCTCCCACATCCATTTTCGACAGTTCGCTCTCCACCGATTCGCGGGAGAGGAAATTCCCGGTCACGAAGTCCGCCAGTGATCCGGCCAACCGCTCCTTCCCATTTGGCAGAATGCGCGTGTGCGGAATCGGCAGTCCGAAAGGATGCCGGAAAAGCGCGACCACCGCGAACCAATCCGCCAAACCACCCACCACCGCCGCTTCGGAAAATGCCTTGAGATAGCCGACCCATGCGGCGTCTCCGAGAAACGAAGCACCGATACGGGTTACCAAAGCCACACCGACGCAGGCGGTGGCAATCCGTTGCATGCGGCGGAGTGCTTTCCGTTTCCCGATGTCTTTGGCGGAAGGAATGTTGTTCATCGGAAAATGAAGGGGAGCGCACGCTTCCAGCGTGCTCCCCTCCGCATCTTGCGGAGCGGACATGTGTCGTGGATAACCTGCCTCACGTCTTTTTGCATTTCAACTTCCTCCCCGCGAAGAGACATCGGCAGGATGTCGATGCCAACACGCTGGAAGCGTGTGCTCCCCGGAAGATTAGCGGGGTTCATCGGCGGGAGGTGCGGGAGTTTCTTGGGGAATGGGCGTGGTTTTCCCGTCCTCCCCCGGCTTGGCTGATGCGGGCGCTGGAGCTTGTTTCTCCGGGATAGGCTGCTGTTTCTCTTCGATTCGCGGCTTTTCTACTTCAGGAGATTTTACCTCTTTTTTTTTAATCTCGTAGATTGAGAGTCCTACTAATCCGATAGCCACAATGACTCCTAAGCCAATCAACAACTTTTTGGGCGATACTGTGTGTGGGGGATTCGAAAAGCTTCGTGATGTGTCCGGCTTCGGGAAGGTTGCTTTCTTCACGGATGGAGGGTAAGAAGACAGCGTTGATGCCTTGTCGGATCTCGTCTCAGGTGTAGCTCCGGTCGTCGAAGGTTTTTTTTTGCGGAATGGGAGAATGTCTTGTTCCCTATCCGTTCTCCAAAGGAGACGGTCCGCTTGTTCACGAGCAATTTCCTCACCTTGGTTATTAGGGATACGCGTCAATAGCAGTTTCAGCCCGTCTTCCTCTGAAAACGAATGCGCGGTCAATTCCAAAGCCACCTTTTTCCATTCCGAGGGATTTGGCCCCCGGTTCCCGCGCTCCTTCAAGTAACCGTCCTTTTCCCACGCATCTTCAAAAGCCGGGCGGCTTCCAAAGTTCTTTTTGATAATCAAATCGGTCAGCCATTCCTCTAGTTTATGGAAATCGACAAACCAATCATCCGCATCCGGTCTGGAAATGTTTCCGGCTAAAGCAGCCGCAAAGTCTCCCGTTTCTTGCAGGAAACATACAAGAAGGGCGCGAGCTTGTGGTTCGTCAAGCTCCCCGATACATAAATCCATCCGAACCCGAGTACCCATGAAATCGTTGATTCCCGAGGACATTCCTCCGAGGTAAACCTTCGCCTGTCTGCCTTCCCGCATGGCGGCGGCAGACAAACTCTCATCGCAGTAAGTTCCCGGAGTGATGAACCATCTTTCATGATTAGACTCATCTTCCGTCGTTTTCCAACAGTAATCGATGTTTTTTGATCGCGTTCTGACGGCAACTTTCATGTTCTTGGAGAGATGGTGAAAGTGTCGTTTTCGTTCAACTGGGAGCTAAGATCCTGTAAAACAGCATAGAGTTTCCCATGTTTTGCTCTAGCGCGTGTCAAGGCGGTTTCGAAACCAAGTGTTCCAATCAACCAGCCCCAGAGGCCGCGCGATTTTTCAATTTCAATTACCGCGTCATCCACGGCATGCTGCATACCTTTCTTCGCCGCCATTCGGAGCGGAATCTCACAAAGTGATGGCTTGTAACCGATTGTTCTATCCCTCATAAATATAGCATCGACGCTTCCATCTGGATTCTCCTTGTAGCTATTAAAAAACAAACTTCCGACAGTTTCTATATAACAACCACTAATATTGACTCCTCTTCTTATTTCACCATTCTCTAGGATTGTCTCCTTGTTTTTTAGGATTCCAGCCAGCTCCGAATAAGCATTTTTCGCCCGTCTTTTCAGCTCGGTTATTTGGTTGTTCCGAACGTAGGTTTCAGCACGAATCAGAACAAGTATGACTTCATGTTCGTGTTTGAAAGAAGCGGCGTCATATACCTGCTCAATGAATCTGGTGCGATTGATCTTGCTGTGATATTTCCCCCTCGCCTCCATCAGGGCGACGGCATCCACAGCCAAAAGGGATACATGGGAATTTTCCAGCAATTCCGCCGCTTGCTGGGCTCCTGCTCCACCGGTGTACCAGCCGCCCGGCAAGTCAGTGAAGCGCAAGGGAATTTTGTAATCATTTTCTATTTTAATGAAAAAATCATAATTCCTAAGTTCCGAGTTACCTTCCAGATTATCATCTTTGTTCACAACAAGCCCTTCACCGTCGGCCAGATCTTCAAGCGTTTCCTGTTGGTCGTTGATTTTGATCTGGGTTGGTCCTGCGTCCATGTGCAGACCGTATTTCGCCAGGGAATTGGTTTGTCTCTTTGCGGCTTGTTTCAGTTCGTTATACATGGCGGCAAGCATGCTCGTTTTTCCGACACGGGTCGGCCCTACCATGATGATGGATGTGGTTTTTAATTCGGTCATAATTAACAATCTGATAAATCGTGGCAGGAACAAAACCGTTGGTGAAAATTCAAGCTGGCAATTGTTCCAATGAACTCCTAAGGGCTGAAACCGCGTTCCCCCACTCTTTACGGAGTCGAGTATCAGCCTCAAGCTTTTCAAAATCTTCGGGCCAGACATCCGCACGATTTTCTTTGTAGAATCGTTTCCATCGGTTTTCCGCCGATTTCAATCCACCGTGGCGTCGAATGGAGTCGGTAAAATCCTCAATGGCGGCGAATCGGGCCATGGAAGGTTCTTTCGCCATTTCCTCGATTTCCGTCCGACAGTTGAAACAAGCTTTCTCCCATGCCAGACTCAATTTATCTTTCACGTCTTGCGCCTTATCTCCGCCAATATGACGGTAGGGATTGGCTGCCGGATGAGAGCTGTCCAAAACATTGAGACACTCCCGCACACGCGGCTGGATGAAACCGCGGAAGGAAAGGCCGGCAGAAGCGAATAAGCCGATCGCTCGTTTGACAATTTCTCCTCCCTTGTATCCATCCCATGCTTTTGAAAAAGCATCCCAAGGATCTTCTGCTCTCGTAAGAAGCACGCCTAATCTTCCGCCTTCTTCCGAACAAATCTCGGCCATTGCCCTCCTGCGGAGTTCGTCAAAGCTTCCGTTGAGGCTTGTATCGATGGACTCGAAAGCATTGGAAATATTGACTCGCAATTCATGCAACCTCTCATCCGACCAATTTGATAGTTCTCTTTCTGGAATGCTTTCGATTTCTTGTAAGGAAGGCAGATCCGGCCCTTGATTGAGTTTGATGAAAACCGATTCCACTGCCGCGAGAAATTCCTCATCCGGCTCTTTGTAATTTTCCCGGTATAACTTCACCAATCGATCCAATTTCGTCCCTAGCTGTTTCCAAAGAGGCTCGAATTTATCATCGAGAAGGTTGTCGTCGGCCTGAGCGAGGCCCACAGAAGGCAACGCGTTGGATGCTTGCTCGGCGAGGGCTTGGATTTCCGCTTTCAATTCCCCGAGGGAACTCATGCGGAGTTCGAAGAGCCGTTGGTCGAGCGAACCGAGATTGCGGGCGATGTCGTTGAGCATCTGGTCGAGGAAATTCAAGCTCTCCTCGGTATCGGTACAGTTGACGGCATACACCGCACGGGTGACGATTTTTTTGTCTTTCAATTCCCCTTTGAAGAGGTCGATCTGTCCCTGATTGTCCGATGATTTGTTGATGACAAAGTAAGACCAATCCTTGATTCCAAGTTCGGGAATGGAGCCGTTGATCAAGTCATACAAATCGGTGTCAGCTGGCTCAATAACGGCTCTTGCGTTGGGAGGTCTCCGCACGAACAGCACGGCGTCCAGATTCGAGCCGACATTCGCCGCCAATCGCTCTTCCGCACCACTGACAAAATCACCCAAGCCCGGCGTATCCGCCAAGGCGACCTTGCCCACATCCTTCTGAGGAAACGGGCAATAGATGATCGCTTGTTCGACGGCAATCCAAGTCGCAACTTTCTGACCCGAAGTATTTTCCTGAGCGACATGGGAGCGGATTTCCTCCCGGTTGATTCTTTTTTTTGAGCCATCCAGCAAATGCCGATATTCCGGAATTCTCCTTTTCAGGTTCGTGAGTTTTTCCAGAAATCCTTTTTCAGTGGCCCCCTCCATCGTATCAGGAAGTTCGGATGATGCGAAGGCATCCAATGAAAGAGGGGCCGCGCCCAATTTGAGCTTCTGATAAAACGGAGCGACCACATTTTCCAAAAATCCTTGCACGGTATGGAAGCGGATAACCGCGTAGGTTTCCTGCGACTCATGATTCTGAATGATGGACGGTGCTCCAGTGCAATGCCCCTTGTCTCCGGTCGGAATTTCGTGGGTGGTCAGGCCGGTGAGGCTTTGTAGCAGGGTGCTTTTGCCCTGCCCCGCCCTGCCCGCGACACCGATATTCAACGTGGGCCGTGAAAAGCGTTGGGCCAGCAGGGAGATTTTTCCTTTCTCCGTGGAAAGCCGGGCCAGCAAATGGTCGATGGCGGGATCAAGCGCTCTGAGGCTCGCGGCTACTTCGGGGGCAAGATTCCCGGAGAAGCGGGGGATGAATCCCTTGAATCTTCGGATTTCCCCTTCGATCTGGAAAAGGGCCGCATCGGCTTGAGCGGCCTTCTCCGCCATGGGTGTGCGGGCCTCGAGAATACGAGCGATTGTTTCACTACGGGGGCTTTCGGACGACATGGGTGGTTCGGATTGGGAAATGGATTTGTGCCGCTTGGGAGGATTCAAGGACGGTTATTCACCTAAAGCACGCACTACCGATGGTGAGGTGTAAAGACGAAACGCAGCCGGATATGATCTTCCTTTCACGATGGAAGACGACACGGCCCAGCGATTACTCCGGCGCTTGAAAGCGCTGCGGGTGGAACGTGGGCTGACGCAGGAGGCGTTTTCCGAACAGTCCGGGATTTCCTACAAATACTATCAGGCGGTGGAGGCGGGAAGAAAACGGGATTTGCGGCTTTCCACGCTGGAGCGGTTGGCGAAGGCACACGGGCTGGAGGTTTGGCAGTTGCTGATGCCGGGCGGGCAGCCGAGGCGGTAAGTTTTGGAGATGAGAGATCTTCTGAAGGAGAAAGTGGTCATTCACTTCTCATTCGCGGGTTTTCGGAAAATCTCCCCCGGAAACCGCGATTCAGGGTTTCTCCATGAGGGAAAAACAGAACCACAGATAAACGCGGATGGAAGAAGGGATTTCACGAGTTCGGGGACTCTGTTATTTCCGTTCATCCTGCTTATGTTATGTTAGGTTTCTTTTTTTAAAAAAAGCCTCTTGGATCTTTGCGTCCCTTGGCGTTCTTCGCGTCTTGGCGGTAAAACCGGTTCGGATGCTCCGGGGCGGACTGAAGCCCGCGCTCCAATGAGAAAAAGAATTGAAATGAAGGAGCGGGACGCTCCTGCAACGGACTGCGGCGGGACGCCACAGCCACTTTCCGGTATCGGTAGAGCGCCCCCGTTCAGATCGCGGATTTTCGATAGTATTTTCCGTCTTCGGTGGGATCAAGAAACCGGAGTTGGCGGAGGGCGGAGAAGATGTGATCGCCTTGGCCGTGGGCAGGGTGTTGTTCGAGGCGGGAAAGAGCGTAGCCGATGACCGACCAGCACTCGTCCCGTTCGTAACATTTTCCTTCCTCAAAGTGGGTGGAGACGAACCAGATGACCTTGAGCTTGGATTTCTTGTAAGTCCCGGCGATTCGTTGGTGGATTTCTTCCGGAATGGTGATCTGGCGGAGTGAAACAAGTTGCCTTCTGAGTTCTTTCCGGCGCTCGAAGAGTGCGAGCTTTGCCAAGATGGAGCATTCAAGATCGTGGAGGGAATAGGAGTAATGAACGCCGAATCCTTCTTCCCGCATTTTATCAAGCACCTGCGGATCCTGCAACCATTCCGGCGGGATGAACTGGTGATCGGAGTATGGAGGCATCGACAAGGAAACTTGGACAGTTAATTGCGCTTCGATAAAAGCACCGCAGGAGACGCAGGTGGTGCGGTTTTGCTTTTGTTCGAAAAATGCGGAGAGTTCTTCCTCGGAGGTGATGAGGGTGATCACGGGGAGAAAGTTTTCCACGCCGCAGTTCGGGCAGGGACAGGAATAGCGTTGTGGGGCCGGGGGACGAGGATGGAGGAAGTTCATGGGTTCGGAGGGCAGAATAGCGGAGCGGGACGCTCCTGCAACGGCCTGCGGCGGGACGCCACAGCCACTTTTCGCAATCAGAGATTGTCGCTTGGCGGCTCCGGCTCGGCGGGGCGGGTCATGCGGGCTTTGATTTTCTCGGCGATGCGCTCGACTTCGCGGCTGGTGGCGGAGGTTTCGTCCTGATGATAGGCGGAGGCAAGTTCCTGGCTGAGGAGGCTTTCTTCCTCAGGGGAAAGCGGGATTTCAGAGCGGGAAAGGTAGTGGATGGCTTTCATGGGAAAGTTGCTGGTTTTCAGGGTTCAGTTTTCAGGGAAGAAAGAGATTTTGAAGAGGCCGAGCTGAGGCTCGGCGCTCTCGGGGGATCGAGCCGGTGTGAACACCAGCGCTCCGTTTAATCGAGTTCTTACTGGTATTCCGGCTGGCTCGCGATTTCGCGGAGTTTTTTCATGGCTTTGTGAATGTAGCGATCCACCATGGCTCGTTCCAGTCCGAGGTCTTCGGCGACGTAGGCTGGTTTTTGTTGTTTGAGTTTCACGCGTTCGAAGATCTCGAACTGGCGGAGCGGAATGCTGCTTCGGAGTTCTTCGAGAAGAGTGGCGAGTAATGAACGCTGGAAGGCGTCATTTTCCTGTGGGGATTCGGTTTGGAGGGAATCCAGCATTTCAGGATCGAGATCTCTTTGGCTGGCGGGCATCTGGGCGCGGAGCAAATCGATGAGCCGTCGGTTCGTGATCAATCGCAGATAGGTGCGGAGGCGTCCTTTGGAAGGATCGTAGCGTTCGCCATCCTTGCGGAAAAATCCGGCGACGACATCCGCCACGACGTCTTCGATGAATTGCTGTGACGGAATTTGTCCGCCAGTGTGGGAGCGATAGAGTGCTTGGGCGCACACTTTCAGCGGTTCGTGGTAGAGTTCCAGAAAGCGTTTCCAGGAAATTTCCCAGATCTTTTCCGAATCGGAATGCTTGAGCTTCGAGAGCAGATTGAGCGGGGTGTTTGGGAAAGGCGCGGCCATGGGGAAGGATGAAAGTGATAAAACAAATCAGACCAGAATACACCAGAGAACGACGGTGACGATGAGAGTCGCCACGGACATGGCGATCTTATGTGTCGGATTTTTGAGGATGAAGACCTGTTTTCCCATGGCAAATGCCACTCCGAAAATGATGAGCAAGGCAATTAGGGAAATTCCCGTAAAGCCACTGAGTCCTCTCGCAGCATTCAGGGAAGGAACTGCCATCAAATGATTCATAATGATTCAATTCGGGGATTCTAGCGAGTCAGCACATCGACGCCTTGGACGATGTTTTCAAAAATCCTTTGTTCTCGGTCGGCTTGTCGTTGGAGATTTTCCTGACGTTGCATTTCCCTCAGGAACTGACGTTCCCGCTGCGCTTCCTCACGCTGGGCGCGGTCTTCGTCGCAGCTTGTGAGAGCGAGTGGAATGAGAGAGCTAACGATGATAAGAATGGTAGATTTCATAGACTGTGTCTTCTGATTCGTGGAAATTCTGAAAATCTCCCCTTCTCTGAGAAATGATTCGCTCCGGCGCGCACCAGCGGAATACCGAATCGGCATCCGCCGGACGCGCCACCTATCAATGGCCTCCCGTTCCTCTACAATACGGGCATTTGTTATAAGTATTTTGCCAACCGGTTCCTTTGCAGAAAGGGCATCGGGTTTGCTCGCATTTTGAACTTTCATGGAGGCGATGAGCGAGGGACATCGAGTATCCGATGCCGGTGACGGCAAGAGAAACGGCGGCGGCGATGATGACGATTTTTTTCATGGAATTTGAAGAAGTGGGATCATGCCAACATGGCATCATCTGCTTCTTCTTCGCTAATTCCGGAAAAATCTCCCCCTCGAAGCGGGATTTTTTCAAATCTACTGGCAGCACTTAATTCTCGACTGCATTCATGAGCCCTTTTGGCTCGGGATGATTGTGATCGACCAAATACTTCCGATACCCGGGAAATTCTTCCGAGAGCTCAAACCACCGTTGAACCGTCGTATTGTGGTGCCCCGTCTGCATTTCATCGAGCGGCGAGTCTCGACTGTTCAGAGAGTAGGTGAGGGTCTTTTCGATCGGAATTTTCAGTGAATCTATTTCATCCGAAAAAGCCCCTTCAAAGTTGGATTGCCGCATCCGCATTCTGGCCCGGAATTGATAAAGTTTCTCCAAATGGCCAGCCTCAGTCTTCGAAATATTCTCAAGGGCTTTTGCGATCAGATTACCCAACAAAGCTTCGGCCTTTTCATATTTCCCAACTGCTTCCCACAAGATCATCCGGCATTCCAGCTGTTGGAGATCATTGCCTGGTTCCGGATCCGGAATGGAATCCAGAATGCGTTGAGAATCGTCATGTCTGCCGTTTTTCTCCAGCAAATAGGCATATAGCATTGAAGCTTCCCAGCTAAGACCGACAGCTCCGGCAGCGTTATCCATCAAACTTTCAAAAGCCTCCAATGCGGCACCGTCATCTTTTCGCTCGAGAGCGTCGGACAACCGGCTCGTATTTGCAAATGCGCCAAAATTCCGCTTTCCGCCGGGAGGCGGTGCCGGAAGCATTTTGGGCAGCTGCCGCAAAATCTTTTCCCTCGGAGACAATCCAAATCGCACTTGATCGTCGGGAAGCGCGGTCAAGGGCTTATCAGGGGGCTCAGTGATTTTGGAAGATGTCACATTCAAGGGAGGCTCAGGAGTAATACGGATCTCCTCCGATTGATGTTTCCGAGGACGGGTCTTGAAGAAAAAGAGCGCCATAACAGCAAGGGTGAGAGTCACGGACAGCACAGAAATCCATCGCTTGGAACGGGCCGGACGAAACGAATCATTCTCCGTTTTCCGAGTATTTCCTAAAGCCGCTGCCAGAGCCAAGAAATCCACATAGCGTTCGTTTACATCCTCTTCCGTCGCCCGGCGGATGATTCCATGAAGACGTTTCCATTCGGCTCGTTCGGAAACGGAAAGGGAAGTTTCACCGCCCGGAGGCCACTTGAAATTCGCTCGCCCCATTTTATCCGGAGAATTCCCCGTCAGGAGAGTATAGAGGGTGGCGGCGGCGCTGTACATATCGAAATGGCCGCCCGTATACCACGATGGCGCGCTGTAGCCGGGAGTGCCTTGCTGGGTCAGCAGCGAATGATCACGCCCGAGCAATCCGATGTCTCCAAGACAGGGCTTGCCGTTGAGAAAGAGGATATTGTCCGGTTTCACATCACGATGGACCAGCCCGGCACCGGTGAGTGCCTGGAGAGCTTGGAGAACCGGACTGAACAAGGCGACGATTTCACCGCTGGAAAACCAACGGCCTTGGGATCGCCGGTTTTCGATTTCCGAGGCGAGGCACAGAGGAGACCAAGCGGGATCATCGGGAGAAACCGGGGAATCTTCCCAGCCGTCCGCCAGAGGCATCACGTAGTAAAGCCCCGCCGCATTGCCGCCGATGTGATGGATCGGCACCAGGTGGGGAGAATGGAGGTTCTCGACCGTCTCCCGATAAAGGCGCAGCGCGTGGAGTTCTTTTTCCAGCAATCCAGTATCCGAGGAGGAAATCCATTTGAACGCGCGGAAATCACCGACCGTTTCCGAACGGCACAGCCAGACTTCGCCGAATCCGCCTTTTCCTAAAAACCGGATCAGGCGATAGCCGTCAAAAACCGCGTCGGCAACCAAAGGAGAAACTCTCATCGCCGCATGGTTTTCCAAATCCGGCATCGCTCGGCAAGGGTGGAAATGTTCCGGCTCTTCAGCACTCAGCACCTCCTTCCTCCTCTTCTCCTCCTGCCCTGACGATATTCTCCTCCATGCTTGCATTCAGGGCTCCCGAATGCCATGCAAATTTTGCAATCCGCTACGCGTAACCGATTTTGACCATGAACTCTCCTCCAGAGGCCACCATTTATCTTTTGGATGACGATTCCCTCGTCCTGATGCGCTTGCAGCAGCTCCTGGAAAGCCGGAACTACACGGTCATCCCCTATCAGAATCCCGTCGATTTTCTGAAATTGGACGAGCCCCGCCCCTTGTCGTGCGCTTTCGTGGATTTCCAGATGCCGGAGCTGGACGGACTCGAGGTACAGAAAATGGTTCGGAAAAAGAACTGGATCCTGCCACTCATCTTTATCTCCGCCCATGGCACGGTTTCCATCGCCACGGAAGCGATGAAACAAGGCGGGATCGACTTCATCGAAAAGCCCCTGAACGAACGGAATGTCATTTCAGCGGCGGAACGGGCTCTCTCACAGGCGGAAAAGAAACACCGGGCGAGATGCGAAAGGAAAGACGCCCGGAAAAAACTCCGCACCCTGAGCAGGAGGGAAATCGAAGTCCTGGAATTCCTCATGGAAGGCTCGCTCAACAAGCAGGTCGCCTACGATCTCGGAATCTCCGAACGAACCGTGAAAATCCACCGGGCGAAAATCCTGGAAAAACTGGGAGTGGAATCGATCGCCCAGGTCATTCCCATCGTGATGGCCGCCCGGTTGCGGCTCTAGGACTCCTGCCAAACCGTGGTTGCGGCGTCCCGCCGTAATGAAGGCAAATGAATGATGCGGCGGAACGCCGCGACCAGGTCACCTATCAAAATCCGCTGCCGGAAGAGTGAAAGAAAACGTGCTACCCTTTCCTTCGGCGCTTTCCACCTCGAACGTTCCTTGATTGGTTTTCACCAGATTGGATACGATCCAGAGGCCGATCCCCGCTCCCATCTTGTACGGCTTGGATTTCATTTCCCGTTCGTTTCCGAGAATCCTTTCCACCTCACGGCGCGGAATCCCGATCCCCGTATCTTTCACGGATAGTTTCCAGAAGTCCCCCATGCGGTTTGCCGATATGGCCACCTTCCCTCCTTCCTCCGTGAACGTAAGGGCGTTCGAAAAAAGATTGCGGAGGATCGAGCTCAAATGCTGGCGGTCCGCATACACTTTCGCATCATCCGGGGTTTCGATTTCAACCTGAATGCCCTTGATTTCCGCCTTCATCCGAAACAGTTCGAAGACATCCCATATGATCGTCCGGACGTTCCAAAGCGCCGGCGAAGGTTTGAGGTCGTCGATCTGAAGCGCCGCCCATTCCATGACATTTTCAAATGCGCATCTCGCCTGATCCGTCGTCTGTCGGAGGTGTTTCAGCGTCGATTGAAAGTCGCCCGTTTCCAATTTTCCGTGCCGGAGAACATCAAGGGCCGTGCTGATGTCTACAAACGGGCTTCGCAAATCGTGGCCGATCATGGCCAGCATCCGTTCCATGGCCCGGTTTGCCAGAGTGAGCTGGGAAGTTTTCTCGACCAACTGACGGACCAACGAGGAAATAATCAAGGCAGTCGCCACTCCCCCGAGAATCAGGAAATCCGCATATAGCACACGGTCCTGGGTGGAGAAATAAAGCAAGGCATCCCGGCTGGCGACGATGGAACACAGAAACCCCATCGTAGTGAGAAAATTGATCAACGAGGTGACGAGAGGGCCGGACTGGATCGCATTCCAGATCAGGACGAGGTAGAAGGCACCGTAGATCGATAGCCAGTAAAGTTTATCGATCTCTCCCAACTGGAAATATTCGAACAGCAGGATTCCGGCAAAATAAAGACCGAGGATAAACAAACTTCGCTTCAGCTCCTTGTTCTCGAAGCGGCAGCCGGAGCAACACCAAGCCAGCACGAGAGGAACGACGAGAAATTGCCCCATCGTATTTCCCGCCCAGGAGTAAATCGACAGATGCACGATCTCGCCGTAATCCGAAATCGCCAACCGGGGAAAGGCCTTGGCCAGAGCCGCAGCGGGCTGGAGCACCAGGGCGCTCAAGACGAAAAGCATGACGACATCCCTGGGTGTTCCGAGAGAAGGCGAAATTTTCCACCTCCAGAACAGCCTGCCGCCCACCACTCCCTCGATCATATTGATTAATCCGAAAGCCGCACCCACCGGAAATGGCACACCAAGAGAAAGGGAAAGCAACCATTGCCCCAGAAAAATCCCCGCTGAAACGCGCGGGCCGAACAAAATCACGGATGCCAGCGCCAGCCCCTCGGGGAGAAAGGCCATGCTCGTGGCACTGCCTTCCGATACCGCCATGGAAAATGCCAGGCGGCCGAACAGGAAATAAAGTATCGTTAGAGATCCAATGAGAATGAGCGTATTGGCCAAGCCGCCCCCGATCGGCCCGGTACGTTTTCCCAAGGACTTGATGCCGTCTGAAAAGCCGGTCTTCATGATCGATTCTTCTTTCCAACTTTCGGACTCGTGGGATAATCCCATCCGGATGAGAGATTCACAATAAAATAGCACAGAGCCTCGCGGCCCTGTGCTATTCAACCGGGGAGGGTTCCACTAGGTGCGAGGACCGGAATCAGCGCCGACGGCGCAGGAAAAACAAACCGACCGAACCGAGGCCGAGAAGCACGCTGGATGGCTCGGGGATGACTTCGTAGGTGTATGTAACCGTGACGGCTCCCGAAATGGCCGAATTGACGAGGGCGTAATTCACACCTCCAAGGCCGTCAATATCGGAAGTTTGGGTGGCGGCGAAATTCAGGACGAAATTACCCGTCCCGACATAGGCACTCTGGAGAGCACTGAGGATGGTCCCCGAATCCGTGGCTGTTACATCGGTTGCCGAGAAAACCCAGTTATCACTCAAGCCGGTATTATCGTAAGAGGTCGTTGAATCACCGGTGGTCGCGCCGATAGTGGTCGTGGCGGTACTGGAAGCGTTGAGGCTCGAGCCGATCGCTTGGTAGGAGTTATCGATCAACGAAACTCCACCCGATTTCACGGTGAGATTGCCAACGATCGTGTGAGACAAGTCGATTGATCCTGATTCCGAGGAATCGTTATCGACGGACAGGCTGCCACCGGTTTTGGTGTACGTCACCGTGATTTCGACACCCGTGAGGACAAGGGTACCTCCCTGATCATCGAATTGGGCGAAGGTCAGATTGACATTTCCATTCGGAGTGAAACTAAAACCCTGTGTCTGGACGAGAGACTCGGCGGTCTGGGCATAGCCGCTGGATGTCGCGAACAGCGCGATCAATCCCGCAACCATGGATAGGACGAACGTTTTTATTAACATAGGGGAGGATCGTATCCTTCTCCTTGCTCTTTTTCAATTTCCTCAAAGGGAATCCTTAAGATGATTATTATAATTGACAATTATTGATTTTTCGATCTCACAAATAGCTTTTCTTCCTACCATTCCCCATGAACGGCACTCCCGATTTCCAGCTTTCGCATCCCGCGCTCCGGGCAAACCTCCCTATCCGCCTTTATCCTTGCACCCGCCCGCGCCCCGGAGGAAATTCCGCGCCCCGCGACGCGGTTCCATCCCATGAGCGACAGCACCCCACCTTCTGAAAACGCGACCTACGACCAGCTCCGCGAGGTTTTCGACCATCACCAATCGTTCGTGCTTCTCAGCCACATCCGCCCGGATGGCGATGCGATCGGCTCCCAGATCGCGCTGGGATTTGCGCTGATGGCGGCGGGAAAATCCGTGCGTCTCATCAATGAAGACGGCCTGCCGGAAAGTCTGGCATTCATGGCGGGATCGGAAAAAATCGAGACTCCGCCGGATGAGCCGCTGGAGGTGGAAGTCGCCATTGCGCTCGATACCGCGACGAAACCCCGCCTCGGGGATCGCTCGCTGCACGCCGCCTCGAAAGCGAAAATCTGGCTGAACATCGACCACCACCTGTCCAATCCGCGCTACGGCGATCTGAATTTCATCGATTCCGTCAGTCCGGCGACCGGCCAGATTCTTTACAAGCTGATCACGGCACTGAATCTCCCGCTGCCCGCCGAGACGCGGGATGCGATTTACGTCGCGGTTTCCACCGATACCGGCTCGTTCCAATATCCGAACACCACGGCGGAAACCTATGATCTCGGCGCGGACCTGATCCGGCGCGGCCTCGACGTGGGGAAAATCAATTCCAGCACCTACGACAGCCATCCGTTCCGCCGGGTGGAGTTGATGCGCGCTTTATTGAACACGCTCGTGCTTTCCGATAACGGCCTCGTCGCCCACTGGGAAATGCATGATCAAACGCGGATCAATCTCGGCCTGCAACCGGATGACAGCGAGGGCCTGATCGACATTATCCGCGCCATTCGCGGAGTGCAGCTCGCGGTTTTCTTCGAGGAACTTCCTGACGGAAAAATCCGCGTTTCCATGCGCTCGAAAGACCGTCGCCTGGATGTGTGCAAAATCGCGCTGGAGTTCGGCGGCGGCGGCCACGCTCTGGCCGCAGGCATCCGCATGGCCGGGCCGCTGGAAACGGCGAAACAACAGGTGCTCGGTGCCATTGATCGTGCGATTGCGGCTGCTTAGTTAGATTTTCCAACCGCAGATGAACGTGAATGAACGCGGATTGAAGAGGGATTAAGAGACAGATTCTTAAATCTTATCTGTGTTCATTCACGTTCATCTGCGGTTCATTTCCTCTTCTCTTCAAACTTTCCCATCCATGACCCATCCTACCGACAACGGCCCGAGCGGCGTGCTCCTGATCGACAAAGCCGAAGACATGACTTCCCACGACGTGGTGGCCATTGCCCGCCGCGCGCTGAATACGAAAAAAATCGGCCACTGCGGCACGCTGGACCCGATGGCGACCGGCCTGCTGATGCTGGTGATCGGCCGCGCGACGAAGATCCAGGATCTTCTGATGAGCGAAGACAAGGAATACAAAGGCACGCTGACGTTCGGCGCGACCACTTCGACTCAGGACCGCCAGGGTGAAATCCTCGAAACCAAGGAGGTGCCCGCATTTTCCGAAGCGGAAATCCAAGGCGCGTTCGGCCATTTCACCGGCGATTTCGAGCAAATCCCGCCGATGGTTTCCGCAATCAAAAAAGACGGTGTGCCGCTTTATAAATTGGCGCGCAAGGGTGAAGTCGTCGAACGCAAACCCCGCCCGATCTACGTGACTTCCTACGATATTTCCCGCATCGCCCTGCCGGAAGTGGATTTCACGGTGAATTGCTCGAAGGGTTTCTACGTCCGCACCTACGCGAATGACATCGGCGAAAAACTCGGCTGCGGCGCGCACCTCAGCGCCCTGCGCCGCACGCGCTCGGGGAAATTCACGCTGGATCGCGCGATCCCCGCGATGGACCTGAAAACCATGCCGCGCGAGGATCTCCATAAAGCGCTCATTTCCCTCGCGGAAATCTCGCTGATGCGCGGAGCTTGAATCCGGCTTTTTCCACCGCTATTGCACCGCCGTGCTGATCCGGACCCGCCTCGAAGAACTTCCCGCTCTGGGCCAACCTTTACACCTGGCCTTGGGCGTGTTCGATGGCGTCCATGTGGGGCATCAGGCGGTCATTGCCCGCGCGGTGGAAGCGGCGAGACACAAAGGAGGCATCGCCGGGCTGGTTACTTTCGATCCGCACCCGATCCGCGTGATCGCCCCGGCCAAGGCACCGACCGCCCTGCTGGCAACGCTCGGCCATAAAGCACAAATCGTGAAGGCTCTCGGGATGGACCTGTTCATTCCGCTGCATTTCGACGTGGAATTTTCCCGGATGGAAGCGGCGGAGTTTATTAAGGAACTTCTGGCCGCGCCGGTGAAAACTCTGGCCATCGGCGAAGATTGGCGCTTTGGCCACCATCGCGGCGGTGATCTGGAATTTCTCAAACACGCTTCGGAAAAATACGGATTCCGCCTCGAAGCGGTGCCTCCGGTGATGCTCGATGGGGACCGCATCAGCAGCACCCGCATCCGCCAGGCGATCCGCGATGGAAATCTGGAAGATTCCGCGCGCATGCTGGGCCGCCCTTACTCTTTGAGCGGTAATGTGATTCACGGAAAACAGCTTGGCCGCACGATTGGATTTCCTACGGCAAATCTGGATATCGGCGAGGCCCAGCTTCCTCCCGACGGCGTTTGGGCGGTGATCGTCCGCCTGCCGGGTGGGCGCGTGGTTCCGGGCGTGGCCAATCTCGGCTCACGGCCCACCGTTTCCGGCAGCGGGCGTTTGCTGGAAGCGCATCTTTTCGATTTCAGCGGAGATCTTTACGATCAGGAAGTGGAAGTGGAATTCCGCCACCATCTGCGCCCGGAGATGAAATTCCCGTCATTCGATGACCTGAAAAACCAGATCGCCCAAGATGCCATCGCCGCGCGTGCCTTTCTTGAGGCGCAAGAAAGCTGAATTTTCCCAGATTTTGGGCTTACGCTCCGGCGGTCTCCTCTCTATAGCTTCGCAAAACCTTCGCATGGAGACTTTAAAACCCACCATTCTCCCATCGCGTGGACGTGCAGCATTGCTCGCCACCGCCTGCCTTTTATCGCCGCTTTTCGCGGGTGAGCCGCATTCGGCCAAAAATCCGCAAGCCCCCGCCGTTTCCGTCACGGAATCCAGTGAACTCATCGCAAAAGGTGACGAAGCCTATAACGCGGGCCGTTTCCATGACGCCTCGGAAGCCTACGCCGGTGCCCGTGAAATGATCCCGGACACCCCGGAATACGGTGAACTTCGTCTCGCGGTGACCCAGCGCTACGTCCAGGCCGCCGTCGAGGCATCCAAGGAAATGGTGCGCAAAGGCAATCTCCAGGGAGCGAAAGCCCGGATGGATCAGGTGATCGCCGCCACTGGCGCACCCGGTGATCCCGCCGCCGTTGCCTACCGCACCCAGCTCGACGATCCCATCCGCACCAATCCGGCCCTGACCCCGGAACACGCGAAGAACGTCGATACCGTCCGCCGCACGCTTTACACTGCGGAAGGCGCTTACAATCTGGGGAAATACGACGAGGCGAAAAAGCATTACGAAGAAGTATTGCGAATCGATCCTTACAACACCGCCGCCCGCCGGGGACTGGAGCGCCTCGCCCAAGCAAAATCTCACTATCAGGACGCGGCCTACGATTCCAGCCGCGCCGCCATGCTGGCGGAAGTGGGCCAGCAATGGGAAACCGCCGTGCCGCCCACGCCGGAATCCCCATCCTTTTCCGATCTCGCGACGACACAAAACGGCGATCGGATCACGATTTCCAACAAGCTGAAGAGGATCATTTTCCCACGAGCCGTCCTTTCCCAAGCAACTTTGGAAGAAGCCGTGGATTTCCTCCGCACCAAAGCGCGCGAACTCGATACGACCGAAACCGATCCGAACAACAAAGGCGTCAACATCACCCTCAATCTGATCGACGCCCCCGCGGAAGTGATTGCTAAAATCCGCGCCGCAAAAATCGATCTGAACCTTTCCAACATCCCGCTGGCGGAGGTTTTGCGTTACATCGTGAACGAGACCGGCACCGATTTCACCACCGATGACTATTCGGTCATCATCACTCCAGCGGGTGCCACGGTTTCGAATCTCGTGATGCGGACCTACCGTGTGCCGCCGGATTTCATCACCTCGCTCAGCGGTGGAGGCTCCTCCGCCACCGCCGCATCCGCCGATCCTTTCGCCGAGCCGTCTTCGCAAACCGGAGTTCTCGCCAAAAAACTGACCGCCCAGGAAGCTCTGGCAGGACAAGGCATCACATTCCCGGAAGGAGCCATCGCCACTTACATTCCGACGACCAATACCCTTCAAGTCGTCAATACACCGACCAATCAGGATCAAATCGCCCAACTGGTTGAATCCCTCAATCAAACGGAGCCGGTCGCGGTCGCCGTCCGCGTAACGATGATCAAGGCGCAGGAAAACCGCCTGAAGGAACTGGGCTTTGATTGGTTGCTTACCAGCTATGGCTTCACCGAGTTGGGACATATCTTCAACCTCAGTGGCGGTTCCCAGGGAAATGGCGGGGATCTCTCCGATATTCTGCCGACAGGCATCACGAGCATGGCACCCATCACCGCTGGAAACCGCAGTGGCAATGCTGCGATCCAAGGAGATTCCATCGATGCCGTGATCGCCAGCGGCTCGGCACGCTCGTCCGACGCCTCCATCCGCGCACCAGGCATTCTGGGGCTCACCGGCTTATACCACGGAGCCGTGGTCCAAGTCGTCATGCGCGGCCTGGACCAGAAAAAAGGCGTGGATATCATGGGACAGCCGTCCGTCATCACCCGCAGCGGCCAGGCGGCGACCGTCAACATCAGCCGCGAAATGCTGTATCCCACCGAATACGAGCCACCCAAATTACCCCAAAACACCGCCTCGAAACGCACCATCACCTACGATGCCACCACCGGTGAAATCCTCGCGGACGAAGCCCCCAATAGCCCGGCGGTAACCCCCGCCCACCCCACTTCATTTAAAAAGCGGGACACCGGAACCATTCTTGAAGTCTTGCCGATTGCCGACGCCAACAAGCAATACATCAGCCTCAGCATCAAACCGTCTTTCACCGACTTTGACGGGTTCGTGGACTATGGCACTCCTCTGACCAGCAACCAGGAAACACTGACCGGCACCACAACCGTCGAGGTTTCCAAAAACTCCATCCTCATGCCCGTGTTCAACACCATGCAGTTGAATACAAATGTCACCATTACCGACGGCGCCACCATCGTCCTCGGCGGACTTCTCAAAGAGAAAATGCAGAACGTGGAAGACAAGGTGCCGATTCTCGGCGATGTTCCCGTCGTAG
The DNA here is from genome assembly GCA_047605125.1 of Luteolibacter sp. Lineage (GTDB taxonomy): Bacteria > Verrucomicrobiota > Verrucomicrobiia > Verrucomicrobiales > Akkermansiaceae > Luteolibacter. The sequence goes on from JASGGK010000012.1 coordinate 43,578, forward strand.
GCCGCCTTTTCCAGAGCAAAGCCAGCTCTCCGGAAAAAACCGCCATCATTTTCCTCGTAAACGCCGAACTTCTCGACCCCACCGGACGGCCTTACCGCCACCGCTAAGCGCTTCCTCTTCCGAACTTTTATGCCCGGCCCAGCCAGCGAGCCCGAAAAATACACGATTGATGACATGATGGACCGGTTGCAAACCCCGTCCACAGCGTCTTCACCTGAAAGAGAACTGGTCACCCGCGCCGATGGTTCGCAGGCGATCCGCGTCAGAAGACGCAAACGCCGCAGCCAGCAACCTCACAAAGAGCAGGAAGTCAAATCGCAGCGCCTCCGCATCACGCTGATTATCCTGGGAGTTGTGAGCGCCGCCGTGTTCGCATTGGCGCTGATCGGCGTGGTTATCTTTGCGAACAGCGCGCCGTTTCGAAACACCCTTACCGGAAAAATCGCCGCATACACCGGCGCGGAAACGAAACTTTTCCAATTCCGCATGAATCCAACCGGTGCCAATGCCGGGCAAGTGGCGCTGACCTGGCCGCAAAACAGCCCTCTCCGCGAGACCACCCTTATCGGCATCAGCGCCGATATTTCCCCTGTCAGCTTTTTCGGCAAAAGACTGGCCGGTTCCGAAATGAACATCCAGCAGGCGAAAATCCAATTAAGCAGCACGGATTCCCCGCCCGCACCGGCCAGCGCCGCCTCGCCCTTTTCCTTCAATCGTTACAATGTCAAAAACCTGAATCTCAACTTCGGGAAAGTCGCCCTTCTGGAAAAATCCGAAGCCACGCTCACGGCAGCCAACCTCAAGGGAAATTCGGAAATCCGCCTGTCCAAAGGGACATTGAAATCTTCCATCTGGCCGACACTGAAGCTGGATCGCGCCATTCTGGAAAAGCACGGCAATGACTGGAATCTCGTCAGCGCCTACTGCGAAGCGCCGGACGATCATTTCGCCTCGCTCCAACTCTCCGGCACCCTCCATTCCGAAGATTTCGATCAGGAATCCGTGCTGAACGTCAAAACGGAATCTTTCCCGCTCTCCGCAATCATTGGCGAGCCGTTCGCCCGCTTGATCTCCGGAAAAATCGACACCCTCCCCACCGCCACCTCAAACTTCCTGACGTTGCATCCGAACGGAGAAACACCCGCAAAGCTCAGCATGGAATGGCAAGGCAGCATCAATTCCCAGCTCCAACTCGCCAATTTCCCTTTTCTCCACACACTCGGCCAGGCGCTCAATGACCGCACGCTCGAATCTCCGGTTTTCACCAACGAAATTTCCGGTTCGCTCCAGCGCAACGGAGAAACCATTACCCTCCGGAATTTCCGCGCCTCCACCCCGAGACACATCGCGGTTCGTGGAAATCTGACTCTCGAACAACGCACCAAAGTCCTTTCCGGCACCCTCCTCATCGGACTCCCGGATTCCGTCATCAAACCCACCCGCGGCCTTGCCCACCACTTCGGGGAACCCAACGAAGGCTTCCGTTGGGTCGAGATCCAAATCGGCGGCACGCTCGACGCTCCGACCGATAATTTCGAAGCACGTCTCCGCTCGACACCGACTTCCTCCGGAGATGTCACCCGCCCGTTGCATGACCTGTCTCCCGAACAAATACGCGCCGGGCATTCTTCTCAAAACACCCGGCCGATCCCCACCTTCGAAGAGCTCACCACTCCCAAAAACTGAGGAAAAACTCCCGCAAACCCTCCACCTGCCGGCATCCCGCCCGCAGGTGATTTTTTTTGAAGAAGATCGTGGCATTCCGCTCGATTTTGGTTCAAGGTGAAAGGTGGATAAGGCAGCTGAACCTGTCATCCGATACACCCTAAAATTAAACCAAAAGAATCATGCAAACTGCCAACGTCAATCTGCCGATCACTGTCACAGTGCGCCACGAGCAAGTGACTGATGCCCTGCGGGACTATGCACAAAAGAAAATCGAAAACCTCCATCTCGATTACCCGCGCATCATTGAAGCCAAAGCGATTCTGGACGTTCAGAAAAACCGGCACATTGCGGAAATCATTCTCTTCTGCGCCAACCACATCACCATCGAAGCCCACACCGAAGGCAAAGACATGTATGTGGCCCTCGACGAGACGATCGAAAAAATCGCCCGTCGCATGCGCAAACACAAGACCCGGCTGCTCAAGAAAAACCGTCCGCACCGGAACGAATCCATCCGCTATCTCGAAGAACGTTATTTCAATGACGACATCCTCGATCACCCGGAAGAATCCGATCACGATCCGGTTCCATACATCGTCCATCCGGAAAAATACTCGGTGAAAACCATGTTCAAGGAAGACGCCGTCATGGAGCTTGAACTCAGCGACCGCCCGTTCGTGCTTTATAAAAGCGCCCGCCGCGGCACCCTGACCATCGTTTACCGCCGCAAAGACGGCGAATACGCCGCCCTCGACGTCGGCTGAAACGCCGCAATGTAAAAAGCCGGGCAAGTCAGACTTGCCCGGCTTTTTCCGTATGCAGCCCAGCCCTTCAGGACTCCCCCGCCCCCTTGGTCATCCGACACTTCCTACGCCAATCGATACCCCTGCCCTCTTACCGTCACCAGACACACCGGGTTCGCAACGTCCTCTTCGAGCTTCGTCCGCAGGGAAGCGATGAAATTATCCACCGTGCGGGTGCTCGGATACGCGTGATAGCCCCAGACCACATCCAGGAATTTCTCGCGGCTCACGATTTCCCCGCGATGCGAGGCCAGCAACCTCAACATCCCGGTTTCCTTTTCGGAAAGCTCATATCGCATTTCCTCCCGGATCACCACGCCCGCCGCGAAATCCACCACCGCTTTTCCGATTTCCATCCGCTCCGGCAACGCGGCGCTTCGTTCATGCCGCCGCAACAAAGCCCGGATCCTCGCCAGAAGCTCCCGCAGGCTGAACGGTTTCACCAGATAATCGTCCGCTCCGCAGTCCAGTCCTTCCACCCGATCCGCGACCTGACCCTTGGCGGTCAGCATCAGGATCGGGAACGTTTTTCCCCGCTCCCTCAGGCTACGGCACAGCGCGTAGCCATCCAGCCCCGGCATCATCACGTCCAGAATCGCCAGATCGAAGGTTTCGGTGCAGGCTAGTTCGAGACCTTCCACACCATCCTTCGCCGAGCGGACCCGATAGCCCTCCGCCATCAGCGTTTCCACCAGTGCCGTCCGCATCGGCATTTCGTCTTCAACAATCAGGAGTCGCATAACAAAAATGGGATTTTCAGAAAAAATGTCGCGCCCTCGTTCGGCACGCTTTCCACCGTGACCGTTCCACCGTGCGCCCCGGCGATATATTTCACCAGACTCAAACCGATCCCCGTACCCTGCGTCTCACGCCGCAATTCATTCCCAAGTCGATAAAATCGCTCGAAAATCCGCCGCTGCTCCGACCGCTCGATGCCCGACCCCTGATCGCTCACGCGAAACACCCAGTGATTCTCCTCTCGGAAAAGCGCCACGGTCACCTTGGTTCCGGCGGGAGAAAATTTCAGCGCATTGTCCAACAGATTCACCACCGCCTGCTCGATCGCTTCCGAATCGATCCCCGTACTGATTTCTTCCAGCGATGCCTCCAACGCCACCTCACGTTCCGCCGCCAGCGGCTCCATCAGGGCAAGCGCGTCCCTCACCACCGCCGTCAGATCGCAATCCATCATCCGATAATTTTCCCGACTTTCCTCGATCCGTGCGAGATCGAGCACGTTTTCGATCAGATGCGAAAGCCGCGCGCCTTCGCGGGCGATCAGCCGGTGAAAATCCGCCGCCTTTCCGACCTTCCCCTGTTCCAGCGCTTCCGCCATCAGCCGGATTGAGGCAAGCGGCGTGCGCAGCTCGTGCGAAACACTGGAAACGAACTGGGATTTCAGCTCGGACAACCGGCGTTCCCGCCGAACCACGCGGTGAATCGCGAACAGCGACAGCGAGGAAACCGCCAACGCCACGCCCAAAATCGCAACCATCCACCGCTGCTGCCGGCGCACGGATTTCTCCAGAACTTCCGGCAGCGCGAACACCCGCACTTCGAGAGCATCACCTAACGGAACAACCGCCCGAGAAAGTTCTCCGGAACCGCCAGCATCCGGCTTCTCCCATCGCAGGAGCACCCACGCGGGAACCTTCATTTGCCGTTGGAAAGTCTCGAGGGCCGAAGGATGGAGAAATTCCAGTTCGTCATCCTGAAGTCTCAACCACCAGAAACCGTCCGGCGTCCCGATCCAATTCCCCTCCTTTACCTCCGGATGTGTCCGTAACAGGGCGCGAGCGCTCTCGCCGACTTGCCATTCTTCCGAAGGACGTTGGATTTTCCTCAAAATCATTCCCGTTAGCATCGACGGCACTTCCCGCGTCACCAGTTGTTCGATTTTTTCCGGGTCCTGCCTATCAGGAGCCAGTTCGTGCACGCGCATCGCGGCGAGCACCCTTCGGGGTAGTCCCGCCGGAGAAAGCCCCGCGTCCGGATCGTCCCGAAGTTTCAGCAGGGCTTCGACATCCTCGCCATCGAGCACCGCATCGCTGGCGGAAGGAACTCCCGGAACCAGTGGATCAGGATAAACGCACACCTTCAACGCAGACGTCCGCACTTTTTCCGCGATCGCACTCGCCGCCTCGGGGGCGATCCGTTCGCTTTCTTCCCTCGCCTCCGCCCACACCGCCCTCCGCTGCGCCGCCGCCCCGTGCCACGCCAACCCGGCGAGCACAAACAGAGGCAGCAACACCGCCGCCGTCAGCCAAGGGAGAAGCTGGTTCCGGAACATCGTTCAGTTTCCTTTCGGGTTTACCTGTCGGATCACCCTGCGAGCATTCTGGGTATAAACCCGGTCTCCTTCCCTCACGAAAAAGCCTCCTTCGTTTATCTCGTAATTCCGGCCATTCCGCTCGACACTCAATCTATCAAAACTTCCCAGTATATGGTCTGGGGCAATCTCCGGCCATTGGACGGAAGCCGTTCCCTCCCGCGGCTTGCAAGGAAGTCTCCCCGCTTCGGTTTCGATCCATTCCCCCGGCTGCCAGTCCAGCAGGACCAGCTTCGGCTCGCCCCCCTCGGGAAACACCTGGAGCTTGACCGAAAGCACCCGGTGGAAAAACCGGTTCTCTTCTTGCGAAAAGCCGTTCCACGGCTTACCGCCGCCCGCTGCGGATTCCAGCTCCACGATATCCCCCGCCTGAAGCTCCACATCGCCCTTGCGCGCTTCTTCGGCGGAAGCCGCTTCCGTGCAGCGGGCGATGGCCGTGGCGAGATCCACCTTCAGGATTTTTTCCGTTCCCTGCTCCATGCGCCGGATCCGGATTTTCGAGAGATCCGGCTGTGGCAGGACCACCGCGGGCTGTGAAGCGGCCCATTCAACGATTTCACCCAATGGAAAACTATAGCCCGAAAGGGCCGGGTTCCGGTACCAATTTCCGAAATAACACTGGGTCAACACCTGCACCAGCGTCGGAGGCGGTGCGCTTCGGAAAGTGGAGCGATCACCCGTGGCCGGGAAACTCACCACGATCTGGTTTTCACGGCTCGGAGCCGTTTCCGGCGTCAACACCCGGTCCCGCTCGATTCTCAAGCGATCCCCCGCCTGTAAGGGAAATTCCCAGGCGGCGGCGGACCCGTAAGCGAGGGGAATCTCTCCCCAGCCATTTCGGGTAACGACGATTTTCGGGTTGAGTTTCACATCGAAGGTTCCCGGCGGCGACCAGAGCAGCTTCGCGAGACTTCCCGCGCTGAGCAGGGGCACCTCCTTGCGCAGCGGATCGTAAACCAGCACGTCTCCTTTCAAGACCAAATCCCGGGATTTCCCCTCGTTTTCATACACGATGGGAATTTCCACCTGCTTGCGCAGCAACCGGAAGATTTTCCATCGATCACCATCCGACCTTGTGGTGTTGGAAGAGACTTCGAGGATGTCCCCCCATTGCAATTCGGGAAAAGGAGCGTCCCATGAAACGGGGATTTCCTGAATGCCGCCGTCTTTCTTGAGACGGAGAATTTGCAGGGTCTCCGGCAGATTTCTTCCGGCAAATTCGTCGATCGGCAGGTAGTCCGGTTGTAACAACACCTGCGACAGAGAGGGGGCCGCTTCATCGGTTTTCCGGGATGCCAGTTCGTTGAAACGTTCATTGGAACCACGGCGCACCATCCAGATTTTGGGCTGTTTGAAATATTCCGGATAAACAAACCGCCGGATCAGTTGGAACCGGGGTCCGGGATTTGATTTTTTGAAGCCCTCATCGATCAGCTTCCGGGGCGGCGTCACTCCATAACTCACCAGAAGATCCAAAATTTTCTCATCATAGTTCTCCGAAAAACTCCACAGCCCTTCATCGGATTCCCTTACGCCATGATCGAGAAGGTACCGGGTGAGGGACACGCCCCCCGACCCGGCTGCAAAAGCAAGTAGGTCTCTATTTGATTTCGGATCGCAACCCCTTTCGATCAGATACTCCAAAATCGCTCTTTTCTTGTTAAGAACAGCCGAACTCAAGGCTATCCGCGAAATCTCCGCCGATGGTTTCCCTTCCGGCAGCAGAAGCTTGCAGAGATCCAAGCGACCTGTTGCCACCGCAACTTCGATAGCGTCCGGAGAAGAACCATCCATGCCTTTTTTGAGAAGAAACTCCACCACGCGCGTCTGACCTTTCTTGATCGCCGGGATCAAGCTTCCCCGCACATTGTCCGGAGCGGTGACGAGCATATCCCGCAACCTGTGGATTTCCTTCGTTTCTTCATCTTCCCCAACCGCCGGAGCATCCACGGGCGGTTTCACGCCCGCTTTTTCCAGCCGTTCCCGCACGGTTTTCACTTCCGCCTCGAAATCGGGGAATTCCCGGAGATACCGTTGATAGAGTTTCGCCGCTTCCTCGCCGTTGCCTTCCTTCAGACGGATTTCCGCCAGCCGGAAAAGCGCCGTCGCCGCCAGCGCGCGCTGATCGGTATAACGTGTGAGAATTTCCCGATACTTTTCCGCAGCCGCCGCCGGATTGCGAGACACTTCCTCCGTGTAGAGCGCATCGCGCAGCAGATCGCGGTTTTCCCCGGCCATAACGGCCAAGGGCAGGCACAGACATAAACCGAGCAGAATGGGTTTCATATCAGCCATCACAGCACACAACCACCCCGGCTTGTGTCATGAAACTGTCATAAACCGCAAAAACCACCGGAAAAAGCCGGAATCGCCAGCCGTGACTGACGTTTCCCGTAGCCACACGGCCTCTCAGCCCTTCGGCAAGTGATCCGCACAATACTCTTCCCCATCCTCCCCGATGCGGAATTCAAGCCGTGGATCCGAAATTTCCGTTTTTCCGCACACTTTGCAGCGATGAAACGCCTCGCCTTCCGGCTCCATCGCCGCCGCGAACGTTTTCCGGCGCCGGGCCGAATCCCGGACTTGCGCCCTGCCCCGCAGCGCTGGCAATGCCGCGAACAACAGATAATTCCCAAACCCCAGCAGGAAATACGGAACCAACACAGGCCGCGCGATCACCGGCAGCACAATGACCAGAACCGCCGCGATGATCGCCAGAAACCTCACCTGCAGCGGAATGATGAACATCACCAAAAACTCCACCCGCGGGAACAGAGTCGCGAATGCGAAAAACGCCGCTTCATACAGGAAAAATCCACTGCCTTTCACCGCCCCGCCATAAAGGAAATTCGCCGCCAACAATCCTGCGATTCCCATGTAATAAAACAGCGATGCTCGGAAAACACCCCACACTTCCTCAAGCATATTACTGATCATGAATGCGATCATGATCATAAAAAAAATGAAAATTAGCCCAACATGCAAAGGAAGCGAGATTCCGAAGAAGCGAATCGGCCCTTCTCCTGATGAAGCGAACAGAAACGTCACCACCCGCCAGATTTCCCCTTGGAAAATCAACTGGCGGTCGAATTCCAGCAACGCGCCGATGTCCGGCCTGAAAATCTGCAACACATACACCAACGCGTGAAGCAGCGCGTAATAACGCAAAAAACCCGGAAACGCCAACCAGCCGCATTTTCGTTCCAACCTGTCCATCCAAGCCATAGCGCCACCACCATCGCCAGCGATGCCGAATTGACAAGGGAAGTTCCCATAAAACCCAACTTCGCCTTCACTTCGCACTTGGCAGCCGCTCCCCCGTGTTTACCGATACGCCATGCCTGATGCCACTTACGTCCGCGATGCCTTCGCCCGAATCGCCGATCGCTATGTGCTCACCAATCACGTCCTGAGCTGTGGCACTGATCTCTGGTGGCGGCACCTCGTCACCCGGCGCATCAAAAAATGGCATCCCGCCCGTCTTCTTGACGTCGCCAGCGGCACCGGCGATCTCGCCCTCGCGATCCAGGACGCCTGCCCGGACTGCGAAATCATCGCCTCGGACTTCTGTGCGGAAATGCTCGCCCACGCCGCTTCGCGCGGGATCGCAAAAACCATCGTCGCCGATGCCCTGAATCTCCCGTTCGCAGATTCGGAGTTCGACGTCGTCACCGTCGCCTTCGGCCTCCGCAACATGGCGGACTACCCCGCCGCACTCAAAGAAATGCAGCGCGTTCTCAAACCCGGCGGAAAACTCGTCATCCTCGATTTCTCGCTCCCCACCGGCATTTTGCGCGCGCCATACCGCTTTTATCTCCACAAAATCCTCCCGCATTTCGCCGGGTGGCTTACGGGCGAGAAAGACGCCTACGAATACCTCGGCGGCTCCATCGAGCAATTCCCCGCAGGTTCGGACATGACCGGTCTCCTGGCCCGATGCGGCTATCAGAACGCGGAAGCCAATCCGCTGACATTGGGAGTGGTGTCGATGTATGTGGCGCGCAAGCCTAACTGACCTCCAGCACCGTGAGCGCGGGAGACTCCAGCGAATCCCCCGTTTTCCGCCCCAGCAATTTCCGGTAAAGCTCGCTCGCCGGAGAAAGCAGCGTGATTTCCAACCCTTCATGCACGATTTCCAACCCACCGGAAACCGGCACCAGCAGGAAAAGCTGGGAATCCCCACCCAGCATCACCTCCACCAGCGCTCCGGCATCAATGACGTCCGTGATTTCAAAATCCGGAAGTTGCAGCGCGTCGAAAATCCGCACCGCCTCCGCCATTTCCTCCACATGGCGAGCCTGGCCGGTCGCAAGGTAGGATTCCTCCAAATTGCGGGTGTCATATTTGCTTTCCGCTTTGCTTCCGGGATCGGTGGCTGCGGCATGCGCATCCATTGCAGCTCTCATCAGCACTTGCAGACGCTCGCGAAGCTCATTCCGGATTTTTTCAAGCAGGGCCGCTTTCATCGGAAAGCGAGCTTGAGCCAACATCGCGATTCACACAAGTTTCTAGCATGCACACCCTTTACGCCTACAAAAACTGCGACACCTGCCGCAAAGCCATCAAATGGCTGGATGCAAACGCCATCTCTTACCAGCTCAAAGCCATTCGCGAAACCCCGCCATCTCCCGAAGAACTCCGCACCGCCCTCGCATCCCATCACGGAGACCTCCGCCCGCTTTTCAACACTTCCGGCGGCGACTACCGCGAGCTGAACCTGAAAGAAAAACTCCCCGGCCTCACCACGGACGAAGCCATCGATCTGCTGTCAAAAAACGGCAACCTCGTGAAACGCCCTTTTCTCATCGGCCAAGGCGTCGTCCTCAACGGTTTCAAGGAAGAACTCTGGAATAGCACGCTTCTATAGCCATCAAAAATCAACCGCAGATGAACGTGAATCAACAATCTTCATCCCTCTGATCTGCGTTCATCCGTGTTCATCTGCGGTTTAAAAATCCATCCGTTTCACGATCTCCGCTACGGCAACACCTCAAACATCTTCCGGCGTTTCTCGAACAACACCGTTTCCCGAAACCCCGCCGCTTTCGCGATTTCCACCGCCTTCGGAAAATCCCGCGCCACTTCCCCCGGCGCGTGGGCATCCGAGGAAATCACCAGCGGAATCCCCGCCGAGCACGCCAGTTCCAGAAATCTCGGCGCAGGATACGCCTCGGCGCACGGCTTGTGGATTCCCGCCGTATTCAGCTCGATCACGCTGCCGGAAGCCGCAATCGCATCGATCACCGGCTCGTAAAAACGATCCAAATCTCCCTTCGGCGCATAGGAGAACTTCTTGATCAGATCCGGGTGCCCAAAGATATCGAAAAGTCCGCTATCCACCATCCGGGCATAAGTTTTCCAGTAATGGCTCCACACCGCTTCCACATCCGCCTCCGCCCAGCGGCCCAGCCATTTCGGATTATCGAAATCCCAATCGCCGAGATAATGCACGGAGCCGATCAGATAATCCCATTCGTAGCGCCCCGCCAGATCCTCGATCCACGGTTCGCACCCCGCCAGCCAATCGCACTCCATCCCGGCGCGCACCGCCAGTTTTCCCGCCGAGCGCACCCTCGCCCGCTCGATCCACTCGAAATATTCCGGTAAATCCGCCACGCGCATCCGCCAGTCATCGAACGGCTCCGGAATCGCCGGGGCATGATCCGAAATCCCGTATTCCGTCACTCCGGCGCGGATTGCCGCATCGATGTATGCTTCCGGTTCGCCCTCCGCGTGCAGGCAGAGCGGGGTATGAGTATGGTAATCAGCAGGCACTTCCGTATTTCGGGATGAATCCGATTGAAGGTTTGCAAAAACCCATACTAGACTCACCTCACGGTGCAAGCACCGGAAATACCCATGCCAGCTTCCCATTCAGAAAACCCAGCGAACAAAGTCATCCAGCACCTGCTCGATCATCTGCGCCGCCATCCCAAGCGGGTGGTTTTCACCGAAGGTGAAGATATCCGGGTGATCCGGGCCGCCGCGCGCCTCGTCGCGGAAGAAGTCGTGGCACCCATCCTTCTCGGAAACAAGGAAACCATCCGCTCCCTGGCTGCGGAACACGGCGTTTCCCTCAAATTCGTCCACATCATCAATCCGCCGGAAGCCACCGACTTCGACATCTTCTGCCAACGCGTGGAAAACATGGCGCGCTACCGCACCATGCAAATCGGCGATCCTGCGGAAATCGTCGCCCGCCCCCACTATTTCGGCGCGCTCATGGTCCAATACGGTCAGGCGGACGCCCTCGTCGGCGGAAACCAGGCACTGCCTGCCTCCTATTTCCGCGCGCTCCTGCACACCATCAAGCCGCTTCCCCACGTTCCCAAACTCTTCGGCGTGACCATTCTCACCGGAGACCATCTCAAGCACCTCGGTGGTGACGGCATTCTTTTCCTCGCCGATACCGGCCTGATTCCCACTCCCGATGTCCGCGAGCTTTCCGCCATCGCCCTGGAAACCGGGAAACTCGCCCGCCACTTGCTCGGCCGCCGCCCGCACGTCGCCCTGCTCAGCCACTCGACGAAACGCTCCGCCGCCACGCCCGATGCCCGGCGCATGGCCGCCGCCACCTCACTGGCTCAGGAAGAAGTCCGGAAACATTTCCTCGAAATCGATATCGACGGCGAACTCCAGGCCGATGTCGCCCTCGACCCCGAAGCCGCCGAAATCAAAATCCCCGGCGCGGAAGCCCGCTCCACCGCCGACGTTCTGGTTTTCCCGAACCTCGACGCCGCCCACATCTCGCTCAAAATCCTCCAGCACGTCGCAGGAGCACAAAGCTACGGCCAGCTCATCATGGGCCTCGCGCGTCCGACAGCCCAGGTTTCCCGGACCGCCACCGAAGAAACCATTTTCGGTACCGCCGCCGCCATCGCCGTGGAAGCCATCAAGTTCCACCAACTCTATCCGGACGGAGAAGTCTGAAAGGAAAAATTTCCCAGCGCCGTAATCAGTGTTGAAAACCCATGATTCAAAAACCCGCTCTCTGCTTTTCCGTAAGCCCAGCCTGCAATCCCCGTCAGCTCGCCCTCAGCCTGTTTCTCTCCACTTCATTTGCTTCATTCGCCGCCGGAGGAGGAGCCGCCGCCTATTTGAAAAAAGATGCCTCATGGTACCTTTCGGAAGAAGGCCAACGCATCACCACAAACATCCTCTCATTCCAATCCGATCTCGGCGGTTGGCCGAAAAACACCGATACGGTTGACAAGCCATACAAAGGAAAACGCGAAGACCTTCACCCAACTTTCGATAACAGCGCCACGACCGACGAACTCCGCTTCCTCGCCCGCAGCTACAACGCCACACATGAGGAAAGCCGGAAGCAGGCATTGATCAAAGGCTTCGGCTACATTCTCAAAGCGCAATACCCCACCGGCGGTTGGCCTCAATACTATCCGCCCAGCAAACAGTATCATCGCTATATTACATTCAACGACAACTCGATGGTGCGGCTTCTTGAATTTCTTCGGGAAGTGAGTCGATCCGAGGAATACGCCTTCCTTCCCATCGCCGACCGCAAGGCCGCTGGAGCTGCGTTCGATCAAGGAATCGCCTGCATTCTCAAATGCCAAATCCGCGTCGATGGAAAACCCACGGTCTGGTGCGCGCAGCATGACGAGATCGACTACAGCCCGCAGAAAGGCAGAGCATACGAACTCGCCTCCTTCAGTGGCTCAGAATCTGTCGGCATCACCCGGCTTCTGATGAGCCTGGAAAATCCCAGCCCGGAAATCCGTGCATCCATCGAAGGGGCTGTCTCATGGTTTGAATCCGCGAAAATCACCGGAATCCGCTTGGATAAAAATCCCAAATCCCCCCTCGAAAACAGCAAAGATCTCATCGTCGTCTCCGATCCAAGCGCACCGCCGCTGTGGGCCAGATTTTATGATTTGAAAACCCAAAAGCCTTTCTTCTGCGACCGCGACAGCATCCCCAAAGCCACCCTCGCCGAAATTGGCAGCGGTCGCCGCAACGGCTACTCATGGTATGGCCAATGGCCCGCCTCGCTCTTGGAAAAAGACTACCCCGCCTGGAAAACCAAACACACCCGCTAACCCGGACGTTTCCTCATGACCCGCAACGCCTTCAAAATGCAGCTCAAATCCGGCTTTGAAGCCGAATACAAAAAGCGCCACGACGAAATCTGGCCCGAGCTCTCCGAGGAATTGAAGAACGCCGGGATTTCCGATTATTCCATTTTTCTCGATCCGCAAACGCTTTCCCTCTTCGCTGTGCAGAAACTCGCGGAAAATCACACCGCCGATCTGCTTCCCGGCACCGCCATCGTCAAAAAATGGTGGGCTTTCATGGCGGACATCATGGAGACAAACCCGGACAACTCACCCGTTTGCCAGCCGCTTCGTGAAGTCTTTCACGCACCTTGATTCACAAATTTCCACGGGCCGGCGCTAAAACCGCATTCGAGGAGTTGACGCGTGGAAATCCGTTGTTTAGGGCTTCCGGGTGATAACTCTCCGCCGCTTTTCTTTTATCATTCTCGTTCTTGCGGCCCTCGGCAATGCCCGTGCGCAACTTGTTACAAATCTTCAGCTTTCAAAAACCCAATATCTTTCCGGCGAGCCCATCATCGCTCAAATCACCGTCACCAACCACGCCGGGACCGAGCTAACTTTCCAGGATACCCGAGCGCTTCCCTGGCTCGATTTCGTCACTCGGAACGCGAATGGAACCCCGGTCAACAACCGCCTCAGAGCCGCGTTCAAACCGTTGAAAATCGCGCCCGGCCAAACCCGTGGCACCAACATCGATCTCTCACAGCTTTTTCTTCTCACGGAAACCGGAAATTATTCGGTCAATGCGATGGTTCGCAACAGCAGCGCCGGAATCGAAGGCGTTTCGACCAACCGGGTTTTCTTCAGCGTCAGCCCCGGCCGCGCCTACTGGACTCAAAAGGTCGGCGTTCTCGGAAAACCCGGCAACTTCCGCGAATACCGCCTTCTGAATTTCAACGCGGGAGAAAAAAGCGAACTCTTCGCTCAAATCACCGATGATCGCACCGGTAAAATCCTCCGCACCTTCTCCCTCGGTGAAGCTCTCCTGATTCGCAAGCCGATGACCACCGTCGACAACAAACAGCACATGCATGTGCTCTACCTCGGCACTCCGACCATGTGGGTGCATTATCAAATCGATATCGACGGCAAGGTGCTCACCCGCCAGATCCATCAACGCGGCGCCCAAGGCGATCCGCAACTTTTAACCATGCCGGACGGCACCGTCCGCGTTGGAAATGGAATCCTTTACGACCCGAAGGCAGCGGACGCGGCAAAAGCAAAAAACCGCAAAGCCTCCCAGCGTCCAGCCATCTCTTACGAGTGAAATCAACTCTATAAAAAATTATTTCAACTTAATTAACTTTACATTTTTTTAAAAATATCAAAGAATCCGAACAGTTTTTTGATCCGAACTATTTTTATGAAAGCTTTACTCAAATTCCTCAGCCTGACCACGCTGTGCGTATTTGGCGCAACAGCAGCGAAGGCAGCCAACTTCCGCACCGTTGTCATCGATCCCGGCCATGGCGGCCATGACAACGGCGGCCAATGGGGCCGTGTTTACGAAAAACACCTTGCTCTGGATACTTCCGCCCGCATCGAAGCACATCTCCGCCAGATGGGTTTCAACACCGTGCTCACCCGCCGCAGCGATTACTTCATCTCCCTGCCCCAACGCGTCAGCATCGCGAACCGCTATAAAAACGCCATTTTCATCAGCGTTCACTATAACAGCACCTCTTCGCAAAGTGCCAACGGACTCGAAACTTTCTACAACACACCGCAAAGCGAGCGCCTCGCCCAATATGTGCATCGCAGCATGATGCAATATACCAAGGTGCAAAACCGTGGAGTCAAAACCGCCCGCTTTTACGTAATCCGCAATACCACCATTCCCGCCATTCTGATCGAAGGCGGCTTCGTGAGCTGCTCCACCGAGCGTGATCGCCTCAAGTCCGGCTGGTATCGAGAAGCACTTGCCCGTGGCGTGGCCGATGGCATCAAGCGCTATCGCAACAGTTCCTACTGATTTCTTCCATGGGCACCGTCTCGACCGCGGAAATGCGTGCCCTTGAAGCCTCCGCTCTAGCAGCAGGATGGTCGGAGAAAAAACTCATGGATCTCGCGGGTGGGAGCCTCGGAAAAGCTCTCGCCTCTCATTTCCCCAAACCCGGCACTCTCGTCGCCTATCTGGGAAAAGGCCATAACGCGGGTGACGCCCTCATCGCCGCCCGTTTATTACAGATACACTATGGCTGGAATGTCTTCCTGCGGGAAGCACACCCGTCCCATCAGCTCGCTCCCCTTACCGCGATCCTGCGCTCATCCTATCCGGCCCGGTCACTCCGGAGTGCCGCCGAAATCCCATCCCCCCCTTCCCGCCCGCTCGTTCTGCTCGACGGGCTTCTGGGAATTGGCGCCTCCGGCCCCCTTCGCCCGCCGCTTCGGGAACTCGCTCGTGAAATGCAATTTTTAAAATCCAGGGCCAATGCCTTTATTGCCGCCGTGGATTTACCTTCCGGCGTTGATCCGGATCGTGGTGAAGTTTTTCCGGACAGCGTTTCGGCGGACATCACCTTCATGATCGGGGCCCCGAAAAAGGGACTTCTATCTTCTTCCGCCATCAACGCGACCGGACGGCTCGCATTAATAGACATCGAACCATTGCGGCATTCCACCCCCACGGATCTCGAACTGATCTGTCCGCAGCAGCAACACTTCGGAAAATCCCGGCGTCCTTTCGATTTTCACAAGGGACAGGCGGGGAGGGTTTCACTTGTAGCCGGTTCTGAAAATTATCCCGGAGCGGCGGTGATCGCCGCGACCGGCGCACTGCGTGGCGGAGCGGGATTGGTCACTCTCTTCGTGCCTCATTCCATCCGCAGGATGGTTTCCCAAAAATGCCCGCCTGAAATCATCATCCGTGGTTATCACGATCCGAGGGAAGCCTTGGAACTCCGGCACGATGCTCTCGTCGTCGGCTGCGGCATCGGTGCCATTTCCAAAGAAAACGAAGCCGCATGGGCCGATTTGATCCGTCATTCCAGCCAGCCCACCGTACTGGATGCGGATGCCTTGAATTTTCTCGCCGCCACCGGACAAGCATCCCTGATCGCCTCCCATCACGTCCTAACGCCCCATCCCGGAGAATTTGCAAAACTGGCCGATGAGTTGAAAAATCACTCCCGGGAAACCAGCATCCGGGCCTTTACCCGGCGCTGCCCCGCCACACTTCTTCTCAAAGGCAGCCGCACTCTTGTCGCCAATGCCGAATCCCCGATTTTCGTCAATTCCACCGGCACCCCAGCCATGGCGACCGGCGGCCAAGGCGATCTTCTCGCCGGGCTCATCGGCGCATTTCTCGCAAGCGGCAAATCACCGCTCGAAGCCGCAAGCTTGGGCGCATGGCTATGCGGCCGCGCCGCCGAAATCGCTCTGAAGCAATCGGATACCAGCGAGGAATCCCTCACGCCGAGCGATGTCGCCCGTTTCCTCGGCGCGGCATTCAACGATTGGAAAAATTCAGCGCGCTGAGACAAAACCGCCCTTGCCCGCAGGTATTTCGGTTCTAAACTGTGATTTTCCAAAAACCCATGAAACATACCCCGCGTCATCTGATTCTCGCGTTCGCCTGCTCGCTCACTGCAACCTTCGCCCAAGCGCAAACTTCGAAGCCCGTCGAAATCAAGGACGTTCCCCCCGCCACCCAACAAGGCACCGCCAAACCTACGGGCGGCGGAAAATACTCACCTCCCTTCCCCGCGAAAAAAAATCTGCCGACGCTCTGGCTGATCGGTGATTCCACCGTCCGCAACGGTTCCACCGGCAGCAACGCCCCCGACGGCCAATGGGGATGGGGTGCCCCGATCACCGCATTTTTTAACCCGACAAAAATCAATGTGGTCAATCGCGCCTTCGGAGGCACCAGCAGCCGCAGCTTCTACCGCGACGCCTTCTGGAACGACCTCAAGCCGCTGATCAAAAAAGGCGATTTCGTCATCATCCAATTCGGAGCCAATGACAACGGCGGAGCCAAAGGCAAAGGCGCGCTCAGCGGCACCGGCGATGAAACCGCCATGAATGATTCCGAAACCGTGCACACCTTTGGTTGGTATCTCGCGCAATTCGTCAGTGAAACCCGTGCCCAGGGAGCGACTCCGATCATCTGCTCACTCACTCCCCGCAAAGGCTGGAATGAAGATAACACGTTCAAGCGCGCCGGAGCCCACGCCGTATGGGCGGAAGAAATAGCAAAAAAAACCAACACACCTTTCATTCCCCTCTCCAATCTCATTGCAGAGCGTTACGAAAAGCTCGGTAAAGAGGCGGTCGACTCCCTCTACGTCCCATCACCGAAGGAAAACCTCCATCCCGGCTGGGAAGGAGCCGTCATCAATGCCGAGTGTGTCATCTCCGGATTGAAAGCCCTTTCCGCAAATCCGCTCGCAGCTTACTTCTCGCCACGCGCGGATTCCATTCCCGCCGCAACGAAAACCACTCCCTGATTGGGAAAAACACCTGATTCCCCGGAGTTCGTCAGGGCGGACGACATCCCGCCCTGCATTTTGAAAAACCGGTGAATCCTCGATCAACGGCCCTATTTCGTGTAAGGGAAAATTATTCCTCCACCCGGCTGCCCTCCCGCCCTTCCTCGACGGCAAGATAGCGATCCACCAAAAAAGGCCCGAAGGGAATGAATGCCGCGAAAAACGCCAACGCGCTTTTCTTGAAATCCAGTGCTCCGCCCAGCCACGCCTGCAAAACGACAAGGCAGTAGGCGATGAATAAAATGCCGTGGATCATCCCCGTCCAACGGACCGCCAGCGGCATATCCGCCAAGTATTTCAGCGGCATCGCCACACCCAAAAGCAGTAAAAACGAAATCCCTTCGAAATATCCCAGAAAACGGACCCTTCCAACTTGATGATTCAAATGCGGCATGCCGCAACCAAGAACGGGAAGTCTTACGGCGCAAAGAAAAAACCGCCGGCTTGTTCCCAAGCCGGCGGTTTCTAAAAGGTCTCCGAAAAGTGTCAGAAACAGCGAAAGCCGTTTCAGTTCACCGCCACTGCGGAAGAGCCGGTTTCACCGGTACGAATGCGGATCGCTTCCTCAACGGAGGAGATGAATACCTTGCCGTCACCAATCTTGCCGGTGTTGGCGCTCTTCACGATGGCGCTGGCAACGCCTTCCGCTTGGGCGTCATCGACCACGATTTCAATTTTCACCTTTGGCAGGAAGTCCACGGTGTATTCTGAGCCACGATAAATTTCGGTGTGGCCTTTCTGGCGCCCGAAGCCTTTGACTTCAGTCACGGTCATGCCTTGAACACCCACCTCTGCGAGGGCTTCCTTAACTTCTTCGAGTTTGAATGGTTTGATAATCGCTTCGATTTTTTTCATGATACGGCGGATTGGTATGAATTAAAGAGCACTGGTCGTGCCAACATCTGTGGCTTTTCGCTGTTTCAGCTAAAGAACTTACATCACATTGGCACGTTTTGACGAGATCGAAAGGCCGAGTTGGAGAAAAATTGCAACGAGCAATCCTTTATTTTGCAAGCAATTCAGCAACAAGCACATCGGGATTTCGGGAATTTTTCCAAATGCTTTTCCGAGCTAAAAAGAAAATCAGTTCTTTTGCTTCAAAAGATCTCGGATTTCGGCAAGCAGCACTTCCTGAGCGGAAGGTCCGGCGGGTGCTTCCGGAGCGGCGTTCTTCAGCTTGTTGATCGACTTCACGACGAGGAACATGACAAAGGCGACGATGACGAAGTTGATGCCCACGGTGATGAAATTACCGTAAGCGAACACGGCTCCGTTTTTCTTCGCTTCCACCAAGGTCGTCGCGGTATTGCCTGCCGTGAGCGGGATGAAGAGATTGGAGAAATCCATCCCGCCACTAATCTTGCCGACGAACGGCATGATCAGATCCTCGATGAAGGAAGTGGAAAACTTGGTGAACGCAGCTCCCATGACGAAGGCAACCGCCATGTCGATGAGATTTCCTTTAAGTGCGAATTCTTTGAACTCTTTTAACATAATCAGGAGAGGTGGAACGAACCCTTCTCTCAAAAAAACGGCACGGGTCCAAGCTGCATTTTTGGTGAAATTTCAGTTCGTCTCTTGCTCTTGCGATATTCTTCAGGATCGTAACCTCCAGATGCCCCGCACGCGCTCACTGCTTCCCTTTGTGGTTCTGCCCATGATGGCTGGAGTTTCCGTTTCGTGTTCATCTTTTGCCTTCCGTGCCGAAGCCTCTTCCGAACAACGCCGCCCCGCCAACGATGCGCTCACGGGTAGCACCATGATGGCTTCCGGGCTGGTCCGCTCTTCGCTGATCAATGTAATTCGGCAACCGATTACGACCGCAAAACTCGGAGCGGTCGTCGCGTGGCAACGACCGAAAAAAGTTCTCAGCACCTACCTTCCGTTTTCCACTCAAATCTTGCCGACTCCCGCAGGACCACCCGGCAGCGAAGGGTTTGAAATGACGCTCGACCAACGCGGATTTCCGGGACGTGAAAACGGCAAGCTCGGTTGGCTCGTCGACGGACCCGGATTTTTCCCGGAATTCGAGAACTTGCTCACCGCTTCCCGCGCGAAGGTGGATGTGCAGGTTTTCATTTACGATAATGACGACATCGCCGTCCATTATGCGGAACTCCTGAAACGCAAGTCCTCGAAAGTCCGGGTGCGCGTGCTCTACGATGATCTCGGCAGCGTTTTCGCACAGACATCTCCACCGGAAACACCTGCTCCTGAAGGTTTCAATCCTCCCGCGGACATGAAACGTTATCTGAAAAACGGCTCGAACGTCCGCGTCCGCCGGATCGCCAGTCCATGGCTCGTCGCTGATCACACCAAGCTTTTAGTCTTCGATGAAAAAACGGCGATTCTCGGAGGTATGAATATCGGCCGCGAATATTACTCCGAATGGCACGATCTCATGATCCGTGTCGAAGGCCCCATCGTTCCAAGCCTGCAACGCGAGTTCAACCGCGCATGGAGAAAAGCCGGTCCGGGCGGTGACTTCGGCCTCTTCCGAACTCCGGCTCCATGGCGATATCATCTTCCGACATTTACCGGAGGCGTGCCGCTGCGTATTCTCCGCACCGATCCTGCGGAAGGTCGTTACGAGGTGATGGACTCCCATCTCATGGCGATCCGCTCCGCGCAAAAACGCATCTGGATCGAAAACCCTTACATCGCCCACGATGACACGATCTTGGCGCTGGGAGCGGCGGCAAAACGAGGCGTCGATGTCCGTGTCATTTTGCCAGCCAAGGGGGATTCCACCGTCATGGACTTGGCGAACCTTTCCACCGCGCGCGCACTCATCCAGGCCGGGGCAAAAGTGTATCGCTACCCCCGCATGACCCACATGAAAGTGCTGCTCTGTGACCAGTGGGCCAGCATCGGCTCCGCCAATCTGGACACCTTGAGCATGTGTATCAACCGCGAGCTCAATCTCTCATTTTCCCATCCTCAGGAAATCCAGCGCCTCATATCCCGGATATTCACGCCGGATTTCCGTGCCAGCTCACGCCTCACCCTGAAAGAAACGGAGTCCCTGCTCGCCTTACCCGCCGCCATACTTACAAACCAGCTCTGAGTCCCCCCGCCGGGAGCGCGGACCTCAGTCCGCGCCGATGGGCTTCTACCCTTCCCCCCAATCGAACGATTTCCTGCGTTCCGGCCTCAGGGAAAACCGGCCGCCATTGACCTTGCGGATCGGATCGAACACATGGTCCATCCCCACGCCTTTGATTTCGTAAACGTGCTCCATCAATTTTCCCAACTTGCCTTTGGGAAACCCGCGCTCCTTGAACCACGCGAGATACTCCGGCGGCAGATCGATGATGGGAACTCCGGCGGGCGGATAAAATTGAGGCCCGAATTTGCCGAACGGCATCCGGGCCTTGCTGATTTCCGCCAACAAATTGCGGAAATCTTCTCGATCAATTTCAGGAGAGTCCATCGCCGTTCAACGTATGGACTCTGCCCGGATTTGGCAAATCAGTGATTCACCGCAACTGCAGGAGTCGCTTTCTGATGAGCCTTCAAAGCGGCTTCGGTCTGGCCCTTGAACCAAGTGTCGTATTCCTCCACACCGATCACTTCCATGGTGCCGACCATGCTGCCGTGGCCTTCGCCGCAGAGCTGTCCACAAACCACGTAGGTTTCCAAAGTCTTGATCGGAGTGAACCACATCGGGATTTCACGGCCTGGAATCGCATCCTGCTGCACGCGCATTGGAACGAGTGCGAGGTTGTGAATCACGTCCTTGCTGCCGACGTTGAGAACCGCAGGACGGTTGACGGAGAGCTTGAGAATCGGGCTGACGAAGTCATCCGCTGCATTCGGATCGCTGTAATCGATGCCGAGTTCGTTCGTCTCCGTCATGAGGTGCGGATCGATGCGGCCGAATTTGCCATCGGCCCCCGGATAGTGATAGATCCAGCCGAATTGCTTGCCGACGGCACGCACACGGGTCGGATTCATTTCCTGAACCTTGGACCAACCATCGACGCGATCGCCCCACAGCGGAAAGGCGAAGCCGAGAAGCAGCACGGCTTCCACGATGATCACGCCGATTTCCAAATGGCTGGAAACGTGGCTGCGCACGCCTTCATAAGACGCCTTCGGATGGCGCTTATGCCAGAAACGGAAAAGGCAGATGAAAAAGAAAACCGACCACCCGATGAAAAGCGCGAACATGAACCAGTGCACCACATCGATCATGTGATCGACTTGGCCACCGTGGGCGGAGAAACATTCAGGGATGCCGAGGAGTTTGGATGGACTCATGAGAGAAAGAGGAAATGGAAATCAGTCGGAAAAAATCAGCGCCCGGATTCGGGAGCCACATAATCATCACTCAAGGAAGGATCGAAGCTGGCGCGCTCGCGGCGGACGAGGCGGATCATGAAAAACACAATGCCCGCCAACATCAGGAGGATGACGATCAGCATGGCGAAAATCGACCATCCTGCGGCATCTCCCCCACCGGCGACCATGGTCACGCGGCAGGTGGAACAAGCGAGAAGTGAAGGGATCATGGCTTGATAAAGGTTTAAACGAGGATCTTGGAAGCCTTGCGATAGAAATAAATCCCGTAGATCGGCATGCCGACCATCCCTGCGATTCCCACGCAACCAATGGCCTTGGTCAGCGAGGAGACTTCCTGTGCCAGCACAAAGGACCACACCGCCAGAAACAGACACAGCAGCGTCGAAACCGTTACGAAAACCAGGTGAAATCCTTTGATGGACATAAGAGGAGGAAGCTACGGGTTTCAGGTTAATAAAAGAGCTTGTCGACGATCGGGTCATTGATCGCCAATGCGGTAAGACCGGCGAGCGAGATCGCACCGGCCACCGACGAGATGATGATCCAGTAAACGGATTTTTTCTCGTGGTTCAAGTGCATGAAGATCAATGCCACGCAGGTTGCCTTGAAAGTGGCGATGCAGAGACCGAGGATGCAGTCCCATTTGTCGAAACCGTGCTCGCCGACATCGAATGCGGGAACTTCCGCCACGGCCCAGGTGATGATGGTGCCGAGGAGAAGAATCGCGAAAACCCCGATGTAGGCTTTTTTCGCTTTTTGAATCGCTTCTGGAGTGTCTGCCATATGCTGAGTGCTGAAAGAGTTTGAAAAAATCTGGAAAACGCGGGGTTTACATCAAATAGAAGATCGGGAAAACGAAGATCCAGACCAAGTCCACGAAGTGCCAGAACAGACCGCCGACTTCGACGCGGTTTGCCAGCCACTCCGGGTTGGAAAGATACATTTTGCGGCCAAAGAACAGGTAGTAACCGAGAACGATCGCACCACCGATGACGTGAAGGCCGTGAAGACCGGTGATGGTGAAGTAGAGGGCATAGAAGGTATTCCACGCCGGCGCGAACTTGGAGGCGAAGGAAATTTGCTCACGCGGCACGTCGAGGTGGCCGAAGGTGTGCTTCTCTTCGCGGGTTTCGTAATCCGGTCCGAGGAATTGCTCTTTCACGGTGATCTTCGCATCGCGGGTCGCCACGCCGTTGGCCTTGGCGACGAAGCCTTTCCAGCCGATGCGGTAGCGTTCGGTCAAAGTCGGCTCGCGCTTGGCTTTGCCGTTTTTATCGACGCCATACTTCTCAAGCAGTTCTTTTTCGAGCTTGGAGATTTCACCCTTGTGCCATTCCCAGGCTTCCTTGGCGAAGGCGTCGTTTTTGATGAGCCAGGAATTTTCGATGGCCACGAGCGGATCGACACCCTTTTCGACGGCTTTCATCGCAAGGTATTGGAAATCGATCGCGTCCACATAATGGAAAACCATCGGACTGTCCTCAAGCTTGCCGGTGACGACCGTTCCGTCACGCAAGGCGGACTGGGCGGCGCCGGCCTTGATGTCACGGGGCTTGAAATCCAGAACCACCGCCGGAGTGACATTGAATGCAACGCTGGCAACTTCGGTCAGGAGTTTCGGAGCGATGGCGGCGGTGTCCACCGAGATATTGGAAGCAAGCTCCCAACCTTTTTTATCAGGATTCGCCTTTTTCTCGGCGGCCCATTTTTCGCGGAGGTTTTCGGTACGGAGATCGGCGTTGTTCGCCTTCGCGGCAAGGTGCAGTTGCTTGATCCTGGCCAGCAGATCGGAGGAAAGCTCCTCACCCGCCTTGGCGACCACTTCTTCGGATCCGCCTTGCTTGGTCACCAGTTTCACATCACTGGCGAGCGTGATTTTCGCCTTCTTGTGCCCGGCTTGGGTCAGCAGTTCTTCGATCCAAGGCTTGTAAACGCGGACCGTATCGAAGCTGAGCTTCTCGGTGGCGACGTGGATGACGTTTTCCTCGATCTTCTTCCCGTGATGATCGAGCACGTATTGATCACCGTCTTTCTCATAACCAAGATGGCCTTCGATGATGGTGTAATCCGCAAGGCGCACCGCCTGGTGGTGGAATTTCACGTTGTATTCGATGCCTTTGAACACCATGAAGAGGGCGGCACATACGATCGTGATGGTCATGAACACCTGGAACTTGCGCCACTCGCGCATTTTCAGGGCGGCCCATGCGAACACCACGGTCACCGAAGAGGCGATCAGGATGAAGGTGTTGATCAGACCCGGAATCACCGGCAGCGCGCGCTCCGGCCATGGGTAGTCCGCACCGAGGCGCAGGAAGACGTAAGCCGAGAAGAAGCCGCCGAAGAGCATGACTTCGGACGCGAGGAACAACCAGATGGCGATCTTCGAGTTGAAGAGGCCGGTGTCCTTGCGGGGAGTGACAATGTAGGGAATTTCCATGGAACGAGAAGAAAGGTTCGATGTTCAGGAAACGGCGGCGCGGTGACCGGAGTTTCCCGATGAAGATTCAGTGGGCGGCCGGGGTGGATTTCGGAGTTTCGCCCTGTTCGGCGCGTTTCGGCTCATGCCACTGCGGAAGGAAGTCTTCCGTGCAATCCGGACGGCTGTATTCGTAAGGACCGCGGTAAACGACGGGCTCGAAAGTAAAGTTGCCGTGGCCAGGAGGCGTCGGAGTCGCCCATTCCAGCGTAGTGGCGTCCCATGGATTGTCACTGGTCACCTTGCGGCCGAATTTACCGGCGAAGAACAGGTTGATGATGAATGGAATCTGGGAGATCGCCAGCGCCCAGGCACCCCATGACATCAGGATGTTCAGATCGATGTGTTGGGCGACGGTGTTGCCGAAAACGTTGGTGCTGTCGGCGGCTTTGGAGAGGTAGGCGTCGCCACCGTTGTACCAGCGGCGGTGGAAACCAGCCATGCCCTGGACAAGCATCGGGAAGAAAATCACGTTCATGCAGACCAGAGACGGCCAGAAGTGCAGGTGGGCGAGCTTGGAGCTCATGAAGCGACCGGTGATTTTCGGATACCAGTGATAAACACCGGCGAAGAGACCGAAGAGAATCCCCGGAGCCACCACATAATGGAAGTGGCCGATCACGTAGTAGGTATCGTGCAGGTGGAGGTCCGCGAGGTTGAAGGCCAGCGGAAGACCGGTGAGACCACCGATACCGAACATCGGCAGGAAGGCGCACGCCCACAGCATCGGAGGCGTGAAACGGATGGAACCACCCCAGAGGGAAATGATCATGGCCGTCAGAATGATCACCGAAGGCACGGAAATCAGGGTGGTGGTGGTTTGGAACCAGGTGGAAACCGCAGCACCCATGCCGGTCATATACATGTGGTGAGCCCACACGATGAAGGAAAGGAAACCGAGGACGAGGACGGAGTAGACCATCGACTTGTAGCCCCAGAGCGGCTTGCGGGTATTGACGGGAATGATTTCCGCCACGCAAGCGATCGCCGGCAGGAGAAGCACATACACCTCAGGGTGGCCGAGGAACCAGAAAAGATGCTGGAACAAAAGCGGAGAACCACCACCGGAGAGATTCGCGAGACCGTCCGCCTTGGTGTAAAGGCCGGTCGGCATGAACAACGAGGAGTGGAAAACACGGTCTCCGAGCTGCATGATACCGGCCGCTTCGAGCGGAGGGAACGCAAGGAGAAGCAGGAAGCCGGTGACGAGCATCGCCCAGACAAGGAACGGCATGCGCATCCAGGTGAGGCCGCGGGCGCGGAGGTTGATGATCGTGGTGATAAAGTTCACCGAGCCGAGAAGCGAGGAAGTGATGAGCAGCACCAGACCGGCAAGCCACTGGGTTTGCCCCGCAAGCCATTGGTTGACCACTTGGCCATCGGCGAAACCGGCGAGCGGCGAGTAATTCGTCCAGCCGGACTTGGCGGCACCGGATTCAAGGAAGAAAGAACCGATCATCACCAGACCACCGGCGAGATAAATCCAGTAACTCATCATGTTGAGCTTCGGGAACGCCATGTCTGGAGCTCCGATTTGCAGCGGCGTCACGTAGTTGCCGAAAGCACCAAAGCCGAGCGGCACGATGCCGAGGAACACCATGATGGTGCCGTGCATGGCACCAAACATGTTGTAGGTTTCCCCCGTCACCTTGCCATCCTGCAGCCAGCGGGCTTTCCACGCGTCGGTGAAAATCCAGCTCATCCATTCGGGAAGCGGCTCGTGAGGATAAGCGATGCTCCAGCGCATCACCATCATCAGGTAAAACCCGAAAAGCAGGAATGCCATTGCCGTAATCCCATATTGGATACCGATCCATTTGTGATCGGTGGAGAAAACGTATTTCTGGAGGAAGCCCGGGTTGTGGTGGTGCTCGTCATGATGAGCATCGTGCCCGGAGTGTGAATTAGCGTGAGCGCTCATATTCGTCAAAAAGTCGTCGTTCGGGGTGGCGGGAAAGTATCGGAAAGGCAATAGGAATCGCTTACTTGGTAGCGGCTGCAGGCTGAAGAGTCACGGGATTGACGAGAGACTTCGGATCGAGCACGGCACCTGGAAGGTTCTTCTTGTGATCGGCCATGAGTTCTTCCCCGGTCACCGGAGTGCCCGGATTCTTGCGGGCGGCGGCAAGATCGAGAGCGGCCTGGCCCATTTCCACGGTGATAATGTCTCCCGTGGAATTGCCCATGTTGTTGCGAAGATAAGTCATCAGACCGGCCACATCCATCGCGGTAAGACCGGCGGCTTGGGAGGGCATGACACCCGCGCCGAATGGATGGCCGTAACTGGTCGGACCTTGCAGACCGTTGAGGAAGATTTGGGAAAACACCTCGGTTTCACCCAAGACCCACTTGGAGCCGATCAGGGACGGGTAGTTCGCTCCGTCGCCCTTGGCATCCGCGCCATGGCAGCCGATGCACTTGGAAGTGTAGATTTTCGCACCTTTCGCACTGTATGCGGCAAGGGCTTCCTTCGGTTTCGGGCCGCTGTCCCCCGCTCCCGGAGCCGGAGTGCGGACGTAGCCTTCTTTGAAAGTAGATCCGTATTTGAAAAATCCGCCCGCACTGAGGATACCGCCCGCCACAAGCAGGGCGACGGCACAGCCGACAAAGATCCAGAGTGAAACGGGTTCACGACCTGTATCCCCGATTCTCTTTTCGCGCGCGGCGGCGGCGGCTTCACGGACCAAGCGGCCATGGGCCTCGGTCACGTTGATCGAGTCGTCGAGATCCGGTTTCTGATTAGGCAAAGACATGATGGATGAGTTAAAAAATGGAGGGATTCGGGGGATCAGCCGTCTTTCTTGGCGGGAGCGAAGTTCAGGGCCGCCGGAACCGGTTGGTCTTTCTTGAGGGACATCAGGTAAGACACAAGCGCCTTGGCCTTGGCTGTCGGGAGAAGTTCGGTCGTTTCGGAACCACCGAATGGCAGGGCGTCCACCGAGCGGGCGCCTTTGATTTCACGCTCTTCAAACAGGAAACGGAAGGAAGGGCAGAACGAACTACGCAACTGCGGGCGGTAACGCGGATTGTAAAGGTGGGCGTAAAACCATTGGGCCGGATCTTGCTGCGGGGCGTAGATCGCTTCCACGCGGCGGCCGACGTTGGAAAGATCCGGCCCCATGCGGGCGACACCGATCTGGGCGAAAGATTCGTATTGGAAATCGAAGGCGTTGGTTTCGCGTCGGGTATCACCACGGTCTCCATCATCTTTCAGACCTGCCCAGTCACCGCGATAGAGATCGTTGCCTGCATAAGTGGGGCGGACGACCTGAGTGTGGCAAAGATAGCAACCGTTCTCGGCATACACCAAGGCGCCATCGGCCACGCGGCCCGCGCGCTTCGGATAAAAGGTGCCGGTTTTCCCATCCGTTTCTTCCGTCAGCTGAATGGCCGGCAGATTGCGCATTTTGAAATACGGAATGACGATGACGGCCAACCAGGCGATACCGAAACTGGCGGAAAGGCCGAGGATGAAAGAGCGTAAATTCATGGAATCCAGATTGTAATGGCTGAAATGTGATCGTTGGACGTCCTTAGTGGGCGGCTGCGGTGCCGGAACCGGTGTTATCGATATCCCCTTCCGCACCGTGCGGGCTGGAACCATGGGAAGAAATCAGGAGCGTCGGATGGGAACTGCGGCGTCCGAGGCGCAGCCACATCAGAGTCAGATGAAGGAAGAAAAAGACGTTGGAAAACAGGATGAAGCACCAGGAAATGGTGGTGGCCCATGCATAAGGACGGACGCTGTCCATGGCGTTTGCCCAAGGAAGCTGCCAGTTTTCCTGGGCGAGGCCTTGTTGAAGGCCGCCGAAAAGAGCGACGAAGGCGACGGCCATGATCCCGTAGATCGAGAAGAAGAAATGCATCGTGATCAGGCGGCGGGAAAGCCACTCACGACGGGTGATGCGGGGAACGATGAAGTAGATCGCCCCGAACATCACAAAGCTGAAGAACGCGTAAAGCGCGAGAATATCGAAACCGTAACCGGCAAGCGAGAATTGGGTCAGACGGAGCGAAGAACCCGGAAGGTTCAGCAACACCGAAGCGCCACCGAGAACGACGAGGCTGATGATGCCCGCGATACTGAAACGGAGCGACGGGCTCTCGGCAACCGCTTCTTTCGAGAAGAAAGCCGTGCGGAGGATGTTCGCTGCGGCGCAGGCAGCCGGGATGAAAATCATAACCGTGGCAGCAGCGCCGATATAGGGAAGGAAGTATGGGATCGGCGCGCCGGTGAGTTTTTGCATCCCCGCCCATGGAGCGATGATGGCAAGGGACCAGAAACCGAGTTTGGCCAGAGAATAGCTGTGGATCGGACGGCCGCTGACCTTCGGGGCGAGGTAGTAAGCAGCGCCAAGACCGACCGGCAGGAAGAAGAGATAAATCAAGCTGGATTTAAACCATGCCGCGATGCCCGCACCCATCACCGGGTGGCCGGGAAAACAGTTCACCAGCAGGTTTGCGGTCAGGAAAACCCAAGGGAACCAGATCAACGCCGCTAGGATATACCATTGGGAAATATAAACGTGGCCTTCGCCGCGGACGCGGAACTGGATGAAGGAAGGCACCACAATCACGATGTAGCTGGCGAGAAGCACGGGCCAGACAAAAACCGGAAATTCCATCCAAGGCTTGCCGGTGCTATTACCCGAAAGAATGCCGATCAAACCGAGGCTGATCGCGAGGTTCCAAACGTGGCCTGCAGCGAGGATCGTTCCGGCATTGCGGCATTCCTGCCGGGACAGACGGGCCATGAGCCAGATGATGATCGCAAACGCTGCCTGGAAGCCCCAGCCGTAAACCAAAGCACTGATGTGAGCCGG
The DNA here is from genome assembly GCA_047605125.1 of Luteolibacter sp. GTDB lineage: Bacteria > Verrucomicrobiota > Verrucomicrobiia > Verrucomicrobiales > Akkermansiaceae > Luteolibacter. The sequence goes on from JASGGK010000012.1 coordinate 72,553, forward strand.
GAAAACCCGACCGTAGGTCAGCCAGGCACAGCCATCCAAGAAATGCGGGCTGTGGACCTTTGCGGAGGAGATCACACCCAAAAGAATGGAAACCGCCAACCAGGCAGCACCACTGGTCATGAAAAACATCACAGGATGACGCAACGAGCGGTCAATGGAGGCACGGAGCAATGCGTCCTGATCGGGAGTGGATGAAGTGGCGGATGACATCGGCTTGGGAAAATGGATTGCGTGCGAGGCGATTAAGGCAGGATCAGTTCATCGGCGGTAAGCATCGGCTTGCCCACCTCGGTGCGAAGGGCCGCCACTTGGGCGGGCTTCACGGAAGATGCCTTGTTGCCAAAGCTGTTACGAGTGTAGGTAAGAACAGCGGCGATCTGCTCGTCGCTCTGGTAAGCCATCGGCTGCATTCCGCCCGCGACGTTGTGTTCGACTCCTTTGACTTTGATCGGGCCGGTGAGGCCGCGAAGCTGGATGCGGATCACGTTTTCCACCGGACCGGTCACCCATTCGGAACCGGCGAGTGCCGGAGCGAGAGCGCCTTGGCCGGCTTGGCCGTGGCAGGCGGCGCAGAGAAGAAACTGGGCGCGGCCGAGTTCCATCACGGCGGGGTCGGGCACTTCGTTCAAGGAAGTTTCCGGAGCTGCCTCAGGAGCTGCCGGTGCCGGAGCGGCGGGAGTTTCAGCGGGTTTGGATTCCGGTGCGGCCTCGGGAGCAGGTGCCGGAGCCGGTGTTTCTTCCGGTGCGGGTGCCGCAGGGGCGGCTTCAGGTGCCGGAGCGGCAGCCGGAGCGTTTTTCAAAGCGGTTGGGGAACCGGGAACCACTTGTTGCGGAGTTTCGACGGCAACGGGCTTGCTGGAGACGATTTCCTTGGCCACTTGCGGGATCGCCGCAGCGATGGCTTCCGCCGGAAGGCTGGCTGCCTCGGCGGCGTCGACTTTGGCTTTGATTTCGTAGCGGCCCTTGGCGGCTTCGGCTTCGAGATCCGTGGTTCTGTTTGGAGTAACCAAATAGACCACGCCCAGAAGCACGGCGAAGATCAGGAAAATACCAACCGCCAGCCAGAAAGTGCTGAAGCGGAAAAGAGGATTGTCGCGGGAAGGTTCCATGGGAAAATGGGGAAATCAGGGGATCAGTTCGAAACGTTGGCGGATTCGAGGATGCGCGGGTCGCGGTTTGGATAGAGCGAGTGCTGGCCAAGGGCGCGGACGAGGAAGAAGATGAAAGCGGCACCGATGGTGACGAAGGCGAGGATGTCACCCCAGAAGGCACCGGGGATGGAAACCTGGATCGGGCCGAAGACTTCCGGCTTGATGTTGCCGAGGGAAATGCCGCGCTCGGGGATGGTGATCAGGTAGTGGTCGAGCACGTGCATCGCCAAGGTGTAGGCGGCGACGATCGAGAGGGATTTCGGATTTTTCTTAAGCCAGGCTTGGAGAAGGATCACGAACGGCACCACGAAGTGGCCGAAGACGAGGACGATCATGGCGATGTTCCAGTTTCCGGTGTTCCGGATCAGGAAGTAGGAAGTTTCTTCCGTGATGCCCGCATACCAGATGAGGAAGTATTGGGCGAAGGTGACGTAGGCCCAGAAGGTGGTGAAGGCGAAGAGCAGCTTGCCCTTGATGTGGAAGTGCTCGCCGGTGGTCACGTGCTTGAGGTGGCCCATGCTCTTGAGCCAGGTGTTGACGAGAATGATCACCGCCATCGAGTTCAGGGCGGCACCCGCGAAGAGGTAAACCCCCCACATGGTGGAGAACCACTTGTAGTCGAGGCCCATCATGAAGTCGAAACCGGTGAAGGTGATCGTAAGGGCGAAAATGATCAGGGTGTAGGTGGAGTGGAAACGTGCTTTGAGAAGGCGCTTCACGCCGGGATTCGGATCGGTGTCCTGATTTGTCGAAAGCTTGCGCAGACCGAAAATGGTCAGGCTGAGACCGACGAAGAAGAAAGCCATGCGTCCATACCAGAACGGAAGGTTCATGTACCAATGCTTGTTATAAAGCAGGTGATCGACGTGGTGAAGGTGCTCTTTCACATCACCATGTCCGAAGATCGCAAGAGACCCTTCACGGTGGATGTTCATCCATTCGTAAAGGTATTGCTGCACTTGCGGGAAAAGCAGCGGGATGCCGAAAAGGAACATCCACGGGTAAGTGGAGCCGAGGTTTTCAAAGGTCCGGCGAACGGAAGTCCCCCACCCCGAGTTCGAGACGTTATGGAGCAACGTCCAGAAACAGCCTCCGATGGAAAGCGTGAGGAAGAAATAGAAGGCGAAAACCCAGGAGTAGGCGAAGCTGCCGCGGATTTTTTCCGGTGCGAAGAACAACAGGTAAACGCTGATCAGCGTGCCAATGGCAGCCACAGCAAGGGAAACGGTTTTGATCTTCGACGTCTTCGCAGGGTCGAGGTGATCGCCATTGATGGCAATGTCGGCGGATGTGACGTGGTGGGACATCAGACTGGTTCAGAAAAAGTTATTTGACCGGAGTGGCGCTGGCCTTGGCGGCCTGGAGGGTGCGGACGTATGCGATGATCGCCCAGCGATCCCGCACCGGAATGTTGTAGCCGTAGCCACTCATGTTACCTTTGCCGTGGGTGATGACTTCGAAAATGCGGCCGTCCGGATAGGTTTTGCTGCCGTAGGCGTCCATCTGGAGGTTGGCGATGCCCGGCACGCCGTAATGACTGGTGATGCCCTGGCCGTCACCGCTCTTGCCGTGGCAAACCGCGCAGTAGATGCCGAATCGCTCCTGGCCGCGCTTGATGAAGGCTTCGCTGTTTTGCTCTGTCAGGCTGAGTTCCTCGGGCATGCCGCTGCCGAAGTAATCACCGACGTGGCCGGTGTAGTAGTAGGTTGGCTGGCCGCCGAATTCGTATTCAGGGATGCCGCCGATTTCACGAGCGCCTTCCGGGTTGAAACCACGAGGCTGGGTACCGGTGACGGGAAGACGGGAACCGTGGCCATCGGCGAAGAACGGATCCGGTTTCTGATACTTGAGTTTGTCCTGCTCATCCATATCCGGAAAAATCCGGATCGGCGGCTTGGTGTGATGTTGGCCGCGGAATCCGAAGATCCCGACGACGATCAACGCAATGAGTGCGTAAACGAGGAAGAAGTAGCGCATCGAGAGGGTGGAATTAAGAGATTTAAGATTTCGGTTTTCCGGTTTCAGTCTTCTTCTTCGACGAGTTCGACGTTGCTGCCGCCGATGCTGGAAAGCAGTTCACTGGTTCCCGTAGGATTGAATTTCAAATCGCGGGCTTCGATGGCGATGAAGAACCCGTCGTCGGTAGCGCGTGCGAATTGGCGGCTGGCGAAAAGCGGGTGGTTCAGGCGCGGCAGTTGCATCAGGGCGAGCACGCCGAAAAGCACGGTGAGCACCGAGAACAAAATCGTAAGCTCGAACATGATCGGGAAGAACGCCGGAACGGTGAACATGTTCACGGGCTTCGCCTGCACCACCGTCGGGTAAATCACCACCTGGGTCATGTAAGCGAGGGTGTAAGCGGTCGCGGTGCCGGTGATGCCGCCGCAGAAGACGAACCATGGCAGGATCGAGCGTTTCATGCCCATCGCCGCATCCAGACCGTGGATCGGATAAGGAGAGTAGCAATCCCACTTGGTGAATCCGGCGTCACGGACTTTTTCCGCGGCCTTGTAGAGGGCGGAGGCGCTTTTGAACTCGGCCAGATAGCCGTAAACGCGTTTACGAGTAGTGCTCACTTTTAAGGGTTGAGTTTCAGTTTAAAAGTTATTTGGAGGAGACCAACTCGTGTTGGTAGGCGGCGACGGTTTCCGTGCCGTGGTCCGGATGATCGTGGTGATCGTCGAAGTGCGGATCGGATTCCAGCAGGGTCCATTTCACTTCCGCGATGTTGATGCAGGGAAGGAAGCGGAGGAAGAGAAGGAACAGAGCGAGGAACATGCCGATCGTGCCGACAAAGATCATTTGTTCGACGCCGGACGGGCTGTAGGTTTTCCAGTCCCCCGGCAGGAACATCCGTGCGAGCGTGGTGCAGATGATCACGAAACGCTCGAACCACATGCCGACGTTCACGCACATCGAAACCGCCATGATGACCCAAAGGTTTTCGCGGCACCATTTGAACCAGAACACCTGCGGGGAAAGCACGTTGAGCGACATCATCGCGGCGTAGGCCCACCAGTAAGGACCGGCGATCCGGAATTTGAAGGCATCCATTTCGTAGATCGCGCCGGAGTAGAAGGCGACGAACAGCTCCATCAGGTAGGCGTAGCCGACGATCGTGCCGGTGAGCAGGATGATCTTCGCCATGTTATCGATATGTTTCATCGTGATCATGTCGTGCAGACCGTAGATGAAGCGGGCGGGGATCATGATGGTAAGCACCATCGCGAAGCCGCCGAAAATCGCACCGGCGACGAAGTAAGGAGGGAAAATCGTGGTGTGCCAGCCGGGGACCACGGAAGTCGCGAAGTCGAAGGACACGACGGAGTGCACGGAAAGCACGAGCGGAGTGGAAAGAGCGGCCAGAAGGAGGTAAGCCATTTCGTAGTGGCTCCATTGACGGTTACCACCGCGCCAGCCGAGGGAGAAAATCCCGTAAAGGAGCTTGCGGAGGCCGGGTTTGCAACGATCGCGGATGGTCGCGAGGTCCGGCACCATGCCGAGATACCAGAAAATCAGGGAAGCGGTGAAGTAGGTGGAAACGGCGAACACGTCCCACAGCAGCGGCGACTTGAAGTTCTGCCAGATGCCGTTCGCGTTCGGCACGGGAGCGAGGAACCAGGCGAACCAAAAACGGCCGATGTGGAAAGCCGGGAAAATACCGGCACAACACACCGCGAAGATCGTCATCGCTTCCGCCGCGCGGTTAATGGAAGTCCGCCAGTTTTGCCGGGTGAGGAAAAGCACCGCGGAAATCAGGGTTCCGGCGTGACCGATACCGATCCAGAACACGAAGTTCGTAATGTCCCAGCCCCAGAACACGCGGTTGGTCATCCCCCAGACACCGACACCGGTGGAAACGAGGTAAGTCAGACCGCCGACCACCCCGATCAGTGCGATGATCGCGGACGGGATGAAGAGCAGCCACCAGAGGAAAGGCTGCTTGTTTTCGACGACACTGCAAATCCGGTCGGTGATCCAGTGATAGGAACGACCGTTGAGGATGAGCTTTTCGCGCTCAAGCACCGGGAGTTTCGGACCCGTGTGGGTCTCCGGAGCGTGATGGGTGGTGGAAGCCATGAGTGGTGAAATGCGAGGTTGGGAAATAAGGTGCGTGAGCGGAAATCAGACCATGTCGATGGTGGCCTTGCCGATGAACTTGGCATCCGGCATGGCTGGATTCGGGTTCTTCACCCTGGCCAGATAGCTGGTGCGTGGACGCGTGCCGATGTAGTTGAGCAGGTCATATCTGCGCTCTAGATTCTTGGAACGGTCGAGCTGGCTGCCTTTATCGAGCAAGTTGCCGAAGGTGATGGCGTCCGCGGAGCAGGCTTCCTGGCAAGCGACCTTGAGCTCGTGCTCGGTGACGCGGAGTGTTTTTTCGGAAATCTGGACTTGCGGGGAAAGCTTGCCGGAGGCGAGGACCTCCTGCTTCTGGTTGCGCTTCTGGCGGATGACCGCGTCTTTGAGGCGCTGCACGCAGTAAGTGCATTTTTCCATGACACCGCGCATGCGGACGGTGACGTTCGGGTTCTTCTGAAGGTGGGCTGGCTCGCCGACCTGTTTTTCACCGAACGGACCTTTGTAGAGGTTGTGTTCGATGAGCGGGTTGCGCTTGTTGTAGTCGAAGAAGTTGAAACGACGGGCCTTGTAAGGGCAGTTGTTCGCGCAATAGCGGGTGCCGATGCAGCGGTTGTAGGCCATCGCGTTGAGGCCGTCTTCGGTGTGGACGGTGGCATTGACCGGGCAGACGGTTTCGCATGGAGCGGCTTCGCACTGCACGCAGGAAACGGGCTGCGTGATGAGCGCCGGGTTTCCGGGGTCGAAATCGTTGTCCTTCTGTTGGGCGTAGTAGCGGTCCATGCGGACCCAGTGCATCTCGCGGCCCATGGCCACTTGCTTCTTGCCAACGATCGGGATGTTGTTTTCAGCCTGGCAGGCGACCAAGCAAGCGTTACAACCGGAGCAGGCGGAAAGGTCCACCGTCATCGCCCATTGATGGAGCGGATCGCTGAGGAGCGGCTTGCCCTTGCGATCTTCCTGCTTGTAGAGGGAAATGTTTTCCGGGGCGTGGGAGTCGTTGCCCTGCTTCTTGACGTTGGACAACTGAGCGTCGAAGTTACCCTTGTGATCATCCGTTTGGGTGGAGATTTCGCGGGCGAGCGCGCGGCCATACATCGAGCTGTGTTCCTGCACGAGCGCAACCGGATAGCGAACGCTGGTGGTCGTCACCTTGCCGCCGGTGGCGTAGTAAGCGGTGGCGGCGGTGCGGAGCGGATAAGCGTTGAAACCGCGGTTCACGCCGACGAGGCCGACGTGGTGCGAGTTTTTCGTATCGCGCTTGAGGGGATCTTCCTTGTCGAAGCCCTGGCCGTAGCCGAGCGGGATGATAATGGTATTTTCCGCTTGGCCGAAAGAGATGAGGACCGGGACTTCCAGAACCTGCCCGTTGACTTCCAGCTTGATGATCGGAGCGGTGCGGTGTTCGCCTTCGTCGTCCGGGTAGCGGGCGGCGGTTTTCAGGCCGGTCACTTCGCTGACCGGCTCAAGCGCGATGATCTGGTCGTAGATCCCGAGATCCTTGGCGGTTTGCGGAGCGACGAGCGCGGCATTGTCCCAAGTGATTTTTGAGATCGGATCGGGAGCTTCCTGCAACCAGCCGTTGTCGATCCAGCGGCCATCGAAAATGGAAGCGTCGGTGGCGAAAATGACGTCGAGATTGGTGATGCTCGCCTCGGTGGTTTTGGCGGCGGCGATGTCGGTCGCCGCACGGCCGGCGAGAGTTGGAGCAGCTTCCGGATAAGCGGATTTTTCAAGGAAACCATCGCGGAGAAGTTTCTTCCACGCCGCTTCGGTGTCACCGGCAAGGGCGCTGAAGGTCTTGCGAACCGCGTCGTAGGCCGGAGTGGCGGCGCCTTTTTCGCCTTCGCCGTTGATCAGTTTGCCTTCGGCATCGAGCAGGGCGAGAAGGAGTTCCAGTTCGGAAACGCAATCCGGATAGAGCGGCAGAATCATCGGCTGCACCACGGTGTAGGTGCCGCGCGTGCTGAAAGCATCACCCCAGGACTCGAGGTAATGGGCGGCCGGAACGTGCCAGGTGGAACCGTAAGCGGTCGCATCCGTGCGGCTTCCGAGGTGGATGCTGTTTTTCAGTTTGGCGAAGGATTCACCGAATTTGAGATCGGCCGGGGCGTCGAACAATGGGTTCGATGGAGTGAAGAGGAACAACGTTTCGACAGCAGCAGAATCGATGTCCGATTTCAGATCCGCGAGGGAACCGTAGCCGACGTTTTCGGTTTGAAGACCGGCGAGTGGTTTGCCTGCACCAACATTGCCGAGGGCAAGGTTGATCGCGAGAGCAAGGTGTTGAACGGCGGCCGGGAGACGGCTTCCGGCGAGGACGACGGATTTTCCGGCATGGGCTTTGAGGTCTTCCACAAGACCTTTGATCCAGCTCAGATGCTTGGCATCCGTGATCGGAGCGATACCGGCGGCAAGGGTGGAGCTGACACCGAGTTCGCGGGCGATTTGGGCGGCGATCGGAAGCGTCCGGCTGGCGGAAACGCGGAGGCGGTGATCCGCCATACCGCCGGTGAGCGAGTAGGCGGCTTCCACCACGTAAAGACGGTTCATGGAAGACGCATCCGCCTTGTTGGAGTAGGTTTTCCCTTCCGGCTTGCGGCGATCGTAGAACGCGGCGACCGGACCTTGGGAATCGAGAGCGGTGAAATCGCAATCGAAGGAAAGAATGCGGTCCGCTTTGGCGAAATCGACGACGGTTTTCACACCTTCCGCGAGCACGCTTTCGCCGGTGAGCGCTTCGTATTGATAGAACCTGGCGGAGCCGAACTTCGCTTTCAGATCCTTGACGAGACGGTTGCGGGTCGGGCTGTCATCCGCGCCGAAAAGGAAGCCGATTTTCGCGGAGGAATCCTTGGCAAGACCGGAGAGCAGCGCTTCGAACTCCTTGCGGTCACCCTTTTTGCCGCCCTTGAGGAATTGGCGGGAACGGGAAACGGAGTAGAGATCAAGAACGGAAGCTTGGACGAAGGCATCGGTGCCGTCGAAGTCCGGATGAAGCGAGTTGGGGGCCAGCTTGGTCGGGCGCCCCTCGTATGTCGTCACCACCAGCGGCGTCGCGCCACCGGCACGCGGCATGGAGGAAGCGTAATAAGTCGCCTTACCTGGAATCACCCACTCCGGAGCCTTGGTGTAAGGCACGATGTAGGACTCAGGACGGCGGCAGGACGCCATGCCGAAACCGGCAAGCGCGGTGGACGCACCCATCAGCTTGAGGAAAGAACGGCGTGAAGTATCAAGATCACCTTGACTCGTCATTTCTGCCGCTCCTTGAGGAAACTCGCGCTCCAGCCATTGGCGGAACTCGGGAGTGTCTTCAAGCTGCCCCACACTGCGCCAGGCAACGGTGGTTGCGTCGGCGGATGCTTCGGGATGATGCCAGATACGCTTGCTCATGTTGGACTAAGAGAAAATTGGGGAAAAAGAAAAGGCGGATGAATCAACGGTGGCAAGTGGTGCAGCCGATCTTCGGATTGACCTGGAACTCCTCCTTGAGCTTCAGACCGAGGCCCTCGGTGGTTTTCACACCAAGTTCGGGGTGGGAAGCGATGTATTTCGCCGGGTCATACTTGAAATTGTAAACCTCTTCCAGCGGACGGAGGTTTTTCTCCGGAGCGTTGTGGCAATCCACGCACCAGCCCATGGAAAGCGAATTCACCTGATAAACGACCTCCATTTTGTCCACATCGCCGTGGCAGGTCTGACAGGAAATACCCCGGTTCACGTGAGCGGAGTGGTTGAAGTAAACATAATCCGGCGCGGTGTGGATGCGGACCCATTCGATCGGCTTGCCGTCATATCCCGGATAATTAACGTCCATCTGGCGGTGCAGCGGGGCGAGTTTCGGACTATCCTTCTGCACGTGCTGGTGGCAGTTCCAGCAAGTATTGCCGGTCGGCACGTTGGAGTGACCGGAAACATCGACGAAGGAATGGCAGTAGCGACAATCCAAACCGAGCTGATCCACGTGGATCTTGTGCGAAAACGGAATCGGCTGCGTGGGTTGATATCCGACCACCTGGGCCTTCGGAGTCGCATAGTAAGCAAATGCCAAGGCCACGCCTGCTGCCGTCATACCGGCGCAAAAAGCGATCTTAAGGGGCAGCAAGTTGGTCCAGCGTGGGAAAAAGTTTGCCATGGGAGGGGCGGTGCGGTGCGGAGAGGTTGTAGGCTTGTGAAATTTTTCACAAGCGTTGCTTCTGGCTAGCCATCAAGGTGAGTCAGGGCGGCGCACAGCATGAACACCCCACCTCACCTTGCAATGCGAAAAACGTGAATTTGTAGAAAAATCCTGTGACTTGAGCGCTATGGAAAAATCCTGACTATTTTGACCAAGTCATCCCATTTTCCCTTCTCCATCGGCGATAGGCAGCGGATTGCTCGCTCTTGGACAACAAAAGACGCTGGGGATCTTCCTTCAGGAACTCCTCAAAGACACTTGGCTCGTTCACGGAAAGAATCGTCCCCCCCACTCCTCCCCCTTCTTCCGGCGGACGAGCACTCATCAAGCATTCAATTTTTGCGACTTTTCCGGAAATTTTCGCCAAATAAATCCAAACGAACAGCAAAACACCGCTATTCAGAATCCCCAAAATCAGCAGCACATCCAAAAATCGCATGCTTCAAGTCATGGAGCATTCCTCGCGCACTGAGAAGCATCAAGTCGCGCTGAAAAAATCCCCTCAGCGTCTTCCCTCTTAACTTTTGTCGTTTCTCCGAATAGTCTCGCCCCGCAGCCCGATGTCCGAAAATTTTTACCAGCAAACCACCACGGCCCCCTCCACGGCCTTCGATGTCTCCCTGAGACCCCCGGCGTTTTCCGAATTCATCGGCCAGGAAAAGGTCAAAGACCGCCTGCTTCTCATGCTGGAAGCCGCCAGACAACGCGGTGACGTGCTCGACCACGTCCTGCTTTCCGGTCCGCCCGGCCTCGGCAAGACCACCTTGGCCAATCTGATTGCAAAAGCCGCCGGCACCCAGCTGCATACCACATCCGGCCCCCAGATCGAAAAAGCCGGAGATCTCGCCGGCATTCTCACCAACATCCAGAAAGGCGACGTGCTTTTCATCGATGAAATCCACCGTCTCCATCCCGCGATCGAAGAATATCTTTATCCGGCGATGGAAGATTTCCGGCTGGATATCATCATCGATTCCGGCCCGTCCGCCCGCTCGATCCAGCTCAACCTCCCGCGTTTCACCCTCGTCGGCGCGACCACCCGCTCCGGCATGCTGACCGCTCCGCTGCGCTCGCGCTTTGGTCTGGCCAATCGGCTCGATTATTACAGCCAATCCGAACTCGCCCAAATCATCGAGCGTTCGGCGGGCTTGCTCGACGTTTCCATCGAAAAATCCGGCGCGCTCGAAGTCGCCTCCCGCTCGCGTGGCACTCCGCGCGTCGCCAATGCCCTGCTCCGCTGGGTGCGCGATTACGCCCAGGTCCGCGGCGCCGGCCACATCGACGGGAAAATCGCCGACGCCGCGCTCGCGATGATCGAGATCGATTCCGACGGCCTCGACGAAATGGACAAGCGCCTGCTCGAAGCACTCATTTATAAATTCAACGGCGGCCCGGTCGGCCTCAGTTCGCTCGCCGTAGCCATCGGCGAAGACGCCTCAACGCTTGAAGAAGTCCACGAGCCATTCCTCATCATGCAAGGTTTCGTCAAACGCACCCCGCGCGGCCGCACCGCCCTCCCCGCCGCCTACGAAAAAATCGGCGCGCCACCTCCCCCTCCCCGCGCCGATGACCTCCAGCCCGGCCTGTTTTAATTTTTCCGATTTCCAAAACCCATTGCTCCATTAGCCTGCTTTCATTCCCCGCATGAATCCCATCGTCCAAAGCACCATCGACCTCTGTCGCCAGTCCGGCTTGCGACGCACCAAGGCCTTGGAGGAATTGATCTCGACCCTGCTGGAAAACGACCGCCCGATGACCCTTTCCGAGCTCGCCGGTTCCGAGCGGCTCGCGGATCAATGCGACAAAGCCACGGTTTTCCGGCTTTTGCAACGGCTCGCGGAGCATGGAATCGTGCGCCGCCTCGGACTTCACGAGCGCGCCGCGTATTTCACGCTGCTCGTCCCCGGAAAACACAGCGATTACCTGATCTGCACCGGCTGCGGCAGCATCGAAGCGATCCAGGCGCCTTGCCCGGTGCATCATCTTGAAGATGAAATCCGCGAGAAAACCGGCTTCAGGAACCTCTATCACGAGCTGGAATTCTTCGGCACCTGCCCGAAGTGCGCTTAAGAGGCTGTCTGAAAAATCTCTTTAACCACAGATAAACAGGATGGACGCAGATAAAAGAGATCTTCTAATTTCGTAAAATCCCTTCTTCCATCTGCGTTCATTTTCGTTCATCTGCGGTTTAAATTTCTTCATCGCCCCATCATGCGGCGGAGCGGTGGGAATTTTCAGACAGCTTCTAAGAGGCGGATGGTTGATGGAAAAAGCAGGCAACGAATGGAGCGCCGGTGTCCCCACCGGCTCCGCCCGAGACATTTCCCCTCTTCTCCGCGATTCCGCAATTTAAGCTGTCAGAAATCCAGCGGCTGACGTAATCCTCCCCGTAATGCGTTGTCCTTACTGCCAGTTACTTTTACCAACGGCGGATGCCGAGGAATGCCCGACCTGCCGGCTTTCATTTCCCCGCACCTGCTCTCTGGAAGGCGCGCTGCCGCGTCTGGCCGCGAAGGTGGCGGACACCACACGACTTTTGAGCGCCCCACATCAGGCGAAACTGAAGCGCCGGATTCAGGAAATCGAATTCCGCTTTCCCGAACTGCATCTCCAGCTCGTGATGCACCAGTTCCCCGCCGAACATCCGTTCTCCATGCACGTTTTCTGGCTGTTCAATGCCGCCGCGTTCGCCGGAGACAACCTGCGCGGAAATGACAACCGCAGCATTCTCATTGTGCTCGATCCCTCCCGGCACGAATCCGCGTTGATGCCCGGCTACGGGCTGGAGGCTTTTTTAAACGAGGAAACCATCGCCCATCTGCTCGATCTCGCTTCCCCCACCTGGGAAAAACAGCAATGGGGAGAAGGATTTCTTCGTGTTCTCGATGGGCTCGACGCACAATTGGAACGTGCGGGAATCGAAATCAGCCGGGACTCGCCGATGACGGGCGATTATTAGAAGGGTTCTTAACGACAGACTTCCCGCATTTAAGAATTTCCATGATCCCCGAGCCTCCGCGAGGGAACATCATCATAACAAAACGCCGCTCCGAAATGACATCCCGGAGCGGCGGCATTGGCTTTAACCTTCCGGGGGAAAGAACAGGTATTGACCACAGATGACCTTGGTCTGCGGCTCCCAGGTCAGGAAGAGCCGCATCAGTTATCTTACGACCGTTTAGACAACCCTGGCGGAGATAAAGTCACAATTCCGGAAACAAATGTTCCCTCAGTCTATATGAGCGGAAACGGAGCCGAACTTGGCGAGAAATCTTTCAGAAATTCCAACGATACGATTCCCATGGCTTCGGCACAAACGAAACGCACCGCCCAATGGCATTGGAGCCTCTTCTACACCCCCAATCGCAAATCCCGCACGCTCCAGAGCACTCCGGCGGCGGCGCAGGCTTGGCCCCGCAATTTCCGGGCTCCGTCTTTTCTTTTCACGGAAAAGCGGTCCCGGCATGCCTCGAACACACCATTGACGAATTCCTTGCCGCCGATCACCGCTCCGTCCGTGAAATAGCGCACCCGGCGCCTCATCATCGCGGCCACGCCCGGTGCGGGCAAAAACTCTCCCTTGCTCTCGTGCGAGCCTTGTTTCGCGGAGGAAAATTTCCCGCGCTTCCGCTCAAGAGCCATGCCCATCAGTTGACGGTATTCTTTGGAAACCTCCTGCCATTTTTCGGCATCATAGCCGGTTCCTTCATCGCTCAGGCACGCCCGCACCAAGCCTTCGCGGGCCTTTTTACCGTTGCCTTTCTTCCCTCCGCCCATCGCTTCGCCGTAGCCGCACCAACGGTAATCCGCCGGATCGGAAACAATACCCGCACGCACGGGATTCAAATCGATGTAAGCCGCCATCGTTCTCGCCGCGATCCCGCTTTCCACGATCACGCTCTTGAAACGGTCCTCCCACAAACGCCCTTTCCGCTTGTGTCTCCCGTTGAACCACTGCGTGAAACGTTGGAGGAGACCTTTCATGAACTGCGTCAGGTCATTCATCCGGTAAGTGAAACGGGAGAAAATTTCCGCCACCCGCGGCTCCGCGCCCTCCGCCCGAGCTTCAGTCAATTCCGCCGCCACTCCGGCCACGAACGCCTCACTGTAGAGGGCGGAAAGACGTTTCAGGAACACTTCATCCGAAATCCCTTCCGGCGGTTTCGGCGGCACTTCCAGTAAAAGGTGGAAGTGGTTGCTCATCAAACAATAAGACGCGATCCGGCAACCCGAAAAATTCTCATACATCCGCATGAAGGTACGGAATTTTTCCTTTTCCTCGTCGCCGAACACGAACCGCCGTTCCACCACCCGTCCGATGCAGTGGTAGAATACGGGCTTCTCCTGCGAATCCTTCCAAGTGACAAGCCAACGCGCCTTTCTCATGAGGGGAGTCTACCGAGCAACAAACTCAATAGGCAAGCAGACTTCTTACAAAAGGACTGTCCCTTTCTACTGCTTCGGCCCGGAGTTCGGGAGAGATGGGGGAGCCGGATCTCCGGCGGCGGGACTCCGCGTGTTCTTCGGCGGCGGTGGCGGAGTAGTTGTCCCGGTCCATTCCGTTACGGCGGAGTTCGCGGGAAACCGTCGTATCGCAAACGCCAATGGCCGCTGCAATCTTCGGGGGAGAAGAACCCTTGCGGATCATGGCTTCGATGGTGTGGCGTTTTTCGTAGGTCAGGCGGCTGTAGGCGGACATTTTGAGTTCGGCTTGGTCGTTGAACCGGAAGCTTCTACAGCCCCTGGCCTATTTACCAACCCTGCCGGTTGCGCTAGCCGGTTGAATTCGCGTGCGTTTTTGTGATCAAAATGGAAAGTGATAATGAGGGGGTTGTTGTTAAAAAATGGATAATACCAAAGGGTCGCGGGATGATAAATATATCTTTGCCTAAATGATCAAGCACCGGATGCCAAAACCATTTGGGATTTCAAACAACGCATCGAAGCGGAAGGCCGGGAGGGATCGCGACAGTGGCTGGAAGAAACACACGAGGAATTGCCCCGCCTCGCAAGCCAGAAGTAGAAAGGGACAGTCCTTTTGTAAGAATCCGCTTGCCCTGCGTATTCCCTTTTTCTTATTTTCTTCTCATGAGAAAGGCGCGTTGGCTTGTCACTTGGAAGGATTCGCAGGAGAAGCCCGTATTCTACCACTGCATCGGGCGGGTGGTGGAACGGCGGTTCGTGTTCGGCGACGAGGAAAAGGAGAAATTCCGCACCTTCATGCGGATGTATGAGAATTTCTCCGGCTGCCGGATCGCGTCTTATTGTCTGATGAGCAAGTAGAAAGGGACAGTCTTTTTATAAGAATCTGCTTGCCCTGTGTATTCCCTTTTCCTTACCTTCCCCGCATGAGAAAAGCGCGTTGGCTCGTCACTTGGAAGGATTCGCAGGAGAAGCCCGTATTCTACCACTGCATCGGACGGGTGGTGGAACGGCGGTTCGTGTTCGGCGACGAGGAAAAGGAAAAATTCCGTACCTTCATGCGGATGTATGAGAATTTTTCGGGTTGCCGGATCGCGTCTTATTGTTTGATGAGCAACCACTTCCACCTTTTACTGGAAGTGCCGCCGAAACCGCCGGAAGGGATTTCGGATGAAGTGTTCCTGAAACGTCTTTCCGCCCTCTACAGTGAGGCGTTCGTGGCCGGAGTGGCGGCGGAATTGACTGAAGCTCGGGCGGAGGGCGCGGAGCCGCGGGTGGCGGAAATTTTCTCCCGTTTCACTTACCGGATGAATGACCTGACGCAGTTCATGAAAGGTCTCCTCCAACGTTTCACGCAGTGGTTCAACGGGAGACACAAGCGGAAAGGGCGTTTGTGGGAGGACCGTTTCAAGAGCGTGATCGTGGAAAGCGGGATCGCGGCGAGAACGATGGCGGCTTACATCGATTTGAATCCCGTGCGTGCGGGTATTGTTTCCGATCCGGCGGATTACCGTTGGTGCGGCTACGGCGAAGCGATGGGCGGAGGGAAGAAAGGCAACGGTAAAAAGGCCCGCGAAGGCTTGGTGCGGGCGTGCCTGAGCGATGAAGGAACCGGCTATGATGCCGAAAAATGGCAGGAGGTTTCCAAAGAATACCGTCAACTGATGGGCATGGCTCTTGAGCGGAAGCGCGGGAAATTTTCCTCCGCGAAACAAGGCTCGCACGAGAGCAAGGGAGAGTTTTTGCCCGCACCGGGCGTGGCCGCGATGATGAGGCGCCGGGTGCGCTATTTCACGGACGGAGCGGTGATCGGCGGCAAGGAATTCGTCAATGGTGTGTTCGAGGCATGCCGGGACCGCTTTTCCGTGAAAAGAAAAGACGGAGCCCGGAAATTGCGGGGCCAAGCCTGCGCCGCCGCCGGAGTGCTCTGGAGCGTG
>JASGGK010000013.1:0-83515 GCA_047605125.1 Luteolibacter sp.
TCTACGCCCACCAAGTCATGTGGGATGGCTGGGTGGATGTTGAAAAAACACGCGTCCACCTCATCGGCCACTGGAACTACGAAGCGAACGTCAAGAAACCGATCTACGCCGTTTCCTCCGCCGAGAAAGTCGAGCTTTTCATCAACGGAAAATCCCGCGGCTTCGGCGAACAAAGCAGCCGTTTCCTCTACACTTGGCCTTCCATTTCCTTTGAAGCAGGAGAAATCAAAGCCATCGGCTACGACGCAAGCGGCAAGCAAATCTGCCAGATGAACATCAAAACCGTCGGCGAACCGGTTTCCATCAAACTCACTCCGCACACCGCCCCGCAAGGCCTGAAAGCCGATGGCGCGGACATCGCCCTTGTCGATGTGGAAGTCGTCGATGCAAACGGCCAACGTTGCCCGCTCGCATTGAATCCGATCACCTTCGATCTCCAAGGCCCTGCCGAATGGCGCGGCGGCATCGCTCAAGTCATCGACAACGGCATTCTATCAAAAGAACTTCCGGTCGAGTGCGGCATCAACCGCATTGCCATCCGCACCTCTACGCAAGCTGGAGAAATCGTTTTGAAAGCAAACACTCCTGGGCTCAAATCCGCGGAAATCAAACTCACCTCCACCGCATTTCCCACCATCGATGGCTTGAGTAAAACCCTGCCGGACGAAGGTTTGAAATCCCGCCTCGAGCGCGGCCCTACACCTGCCGGAGATTCCGTGACACCCACCCGCACGCCGATCCGCATCGTCAGCGCCACTGCAGGCGCCAACTCGGATTCCGTCGCCGCCGCCTTCGATGACAACGAAGAAACCTCGTGGAAAAACAATGGAAAGCGCGCCACGGCATGGATCCAGTTCAAACTCGAACGCCCGGCCCAACCGAACGAACTCACCTTGAAACTCGGCGGCTGGCGTAAACTCTCCTACCCGGTGCGCATCACGCTCAACGGCACTGAAGTTTACAACGACATCACCTCGCGAAATCTCGGCTACATCACCCTGCCGCTGAAACCCGCGAAAGGTGATGAACTCCGCATCGAACTCATCGGCCCTGTGCAAGAAGAAGACCTCTTCGGCATGGTCGAAGTCACCGGAAAAAAACTCGATGACGCTGTTTCCACCGGCAACGAAAAAGGCACTCTCGAAATCCTCGAAGCCGAAGTTTACGAACCGCTTGCCACCGAAAAACGATAACCCTTTTTCATTCCTTCATTCATTCTCATGAAGCGTCACCTTCTTCCCGCCTCTCTATTTCTCGTTTTCGGCTGTAGCTCTATCATCGCAGCTCCGAGCAAGCGTTTCCTCATTACCGATCAAGGAGCCGTCGCGAACGACCAAACGATCAACACTCAAGCAATTCAAAAAACCATCGATGCCGCTGCCGCAAATTCCGGCGGCGGCATCGTTGTCGTGCCTGAAGGAACTTTCGTCAGCGGTGCTCTGTTTCTCAAACCCGGCGTGGATCTTCATCTTGAAAAAGACGCCGTTCTCAAGTGCTCCACGGACATGGCGAACTTCCCGCCCCGCCGGACACGCATCGAAGGCCATTTCGAAGAAAGCTTTACCCCTGCTTTTATCAATGCCGATCAATGCGACAACCTAACAATAAACGGGACAGGCACACTCGATGGCTCAGGAATGCCGATCTGGGAACTCTTCTGGAAGCTGCGAAACGCCGCTCCTGATAAAACGAATTTCAAAAACCTCAGCATCCCCCGCGCACGCCTCACTCTCATTGAAAACTCCAAGGGCGTCACCATCGATGGAATTTCCTTCAAAGACTCACAGTTTTGGAATCTCCACATCTACAAGTGCCAAAACGTCACCATTAAAAACATCAGCATCTCCGTCCCTGACGATTACAAGCAAGCGCCCAGCAGCGATGGCATCGACATCGACAGCAGCCAGGACATCACCATCCAATCCTGCACCTTCTCTGTCACCGATGACTGCATTGCCATGAAAGGCTCCAAAGGGCCCCATGCACTCGAAGACAAAGACAGCCCGCCCGTCGAACGCGTGTCAATCAGCGATTGTACCTTCAAGCGCGGCCACGCAGCAGTCACCTTGGGCAGCGAAGCCACCATCGTCAAAGATGTGACCGTCAAAAACTGCAAGGTCTTGGGCCACATGGCGCTGATGAATTTCAAACTCCGCCCGGATACGCCGCAGCACTACGAAAACATCCACTACAGCGATATCCTTCTCGATAACGAAGGAGGAACTGTCATTTCGATGCAACCGTGGAAACAATACTTCGACCTCAAAGGTGAAGCGCCGCCACAGTCGATTGTCCGAAACATTTCCCTCAGCAACATCACCGGGAAATTCGGTTCATTCGGCACCATCGATGGAAATAAAGACCAAACTTCCATCAGCGATATCACGCTGAAAAACATCCATCTCGAATTGAAAAAAGATACTCTCAAGCTCGGGAAGATCACCGATCTCAAAACGGAAAACGTCGTGATCAACGGCAAGCCGGTTTCGTTTTAGTTGTCTAAAAACCCACCTATAATGCAAAAACCCTGGATTATCTTATTCGCTTTCCTCATCGGCTTCAGCCCCGCATTTGCCGAAGAACTCGAAACCGAACCCAACGACGCCGCCAAACCCACACCTCCGGCAGATGTCGTAAAACCTCCCGCCAAGGAGAACTTCCATATCTACCTCCTCATGGGCCAATCCAACATGGCCGGAAGAGGTAAATTAGAACCTCAAACCAAAAACACCCGAGTCCTCGCACTTGCGGCAGATGGTCAATGGACTCTCGCAAAAGACCCGATGCATCCGAAACAAGGACGCACCGAACCCGGCATCGGCCCGGGCATTCCTTTTGCCGTGGAAATGCTCAAGACCGATCCGAAAATCACCATCGGCCTCGTCCCATGCGCCGTCGGCGGCAGCCCTCTGAAAAGCTGGGTCAAGAAAGGCAAAAACTACACCACCGCCATCGAGCGTGCTAAATCCGTCGAGCAATTCGGCACCATCAAAGGCGTGCTTTGGCATCAGGGAGAAACGGATTCCATGAAACAAGGAGATGCGGATACTTACGAAAAACGCCTCACCCAAATGTTCAGCGATCTTCGCGCAGATCTCGGCCAGCCGAATCTTCCCATCGTCGTAGGACAAATCGGAGAATTCGTTTCTGAAAATCCGAAATTCCCCTTCACGGAGCCCGTCCGCGCCGCATTGGTAAATATCCCCAAAGTCGTGACGCATACCGGCTTCGCCGACTCCGCCGGATTGAAAGACAAAGGCGACAAACTACACTTCGATACCGCCGCCCAAAAAGAACTCGGCAAACACTACGCTCACGCCATGTACGAAGTGCAAAAACAGAAATAACTCATCCTTGTGAAATGAAAGATTCCGAGAGGCCTGTCTGTATGGATAGGCCTCTTGTTTTATCTAATACGGCCTCTTTTCAATGCTCGACGATTCATGAACTTCACTTTCACAAAATTACTTCCTGCATCCACACTTGCTGCGCTCGGGTTCCTCTTTCCCCAAACCCATGCGGAACAAGCTCTGATTTACGACGCCACCATCCAAGGTCGCGAAATCCTCACGCCCACACCTTCTCTAAAGCCTCGTCTCACCGGCGCGACAATCTTCGGCGTGCGTCCTAGCAAGCCGATCTTTTTCCGCGCTTCCGCCATTGGCGAAAAGCCCATCACTTTTTCCGCAAAAGGACTTCCCCAAGGCGTTTCCATCGATCCGAATTCCGGCTGGATCACTGGCCGCGCACCTGCCCAAACCGGCGATATCAAGGTTGAAATCGAAGCAAAATCCGCCAAAGGCACGGACAAGCGTACCCTAACACTTCGCGTCGGCGATACCATCTGCCTCACCCCTCCGATGGGCTGGAATAGCTGGTATGTGCAATCCGAGGGCGTCAGCGATCAAAACATCCGTGAAACCGCAAAAGCCCTTTCGGAAAAAGGCCTCACCGATCACGGCTGGACCTATCTTAACATTGACGATTGCTGGATGGGCCTGCGCGATCCGCAAACGCTCACCATTCTCCCGAATTCCAAGTTCCCCGACATGAAAGCCCTGGCGACCTTCGTCAACGGCCAAGGCCTCAAGCTCGGCATCTACTCCACCCCGTGGATGTCCACCTACGCCGGTTACGTCGGTGGTTCCGCGCCGAATGAAAAAGGCGATTACTCCGAGTTTTTCCTGCCGGAAAGCGAACGCAAAAATCCACATCAAGTCTTCGGCCGCTATCCCGGCGGCATCGAGAAAGGCCTCGCCAAAGTCGGCCCCGCTTGGTTCGTGGATCGCGATGCAAAGCAGTTCGCCGATTGGGGCATCGATTACGTCAAATACGACTGGATCGACTGGACGCTCGTTCCCGGACCGAAAGGTTTTGAAGCGGACAAATCCAAACCCCAGCGCAAGACCGAAGCCAACGCCAAGCGCGTTTTCGAAAACTTCCGCGCCCAGGATCGCGACATTGTCATCAGCCTCTCGCCCGGCCATGACGCCGTCGAAGACGAATTCATTCCGAAATATTCAAACCTCCGCCGCCTAACCAAAGACATCCACGCCGAGTGGACCCGCATCAAAGCACCCTTCGGATTGGTCAAGCCGCTCAGCTACACCCAGCCCGGCCATTTCGGAGATCTCGACATGCTCCAGATCGGGCCGCTCGGAAAACCGAACCGCGCGGAAGTAGTCTTCAATCCATCGCCGCTCACTCCCTCCGAGCAATACTTCCAAGTCACGCTCTGGACCATCCTCACCCAGCCGCTGCTGCTTTCCTGCAACATCCCGAGCATGGATGCCTTTGACCTGAACCTCGTCACCAATGACGAAGTGCTTTCCGTCAATCAGGACGCACTTTGCAAACAAGGCTACCGTATTGCGGGTGTCGCAAACGAATGGGAAATCTGGGCAAAAGATCTCGCCGATGGCAGCAAGGCCGTCGCATTTTTCAACCTAACTGACAAAGAAGAAATGCTGGATGCCACCCGACAACAACTCGGCATTCAAGGCATTGTGCGCGACCTTTGGAGGCAAAAAGACCTCGGGAAACTCGGCGAGACTTTGCAAGTCAAAGCCAGCCCGCACGGCACGGCTCTTTTCAAAATCACACCTTGATGAAAACCAGCTTTCCAGTGCTGCTCATTTCCTGCCTGGCACTTCCCTTTCAGGCATTTGCCGCAGGAGCATCGTCTCTGACAGTAGGAGAAGGGTTTTACAATCCCACCGGTTTTCACGATTCAAACCCCACCTTCTCCTGGAAACTTCCGGCTGGAGTCAAAAAACAAACCGCTTACCGCCTGGAGTTATCGAGCGAAGGGAAAACAACAGACACCGGCTGGATCACCTCGGATCAGTCCACTTTCGTTCCATCTCCTCACGAACCATTTCATTCCCGCCAGCAAGTGGCATGGCGCGTGAACTTCCGTGACGAAGCGGAAAAAGAAGCTGGCTGGAGTGAGCCCGCTCGTTTCGAACTCGGCCTACTTTCTTCGGCTGACTGGAAAGCCAAATGGATTCGCCCGCAACAACAGGCCGATCCAGCAAAAGAACCCGTCGCACAAGTCCGGCGCTCGTTTCCCATTTCCAAAAAAATCGAAAAAGCCCGCCTCTACGCCACAGCTCGCGGCCTGTTCGATCTCACGCTCAACGGCCAACGTGTCGGCAAAGACCACTTCGCTAACGGATTCACCTCCTACAACAAACACATCGACACCCTCACCTACGACGTCACCTCCCAACTTCAAACGGGAAACAATACCATCGGAGGCATGATCGGCACCGGTTGGTACGCTGGCCGCTTTCCTTTCGGCACAAAAAAAGTCGGACCTTACGGCAATGACACCGCACTGCTCGTCCAACTTGAAATCACCTATCAGGACGGAACCACCGAAATCATTGTTTCCGATGAAACCTGGGAAGGTTCCTTCAACGGACCTATCATCTCTTCCAGCATCTACGACGGAGAAATCTACGATGCACGCCGCCAACCCACCGATTGGTCTCCCGTCCAAGCAAATCCCGATCTCGGCAAAGCAGCACTCACCCCGAAAGCTTTCGCACCGGTTCGTGAAATCAAAACCTTGGCCGTGAAAAAAATCACCAAGCCTCAACCGGGCCGCTACGTCTTCGACCTCGGCCAAAACATGGTCGGCTGGGCACGCATCAAGATCCCGGTGGAAAAAGATCAAACCATCACCATCCGCTTCGCGGAAATGCTGAATCAGGATGGCACGCTCTACACGGAAAATTACCGCTCCGCGAAATCCACGGACACCTACACCGCCGCCGCAACAGGCATAATCGAGTGGGAACCCACTTTTACCTTTCATGGTTTCCGTTACGTCGAGCTCTCTGGTTTACCGGCGAACGCCACGCCACAAAAAGATTGGATCACCGGCATCGTCCTTTCTTCGGATCTTCCGGCACTCGGCAAGTTCACTTCTTCTCACGAAAAACTCAATCAGCTCCAACAAAACATCATCTGGGGTTGGCGCGGCAATTCCCTCGATATCCCGACCGATTGCCCGCAACGCGACGAACGCGCAGGCTGGACCGGCGATTCCCAAGTTTTCTGCGCCACCGCGATGTTTAACACAGACTCTCACGCCTTCTGGAAAAGCTGGCTGCGTTCTCTCCGCGACGATCAAGATCCCGACGGCGTCATTCCTGACATCGTCCCCGCCGCCAATCAGAAATTCCGCCAACGCAGCCCCGGTTGGTTAGATACCGCCACCTTCATTCCATGGGATGTTTACGTGCGCACCGGAGACACCGGTATGCTTTCCGAAAACTACGTGATGATGGAAAAACTCGTCGGTTGGTATCGCGCCCAATCCGAAAACCATCTGCTGCCAAACATCAAAGGCTTCGGCGATTGGCTGCAGCCTTATCCAAACGCCCGCGCCACCAAGGAAGATAAAATGGGCGACCGCCGTGGCGACACACCGCTTCCTCTGCTCGGAGCCGCTTACTATGCCCGCAGCAGCCAGATCCTCGCCGATTCCGCACGAATCTTGAACCGCACCGACGATGCGAAACGCTACGCGGAAGAAGCCGCAAATGTTAAAAAAGCCTTCGCCGCCCATTACTTTGATGCCGATGGAAAAATCCAGAACGGCCCAGAAACCCAAACCGCTTACGCCATTGCTATCGTCTTCGATCTCATTTCTCCGGAGCTCAAAACCAAAGCAGGCAATCACCTCGCTCGCCTCGTGGCGGAAGCCGACGGCCATCTGCGCACCGGCTTCCTCGGCACATCCTACCTCGCGCCCGCTCTCGATCAAACCGGCCACGCGGATGTCGCCTTCGGCATTCTTTTCAAGGAAACCTACCCATCCTGGTTCTATTCCATCAATCAAGGCGCCACCACCATGTGGGAACGCTGGAACAGCTACAGCCATGACAAAGGCTTCGGCGATGTTTCCATGAATTCCTTCAATCACTACGCCTACGGCGCCATCGGTCAATGGATGTATGAACGCATCGCCGGTCTTGCGCCTGACCCAGCCCAGCCCGGCTACAAGCACTTCTTGATCCGTCCACAAATCGGAGGGCCGCTTGATTCCGCCCGAGCCGAATACGAAACCCCTTACGGCACAGCAGCCAGCAGCTGGAAACGGAAAGACGAAAAACTCTCTTGGTATATCATTGTTCCGCCTAACACATCAGCAACTCTTGAGTTTCCCAATGGCCGTAAATCCGAGAAAGTCACAGCCGGGACTTATCATTACGATCTGGAGATCAAATCGGCAAACTGAACTCTTTAAAACCCATGCCTCTATCCTACTCTCGATTTCTCACCTTCGGCCTCCTGCTTCCCGCATTCTTTTCATCCGCAAGCGCCGATGTCACCCTGCCGAAAGTCCTCGGCGATCACATGGTTTTACAACGTGATCAATCCGTGCCGATTTGGGGAAAAGCGGCTCCGGGGGAAACCGTAACCGTCAAATTCCAGCAACAGCAAAAACGCACCCAAGCAGATGCGGACGGCAAGTGGAGCGTGGCTTTGGATGCCCTGAAAGCCTCCAATCAGCCCACGACCCTCACGATCAGCGGCACCAACCAAATCGTGCTGAATGACATCCTCGTCGGCGAAGTTTGGCTCTGCTCCGGCCAATCCAACATGGAATCCCCCACCGGCAAGGATTACAAAAATCTCAAAGCCGCCGCCACCGTCGATCCCGTCCTTGCCGAAGATCTGAAGGGAAATGGTTTCCCGGAAATTCGGTTGTTCCGCGTGGAGAAAAAACTCCAGCCACCCGATGTCGTCAGCGATGGTTGGCAAACCGCGACTCCGGAAGCCATCGCGCCTTATTCCGCCGTCGGCTACACCTTTGCCCGGAAACTCCAACGCGAGTTAGGCGTCCCGATCGGCATGCTCCAGTCCGCATGGGGCGGCACCCGTATCGAGCTTTGGACACCCGCCGAAGCCTATCAAAGCCACCCAGCATTCCATCAAGCAACGCAAACATCCCCGCTGAAAATCGATGGCGTCACTCCCGGCAGCCACTACACCGCCATGGTATTGCCTCTCGCACCTTTCGCCATCAAAGGTGTTGTCTGGTATCAAGGTGAATCCAATGTCGTCGATCTCAATGACGCTCTCACTTACGCGGATAAATTCGAAGCCATGATCCATAGCTGGCGGAGCGCTTGGCATAAGCCATCCCTTCCGGTGTTTTCGGTTCAGATCGCACCCTATCTCTACTCGATCCGGACGAAAGATCCCGTCGCTCACACCACCTCTTCTTTACCGGAATTTTGGGAAACCCAGTTTCTGGCAACCCGGATTCCCCACACCTCCATCGTCCCGAGCATGGACATTGTCGATAATTACAAAGACATCCATCCGTTGCGCAAACGCCCCATCGGCGAACGACTTGCTTCGCTTGCGCTGGCCGATGTTTATCAGCGGAAAAACTTCACCGTCAGTGGTCCGGTTTTTGAATCCGCCACCTTCAACGGAAACGCCGCCACCCTCACCTTCAAACACGCCGGCAAAGGATTACAGGCATCAGACGGAAAGCCGCTCAGCCATTTTGAAATCGCCGGAGCAGATGGCATTTTCCAACCAGCGGAAGCACGCGTCACATCACCAAACACCATCGTCGCAACCAGTGAAGCGGTCACTCAGCCGATCACCGCCCGCTACGCGTGGCATGAAGCAGCCAATCCCAATCTAACTAATGACACCGGATGGCCAGCCTTCCCTTTCCGCAGCAATCCCTCCTCCTGGCAACCGAAACTCTCCCGGACCCAAAAGTAACTTCGATGAAATTCCTCTGGACCACTCTCGCCCTCTGCGCCGTAGCCCTGCCGCTCCACGCCCAAATCCGCTACGAGAAAATCTCGGTCAAGGCTCCGTTCAACATGCCGGAGATCCAGGCACCGCTTTTCCCGGACAAGGATTTCGACGTCACCCGATACGGTGCGAAACAAGGAGTCGACATCACCGAGGCCATCGCAAAGGCAATCGATGCCTGCCATCAAGCGGGAGGCGGCCGTGTCGTGATCCCGGAAGGCCAGTGGAAAACCGGCAAAATCTATCTCAAAAGCAACGTCAACCTGCACCTCGCCAAAGACGCCGAAGTCGTTTTTAACCCGGATCCCAAAGCCTACCTCCCCGCCGTTCAATCGAGCTGGGAAGGATTCGAGTGCTTCAATTACTCCTCCCTCATCTACGCCTTCCAATGTGAAAACGTCGCCATCACCGGCGAAGGCACTCTCAAGGCAGACATGAGCATTTGGAAAAAATGGATGGACCGCCCGGCACCACATCTCGAAGCGCTAAAAAAACTCTATCACTACACCTCCGCTAACGCCCCCGTCGAAGAACGACAAATGGCGGAAGGAGAAAACAACCTGCGCCCGCCATTCATCCAGTTCAACCGTTGCAAAAACGTCCGCATCGAAGGCGTAAAAATCCGCAACTCCCCTTTCTGGACCGTCCATCTCTACCTTTGCGATTCCGTGCTCGTGCGTGGTCTCGACATTTACGCCCACGGCCACAATAACGACGGCATCGATCCGGAAATGACCCGCAATCTCCTCGTCGAAAATTGCCGTTTCGATCAAGGCGACGACGCCATCGCCATCAAGTCCGGCAGCAATCACGACGGCTGGCGTTTAAACACCCCTTCGGAAAACATCGTCATCCGCAACTGCGATATCATCGAAGGCCACCAGCTCGTCGCCATCGGTAGCGAACTCTCCGGCGGCATCCGCAACGTGTATGTCCACGACTGCAAATTCGCCGAAGGCTACAAACCCTTCAATCTACTCTTCATCAAAACCAACATCCGTCGCGGCGGATTCGTGGAAAACATCCACATGAAAAATATCAGCGCGACTTCCACGCGAGACAGCGTCCTCGGCATCGAAACCGATGTCCTCTATCAATGGAAAACCCTCGTCCCAACCGTTGAGGAACGCTTGACCAAAATCAGCAACATTCACGTTTCCGACATCAAGATTTCCGAAACCGGAACCCCTTTCCGTATCGAAGGAGACAAGCGCCTGCCGGTGGAAAATGTTACCATCAGCAATATCAGCATCGATAAGGTGCATGGCAAAAAGAACGCCTACGAAAACGCCAAAAACATAACGGAGACCAATATCACGATCGGAGAGCTATCCCCCTGACTCATGAGCATGCCGCGCTGATCCGAGCCGTGATCGCGTAGGTATCCAAAAAGTCATGCTTCGTATACATTCTCCATCATGCACACGACTCAAATCGCCCAGCCTTCAGTCAACCTGGCCCATCCAATCCCAACGTCGCTGAGTCTCCCCGGCTGGCTGACCGTCGCTGGTGCCTGTTTTGTGATCATGGGCGGCGTAGGTTTGGCCTCCTTGTGCTTTACCGTTCTACTGAAAGGATTTCTCTGGCTTACCTACCTGCCCGCGCTTTCAAGCTGTGCCGGAATGGTTGTCAGCGGTTTGGTCCTGTTCTCCGTGGCAAATGTGCTGCAGCTGGTGAAAAAAAACGAGTTCAACAGTCGCCGCGGCTGATTCTCAGACTTGATTTGGCATTTTCTGATAGACACATAGCGTGACTACAAGCATTGGAAAATTCGTAAAGCCGATCAGTAACGTGTTCAAAAGGACTCCTTAAATACCACCCTGAGCGATCTCTTTTAATCTTTCCCTGAATTTCCCAATAAAACAAAAGCCCGCAACTCATTGGAGAAGCGGGCTTTTTTGATGGTACCTCGACTTGGACTCGAACCAAGGACCAATTGATTAAGAGTCAACTGCTCTACCAACTGAGCTATCGAGGCATTTTCACAGAGACGGGCGGGTCGGGTGACTCGTTCCGTCGACGGCGGTTGGTGTATCACCTCTTTTATTCCACGCAAATGAAAAATGCGTCGAATATTTCACAATTCACATTCGTCAGAAATTCCGAGCGTCGGGGTGACGCAAAAACTATTTGAAAAGGCATCACCCTCGCTTACTGATTGATATCCCTACACATCCATGAAAACGACCCTTCTTTCCATCGTTACCGGCGCTGCAGCCATCCTGCTCTCCAACTGCGCTGCTCCTGTCGGCCCGAACACCCAGCGCGGTGCGGCTACAGGCGCCCTGCTTGGTGCCGCAGCAGGTGGCATCATCGGTAACCAATCCGGCCGTGCTCTCGAAGGCGCCGCCATCGGTGCCGCAGGTGGTGCCGCAGTCGGCGGTGCTTACGGAAACGCACGCGACCAAGAAAACTACGACAGCTACGGCCGCCGCTATTAATTGAGATTCATTCATATTCCGATTTAGACTTAAGCTCCCGATTGCGAAATCGGGGGCTTTTTTTTGGAATACGCTCGCTCGTTTTCCCTCCAAGGTGAAACGTCGTTTTTGAAATCATGCCACGCCTCTTTTCCGCCCTCTGCCTCTTGCTGGTCACGCTGGCTCCCGTTTACGGACAATTTTCCTTCAATGGCATCGGTGGTGGAAAGCGCAGTTCACAGGCGGAGCTTTTTTCGGAAACCACCAGCATCACCCCCGGCCAGCCGTTTACCGTGGCGTTGAAACTCACCCACCCGGCGAATTGGCACAGCTATTATCAAAACTCCGGCGGCGTCGAACAAGCGCCCGCCATCCAGTGGGTTCTGCCGGGCGGATTCACCGCCGGCCCGATCCAGTGGCCGATACCTTCGGTGAAAGACGGCCTCGGCGGGAAAAGTTTCATCTACACCGGCAGCCCGGTTTTCCTGATCGAAATCACTCCGCCCGCTTCCCTCGCTGCGGAAAAACCGGTCACGCTCACCGCCAATGCCACTTGGCAAATTTGCGAACATAGCTGCATCAACGAAAACAAAAGCTTCACTCTCACGCTGCCTGTCTCTTCCGCAGCCGCGCTCGATCCCGCCCACACCGAGCTTTTTGCCAAAGCCCGCCAGGATTTACCCCAATCACCGAAGGATTGGAAAATCCACGCCACTTCCGAAACCGATCACGTCACGCTGGAGCTCACGCTTCCTGCTGACGTTCCGTTCACCGCCGAAAACCGCGATTTCGTGCCGGACCAACCCTTCCTCCGCGCATTGAGCGATGGCGGCTCGCTCGTGAAAAAAGCCGATCACTGGGAACTCACTCTGCAACGCCGGAAAACCGATCTTCTCGATCAGCCGATCGCCCAAGGAAACCAAATCTCCGGCGTGCTGACCGGCCCGACCGCTTACCGCGTGCCGGAGACGTCCTTGCTCGCACCATCACGCGTCGTCACCGCCACACCGGAAAGAGGCAAATTTCTCAACGTGCTGGCTTCGATGTTTCTCGGCGGTTTGATCCTGAATCTCATGCCATGCGTCTTCCCCGTGATCGGTCTGAAAATCATGGGATTCGTCCAGCAATCCGGACAGGACCGTAAGAAAATCGTGCTCCACGGCGTGCTGTTCACCGTCGGCGTGCTGGTTTCCTTCGCCGTGCTCAGCGGCATCTTGTTCTTTGTGCGGGAAGCGGCCAGCCACGGCGGCGAACTCCGCGGCTGGGGCTACCAGTTGCAGATTCCGTGGGTCGTTCTCTCGCTGATGCTGCTGATGTTTTTGCTCGGCCTCAGCATGTATGGCGTTTTTGAAATCGGCACCGGAGCCACCTCCATCGGCGGATCGCTGCAATCGAAACAAGGCCTCGGCGGCTCGTTTTTCTCCGGCATCCTCGCCACTGTCGTTGCCACTCCGTGCTCCGCGCCATTCCTCGGAGCGGCTATCGGCGCGGCGATTGGATTTCCCGCCGCGCAATTTTTCGCAGCCTTCACCGCGATGGCGCTCGGGCTTTCCACCCCGTACCTCGTCCTTTCGATTTTCCCGAAACTCGTCGATTTCCTCCCGCGCCCCGGCGCATGGATGGAAAGCTTCAAGCAAGCGATGTCTTTCCTGCTCTTCGCCACCGCGGGCTATTTGCTCTGGGTTTATGCGGGGCAAATCGGTTTGGAAAACCTGCTGCTGCCGATCTTCGGACTGAGCGCCATCGCCATCGCCGCATGGATTTACGGCCGCTGGAATCTCCCGCACCGCAGCGGAAAAACGCGCGCTTTTGCCATCGTTCTCACGCTCGGTTTCGCCGCAGCCGGACTCTATCTCGCCAAGCCACCCGCTCCTTCGAAGCTCACTTGGGAACATTGGTCCGAAGAACGAGTCGCACAGCTCGCGAGCGAAAACAAACCGGTCTACATCGACTTCACCGCCCAATGGTGCGCGACCTGCCAGCTCAATAAAAAACGCGCCTACGGCCCGGAAGTCATCCAGCTCATCAAGGACAAAGGCATCGTCACCCTGAAGGCGGACAAAACCAATCCCGATCCCGCCATCGAAGCAGCGCTGCGCAAGCTCGACCGCACCGCCATCCCGGTCAACGTCCTCATCGTCCCCGGAAAACCACCGATCATCACCCCGGAACTGCTTTCCTCCGAATATCTGGAAGACCTTTTCCGAAAAGAAATCCCGTAAGGAGTCACGGCACTCCTGCCGTGTTTCACCACAAGAGTGTCGTGACTCCCCATTCGGGGTTGCACCGCGCGCCGATTGGGTGAAAATCCCGCCGTCCATGAGTCCTGATTTCATCCGTGAAGCCCTGCGCCAAGTCCGTTACCCCGGATTTTCCCGTGATATTGTCTCCTTCGGTTTGGTGAAAGAAATCACCTGCGAGCCCGGCAGCACCGTCGTCAAACTCGAAGTCGCCACCCGCGATCCCAAGGTTCCGGAAAAAATCTTCCAGGACATTCACGCCGCTCTCGATGAACTCCCGGACGTAGGCACCGTGAAGGTCGATATTTCCGTCAAAGACGCCCCCGCCGCTGCCGGTGCCGGTTCCACCGTCGGAAAATCCTCCATTCCGGGGGTGAAAAAAATCATCGCCGTGGCATCCGGCAAAGGCGGCGTCGGAAAATCCACCGTCTCCGCCAACCTCGCCATCGCCCTCGCCGCCACCGGCGCGAAAGTCGGCCTTTGCGATTGCGACCTCTACGGCCCGTCCGTCGCCCAGATGTTCGGCACCAGCGAACGCCCGATGGCCACGGAAAACGACGAAATCATCCCCATCGAAGCGCACGGCCTGAAGCTCATGTCGATGGGCTTCCTGCTCGATGACAGCTCGCCCGTCATCGTCCGCGGCCCAATGGCTACTCGCTACACCCAGCAATTCCTCCGCCAGGTCGCCTGGGGCGATCTCGATTACCTCGTGCTCGACCTCCCGCCCGGCACCGGTGACATCCAGCTCACCATCGTGCAAACCGTGGCCGTCGATGGCTCGGTGATCGTCACCACGCCGCAGGAGGTCGCGTTGATCGATGCCCGCAAAGCCATTTCCATGTTCGCCAAAGTCAATGTGCCCATCCTCGGACTTGTCGAAAACATGGCGTGGTTCGAAGGCGACGACGGAAAAAAATACCACCTCTTCGGCAAGGAAGGCGGCGTGAAGGAAGCCGCCAATCAACGGCTCCCGCTGCTCGGACAAATCCCGATCGACATCGCCACCCGCGAAGGCGCGGACGCCGGAAATCCGATCGCGCTCACCGCGCCGCAAGACAACAAAGTTTCCGCCGCTTTCCATGACCTCGCCACGGCGATCCGCGGCAAAATCATGTAGCGCCGGCCTGCGACCACCGGCGGTTTTCCGGAGATCATTGCTCCAGGTGATTATTGCCGCTTATGATGAAGTCGTCGCTGGATTCATGAAAAAACATTGATTCAAACCGATCTTCATTCCCCCTCCACCCAGCCCGTCTGAACGATCTTATCGATCAGCACCTGTTTGTCGGATTTCGCATCAGCCGGGAATTTCAGCAGTAGCGTCATTTTCGAGCTGCCATCATTTATGTGGCGGGAAAGCCGCAAGTCGAGCTGGCTTCCACGCTCGACATAAGCGGAAAGCGACTCATATCCATCCGCCGATTGAAGCTGATAGTTTTGCCAGCGGTTGTCATCGGAGAAATCGAAATTGTAATACGCCCGCATCGCCACCTCCACGCGGAACAACACCGGGGTTTGACGTTTTTCCTTCCGGAAATCCGACCACGACATTTCCGACCATCCAGCCCAGTCCTCCCAATCGATCTTCGGCCCCTTGGAAGTCAGGTGAATCGTCAGCACTTTTGTTTCGTAATCATCCGTCTGCACGCTACAGGAAACGAGCGGCACCAATGGATTCGGCATCTCGAAATCGCCGACCCGCGATTTCGCCCCCGCGCTGAATTCCCCGTCCGGAAACGCTTTATCCAATCTGGGACGAGTCACTTCAGGATGATACACCACTTCCGAAGCAGCATCGATGGAACGGGCATTTAAAAATTTCTCTACCGCTTCGCCCGCCAGACGTTGCTCTTCCGGGCCGAAGGAAATCCCGGCTTCTTGCGGCGGCGTGGGTTCTTTCGTCGGAAGGACGGCTTCAGGCGGAGCCTTCACCATCGAAACCTGCGGATCATCTTTCAAGGAACGAGACAGTAAAAACATCACAAGTCCGCCCGCCACCACGGCTCCACACCCCGCAGCCACCCACGCACCCACGCCCAAGCGCGAATCCACGGGAGCCGGAGCGGGTTTCTCCAAAATCGGTATTTCAGCAGGCTGGGAAATTTCCCGCACCAACGGCGGCGTTTCCTCCCCCGGCGCTGCCAGCCGGAGCATGCGCTTGCAACTCGGGCAAACCACGCCTCTCCCCTCATGCGGCTGCGGCACCCGGAAAACCGCACGGCAATCCGGGCAAACATAGCCGCTCCATCGCCGTTGTTGTTGCTGAACCTCGGACACGCGCACACCCTGCGCATGCGCACCGCGCCACGCAAGCCCCGGTGTTTTCCAAATCCCCCGATCGCAATTTCTTACAGACAATGAATTGACAGGGCCGGATCGCCAACCGAGCCTCCGCCCGAATGCCCGGTTGGCCAAAATTTCAGAGATTTCTCACCGCCTGTTTTCTCTGGCTCGCCGTTTCCAGCACAACAGCTTTTCCCGCTCCCACCATGATCGAAACACCCGCCGATGTCAAAGCCGCTCCCGCGGACGCCTCAAAAACCGCTTCCGGTCTCGTCTCCAAAGTGCTTCAGACCGGCACCGGTGACAAACACCCCGCCGCTGCGGATACCGTCACCGTCCATTACTCCGGCTGGACCACCGACGGCAAACTCTTCGACAGCTCCGTGCGCCGCGGCCAACCTGCCAGCTTCCCGCTCAATGGCGTGATCAAAGGCTGGACCGAAGGCCTCCAGCTCATGGTCGCCGGTGAAAAACGCCGTTTCTGGATTCCAGCAAATCTCGCCTACGGAGAAAATCCGGGCGGAGGTCGCCCCGGCGGACTCCTCGTTTTCGATGTCGAGCTGCTCGGCATCAAGGAAGCCCCCAAGCCACCGACCGTCCCGGAAGACGTCGCCGCCGCTCCTGAAAGTGCGGAAAAAACCGCCACCGGCATCGCCTCCCGCGTGCTCGCCAAAGGCACCGGCACCACGCATCCGAAGGCATCGGACACCGTGGAAGTCCACTACTCCGGCTGGATGACCAACGGCCAGCTTTTCGATAGCTCCGTGATGCGCGGTGAAACCATCGAGTTTCCCCTCAATCAGGTGATTCCCGGCTGGACCGAAGGCGTGCAGCTCATGGTGGAAGGCGAAAAACGCCGCCTTTGGATCCCCGGCAAACTCGCTTACGGCGACAGCGCGCCTCCAGGCTATCCCTCCGGCACGCTTGTTTTCGACGTGGAGCTCATCCGCATCGTGAAATGAAACGCATCGCATCATTTTTCATCACGATCACCGCGGCACTCGGCCTCAGCGCATGCGCCCCGGAGCAACCGGTCCAAACGCCCGCTCCCGCTCCCGCCAAACCAACCCCGGCGAAGGCGGAAGCGAAACCGAAAGAAGCGTACAAAAAACCCGTCCGCATGAACGGACGCGGCAAGATCGATTCCATTTCCCTGGAAGAGTTCTTCGCTCTCCATCAATCGGGCGAAGTGATGCTTTATGATGCGCGCCCCGCGTTTTTCTACAATCTCGGCCACATTCCCGGCGCGGTAAGCCTGCCCGTCCACAAGAGCGATGTCGACACACCCATCCACCAGCAGGAAGCCGCCATCAAAGCCGGTCTCGCAAAGGGCGGAACCATCGTCGTTTATTGCACCAGCATCAACTGTCCGGACGCCCGTTCGCTCGCCATTCATTTCTCTGGCTTCGGCTATCCGGTGAAAATTTTCTCCGGCGGCTGGGATGCCTGGAAAAATGCCGGAATGCCTACTGAATAACCCGTTTCTCACCCCATTCTTAACCACCGATTATGTCCTCATTCAGCAACGTCACTGTCGATGCCAAGGCCAACGTTTACTTCGACGGTCGCGTCATTTCCCACACCGTCCATTTCGCGGACGCTTCCAAGAAAACCCTAGGGCTGATCTATCCGGGAAAATTCCACTTCGGCACCGCCGCTCCCGAGCGCATGGAAATCATCTCCGGCTCCTGCAAGGTCGTGCTCGATGGCACCACGGAGCAGCTCGGCTACGAATCGGGCACGCATTTCGACGTCCCCGGCAAAAGCGGTTTCACCATCGTGGTGGAAGACGGCATCTGCGAATACATCTGCTCTTTCCTCGCTGAATAATCATGCGCGGGTGCCTGCCTTTTCTCCTCCCTGCAGCGGCGCTCCTCACCTCGTGCGGTTTCTTCCGGCTGCCTGATCCACCCAAGGATTTCGGGCAGTCGCTCGCGAGGCGTGTTTCGGTTTCGCAACGCGCCGACGTACCGAAAAAACAGGCCGATGAGGATCCGGATGTGCTCGTCTGGCTCATCGCCGACAAACTGCACACCGGCATGGTTTTCCCCTACGACTGGCTGCTCGAATCCGGCTTCGTGCCGCCAAAAAACTTCGGCCACCCGAAATTCGTCACCCTGAGCTGGGGAAACCGCACCGCTTACGTCGAACGCGGCCTCGACACCGTCGGCGAAGTCTTCACCGCCTTGTTCACCAATTCCCCCTCCGTGATGGAACTCATCCCGGTTTACTACGAAGTGGTCGACCAATGCCCGCACCAGCGCATTTACCGCAAGCTCGTGCCGCGTGAAAAAGGCAGGGATCTCGCCACATTCCTGAACTGGTGCAGCGTGCAGGATTCAGAAGGCCGCCCGGTCGTTTGCGGCACCTCGAGCTGGGGCGACGGCCTGCTGCTCGAATCCCGCCACACGTATTATATTCCCCGGATTTGCAACATCTGGACCATGCAAGCCATGGAAACCCTCGGCGACCGCATGCACTACATCCCCAGCGTGCTGGCCGATGGCGTGATCTACCAAGCGACGCGCCAAAAAGGAAATCCTTACGAGCAAATCTGGTTCGGCACCGGGAAAAAACCGTAACCCTTGGACTGTGGCAGCCTGCCGCCGCTTTCCTCCTCCGCACCTCCAGGCCGGAAATCAAATATCGATGGAAACCCGGAGTTTATTAGAACATGCGGACGCAACGCATGGATGATTTCCAAAGGACGCGGCGTGATGCTGGCCGGAACGATCGCGCGGATGTTCAAGCAGATCCCGCTGCAAGACTGGCTGTCGGCTTCACCGGCGCGATCCTCGACCACTGGAAAGACGAGCAAAAGCCAGCTCAGGAAATCCGCCGCCGTCTGATGGAACTCGACGATGCGCAGGGCGCGGTGAAGCAGCCGCAGGAAGTCTGGGAAATCCCCACCAAACTCGGACCCCAACGCGCCTACCTCCGCAAATACAAAGCCAGCGGCAAGCAGCCTGAACGCTGGATGGCTGTCTTCGTCCCGTCCGGCACAGGCCGCACCTATTTCTCATCCGGCTCTCCCACCCAAGCAGACAACTCATTCCGCAAAGGCACCCTCATCCGATTCCGCTAACCGAAAAAATGCCCGGCCACGACGGACTGATCGTGCGGCGCATGGATCACCTCTCGCGCAGTCCCGCAGGCAATCCAGCAAGACCAATCTACCATGACTCCCATTTCCTTCAATCCCGATTTCCTGATCATCGCCAACTCGTCTCCGGTGGACGCGATCAACTCCGTCTCCGGCGTGTTCCAAGCGTTGGCGCTCGGTGATAACGAGAAATCAAAACGCTATCGCTTCTGCGCCTACGGTGAATACCCGCAGGAAGTGGCAGGCGTGGGCCGCATCATGCAAGTGGTGGACAAGGAAGCGGCTGGAAAGATGGTGGAAAACTTCCGCGCTTTCGCCGGACTCGACACCTTTTTCAAAGGCGTGCCGGTTTACGAAGGGCACCCGGACGATCCCGCATGGCTGGCGAAAAATCCCGGTGCCAAAGAAAAGGCCGTAGCCCGGATCAAGACCATCGAAGCCGGGGAAGACGGCATCTACGTCGAGGAGGTTTTCAACTCCGATGGCGTGAAGCTCTTGAGCGGAGAAGCACGTCGGCACCTTGACGAACTCGGCGCTCAAACTTCCGGGTCCGGGTTTCCAGATGATGTGGTGCGCGGCGCAGCCTTTGCCGTAGCCGCCCACAGTCTGTTAGAACAGCAGGAGGGTGCCGCCTTGTTCTTCCTGCTCCACGGCATCACTGGCCACGAAGTTTTGGTAAAACTCCTGCACCTTGCCCTGCTGATCTTCAGCCATGCCCTTTTGCTCCGGACGCACTTCGTCCTTCAGCATGATGTCATAGCCGTGGCGGCTCAACGCACCCGCAAGCCGACGCTCACCATGGATACCCTCGCCGAGCGGCTCGACCCGAAAACCCTGAAAGGCCTGCTATCGCATCTGGTCAATCATATCGCCACCCGCGGAGGCCGCGCCACAGATCGCCGGTCAAAACGCCAGTATCCAAAAAAGGCCGATCCCGGCGAAATGGCCGAGCCGTTTTGAGCATGCACCACTTTTCTAAAGTGTCCGACGTATTACCGGTTTTCGTCTCCGGTTTTCTAAAACTATTTTCCGGCCAATTTTTTCGGCCTAGGTCGTGTTGATGAATTCACCTGATATAAAGGAACGCTGAGACGAGTTGGATCATCGCCAGGAAGGTAGACTCGTATTTTTCATAACGAGTGGCTATCCGGCGGAAATGTTTGATCCGATTGAAGAAACGCTCCACCCGGTTGCGTTCTTTGTAGAGAGTTACATCATGGGGAAACTTTGCCCTGCGATTGGATTTTGAGGGAATGACTGGTTCTATCCCATCTTCCGCCAATCGGTCTCGGATGGCGTTGGTGTCATCGCCTTTGTCGAGTGCGGATGCCTCCAACACATTGTCTTTGTCCAAGGTGTCGAACAGTTCGTCGAAATGTCTGCAATCGGCATTTTGACCAGGACTGAGGATCAGGCCCACGCTTCGGATTTCATCCACACAAGCTGCGTGAATTTTGGTGGTCAGTCCCCCGCGAGAGCGTCCCAAAGCTTGATCGCCGCCGTTTTTTTTGGCGCTCCTGCGGCGTGCTGATGAGCACGGATGGCAGTGGAGTCGATGAAAAGAATCCGGGCGTCGGCAAATGCATCCTGTTGGAGGAGGTGCCAAAGTCTGCCCCAAACGCCTCGCTTTTCCCATCGGCGGAAGCGCACGTAAATATGGTTCCAATGGCCCAATTCCGGCGGCAGATCCCGCCAAGGACTGCCAGTGCGGGCGATCCACAGGACTGCTTCAATAAAATCCCGGTCGGGAACCACAGCTGGAGAGCCAGCAGCTGAATGTTTTGCCTGATCAACCAAAGGCTGAAGCTTTTTCCAGATTACGTCCGTAATCACCTTTCTTACCGATAACCGAGTCATTCCAAGGAATGAAGAAAAACCGCCCCTAACATTACAGAATGAAATTCATCAACACAACCTAGGCCGGTGTGGACAAAATGATAAGTCCTTGAAAAATCATAGAAATCCGGCATCCTGTCGCTATTTTGAACGATTTTGCGACAGAAATGCCGGACGTGATTTTTGTGCGCGTTAAAAATCAACTTAACTCCAAACAGAGCCAATCTAACTTTTATCAAGAGGCGGAAAACCTGCCGATCGGTTCAAAGCGTTGAGCGGAATTTGGCGGATTCCTGTCACGGGGTGTCAGTGGAACCAGCTGCCGCAACACTACCGCAAATGGAACAACGTGTATCGTTTTCGCGCCCGATGGGCCAAGCGGGGAGTCTTTAAGGAAATGCCAACACGACCTAAAATAATATATCACTCGTGATCGCAAACGTCGTGTGGCCAGCTCTATATGCGGAAGACACGATTAGCTCCAAGCCTATCAGCAAGCGCTCCGTTACTTGATTTCCCAATACCTTCCGATCAAACGAATCTCGCATCACACCATCCACCCGTCCAGCCGACCCGTAATTTCACCTCGTACAGCTTGCTGAGCACCTTCGCGGTCAGGATTTCATCTTTCGGCCCATCCGCGAAAACCTTGCCGTTTTTCAGCAAAACCACGCGCTCGATTTCCGGCGGAATTTCCCCCGGATGGTGTGTCACCCACACCAGCGTCCGCCCGATTTTCAGAAGTTTCCGCAACGTCTCGCTCAAATGCAGCGATGCGGAAAAATCCAGCGCCGTCGAAGGCTCATCCAGCACGATCACCTCCGGCTCATGCACCAGCGCCCGCGCGATCAAAAACCGCCGACGTTCCCCTGATGACAACGCACCGAATGGCCTCTTCGCCAAATGACCCATGCTCATGATTTCCATCGCCTCCAAAGCCTTCGCCTTTTCCCGCTTGGAAAACCGCATATCCCGCGTCCGCCCGTAAGCCCCGCGCAACGAAGAAAGCACCGCGTCTTCCGCAATTTCATCGTGATCAAACCGCGCCACTTCCTCCGGCATCACGATCCCGATCCGATGCCTCAATTCCTCCAGTGACCACAGCGTTTCCCCGAATAACTTGCACACCGTTCCCCTTCCCGCTTCAGGCCGCACTTCTCCTGTCAGCAGCTTCAGAAACGTGCTTTTTCCCGCGCCATTCGGCCCAAGAATCGCCACGCTCTCACCTTCCTGAAGACCCAGAGAAAAATCCGTCAAAGCCGCCGTCCCCCCCCGCCACACCACCGCGTCGCTGATCTCAAAAAACTTCGCTTTCATGATTCCTTGCGAGCAACATACACAAATCATCAAG
The DNA here is from genome assembly GCA_047605125.1 of Luteolibacter sp. Taxonomy (GTDB): domain Bacteria; phylum Verrucomicrobiota; class Verrucomicrobiia; order Verrucomicrobiales; family Akkermansiaceae; genus Luteolibacter. The sequence goes on from JASGGK010000013.1 coordinate 22,531, forward strand.
ACCCGTCCTGTGAGTTAGATATTTCTCTTCCGGGCGGACGCGGGGCACGCCTTCGCGAGGACTCCCGCGCCGAACGATCTATCAGAAAATCAATCGCCGCGACGCCGAATATAAGACCTATCCCGCCACATAAGACATCTTGCCACCACTCCCTTCTTCCCGGACACTCCCCCCATGAACGTCACCACCCTTCTCCAAGAGCTGGTCCGCATTCCCTCCGTCAATCCCGACAACCTCCCCGGCACCGAAAAAACCGGCGAGCTAGCCCTCGCGGAGCACCTCCGCTCCCTTTTGGAGTCCTGGGGCGCGGATGTCACCCTCGAAGAAATCCGCCCCGGCCGACCGAATCTCATCGCCCGCTTCGCCCCGCGCGATGGCCGCCCCCGTATACTCCTCGGCCCGCACCTCGATACCGTCGGCGTCGGCGGCATGATCGTGGAACCATTCTCCGCCGAAATCCGCGACGGAAAACTCTGGGGCCGCGGCGCCTCCGACACCAAAGGCCCGATGGCCGCCATGCTCTGCGGACTTTTCCAAAACCGCGAAAAACTCGCCACCCTTCCCATCGCCGTCGATTTCGTCGCCTTCATGGGAGAGGAATCCTGCCAGTGGGGAAGCAAGAATTTCGCCGAAAAATACGCCTCCGAATACACCTTCGCCATCGTCGGAGAGCCGACTTCCATGCAAGTCGTCCACGTCACCAAAGGTTCGCTCTGGGCCACCCTCCGCGCCACCGGCAAGGCCGCCCACAGCTCCCAACCCGAGCGCGGTGAAAACGCCATTCTCAAACTCGCCCGCGCTCTCGATTTTCTCGATCAAAACCTCGCGCCGAAACTCGCCAGCTACACCCACCCGGTGCTCGGACGTTCCACCTTGAATGTAGGCGTCATCCACGGCGGCTCCCGCCCGAATATTGTGCCCGATCTCGCCGAAGCCCAAATCGACCTCCGCATCACCCCGGCTCTCGCCGAATCCGGAGGCGCACTTACTCTGCTCAAGCTTACGATTTCAGAAAACAACCTCCCGCTCGAACTCGTCACCGCCCACGAAAACCCACCGATGGCGACCGATCCCGCCCACCCGATAATCCAGGCACTCCTCGCCACCGATCCCGCCACCCACCTCGCCGGAGCGCCGTGGTTTTCCGATGCCGCCCACCTTTCCAACGGCGGCATCCCCGGCATCTGCATCGGCCCCGGCTCCATCGACCAGGCCCACACCATCGACGAATTCATCGAAATTCCCGCCCTCGAACACGGTGCGGAGTTTTTCACCAAATTCATCGCGAATTTAAGATCAATTTAACCACAGATAAACGCAGATTTAAGAAATGATTACTTCTCTCAAAAACTCCGCGCTTTTCTTTGCGGTCTCAGTGTCTCTGCGTTTCGCTTAAACCAAAAAAACTCTTCCATCCGCGTTCATTCACGTCCATCCGCGGTTAAAAAACTCTTCAATATGACATTCCCGCTCCAAGGAAAAACCCTGCTCGTCACCGGCGCATCCAGCGGCATCGGCAAAGCGCTGTGTGAACTCCTCATCCAGCGCGGCGCTCACGTCCTCGGCGTCACACGCCGACCCGGAGCTTTACCGGAAGGAGTCCACCCGATCGAAGCCGATCTCACCCAGCGCGAACAAATTTCCCGCATTTTCCGGAACCTTGGAAACATCGACGCCCTCGTCAACTGCGCGGGCGTCGCCTACCTTTCGCGCATCGTCGATGGCAACTCCGCCGATTGGGAGGAAATGTGGCGCGTCAACGTCCTCGCCCTCACCCTCTGCTGCCAGCTTTCGCTGAAACACTTCCCCGCCGGTGGCGGACGGATCGTCAACGTCTCTTCCATGAGCGGCCACCGCGTGCCTCCCACCGGTGGATTTTACGCGCCCACCAAATTCGCCGTCAGAGCGATCACCGATTCCCTCCGGTTGGAACTCCGGGCCATCCATTCACCGATTCAGGTTAACAGTGTTTCTCCCGGATTCGTCGATACCCCACTCCTCGAACAATACTTCCGCGGCCGCGAAAACGCCCTGCGCCAAACGCGTTCTTCCATGAAAATGCTCAGCGCCGGCGACGTCGCCCACGCCATTCTCACCATCCTCGAAGCACCCGCCCACGTGGAAATCGGCGATATCCAGATGCGCAGCGTCGATCAACAGGCATGAAATCCCGGCTCCTCAAACTCTGCGCGCTTTTCGCCGCCTGCCTGCTCGTCTCCTGCATCGACGGCCGCGAGGAATACTGGTTTCTCGCCAATGGCAGCGGCCGCGCGGAGCTCACCTACACCTTCCCCGCCCTTGCCGCACGCCTCGGCGGCGGTGAAGAAGCCATTCGCGAAAAAATCGCCGCGTTTCTCAAAGACAATCCCGCCTTCAGCAGTTCCAGCTACGAACTCACCCGCAACGGCGGCACGCTCAGCGCCACCGTCAGAGTCGAATTCGATTCCATCCGCGATCTGAAAAAACTCAACGCCTCCGGGGAGACCTCATCCCTCTCCGAGGCCTCCCGATATTTCACCGGCAACATCGACCTCGCGTTCCAGGGACTCACGCTGGAGCTCACCCGCACCATCCAGGTCGGCAAGGCCATTCCCACCGCTGCTTTTTTACCGCAGCGCGAATTGGAAAACCGCCGCCTCGTTTACATCATCCATCTTCCCACCAGCGCTCTCGAAACCAACGCCACCCGCACCGAAGATGCCGGGAAAACCCTCATCTGGGACATCCCGCTCGCCGATGCGCTCCGCTCGCCCACCGTCCTCCACGCCAAAGGCCGCATTCCCCTGCCGCCTTGGCTGGTCATTACCGCAAGCGGCGTTTCCCTCGCCGTTCTTGGTGTGGTCATGCGGAAAATGTGGAAAAAAAAATTCAACCGCAGATGAACACGGATTCACGCGGATAAAGAATCCGGGATTTCTTTGCGAAGAGCATCTCTTCCATCTGCGTTTATCCGCGTTCATCTGCGGTTAAAAAAATCCGCATTTTCGGAAGAAAAGTTGAGAGCCGCCGGTTTTGGAGATTAAATCAGTCAGATCCGACCGATTTTTCACCCCTTCACCTCCGTGGACTTCAAAGACTACTACGAAACGCTCGGCGTGAAGCGCGATGCCACCGCCGAAGAAATCAAGAAAGCCTTCCGCAAACTCGCGCGCATCCACCACCCGGACGTCGCCAAAGACAAAGCCACCGCCGAGGAAAAATTCAAAGCGATCAACGAAGCTTACGAAGTCCTCAGCGATCCCGAAAAACGCCGGAAATACGATCAACTCGGAGCCGATTGGCAAAACGGTCCCCCACCCGGACACGGCACCCCTTATCCCGGAGATGGTGGTTTCAGCCACGGCGGCACCGAGTTCAACTTCGGCGGTACCGGCTTCAGCGATTTCTTCGAGCAATACTTCAGCGGAGCCAGCCGGTATGGCTTCCCGGAAGGCGATTTCACCCGTGCGGCCGGAGGAGGAAACCGCCGAGGCAGCGACATTGAAGGCGACATTCTCGTTTCGCTCGAAGAAGCCATGCACGGCGCGCTACGCTCGCTTTCCCTGCAAACCACCGATCCCCGCACCGGAAAAACCGAGACCCAAACTTTCCAAGTCCGCATCCCCGCCGGCGTCACCGATGGCAAATGCATCCGAATTCCCGGCCAAGGCGAACCCGGCCACGGCAGCGGCACGGCGGGTGATCTCTACCTGCGCGTCCGCCTCGCCGCCCACCCGGATTTCCACACCGAGGGCCACGATGTTTATCACGATCTCAACCTCACCCCGTGGGAAGCCGTGCTCGGCGCGGAAATCCCGGTGCCGACGCTCGACGGCCTCGTCAAACTCAAGATTCCCGCCGGTTCGGAAAACGGCCAACATCTCCGCGTGAAAGGTCGTGGTTTGCCCAAGGGAAAAACCGGCGAATGCGGGGATTTCTACGCCACCCTCACCATCCAATCGCCGAGCAAACTCACCGACGAAGAACGCGGGCTTTGGGAAAAACTCCGCGACGTTTCCAACTTCAACCCACGCCACACCTGAACCATGAGCCAGACCCAAGAAGCCCGTTACACTCTGGAGATCGTCTCATCCATCACCGGCATCTCCTCCGAAACCATCCTCCGCTATCAGCAACACGGCCTCATCCGTCCCCGCAACAATCATTTCGATGACGAAACCCTCTACACCTTGCGGCGCATCGAGCACCTGAGGGAAACCAGCGGCGCCAACGTCTCCGGTCTCAAGCTCATCCTCGATCTGCTGCACGAAGTCGAAACCCTCCGCTCCAGTCTGCGCTCACATCGTTGAGATCGCCTCACTAAAAAAACCGCACCTCTTGCGAGATGCGGTTTTTTTGATGAAACGATAGGATCTGGAAATTACTCGGACTTTTCGTCAGCAGGTTTTTCCTCGGCTTTCTCTCCCCCTTTGTGAGCTTTACGGTCGGCCTTCATCGCTTCTTTTTCGGTATCGGACAGCTTGCCATCCTTGTCGGTGTCATACTTTTCGAGTTGCTCTTTTTTACGATCTTTCTTCAGCGCTTTTTTTTCATCATCGGACAGCTTGCCGTCGCCGTCTTTGTCGTATTTTTGCAAATCTTCCGCGGAAACCTTGCGTTCGTGTTTTGGTTTCTCCGGAGCGGTTTCGGTTTCTTGCGCGACCGCGAAGGCGAGAGTGCCGAACAATGCGCCGAGGGTGAGGAGAGAGGTGGTTTTCATCGGATGTGGTAGGTTTGATTTATGGTAGCATGGCGATCCCGCCAAGTGATAGAACCGGGCAATTTTGCAAAAGTTGCAAAACGGCACCAGAAATCGGACGAATCATACGAACGCTTTATTCGCCAAATTCATCCGTTCCCCGTAAATTATCCCTATTTTTGGAGAAACCAAAGAAGGACTTCATGCGATTTTTCCAAAAATCCCGGCTGAATTGGCTCTTTCGAGATGAACCTCCGGGGATCGCACTTTGCGTGAGAATGAGTTGCCACGCAGCCTTCATCCGGCTTGGATTTGCCCCACCAATGGCTGAAACCGCGCCACCTTCTCCACCCTCGAAAGCCCGCACGTTCGTCCGACGCACGGCCAGCACTCTTTTCCTCTGGGCCCTCGTCTCGTCCACACTCATCAGCATGAAGCCGTGGGCTTATCTCGCGTTGGTCGGGGTGCTGGGGATTCTCTCCACGGTCGAGTATTTCAAAATGCTGAAAACGGCGGGCATTCCCAGCTTCCCGCGTTTCGGATTACTCTGTGCGCTCGCTTACTCCGGCGGACTTTATTACCTCATTCTCAACGGCCACAAGGTGCTGCCGATCGATATCGATGCGCTGGCGATTTTCGTCGTCGCTGCGGGTGCGTTCACCTTGCAGCTCCGCCGCCAGATCAAGGGCATCGAGGCTCTGCAATCCGTAGCTTTCACGTTGCTCGGCTTTGTTTATATCGCGTTTCTCTTCAACTTCTCCGCGCGGGTGACGTTCATCGTCCCGCATGAAGCCGCCGTGCCGGGTGCGATCATGCTGCTGTGGCTGCTGGCGGTGACAAAATTCACGGACATGGGCGCTTACATCACCGGTTCAGTGATTGGCCGTCATAAGATGATCCCGCACGTGAGTCCGGGAAAAACCTGGGAAGGCTTTGTCGGCGCGCTGTTTTTCGCCCAGCTTGCAGGTTGCGGACTTTACGCGCTGTTCCCTACGGAACTCGCGGTTTTCCACAGTTGGGGCCACGTGATTTTCCTCGGCTTCCTGCTCGCGGTGCTGGCCGTCATCGGTGATCTCGCGGAAAGCATCGTCAAGCGCGCGCTGGGGGCGAAGGACTCCGGCAGTATCCTCCCCGGCATCGGCGGCGCGCTCGATCTCATCGATAGCATCTGCTTCACCGCGCCCGCGCTGTATTTTTACCTGAAATGGGTGCTCCTGCCCCTCGCCTGATCGACGCATGAGTTCTCCTGAAAAACGCCGCGTCGTCCTCCTCGGTTCCACCGGCTCCATCGGCACCTCGACGCTGAAAGTCGCCCGCGAACTCCCGGAGCACATCGAAATCATCGCCCTCGCAGCCTGCGGAAGCGTGGAAAAACTCGCCGCCCAAGCCCGCGAAACCGGCGTCCGCCACGTGGCGATCTATGATACCGGCAAGGAAGCGGAACTCCGCGCGCTGCTGCCCTCTGACGTACGAATCCATGTCGGCACGGAAGGTTTGGAAACCCTCGCGACCTTGGCCGATGCGGATGTCGTCCTGATTTCCATCGTCGGCACCGCCGGGCTGCATCCCGCGCTCGCCGCCATCGAAGCCGGAAAAGACCTCGCGATCGCCTCGAAAGAAATCCTCGTCATGGCCGGTGAAGTCATCACCGCCGCCGCCGAAAAACGCGGGGTGAAACTCCTGCCCGTCGATAGCGAGCACAACGCGATTTTCCAGTGCCTCGACGGCCATCGCGGCGGCGAAGCGGAAGTTTCCCGCCTCATCCTCACCGCATCCGGCGGACCGTTCCGAAAACTCCCGGCCGATCAGCTCGAAGCCGTCACGCCCGCACAGGCGCTGAACCACCCGACCTGGAACATGGGGCCGAAGATCACCATCGATTCCGCCACGCTTTTCAACAAAGGCCTCGAAATGATCGAAGCCCGCTGGCTTTTCGGCATCGGCATGGACCGCATCGATGTCGTGGTGCATCCGCAAAGCATCGTCCACTCGATGGTCGAGTTCCGCGATGGCTCGGTACTCGCCCAGCTCAGCCGGACGGACATGTGTTTCCCGATCCAGTACGCGCTCACCTGGCCCGCCCGCATCCCCGGCGGCCTGAAGCCGCTGGATTTCCCGACGCTTGCCAAACTCGAATTCGAAGCACCGCGCACCGAGGACTTCCCTGCGCTCGACCTCGCCCGCAAGGCCGGGACCATCGGCGGCACCCTGCCTGCGGTTTTCAATGCGGCGAATGAAGTCGCCGTGGATGCCTTCCGCGCGGGCGGGCTTTCGTTTCCCGGAATCTGGAAATGCGTGGCCGAGGTGATGGAAAACCACGCCACCGATCATTCGCCGGATCTGGAAACCATCATCGCCGCCGATCAATGGGCGCGCAAACAGGCCGGAAAAGTCATCCGGCAAGGCAAACCCTTGCCTTCACTCGAAGTTTGAAAAATTCCCGATCCGCCCCATTCTCCTCCCTACGCCGAAACCCTTTTCCCATGAATCCACGTCTCACCCTCATCGCTCTCGCCTCGCTGGCAGCCCTGGGCACCGCCTTCGCCGGACCTGCTGAAGCGGATCGCGCTGAAAAATCCTACCAGCTCGCCGTGGATCAATGGAATCAGTCCGTCAACGCCGCCACCACCCCGGAAGCCCGTGCCAAGGCGGAAGAAGCCCGCCCGGACGCCACCGCCGCCGCCCGCCAGATGTGGCAATCCATCGGCGCTTCGCTCAACGAGGAATGGACGCTCGATTACGCCGCGTGGTTTCTCCAACTGACGCCGAATCTCCGCACCACCCAGCCCGACGGCTCCACGCCGCTCACGTTTTCCAAGGAACGCGCCACGATCCTGAGCACCGTGGAAGCAAAGCATCTGCAAAGTGCGAAGCTGGCGGATTTCTGCTACGCGCTCACGTTTTCGCCGGACCCCCGCACGATCTCGATACTCGATAAAATCCAGACCACGAATCCCGACCCGAAAGTCCAGGGCATCGCCGCGCTTTGCTATTCCATCAGCCTGAAAACCCTCGGCGACGATGGCGAGATCATGCGCAAACGCCTCACCGCCCTCCGCAAGGCGATCATTCAAAGTTCCGATGTCGAACTGAATGGCACGCCGATTCCCAAGATCGCCGAAGACGAACTCTACATCATCCGCTATCTCACCAAAGGCCGCATCGCGCCGGATCTCAAGGGTGTCGATTCCGGCGACCGTCCGCTTTCGCTTTCCAGCCACGCCGGCAAGATCGTCGTGCTCATGTTCTGGAACAGCAACATGCAGGACGGCACCCGCGTCGTGGAAATCACCAACCGCCTCGCCGAGAAGTTCAAGGACAAGCCGTTCGTCGTAGTCGGCGTGAATGGCGATTCCGTGGAAACCCTGCGCAATCTCGAAGGAGCGAACACCGTCACCTGGCGGAATTTCTCCGATCCCACCCAGCAACTCGCCAAGGAATACCGCGTCACCGCCGTGCCTCTGGTTTACGTTCTCGATGGGGAACGGAAAATCCACTACGCAGGCGGACCAGGATCATTCGTCGAGCTAACCGCCGAGGCGCTGCTTTCTGGGGTGAAATAGCACTGGGACCGCGGACTTCAATCCGCCCCATGGCCACCCGCCAAAATCCGCATCTTCACAGCATTCCCACCTTCGAAAGCTGTACAACACGAGAATCCGCCGAACTGCACGGCATTTTGAAAACCAACGCTTTGATTTCATCAGCAGCTTCCGCACTCTTGGGTCGCCATGATCATTCTCATGAAAATCCTGCTGGTCCTGTTCCTGATCGCGTGGTCCGGCTTTGGCCTCTATCTTTTGATCCATTTCGACCGTTATTTCGGCAGACATCCCGATGATCCTTCCGAATCCGCCGGGGCCTGTTCCCTCAACGTCACACACGTCGCCTCCGTCTGGTTCGGCTTCTTCGCCCTAGCCGGGTATTTCCTCTTCGCGTAAGTGATTCCGCCCTTTCAAAGACTGCCAGCTCACCGTTTCACCTTCCCGCTGGCGGTTAGCGGCAGGGAATCGACGGATTTGATTCTCACGGGGACTTTGAAGGCGGAAAGGGAGCGTTTGCACCAATCGATCAGTTCCCGCGAAGTGGCGTCGGTTTGCAAAATCACCTCGGCCATGGGCAAGGTGCCGAAAACGGCGTGATCGGTTCCGAAAACCCGCGAGCGCTCCACCGCAGGATGACCGTTGAGCACGGCTTCAATCTCTTCCGGGAAGACTTTCATGCCGCTGATGTTCAGCACGCTTTTTTTCCGGCCTTTGAGAAACACGCGGCCTGCGGGATCGGTTTCGGCGAGATCGCCGGTGGCGAACCAGCCGTTGACGCAGACGTCTTCCTGCAATTGCCACGGAGACAGATAGGCATCGAACATGCCGGGGCCTTTGATCCACAGTTCGCCGATTTTCCCTGTGGAAACGGGCAGTCCTTCTTCATCGCGGAGTTCCACATCAAAGGCGGGAAGCGGTCGGCCCACGGCGGAGGGCGAATCTCCGGCGCCACCGGTGTTGAGCAGCGGCAGGCCGATTTCGATGATGCCCAGTCCTTGCACGAGCGGTTTCGCGAATCGCTCGCGGAATGCCAACGCGGTCGCGAGCGGCAAAGGCGCGGCGGTGCTGACGGCGAGACGCAAGCCGGGCCAGTTGAAATCGCCGCGATCCGCCGCGAGCAACGAATGATGAAACGGCGATCCGTAAATCACCGTGGCCTGCGATTTTTCCGCAAGCTCCAGCACATCTTCCGCGAGGTGCGATTCGCCCAGCACGGTACACGCGCCGAAGTAAAGATAGAGCACGATGGAAACGGCGAAATGATGCGCCATCGGCAGCATCCACAGCACGCGATCATCAGGGCCGATTTCCATCGCCGCATTCGCCGCCGTGATGCGTTCGCGGAGCTTGCGATGGCTGAGCACCACGCCCTTGCTGCGTCCGGTCGTGCCGGAGCTGAAGCGAATGAAAGCGGGCTCCAGCGCGGAAAATTCCGCTTCATTTTCAAATTCAGGCTGGTCCAGCCGCCGCCACGTTCTCCCCTCACCTTGGTCCTCGATCACGCCGTGCAAGCGCGTGCGTTCGGTCAACTCGGCGCGCTCGACCGCCGTCAGCTCATCCGCGAGCGGCACCAGACAGCCGCCCGCTTTTAAAATCCCGAGCGCCAGCACGATGTAATCGACGCCATTGGCACACGCCAATCCCACGCGCGGCACGCCGTTTTGTTGGAAACCCGGTTGTTGCCGCAGCCAATCCGCCGCTTCATCCACGCGCGCGAACAACTCGCCGAACGTCAGCGTCACCTCACCGGCCATGAGCGCGGGATGATGCGCCGTGGACCGCTCCGCGATGAGATCGACAATGTTCACGTTCCGAGCATTCCTATTTTCCTTTTTTCGCCCACGAATCCTTCAGCGCAACCGTGCGGTTGAAGACGGGCGTGACCCCCGCGTTGTGGTCCTTGCTATCGGCGACGAAGTAGCCCAAGCGGTCGAACTGGCAGGAGAAACCGCGAGGTGCGGCGGCCAGTGCGGGTTCGATTTTCGCGGAGACGGTTTTCAGCGATTCGCCATTGAGGACACTGAGGAAACCACTTTCGGCGGCGTCCGGGTCTTCCACGGTGAAAAGCCGGTCATACAGGCGGACCTCCGCATCCACTCCGGTGGCAACATCCACCCAATGGATCGCCGCTTTGCAAACGATGCCTTCCGGTGCATCCGCGCCGACCGTGCCGGGCAGGATTTCCGCGCGGATGAGCGTGATTTCACCGGCGTCGTTTTTTTCAAAACCGGTGCAGCGAATGATATGTCCGCCCTTGAGACGCACATATCGATCCGGGCCGAGGCGGAAGAATTTTTTCTCCGGCACTTCCATGAAATCCTCGCGCTCGATCCACACTTCGTTGGAGATCGGCACCTGGCGCGTGCCGAGGTCCGGGTTCTGCGGATGGTTGGCGATTTCCGCGTTTTCGAGAGGCTCGGCGGACCAGTTTTCGAGCACGACTTTCACCGGATCGAGCACCGCCATGCGGCGCTCGGCGTGGGTGTTGAGATGGTCCCGGACATCGAATTCGAGCAGCGCGACATCCGTGGTGCCGCTGAATTTGGTGATGCCGATGCGTTTGCAGAAATGCACCACTGCTTCCGGCGGATAGCCACGGCGGCGGATGCCGGAAATCGTCGGTAAACGCGGATCGTCCCAGCCATTGACGAGACCTTCCTGCACGAGCTGGAGCAGCTTGCGCTTGCTCATCACCGTGTAGGTCAGGTTCAGACGGGCGAATTCGATCTGGCGCGGCTTCGACGGCACCGGGCAGTTTTCCATGAACCAATCGTAAAGCGGGCGATGGTTTTCAAATTCCAGCGTGCAAAGCGAATGGGTGATGTGTTCCAGCGCGTCTTCCAGCGGGTGTGCGAAGTCATACATCGGATAGATGCACCACTCGCCGCCGGTGTTGTGGTGATGCGCGTGCATGATCCGATAGAGCACCGGATCGCGCAGGTTCATGTTCGAGGATGAGAGATCGATTTTCGCGCGCAGCACGCATTCACCTTCCTTGAATTCCCCGGCTTTCATGCGGGAAAACAGATCGAGGTTTTCCCCGACCGGGCGTTCGCGATAAGGCGACGGCGTGCCGGGCGTGTTCACATTTCCCCGGCTGGCGCGCATTTCTTCGAGCGTCTGGTGATCGACGTAGGCCTTGCCTTCCTTGATCAGATGAACGGCGCAGTCGTAGAAAAATCCGAAGTAATCGCTGGCGAAATACAGGTCGTCACCCCAATCGAAGCCGAGCCATTTCACGTCCGCCTTGATGCTTTCCACGTATTCCGTTTCTTCCTTTTCCGGGTTCGTGTCGTCAAAGCGCAGATGGCACTTCGCGCCGGAGCCCGCATTTTCCTGAGCCAGCCCGAAGTTCAGGCAGATCGACTTCGCGTGGCCGATGTGCAGGTAGCCGTTCGGTTCCGGCGGAAAGCGGGTGATCGTGGTGGAATGCTTCCCGGAGGCGAGATCTTCGGCAATGATCTCGCGGATGAAATCCAGTTTGGCGGGCTGAGAAGTGGAGGACATGAGGAACGGCAAAAAGAAAACGGAATGAAACCGGCGTGCGGTTTCGCGATGCGGAGGTAATGGAGCGTGGCGGAGATTTCAAGACCGCCGATGCAGGCTGCGGTTTTTCCGGGGCATAAACTATATGCAACTTACTTGCAAAGCTCATCCCAAGGCGACAAGTTGCGCGCGTGCGCGGCTCGCCCTTGATTCGTTTTTTCTTCATCGCTCTGGCTTTGGTGGCCACGGGCTTCGGTTTGCTGCGGGTGACGGCGGCGAAAACGGCGGAGGTTTCCCCCACTCCCACGGTTTCCAAATCGGAAAAAAACACCGCCGAAATTCCCTACCGCCTGCAACTTTCCGCTCCGGCGTCCGCCGTGGAAATCTCGACCGGCATTTCCCAAACCGCTGATCTTTCCGGAAAACTCACACTCGATTCCGCCAATCCGCAGGTTTTCCTCATCGTAAAATGGCAAAATCCTCCTGCGGCCGGAGAACTCCGCTTCGCCAAGCTCACGCTCGAGCCGGCGGGCCAACCGACTCTCACGCATACTTTCGATGCCAGCGGTGACATCGACGACTTGCTCGAACTCCCCTTGCCCGCCGGAAAATGAGCGACCACAACCACCACGACTGCTGCGCCCATCACAGCCATCACCACGAGCTGGTGATTTCCGATCTTTCCGTGCGCTATCGCGAAACCACGGCGCTGGACCGCATTTCATTCGCCACTTCCTGCGGCAATCGCGTCGCCCTGATCGGCCCGAACGGCGCGGGAAAAAGCACGCTGTTAAAAGCCATCGCCGGGCTCGTTTCCCATCGCAGCGGAAATCTCCATTGGCGCGGCTCCACCGTGCGGAAGTGGTCGCGCGAATTCGCCTATCTTCCCCAGCGTGAAGAAGTCGATTGGTCATTCCCCATCACCGTGCGCGGCTTGGTGGAAATGGGGCGCTATCCGCAAACCGGCTGGTGGCGGAAATTTTCACCCGCAGACAAGGAAGCGGTCGATCGTGCATTGGATGCTCTCGCCCTCAATGACTTGCAGCACCGCCAAATCCGCGAGCTTTCCGGGGGGCAACAGCAACGCGCCTTCCTCGCCCGCGCCATCGCCCAGGAAGCCCACGTGCTTTTGCTCGACGAACCGTTCACCGGATTGGATCGCAACGCCTCGCTGCTTCTCGGCGAATTGCTCAACCGCCTCGCGCACGAAGGTCGTCTGGTGATCGCCTCCCACCACGATCTCAACACCGTGCCCGCTTTGTTCGACGAAGCCCTGGTCATCGCCACGCGGCAACTCGCCTTCGGCCCGGTGGCCGAAGTGCTCAGCGACGAACTCATTCAAAAAACCTTCGCCGCATGATCAGCGAACTCATTTCCAATCCGTTCTATCAACGCGCCCTCGCCACGGCCGGATTCATCGGCTTCGCCAATGGATTTTTCAGCGGCTTCGTCGTGCTGCGGCGGAACGCGCTCTCGGTTTCAGCGCTCTCCCACACCATGCTGCCGGGAATCGCGCTCGGGATTTTCCTGACCGGCGCGCTGAGCCAGTGGAATGCGTTTCTCGGCGCGCTGTTCGCCGCCTTGCTCGTCGGGCTCGGTTCCGTCGCCGTTTCACGGGGAAACCGCGTGAGCCAAGGCACCGCGCTCGCTGTGCTCTACACCGCCGCATTTGCCGCAGGCATCGCTCTGTTGCCGAAACTCGATACCCGCCAGGAACTCGAACACTGGCTTTTCGGCGACATCATCGCCGTCGGAAACGCCGACATCTGGGTCGCCTTCGGCATCGGTGCCGGAACCTTGCTCATCACCAACCTGTTGATGCGCCCGATCCTGCTCACCTTGTTCGAGCCTAACGTCGCCGCCGCCCAGGGAGTGCCGGTGCGTTTCATCCAGTATCTCGTTTTCGGCCTGCTCGTACTCGCGCTGGTTTCCTCGCTGCAAGCCGTCGGCTGCGTGCTTTCCGTCGGTCTGCTCGTCACCCCGGCGGCCACCGTTTCCCTGCTTACCGACCGCACCTCCGCGCTCTTCTGGGGCGGAGGATTGGTGGGCGGCCTCGGCTCGCTCATCGCCGTGCTGATTTCCGCCCCGCTCGGCATTTCCCCCGGCCCGGCCATCGTGATCGTGCTCGGGATTCTCTTCATCCTCGCCTACCTCTTCAGCCCGAAATACGGCCTCATCGCCAGCGCGGGGAAATAAGGAGATGGACGTCTCGTCCATTCGTATCGGGTGCCCGACGTTCGATGTTCAAAATCCGCCATGAAAAACCTGTTTCCTGTCTGGACACAGCCGCACCTGCGGCGCACGGTTTCGCCCATCTCGCAAACCTATGATCGACCGTATTCTCGCCAAGCGCATCGTTCCCGTCATCGTTCTCGACAAAGTCGAATCCGCCGTGCCTCTCGCCGAAGCACTGCTTGAAGGCGGTCTGGACATCATGGAAATCACCTTCCGAACCGCCGCGGCCCAAGGTTCCATCGAACAAATCGTTGCGAAATTCCCGGAAATCCTCGTCGGCGCAGGCACCCTGCTCACCGAAGACCAGGTCCAGCGAGCCAAGGACGCAGGCTCCAAGTTCGGCCTCGCTCCGGGCTTCAATCCCGCCATCGTCGCCAAGGCACAAGCCGTCGGCCTTCCGTTTTCCCCAGGCGTCGCCACTCCTTCCGAGATCGAGCAAGCCATGGCACTCGGCTGCAACCTGCTGAAGTTCTTCCCTGCTGAAAACGCGGGCGGTCCGGCCATGCTCAAGGCATTCTCCGGTCCATACGGCCATACCGACCTGAAGTTCATCCCGACCGGTGGCATCACTTCCGCCAAGGTCGAAGGCTACTTGAAGCTGCCAATCGTCGCCGCCATCGGCGGTTCCTGGATGGTGGACAAAGCCCTCGTCAACGAAGGCAAGTGGGCTGAAATCACCCGTCTCACCAAGGAGGCTCTCGAAGCCGCCGCCGCCATTTCCTGATTTTTCCAAATCCTCCAAGTCCTGCCGGTCGATCCCGGCCTGCAGGGCCACTTTTCCTCCAATTCCTCCGGCCAGCCATGAGTTTCACCGGCACCTACACCGCTCTCATCACTCCGTTTCGTGACGGCGCGATTGACGTTCCCGCTTTCAAAGCGCTGATCGAACGCCAGATCGCCGCCCGCATCACCGGCATCGTGCCCGTCGGCACCACCGGTGAATCCCCGACGCTCGATACCGCGGAACACATCGAAGTGATCCGCCTCGCTGTGGAATTCTCCGCAGGCCGTTGCGAAGTAGTCGCCGGCACCGGCGCGAACTCCACGCAGGAAGCCATCGAGCTGACGCAAGCCGCTGAAAAAGCAGGTGCCACTTCCTCGCTGCAAGTCGCTCCGTATTACAACAAGCCCTCGCAGGAAGGTCTCTATCTCCATTTCAAAACCATCGCGAATGCCACGAAGCTCCCGATCATGCTCTACAGCGTGCCCGGCCGCTCCGTCGTGGAAATCGCCCCGGAAACCGTCGCCCGTCTCGCCGCGGATTGCCCGAACATCGTGGCGATCAAGGAAGCCGGTGGCTCGGTGGACCGCGTGAACCAACTCGTGCAGGCCCTGCCGGAAAACTTCGGCATCCTCAGCGGTGACGATCCGCTCACCCTGCCTTTCATCGCAGCCGGTGCCAACGGTCTTGTTTCCGTCGCATCGAACCTCATTCCCGAGATCATCGTCCAACTCGTGGATGCCTGCAACGAAGGCCGTTTTTCCGAAGCGCTCGCCCTGCAAAAGCAATACTATCCGCTGATGCGCGGCCTCATGTCGCTCGACGTCAATCCCGTGCCGATCAAGACCGCCGTTGCCCTGCAAGGCCACTGCTCGGACGAACTCCGCCTGCCGCTCGCCCCGCTCAACTCCGCCAATCGCGAGGCCCTGACGGCTCTGCTCACTTCCTACAATCTCCTCTAAACCATCCCATTCCATGTCTTCACCTAAACTCTTCAACCCCGGCCCGATCGATGTTTCCCAGGAAACCTTCGCGGCGATGAGCCACACGATGATCGGCCACCGCGGTGCGGAATTCGAAGCGCTCTACGCCTCTCTCCAGCCGGGACTTCAGGAAATTTTCGGCACCAAGCGCCCGGTATTCACCTCCACATCCTCCGCCTGGGGCGTGATGGAAGGCGCGCTGCGCAACCTCGTCCGCGAAAAAGTCCTCTGCCTCTGCTGCGGCGCGTTCTCCGACAAGTGGTTCGACGTTGCCAAGAAAATGGGCTACGCCGCTGACAAAATCCAGGTCGAGTGGGGTGAGGCCATCGACACCGAAGCCGTCCGCGCGAAGCTCGCCGAAGGCGGGTTCGACACCGTGACGCTCATTCATTCGGAAACCTCCACCGGCGTGCTCAACGACCTCGCCGCGATCTCCAAAGTGGTGAAATCCTTCCCGGATACCATGCTCATCGTGGACACCGTTTCCTCGCTCTCCACCGTCCCTGTGGACATGGACGCGAACCAAATCGATGTCATGCTCGCCGGTGTGCAGAAGGCGCTCGCTCTTCCTCCGGGACTTGCCGTTTTCGCGATTTCCGAAGCCGCGCTCGAACGCGCCAAGGGCACGCCGAACCGCGGTTACTACTTCGATTTCCTCGAATTCGAGAAAAACGCAGCCGTCAACAACACGCCATCGACGCCTGCGATTTCCATCCTCTTCGGCCTGCAATACATCCTCGGTGAAATCGCCAAGGAAGGCTTCGCAAACCGCCAGGCCCGCCACGCGAAAACCAACGCGCTCATCCACGCCTGGGGTGCAAAGCACGGCTTCGAGCACTTCGCGCCGGAAGGCTTCCGCTCCACCGCCCTCACCTGCTTCAAAACGCCGGAAGGCTTCGACCAAGCGGGCTTCATCAAGGCGCTCAAAGCGAAATACAACTTCCTCATCAACGGCGGCTACGGCAAAGTCAAAGGCAAGACCTTCCGCATCTCCAACATGGGCAACGAAACCGAAGCCACCATGCAGGAGCTCATCGATGCGATGGATGACGTGATCACCGCCTTCAAGTGATTTGAAACCAATCGATCAATCCGTCAGACCCACTCGATCTGACGGATTTTTCTTTTTTCAAAACGCCGAACCAATCGCAAAATGAAGCGCGCCCGTCGGCTCATCGTCGCCGCGCGTCATGTTATATCCGTATTCGAGGCGCACCGGACCGATCGGCAACTCAAGTCTCAAGCCCAGACCAACGGCGACGTTCACCTTGCTGGACATCAGCTCTTCGTAATCGCGGGACAATCCGCCCGCATCGACAAACGTCACGGCCTTCAAACTACCGGAAATGGTCCGCGTCAATTCCGCGCTGGCCACCCACATGCCTTCGCCGCCGGTGGGATAACCATCCAGACTCGGCCCGAGTTCGCGTTCCGGGAAACTTCTCACGGAACGCGCGCCGCCGTTGAACAACCGCATATCGATGGGAAGCTGGCTCACGTCCGCCGATGGCATCATCACGGACAAGTCTCCACCAATGGCGAAATCATAGCGCTTCCCAACCGGCATATACCATCCGCTGGAAACCCCGCCTTTCAGATAGGAAGTGGACGTTTCACCAATCGCCGCGCCGATTTCAAACGGCGTTTCCAGATGCCATCCGTTCTTCGGCAGCACCTTGCTGTCGCGGAAATCGATGGACTGGGTCACCGCCAGACGAGGGTGCGCGTAAACCGTTTCTCCGAGTTGGGAAAACGGCAGGCCTTCACTGGTCGTATTGATAAAAGAATAACCCGCCACCACATCGAGCGCGTAATGATCGCCGAATTTCCACCCGAGAGTTCCCTCGGCTCCCGTCTCGAAAGTGCTGTAGCCTTCGTGACCGTAGATCAAGGCATAGATCCGGGCGGAAACCGAAGTATCGGTCCCGAAAAGCCATGGATCGGTGATTTTCGCTTCGCCTAGCACACCTCGCGATCCAAGTTCCACGCCCATGTTCAACCCGTAAAGCATGCCCCACAAGTTACGGTCCGTATAGGTCGCGCGGGTGATGAATCCCTGATACGACCCGAAACCCGCCGCGAATGAAATCTCCCGCGCTTTCGCTTCGGCGAAATCCAGCCGCACATCCACCGTATCGTCATCCACCGGGATTTTCTCGACGCGGGCGGAGGAAAACGCGCCTGTCGCCAGAAATCCGCGCAGGCGCTTGTTCATCGCCGCTTCGTTATACCAGTCATCCACCATCGGTTTGAGCCGTTGCTGGATGCGGTATTCCCTCGTCCGCTGCAATCCGGCGACGTGGACGTTGCGCAGCTTCACACGCTTGCCGAGATCGATGGTGAATTCCGGAATGAATTTCCCGTCCGCAATGGTGCGGCCCATGTAGATTTTCGCATCCGGATAACCTTTGCTGACAAAGGATTCTTCGACGGCCGCGCGCATCGAATTGATATTTCCCGTCGTCGCCGAACGCCCGACAAATTGCTGCGCGGCATCGAAAGTCTGGCTCACGCCTTCGCCCTGGGACCACACGATTTTCGGCGAAGCGATCCGGTGTCTGGCACCTTCGTGAATGTTGATGACAACCGTAACGTCGCCGGAGGCTGGATCGATCGTGCGGGAAACCAGCGTCACTTCCGCCGCCCAGTAACCTTGCGCGTTCAACTCCTGCCGCAGATAGCCTAGGCCGACTTCCACATCTTCCTCGCGGAACGGCGGACTTCCCGCGCCGAGCGGACGCGCCTTGATCGCCGGATTCGAGTAAATCTTCACCAGCTTCGCCGTGTCTTCCGAATCCTCGACTCCATTGATCGTCACGGTTTTCAGCGACAAGCGCATTCCTTCCTGAACAATGAGCTGGATTTCGCGCGGATGGACGATTTTCCAATCCACCCGCACCTGCGCAAACCCGTCGTTTTGCAAAACCTTTCGCAACACGAAGGCCGCGTCATCCGCGCGCGACGCGGAGGCGGCATGCTTGTGGACGTGCTCGAGCCTGCCCCCTAACAAATCAAGAACCTGACGCTCGCTTTTCTTCCGCAAGCCGGTGACGCGCACTTCCGTATCCACCGCGAAAGCGAGGCCGGACAGCAACAGGAAGATGGAACCGGTAAATTTCATGAAATCGGATCAACGGAAGGAAAAACGCCAGATTCCCAGCACCCGCGAGCCGCCATCGGCTCCCATGCCCGCGGAGACAAACCACCGCTCGCTCAGCGAAACCGTGGCGGTGGAATACCGATCGTTCGAATACGGATCTTTTTCCGACAAACTGAAATCCACACGGTCCAACAGCCCGAGCAACGGACGCAACTGCTTGCCCACGCCGAATCTTCCCCTCCGCAATTCTTCGGCGAAAAGCTGCATCGCGCGCGATGACGCCGCCTGGGGATCTTCGAGGCCGGAAGTAGTCGTGCCGGTCGCCAGCAAGGTCATGATTTCGTTTTCCGGAAGCGGCGGATTCGATGTCAGCACCAGCTGCGGATCGGATAAATGGCCATAAACATAAACGTCCACGCGATAAGGACGCGGCTCGGAAACCCCTCGGATTTCCAACACCGGATCAAACCCGGTTTGCGGAGTGAATCTCAGATACCCTTCGTGCACTTGCAGCGTGCTGAACGGCAGGGTCGCCTTCACGTTGCGGATCTTGATCGCCCCGTCCGGCGCGGGATTTCCCAGAGTGCCTCCGACCCGGATCTGCCCGGTCGCGGAACCGGTCGCGAGATTTCCACGCACCAGAAACGGCTCGTTCGCCGAGAGATTCACGTTCAAAGTCCAGTCACGGAATGGCTCCGGCACGGAACTTCCCACATTTTTCGGCGCATCCGTCTTCGGCAGCGAAGCCGCCGATGGAGCCGTGAACGGCGTGCCGATCGGCAGAATTTCGATGTCTTTGAAAAACACGCTGTCCACCGTGGACGCCGTGCCGGTGAGCGCCGCGCGTTCCCACGACCCCTGCAACCGCAAATCCGCCATCGCGCGGATGATCAGCGAATCATTGCGCAAAACCGGCAAATGATCTCCACGCAGACGGAAATCCACATCACCCGGTTTCCCATCCGCGATTTTCAAAATCCCCTCACCTTGCAACGTGCCGCCCGCGATGGTGCTACGCAGACTTTTTAACTGGATCTGCTGGAGATCCAGATCCACCGCTGCGGAAGCACCCGCGATGTCGGGCAACGATTCATCTTTGAAATTCAAGCTGCCGTTCGCGAGATTGATCTCCCCTTTCGGCTCCGGCTTTCCAATCGTTCCACCGACCGTGACATTGCCGGTGAGCGTGCCGGCCAATGTTTGCAAGCTTGGCACCAGACTCACGAAACGGGAGAGATCGAGACGCGGCAAATCAAACCGGGCCGCAAGCGGCTGGTGTGCGATCATTTCCGGTTCCGCAGCCCATTGTGCCGGAGAAAACGGCACCTTCGCATGGAATGTCGCCGCCGGGAAATCCGGTGCCGTCGCTTCACCTTCCACCTTCAGCTCGTTGTCTTTCCCGTTCAGAAGGATTTTCAAATCCGCAGGTGGAAGCTGCGGCCGGTCCGGAGTGCGCAGATCCCGCACTTCGATCTTCGATACAATTTCCGGCACGGCGTAAGTGCCGGCAAGAGAGATTTCCAACCGGGCCGTCGAACGCGGATCGATCTGTGAAACCGCAGGCACCCACGGCTTCAACAAAGCGAGTGAAAGCACACGTGAATCGATCTTCACATCCAGCGGGCGTTGATCGGAAGCGAGCGTCTCACGCCATTTCGAAAAATCCTCCGGCACCGGCAAGCTCGCCTTACCGCCTGCGATTTCCGTTTCGCCATCCTTCCAAAGCAGGCGGCTCATTTGCAGCAGGCCGTTTCGCAACGCGGCGTCGAGCGAAATCGACTGTGTGCCGGTTTTCACGAGCAATCCGTTTGTTTCAAAACTTCCCGGCCATTGATAAACCAAGCCGCCATTCGCGAGGATCGGGTCTTGCGCCTCCTGCTTCCACGACACGCTCGTGAGATCGAGCTGGCCGGTGTGCGTCTTTTGCAGCACATTGCCCGTGCCTTTCCATTGGCCGGTGAGTTCGGCAACACCGGCCGGCTTCGCTTTCACAATCGCCAGCCATGGCTCGATGCGGCGGCTGGTGAAACCTTTCGAATCCAATGTAGCCTGATAGGCCGAAGTGTCCGCGGCGTAAGTCCCGGAAACCTCGATGCCATCCAGCGACGCGCCGAACGAGAGCGGATCGCCGGGTTTCCACATGGCTTGAAGTTTCACCGGAGTCGCGAGCGCTTCGTCCTGTGGCTGTAAAACCACATTCGCCAAGGCGTCCTTCGGTTGGTTTTGGTCGAAATGGATTTTGAAATCTCCAGCGAGCGAGGAACGCGGCACCGGCGCGCTCGGATCGATCGCGGGCACTCTCGCCGCAAGCTGATGCAAGGCCGCTGGAATATCGTGGACTTTGAAAGTGCCGTTCGTTTCACCGAGCAGGAATTTCCCATCGTTTCGAAGGATCGGCGCGGTCGCATCGAGTGAGACGGGGGTTTCCTGTGAAATCGCCCGCAAAGCGACCGAAGCCCGGTTTTCCTCCAGAGCCACTCCCAGCCCGATTTCCCGCGCGAGCCAATCCTGATAGGAAACATCCTCGGCCAAAAACCGCACCGTGCCCGTGATGGATTGGGGGTCCGGCATCACGTTTTCCAGATCGACGGCCAATGAAGTGAGCGTTCCTTTCAACGGAATCCCCGGCGCGAGATTCGCCATTACACGCTCCAGTTTCACCTCACCTTCACGCAGTTCGAAATGCGCCGTGCTGAAACCCGCTTCGCTGTTCAGTTGGAAAACGCCATCGTCCACATGCAATTCCGCTTTCAATGACGCCCCGCCGGTGGCGGGCGTTTGCAGGGCCAGATTGCGGATGCTCACGGCAGGAAATGGATCGACGCGCGCAACACCCAGCTCATCCTGCGTCCAAACGATCTGTGATGTTTGAGCGGGCCAGACTTTTCCTTGCGCATCGGTGACAGCGCCAAGCGACAGCTCCATCACATCCGTATCCGCCGCGTGTTTCAGACTGCTATCGGCCAAGGCAAACACCGGCTTGGAATCCTTCGTCGCCGCCACGCTGATATCCAGAAGCTCCAGACGCAGCGGACGGAAACGCGCTTGAGCATCACGAAGGGCTTTCACCAATGCCTGCAAATCCAGAGGCGGTTTCTCCTCCTTCGGCTTCTTCTCCGATTCCAGCCCGAGCCGCAGATCCGCGTGCACGCCGCGGATCGTCAGGCCACGCAGTTCTCCTTTCCGCAATTCCCCGAACGCATATTCCGGCTCGATGCGGTCAATCGTCAGCAAGGCCAACCCTTCATCGCTTTCGATTTTCAAATCGTGCAGGGAAATCCCGCCCACGAGATTTCCCGAAAGTTCGAAGTTTCCGCGCAGCCCGGATTTTTCCAGGAAATGCCGCGTCACCCGCGGAGCGAGAAAGCGCACTCCCGGACCGTTCAGCCAGACAAGACCGGCGGCCGGGATCAACAAGGCAACGAGCCAACGCCGCCACTTCCGACGCTTTTTCGGCAACGACTCTTCCGGATTTTGCGGTGTTTTTGAATCAGGCAATGCAGCGGATACTTCCGCACAGTTTGGAGATGGGTCAACTGTTCGATGATCCGCATTTGCAAATTTTCATATGACCTTATAAAAAGCGCGCCTGTGGAACCCATCACCTTCACCCCACTTTACATGCAACGCGTTTGGGGCGGACGCGAACTTTCCAACGTCTATGGACGCACGCTGCCCGATGAAAACCAGCCGTATGGGGAATCCTGGGAAATCGTAGACCGCGAAAAAGAGCAATCCATTGTCGACTCCGGCGAGCTGGCCGGGAAATCCCTTCACGAACTCTGGACCCGGCATCGAGAGGAAATTTTCGGCACCGGATTTCAAGATCACCCGCGTTTCCCGATCCTGATCAAAGTGCTCGACGCCCGCGACGACCTCTCCATCCAAGTCCACCCTCCGGTCCATGCCGCGGCGGAACTGGGCGGCGACCCGAAAACCGAAATGTGGTACATCGCGGACTGCGATCCGGGCGCGAAATTATACGTCGGCCTGAAAAACGGCATTTCCCGCGAAGATTTTGAAAAATCCATCGCCGATGGCACCGTGGCCGATGCCGTTCACGTGATTTCGCCTCGGCCGGGAGATTCGATCTTCATCGCCTCCGGCCGGCTCCACGCGATCGGAGCCGGATTTTTCATCCACGAAATCCAGCAAAACTCGGATACCACCTATCGCGTCTTCGACTGGAACCGTCTCGGTCTCGATGGAAATCCACGCGAGCTCCACGTCGGGAAATCGCTCGCCAGCATCGATTTCGATGACTTCGAGCCATCCATGGACACTCCGAATGGCGATACTCTCGCCGTTTGCGAGTATTTCCAAACGGACAAAAAACAACTCGCCCCGGGAGCAACCATCCGCAACCCGGATCCGGAACGGTTTTCCATTCTGTCCGTCGTCGACGGCGAATTGCAAAGCGCCGGCGGGAGGAAGTTTCAAAAAGGACAATTCCTGCTTCTGCCACGCGGAGCCGCGCCTCTCACCGCATCCACCCAAGCAACCGTCCTGCAAGTGACACTCCCCTTTTAACTTGAGTCCGCCCAAAAAAATCCAGCGGACTAAAGTCCGCACTCCCAGCCCATGATCGCATTCACCGCACAAGCCGCTCTCGCGGCCCGGCAACGTCTCCTCATCGGCTGCGAGGACATGATTGCCGCGCTGGAAGACTTGTCCGGCTCGCGCAAACACATCGCCGGGCAGATTCATTCGCTCAGAAAACTCGGAAAAACCCTGCGCGGCGGCGGCACGCTTTTCGGAGAAAACAAAACCGCCGTCCGTGAAATCCAAGCCGTTGGTCGGCTTCTTTCCGAGCGCCGCGACGCCACATCACGCCGTAAAACCTGGGAAAAACTCCGCTGGAAACCCCGCCATCCCGGCTCGCAAGCCATCGTCGGTTTGCTCAACCAGCAAGTCACCGCCGCCGGCCGCAAACCTCCCGAACCCGCCATCGCGTGGTGCGTCAACCGCATTTCCGAAGCGAAAAACGCACTGTCCGCCATTCCGGAAGAGGAATTGCCGGACCGCTTGCAAGCCGGTTTCCACACCTTGGAAAAACAACTCATCAAACGCGGCAAACAGGTCGCGCGCCGGGGCGATGAAGATTTCCACAATTTCCGGAAATCCATCAAAGCACTGCTCGGCGCCTGCAAGTTTTTCCCGGAAATCACTCATTCCCAAGCCATCACACTCGATCACCTCGCCGATATTCTCGGCGATGAAAACGATCTCGCCACCCTCGCCCTTTGGCTTGAGCAACACGGTTTCACCGCGGCATTGCTGCCGGATCTCTGGAACAACCTCGAAAAATCCCGGAAAGCGTTACAGGACGAAGTATTGGAAAAAGTCCCGGATCTTCAAATCGACAAACTGGCGACTCATGAGCGGACGGCAATCTGAAAGTCGTAAACGCCCGGAGTTACATCCAGACGGCGGGTTGGTAGAACTCACTTCGTTTTCAACAACTCCCGGCTGCTCCACATATAATTCCAGCCGCTGATCAGCGTCAGCGCCGTGGCGATCCATAGGGCAACCGGCATCAGCCAGCCGCCCAGCTCCGTGGGTTTCGCGAGATTCCGCAAAAACCCGACGATCCCCGTCGCAGCCGGATCATGCTGCCACGTCAGCCACACCAGCCCGGTGATGCAAAACGTGAGCTGAAACCCGGTTTTCCATTTCCCCAGCCGATCCGCCGCGATGACATGCCCGGATTCCACCGCGATCTGCCGCAGCCCGGTCACCAAAAACTCCCGCCCGATGATCAGCGAAGTGATCCACACCGAGCAAAACCCTTTTTCCGTCAGGAAAACGAAGGCCGCGCTCACCAGAATTTTATCCGCCAGCGGGTCCATGAGCTTCCCCAAAGGCGTCACCAAACCCATTTTTCGCGCCAGCCAGCCGTCCACGAAGTCGCTCGCCGCCGCCACACAGAACAAAATCAGCCCCAGACCGTAGCCCGTCGCGTTTCTCATGGAAACCGCTCCCACAAAGGCTGCGGTCATGATCAGGCGGGAAAAGGTGATGGCATTTGGCAGGTTCACGCCCGCAATGTGAGAAATGCATGCGCGAATGGCAACAAGGGGATTGCACCAATCCCCCGACTTCCCTACACCCTCCCCGCCGCATCTCCTTTCAAACGGCACCTACCTTTATGAGCAACAGCGATTTCGGACTCATTGGTCTGGCCGTCATGGGCCAGAATCTCGTTCTCAACGTGGAATCCCGCGGATTCCAGGTTTCCGTCTACAACCGGACCTCTTCCGTCACCGACGAATTCACCGCAAAGCACCCCGACAAGAAAATCGTCGGCGAGCACACCCTCGAAGGCTTCGTCAACTCCCTCGCCTCCCCGCGCAAGATCATGATCATGGTCAAGGCCGGTGGTCCCGTCGACGCCGTCATCGAATCCCTCATCCCCCTCCTCGACCAAGGTGACATCATCATCGACGGCGGAAACTCCCTCTACACCGACACCGAACGCCGCGACAAATGGCTCGGAGATCTCGGCTTCCGCTTCATCGGTGCCGGCGTTTCCGGCGGTGAAGAAGGCGCCCGCAAAGGACCTTCCATCATGCCCGGAGGCCCGCTTTCCACCTGGGAAGTCATGAAGCCCATCTTCGAATCCATCGCCGCGAAAGCCGAAGGCGAGCCTTGCGTCACCCACATCGGCCCCGGCGGCGCCGGCCATTACGTCAAGATGATCCACAACGGCATCGAATACGGTGACATGCAGCTCATCTGTGAAGCCTACAACATCTTCAAAGCCGCTGGCTTCACCCCGGCCGAACTCGCCACCGTCTTCACCGACTGGAACAACGGCGACCTCGAGTCCTTCCTCATCCAGATCACCTCCGAGATCTTCAAACAAACCGATCCGGAAACCGGCAAAGCCATCGTCGATGTCATCCTCGACACCGCCGGTCAAAAAGGCACCGGCAAGTGGACCATCATGAACGCCGTCGAAAACGCCGTCGTCATCTCCACCATCAACGCCGCCGTCGAAGCACGCATCCTTTCCTCCATGAAGGACGCCCGCGTCGCAGCCTCCGCCAAACTCCAAGGCCCGAAAGCCGAAATCTCCGCCGACAAGGCCGAGCTCGTCAAAAAGGT
Source organism: Luteolibacter sp. (assembly GCA_047605125.1). GTDB lineage: Bacteria > Verrucomicrobiota > Verrucomicrobiia > Verrucomicrobiales > Akkermansiaceae > Luteolibacter. The sequence goes on from JASGGK010000013.1 coordinate 48,386, forward strand.
CCACGACGCCCTCTTCGCCTCCAAGATCATCTCCTACGCCCAGGGCCTCGACCTCATCGCCGCCATGGGCAAGGAGAAAAACTGGGGTCTCGACCTCGGCAAGATCGCCGCCATCTGGCGCGGCGGCTGCATCATCCGCGCCCGCTTCCTCAACCACATCACCGACGCCTACCGCTCGGATGCGGAGCTCAGCAACCTCGTGCTCGCTCCTTACTTCACCGCCCTGCTCAACGAGTTCCAACAAAACTGGCGCGAAGTCATCGCAACCGCCACCCTCGCGGGCATTCCGGTTCCTGCCTTCAGCGCCTCCCTCGGCTACTACGACAGCTACCGCAGCGCCGTGCTTCCCGCCAACCTGCTGCAAGCCCAGCGCGACTTCTTCGGCGCCCACACCTACGAGCGCATCGACAAGCCACGCGGCGAGTTCTTCCACGCCGAATGGCCGGAAGTCATCGGATAATCCATCCCCATCCACCAAAACGGCCGTCGCAATCCCCTGCGACGGCCGTTTTTTTGTAAGGAGAATAATGAGGAGAAAGGACGTCCCGTCCTTTAAATCGGGACAAGAACGTCTGAGAGTTATGATTCCAAACGCAATTCCGCGTGTTCCTTATACAAAGCTCCCAATGTTTCCCGGAGCTTCTTGAAAAACGCGTAGCGTTGGTCGTGAATTTGGACCGACGAAGGATTCGGTTCGATGCCGGTGCCACCTTTTTGCATGGCTGCCGCAGCCTCGTTCAGATCCGCGTAATCGCCACCAGCGGTGAGCGCCATCATGGCACTTCCCACCAGAGCCATATCATTCTGGGTCGAAATGACAACGCGCACGCCCAAAATGTCCGCAAACATTTGGCACCATGCTTTGATATTCACGCCGCCGCCACCCATCCGGATTTCCTTCACTTCCAGATTGTTCTCTTTGAGAGCGTCGTAAATATACCGCATCGAATAAGCCACACCCTCCAAAACGGAGCGTCCGAAATCAATCGGCGAATGGTCGCGGCGAATGCCGAAAAGCACGCCGGAAGCATAAGGGCCGGTCTTGGAATCCCGCTCTCCTGTCAAATAAGGCAGAGAGATCAACGGTGGCTCGGAAGGGATTTCCTGCAATTCCTCGCTATGCACATCCAGACCGAAAAGCGTTTTGCGCATCCAGTCGAACGGCAGCGCGGCATTGTTCAAAGCACCTCCATTCAGGAAACGTCCCTTTTTGTAAGCGTATGCCTGGATACGTTTGCTTTCATTGGAATCAAGTGCCGGATAGTCGCCCGGAATCCGCAGCATCGCGGTGGTCCCCAGATTGACGATGCCTACATTCGGTTCCAAACCGCTGAGGCCTACCGCCAGAGCGGCACCGTCGTACAAGCCCAACAGGACCTGCACGCCTTCATTCAGCCCCAGAGAGGCGCACAGCTCTTTTTTCAGCGGAGCGAGGAAGGTATCGCCTTCTTCGACGCGAGGGAACTGGTCCGGCTTCAAATTCAACCGTGCCAGCAAGTCCGCATCCCACTGGAATTGATGCGCGTTGAAAAACTGCGTCGCTGACGCAGTGCTCATATCCGTCACCCATTCCCCCGTCAGCCATTCGAACAGGAAGGATTTGCTGTCGGTGAAATACTTCGCCTGTCCAAAAAGCTCGGGCTTCTGTTTGGCGAAATAAAACAACCGCGGCAAAACATACTGAATGATCAGCGGGCAGCCGGTTTTCTCATAAAGATCGATATCCGAATAAGCCGCCGTGAAATCCGCAAACGTATGTTGCGAACGGATATCCGTCAGCAAGGTGATCGCCGTCAGCGGTTTTCTTTCCGCATCCAGCATCATCATCCCGAAGTGATACGTCGAGGAAACGACGTACTTCACTTCGTTCTTGTCAGCATTCGCCAGCACCTCCTGGAAGAGCCCGTGCAAAAGACGGGTCAACCCTTCGGGATCATGCTCCGCAGCCCCAGGCTCGCTGCTATGGGTCTGCATGGGTGCGGAAGCGACGGAAACAATGTCGCCGTGCGCATTTACCAGACCCACCTTCAGATTGGTGGTGCCGAGATCGATTGCTAATGTCAGCGGCATCTTAGCGGCGGTTTTTCAACACTTCCGGATTGGCCAGTTCGCCAGCGATGCCGTTGTTTTGCACCACAGCCACGGTGTCGTCCACACAGGTTTGACCCATGCCGTGAAGCGATTCCCAGGAATAGCCGCCGAGGTGAGGAGTGATGAGGGCGTTGTCCAGCTTGGTGAGACGATGGTTGCCGTCGATGGGTTCACCTTCGACCACGTCCGTGGCATAAGCACCCAAAGAACCGTTTTGCAGGGCTTCATAAAGGGCATCTTCATCCACCAGTTCGCCGCGGCAGGTATTCACCAGCACGACTCCCTTTTGCAGGGCTTCGAACTGGGCCTTGCCGAACATGCGCTTGGTTTCGTCAGTGGCAGGGCAATGGAACAGAATCGCGTTGGATTTCTCGATGAGTTCCTGAAGGGAAACTTCCGTTGCGTTGTGTTGGGCGAATTTTTCTTTGGCAACGTACGGATCGGAAGCAATCACATTGCAACGGAAACCGTTCGACAAAATTTCAGCGGAGCGGGAGCCGATGTTGCCAAGGCCGATGATACCAATGGTTTTTCCGCGGAGTTCCATACCCGTCATGTGGGAACGCGTGTCCCACTTGCTTGCCTTCACCGCCACATAACCTTGGGGTAAAACCCGGGCGCCGGCCAGCAGCAAGGCCACCGCATACTCCGCCACCGATTCTCTTTCGATGATGCCCTTCACGCGGGAAACCTGGATGCCAAGCTCCGTCGCAGCGACGAGATCCACGTTATCGCAACCGATACCGTGACGAGCCAGCAACTTGAGCTTGGTGCACTTTTCCAGAGTCTTGCGCGGGAAACGCGGAGTGACGCTGGCAATAATCCCGTCCGAATCCTTGATTTTCTCCGCCAGAGCATCGCCGTCGATATCCGCCGGGACGGTGACGTGCTGAATATCGGCAAATTTTTCCAATGTGCTGATATGCTCCGAAAAGTGCTTACCGAACGTGCTGGAGTTAACAATGGAAACAAGCGGTTTACTCATGTATTTGTAGGATTGAAGATATTTCCTTGCGCCGCACCCTAAAAAACCAAATGCGGAACAGACTGCGGGTTTACTGACCGGTTTTTCTCTTGTCAATCCCCGCGGACCAGCCGGAGGATAAACGGACTCACGCCCGCAATGTGAGAAATGCATGCGCGAATGGCAACAAGGGGATTGCACCAATCCCCCGACTTCCCTACACCCTCCCCGCCGCATCTCCTTTCAAACGGCACCTACCTTTATGAGCAACAGCGATTTCGGACTCATTGGTCTGGCCGTCATGGGCCAGAATCTCGTTCTCAACGTGGAATCCCGCGGATTCCAGGTTTCCGTCTACAACCGGACCTCTTCCGTCACCGACGAATTCACCGCAAAGCACCCCGACAAGAAAATCGTCGGCGAGCACACCCTCGAAGGCTTCGTCAACTCCCTCGCCTCCCCGCGCAAGATCATGATCATGGTCAAGGCCGGTGGTCCCGTCGACGCCGTCATCGAATCCCTCATCCCCCTCCTCGACCAAGGTGACATCATCATCGACGGCGGAAACTCCCTCTACACCGACACCGAACGCCGCGACAAATGGCTCGGAGATCTCGGCTTCCGCTTCATCGGTGCCGGCGTTTCCGGCGGTGAAGAAGGCGCCCGCAAAGGACCTTCCATCATGCCCGGAGGCCCGCTTTCCACCTGGGAAGTCATGAAGCCCATCTTCGAATCCATCGCCGCGAAAGCCGAAGGCGAGCCTTGCGTCACCCACATCGGCCCCGGCGGCGCCGGCCATTACGTCAAGATGATCCACAACGGCATCGAATACGGTGACATGCAGCTCATCTGTGAAGCCTACAACATCTTCAAAGCCGCTGGCTTCACCCCGGCCGAACTCGCCACCGTCTTCACCGACTGGAACAACGGCGACCTCGAGTCCTTCCTCATCCAGATCACCTCCGAGATCTTCAAACAAACCGATCCGGAAACCGGCAAAGCCATCGTCGATGTCATCCTCGACACCGCCGGTCAAAAAGGCACCGGCAAGTGGACCATCATGAACGCCGTCGAAAACGCCGTCGTCATCTCCACCATCAACGCCGCCGTCGAAGCACGCATCCTTTCCTCCATGAAGGACGCCCGCGTCGCAGCCTCCGCCAAACTCCAAGGCCCGAAAGCCGAAATCTCCGCCGACAAGGCCGAGCTCGTCAAAAAGGTCCACGACGCCCTCTTCGCCTCCAAGATCATCTCCTACGCCCAGGGCCTCGACCTCATCGCCGCCATGGGCAAGGAGAAAAACTGGGGTCTCGACCTCGGCAAGATCGCCGCCATCTGGCGCGGCGGCTGCATCATCCGCGCCCGCTTCCTCAACCACATCACCGACGCCTACCGCTCGGATGCGGAGCTCAGCAACCTCGTGCTCGCTCCTTACTTCACCGCCCTGCTCAACGAGTTCCAACAAAACTGGCGCGAAGTCATCGCAACCGCCACCCTCGCGGGCATTCCGGTTCCTGCCTTCAGCGCCTCCCTCGGCTACTACGACAGCTACCGCAGCGCCGTGCTTCCCGCCAACCTGCTGCAAGCCCAGCGCGACTTCTTCGGCGCCCACACCTACGAGCGCATCGACAAGCCACGCGGCGAGTTCTTCCACGCCGAATGGCCGGAAGTCATCGGATAATCCATCCCCATCCACCAAAACGGCCGTCGCAATCCCCTGCGACGGCCGTTTTTTTGTAAGGAGAATAATGAGGAGAAAGGACGTCCCCCCTCCTTATCGAAACACCCTCATGAACCGCTTCTGAAAAGGTGCGATCAGACTTGGTGCCCAGTTTCCAAGCCCTCCGGAACACAATCCAACGCGTGTACCCGCGCTCCCGCTCGCACCAGCAAGCGGCACAGCGCACTTCCAATTCCCGAGCCTCCGTCTGTTGCGCCAGCCGCTTGAATCCGCCCAGTTAAATCGTCCCCGCTCGATCTCCCATGTCCCCGATCACCGTCAAAAACCGCAGCTCTTTGAACGATCTGCTTGAGGGTTACCAGCTTTTCCTAAAAAGCAGTCCTTGGCAAAAATATGCATTTTTATTGAGCGTCCTGAGCATGATTCATTGGATCATCCGTTGGGCAAACTATCCAGAAAGAACAGGCAGCGACGGTCTGTCCTTAATTGTAATCATAGCGATCATCACCCTTCCCGCCTGGCGATGGATCTACGCGCAGATGATGCGTCCTTCACTCGGAAAACACCGGGATTGCGGACAACTGATCTTTTGGGAATTTTCGGAAGACTCCATCAAACGCACCCACAACGAAAAGACGGAATCCATGAGTTGGCTCACGCCGCATCGGATCATCAAACATCCTTCCGCATTGATTCTGGATATGGGCTTGGGCCGATTTCACTATTTACCGGAACGCACCTTTGCATCTTCCAAAGATTTTCGCAAAATCTGCGCCTACGCCCGTACCCACGCTGCTGATTTCAAAGAAATTCCTTAAATCCCTCTTTCAAATCCGTTAATCCGTGGAATTCATAATCTCTTAAAAATTCGCCAGATTCTCCCAATTCGCGGTTTCAAAATTCTTCCATCTCATGCCCTTCGACTTCGACTCCGTCATCCCGCGCCGTGGCACGGGGAATATCAAATACGACCGCCGTCCCCACCTCGATCCCTTCTGGGTCGCGGACATGGATTTCTCATCCGCCCCGGCCATTCTCGAAGCCCTCCACAAACGCGTCGATCATGGGATTTTCGGTTACGCCCAAGCCCACGAAGGCTTGAACCAAGCGGTGCTCGATTACCTGAAAAACCGCCGGGATTATTCCGCCGGACCCGATGAAATCATCCACCTCGGAGGCCTCGTCCCGGCGCTTTCGCTCGCGGCACGCGCGTTCTGCAAATCCGGCGACGCGGTGATGACCTGCACGCCGGTTTACCCGCCGTTCATCGGGGTGCATCACGACGCCCACGTTTCCCTGATCACGGTCGATCACGTGGAAGTCGATGGCCGGTGGACTTTCGATTGGGAGGCCATGGAAAAATCCGTCACGCCGACGACCCGCATTTTCCTGCTCTGCAATCCGCAGAACCCGCTGGGCCGCGTGTTTTCCCGCGTGGAAATCGAAAAACTCGCCGCCTTCTGCGAGGCTCACGATCTCATTCTCGTTTCCGATGAAATCCATTGCGATCTCATCTTCGACGAAGCCTCCACGCCGCACGTTTCCGCACTGAATCTGCCGGGAAATCTCCGCAAGCGCACCATCACCCTGCTCGCTCCGAGCAAAACCTGGAACATCGCCGGGCTGGGCTACGCCTTCGCCGTGATCCCGGACGATTCCATCCGCAGGAAATTCACCGCCGCACGCGGCCACACGCTCGCGGAAATCAACGCCCTTTCCTACTACGCCGCCGAGGCCGCCTACCGCCACGGCGAACCCTGGCGCGAAGAACTCATCGCGTATCTCACGAAAAACCGCGACACTCTGGTCAATTTCATCACCGAGAAATGTCCCGGTCTTTCCGTAAAACCCGGCGAAGCCACTTACCTCGCATGGATCGACGCCCGTGGACTGGACGTGAAAAATCCCGCGCTGCATTTCGAAGAAAAATCCGGCCTCTTCCTCTCCGACGGAGCCTTCTTCGGCTGGCCGGGCTACATCCGTTTTAACTTCGGCTGCCCGCGTTCGCGCGTGCTCGAAGGGTTGGAAAAAATCGCCGCCGCTCTATAAGCTGTGATTCAATCCATGCTTGCCGCCGCTCAGGAAATCGCCGGAAAGCTCATGGCCGCCGGCTATGAAGCCTTCTTCGCCGGTGGCTGCGTGCGGGATCCGCTCCTCGGTCTCGCACCGAAAGACTACGATATCGCCACCTCCGCCACCCCGGCGCAGGTGCTGGAAATTTTTCCCGGCTCGAACCAAGTCGGCGCGCATTTCGGCGTGGTGATCGTCCATCAGGATGGCCACCACATCGAGGTCGCCACCTTCCGCACGGACGGCAGCTACCGGGACGGCCGCCGCCCGGAAAGCATCACTTTTTCCACCGCCAGGGAAGACGCCCAGCGCCGGGACTTTACGATCAACGGCCTGTTCCAACACCCGGAAACCGGGGAAATCATCGACTACGTCGGCGGTCTCGACGACCTGAAATCCGGCGTCCTCCGCGCCATCGGCGATCCCGCCGCCCGCTTTTCGGAAGACGCGCTGCGCCTGCTCCGCGCCGTCCGTTTCAGCAATCGTCTCCATTTCCCGCTGGAAGAAAAAACCGCCTCCGCCGTGAAATCCTGCGCGCCGCTTCTGGGAAAAATCTCTCCCGAGCGCATCCGCGACGAATTTTCCCGAATCATCACCTCTCCCCGCCGCCGCGCCGGATTGGAACTCCTCGTCGAAACCGGCCTGATCTCCTTCATCGTCCCGGAAGTCCTCGCCCTGATCGGCTGCGACCAACCGCCCGAGTGGCACCCGGAAGGCGACGTTTACACGCACACCTGCATCATGCTGGAAATGCTTCCCGAAGACGCCTCGCTGGAACTTTCCCTCGCCGTGCTGCTCCACGACATCGCCAAACCGCCGACCCGCACCATTGATCCCGCCGAAAACCGCATCCGCTTCAACGGCCACGACGCTCTCGGCGCGATCATGGCGGAGAAAATCCTGCGGCGCTTGCGCTATCCGAACGACACCATCCACGCGGTCGTAACCATGGTTTCACGCCACATGCAGTTCATGAACGTGCAGAAAATGCGCACGGCGAAACTGAAGCGCTTCATGTCGGAACCGACATTTCATCAGGAAATGGAGCTTCACCGCGTCGATTGCGCCTCGTCGAACGGTTTCACGGACAACTACGAATTTCTTCAACAAAAAGAAATCGAGTTCGCCGCCGAGCCGTTAATTCCACCGCCGTTCGTCACTGGAAAAGACCTCATCCAGTTCGGCCGCTCGCCAAGTCCCGAATTCAAAAATTGGCTTGAAGCCGTTCAAACCGAACAGCTTGAGGGACGAATCCTTGATCGCGGGCAGGCATTGGCTTATCTCAAGCGCATCTCCTCTGCAAAATAGGGGTTCCATTTCAGAGAAAACGCCGCCCTATTCTGCTTCCCAACGGCGCTCCACGCTCCACCATCCTTCCCATGCACCTCATTCCTGTCGAACACTCCGATCCGGTGAACGCCGCGATTCTCGCCATTTCCGAGGATCTCATCGCCGGTTTCCACCGTCATCCATTCCATGTGATCGCGGAAAAATCCGGCGTTCCCCTGCCGACCGTGCTGGAACGCATCCGTGCCATGCTCGAAGCGGGCGTGATCCGCCGCGTGCGGCAGACGCTCCTCTCCACCAAGCTAGCCCATGGCGCGCTCGTCGCTTGGAAAGTGCCTGAGGAAAAACTCAACGCCGCGTTCGATTTCATGGCGAAACAGGATCCGTTTTCCGGCCACGTCGTCATTCGCTCCACCGACACCGAGGTTTCCGGCTCCGGCTACCGTTTGTGGACCACCTTGAAAGTGCCCGTCGGCGAATCGCTCGATGAGCACGCGAAAGTTCTCATGCGTCTCACCGGCGCGACCGAATACCTGCTCTTGCCGGCGAATGGAGTGTTCGCCCTCGGCGTCGGCCACGTCCGCCGCCGCTCACTGGAACCCGGTGATAAATCCGAAGAACCCGCCGTGATGATGACGACCGCCACCGTCAATCTCACCGAAGAAGAATGGAACGTTCTCCTCGCGCTCAAGGAAGAGCTCGCACCCCACGAAATCGTCGCCAATCCATGGGAAAGCCGTGCGGCCATCGCCGGGGTTTCCTCGGATCGCTTCTGTGAAGTGGCGGAAGTCCTAAACTCCAAGAAAGTGATCGGGCGTTTTTCCACATTTCTCGAACACGTAAAACCTTCGTCTACCGGCGAGCGGGTGACCCGTTTCAACGGCCTGTTCCATTGGGCCGTGCCGAAAGGCCGGGAGATCGAAGGCGGCAGCGAAGTGGGGCGCCATTACTGCATGACCCATTGCTACTGGCGTGAAGGCGGCCCGCAATTCGGCGACGTCAACATCATGGGAGTCGTCCACGGCACCGAAAAAAACCGCGTGCTCGAGCACAAAGCCGCCATCGACCGCCACCTTGCATCCATCGGCATCCCCGTTTCCTACACCAACGTCTTCTGGGGCGGCCGCTCGGAAATCAAACCTTCCGAGATCTCACCAAAGGTGTACAAGGGATGGCACACGCTGCATGCGCAGTGAGACAGAAAATTGAGAGACAGAAGACGGAAGAAAAAATTTCCATAACTCATCTTTTCTTCTGTCTTATCGTCTTCTGTCTCCAATCTGACGAAACCGTCACAAGCAATCGTTCCCCTATCCGGCCTCCGGCCGTTACATCCTCACCCAGATGCATAAAATCCTGATTGTAGAGGACGAACGCGACATCGCCGATCTCATCGGCTTCAATCTCCAACGCGCCGGTTACGAAGTGATCAAGGCGCACGATGGCATCGTCGCCACGGAAATGGCCATGCGGGAACGGCCGGATCTGATCATTCTCGATCTCATGCTGCCGGGCCGCGATGGCTATGCGGTTTTCCGCGAACTGCGCCGGGACACCCGCAGCGTGAATATTCCGGTGATCATGCTCACCGCCCGCGCCCAGACTGAAGACCGCATCCAGGGTCTCGAAGCCGGTGCGGACGATTATTTGACGAAACCCTTCAGCCCGAAGGAACTCATGCTCCGCGTGCAAGCCGTGCTCAAGCGCGCGGACGCGCCTCCCGGCAATGTCGAGTTTTCCTACGGCCCGTTCCGTTTCGATAAAAACGCGCTGCGCTTTTTCCTCGATGGCGAGCCGACCGACCTCACCGCGACCGAGTTCAAACTCCTGCTCTACCTCTGCGAGCGTGCCGGGAAACCCCAGGACCGCAACGATCTCCTGCGCACCGTCTGGGGCTACAGCGATGAAGTCCACAGCCGCACGCTCGATACCCACATGAAACGCCTGCGCCAGAAACTCGGCCCCCACGGCACGCTGGTCGAAACCATTCGCGGCCTCGGATATTGCATCAGCACTGTCGCTGCGGAGCCATGATCTACCTCGTCGTTTTTCTCTCCGCCGCCTGCGTCGCTCTCTTCATCTGGGTTTTCCGTCTGCGCTCGGTGCGCATCGCTTCCGAGGAGGAAATCCATTCCTGGAAACTCAAGCTCGAGCTTGATCTGCAAGCCGCCCGCGAAGAGCGCAACCGCCTGCTCGATGCGCTGGGAGACGCCTTCCTGCTCGTCGATCACGAAGCGAACGTGCGTTTCGCGAATGCCGCCGCCCGCAATCTTTTCGGAAAACGAGAACTCATCGGCAAACCGGTGCGCGAGGCATTTCTCGATCCCCGCCTCGCCGATGCGCTGCTGCGTTGCCTTTCCACCGGCGAACCGACCCAAACCCGCGTCGTGCTTTCCCAGCAAACTTCCCTGCTCGGAAATCAGGAAAACCGCGGTGTGAACGCTTGGGTGATCGATGCCGCGCAGATTTCCCCGTCTCCCGAGCAGGAGACCACCACCCGCGTCGTCATTCGAGATGTGACGACCGAGCATCAGATCGAGCAAATCCGCAAAGACTTCGTCGCCAACGCCTCGCACGAACTCCGCACGCCGCTCGCGATCATCAGCGGTTATCTCGAAAACCTGATCGATGACGACCTGCTGGAAGAACCGGAAATGGCCCGTCATTTCCTCGGCATCATGCGGAAACACACCGACCGCATTTCCCGCATCGTCGAGGATATGCTCGTCATTTCCCGCCTCGAATCCGGTGAAGCCAGCGCGCTGAAAATCGAGCCGTTCAAGTTCCGCTCCTGCATCAACGACGTGCTCGAACGCCTCGAATCCGTCATTCAAAGCCAGGAAGCGAAAGTCGATGTCCTGATGGCCGATCCGAAAACCATCCTCCACGGCGACCGCTTTTACTGGACACAGGTGCTTTTCAACCTCGTCGAAAACGCGCTCAAACAGAACCCCTACAAGGGACTGCGCATCACCATCGGCTGCGAGCTGGCGGACTCAAAAAACCTCCGCATCTGGATCTCCGATGATGGCGTCGGCATTCCCAGCGCCGATCTGCCACACATTTTCCGCCGTTTCTACCGTGTGGAAAAACACCACTCGCAACAGCAAATCAAAGGCACCGGCCTCGGCCTTTCCATCGTCAAGCGCGCCATCGAAGCGCATCAGGGAACCATCACCGTCACCTCCGTTCCCGGCCGGGAAACGAAGTTCCTCATCACCGTGCCGAAGGGAGAGTGAAGTGCGGATTGCGGAGTGCGGAACGCGGAGTTAAAGAAAAGACGCAAGCGATCAAACAGGTCCGCCTCTGGCTCTTCCATTCCGCACTCGCCACTCCGCACTTCTTATGCTTCTCGCTCTCTTCGGCGGCACTTTCGATCCCGTCCACCTCGGTCACCTTCACATGGCGACTCTGGCGAAAGATGTGCTGGCGCTCGATGAAGTGCGTTTCATTCCCTGCCAAATATCTCCGCATAAAATCGGCAGCACTCCCGCCAGCCCGGAAGACCGGCTGGAAATGTTGCGGCTTGCTCTGGCAGACACACCGTGGGCGACCATCGACGACCTCGAACTCCGCCGCCCCGGACCATCGTTTTCCTATCAAACCGCCGAAGAAACCGCCGCTCGTTTCCCCGAAGCCCGGCTGTTCTGGATCATGGGCGGAGATCAATGGGCCGCGCTGCCCCGCTGGAAACATCCGGAAAAAATCGCCGAGCTCGTGGAATTCATCGTCATCGCCCGCAACGACACACCCCGACCGCGCCCCGGCTACCGCATGCACCTGCTCACCGGCGAGCATCCCGCTTCCTCTACGGAAATCCGCCTCGCGCTTTCTTCCGGAAACCCCGCGCCATGGTTGTCCCCCGCCGTCGCCGGGTGGATCGAACACCGCCATCTTTACGGAACCTGAATGGAATGGCGCTGGATCTTTCCCGTTCCGTCATCCTCCCGGAAAAATACGCGTGGTCTCATCCCGCTGGGTGTGGGAAGGCCCTCCGGGACCGCCGCCGGGCGGTTTTCCTCCAGGTGGCGGGCCTTGCGGACGCTGGCCGTTCGCGCCGGGCGGTTTTCCTCCGGGCATGCCCTTTCCTTTTTCCGAACTGGTCGCGTTCGGATCGACGCAGACGACGAGCGCGGCGATGTAACGATCCTTTTGCTCGCGAATGGAAGCGTAAGCCCCTTCCCCGGCTTGGGCGGCGATGCCATCGACACTGTTGAGAGTGTCTCTCGTTCCCGTCCGTTTGTAGGCGGGGGATTTTTCGTAAATGTACTCGCTGAGCGCATCCGGGAAAAAGATCTGGCTGGTGAGCACGGTCTTTTCGTCAAGGAACACTTTGTAGTGGAAGTGGGTGGTACGGCCGCGGTACCAGCCGGGGTAGATCGTTTCAAAGGTGACCACCCCCTGGGCATCCGTGGGCTGGGTGCCACGCAGAAAGGTCTTGCCGGTGGTGTCGGATTCCGAGTCCGAACCCTGATCGGAATAGCCTGAATAATTCCCGAGCGCATCGCAGTGCCAGAGGTCCACGCGGGCACCCTTCACCGGGCGGCAATCTGCGGTAATCACCTGGAGCTGCATGCGCAGGGGAATGCCTTGTTTTCCTTCCTTGATGTCACTGCGGACGAGCTTGGGATCGAGATAATACGGCCCCTCCGTCGTTTCCGGCTTCACGCTGCTGACGTTGGTGGTGATCAATCCCATGCTGGCGGCCGCGAGGGTGAGATCCGCCGGGATTTCCTTGGAAGCGGGAGTTTCCTCCGCGCGGCCATACCCGCCGAGAGCGGCGGTGGCGAGCAAGGTCTGTAGCAAGTGGCGGCGCCCGATGGCGGGTGGTTGGGAAAGATCGGAGGAGTTCATGAAATGTGACCGTGAGTGCTTCACGTGTCTTGTAAACAAAGGCGGACGCGGGAAGTTGCTTCATTTTCCCATCATTCTCGCCCTCTCCCCGAAATCGAATTCCGCTCTTTCAAATCCGCCTGGATGACTTTTAACTCACGGCTCATGAAACGCCGCCTCGCCATCCTCGCTCTCTGTTTATTGCCTACCCTCGTTTTTGCCGAAACATCCGCCAAGTCCCCGAAGGTAAAACTGAAGACCAATCTCGGCGAAATCGTGCTTGAGCTAAACGCGGAGAAAGCCCCGGCCACCGTCGAAAACTTCCTCGGCTACGTGAAGAAAAAACACTACGACGGCACCGTTTTCCACCGCATCATCAACGGCTTCATGATCCAGGGCGGCGGCTTCGCCAAGGAAGGCGGCCAGCTTGTCGAAAAAGCCACCGGCAAGGGCATCGTCAACGAAAGCAAAAACGGCCTGAAAAACGACGCCTACACCATCGCCATGGCGCGCACCAACGATCCGAACAGCGCCACCGCCCAATTCTTCATCAACGTTTCCAACAACTCCCCGCTGAACTACCCCAGCAACGGTGGCTACGCCGTCTTCGGCAAAGTGATTTCCGGCAAGGAAGTGGTCGATAAAATCAAGGCCGTCCCCACCTCCACCGCCACTCTCACCATGATCCATCCGGCGACCGGCCAGAAACTTCAAATGCCATCCGAAGACGTGCCGAACACTCCCGTCATCATCGAATCCGCCACCATCGTTGAGTAATAAAAAAGTGCCAAGTGATCAAAGATCAGGAAAGAGCTGAAAACGTCAATCTTCTCACTGATCACCGATTACTGCTCACTCGGCACAAATCCTTTTCCCATGCAACTCTGGCTCTGCCCGCTCATCGCCTTCCTCCTCGGCTCGATCCCCTTCGGCCTGCTCATCGCCAAAAGCAAAGGCATCAACATCCGAGAACACGGCTCCGGTAACATCGGCGCTACCAACGTGCTCCGTATCGTCGGGAAAAAATACGGCATCACCTGCCTGATCCTCGATGCCTTGAAAGGCTTCATCCCCGTCCTGCTCGCACTCAATCTCATCCAGATCGCAGGCAAGGCACCGTTGATGCAATTCAGCTTCCTCAATGACTTCGCGCTGCATCTTTCCTCCGCGGACCGCTTCACCGGCCAACTCGTCCACGTGCTCACCGCACTGGCCGCGATCCTCGGCCACAACTACTCGCCATGGGTCGGTTTCAAAGGCGGAAAAGGAATCGCCACCTCCGCTGGAGTGCTGATCGCGCTCATGCCGGTCGGCGTCGTGATTCTCCTCATCGTCTGGCTCGTGCTGTTTTTCTCCACCCGCTACGTCGCCATCGCCAGCATTGGTGCGGCAGCCGCTCTGCCGTTCGTCACGCTCTGGGGCTCCTGGTCCCACGGTTATCTTCAAAACGGCACTTGGAACAAGCCGCTGTTCGTCTTCACCGTGATCATCGCCATTCTCGCGATCTGGAAACACCGTAGCAACCTCCAGCGCCTCCTCGCCGGGACCGAACACCGCTTCGAACGCAAGAAAGTCTGATCGTCGCTGGGGCGTCTCGCTCCGCGCTCGTTTCCAAAGATTCATCATCCCGTGCCAGCCAATGTCTGACTCGCCTTTTCCCTCAGCCGCCATTGTTGGCTCCGGTTCCTTCGGCACTTCCATCGCGAAATTGCTGGAGCCCCGCTTGGATCGGATCGTCCTCATCGGCCGCGATCCCGCCACGGCGGAAGCGATCAACCGCGATCACAAAAACCCGCACTATCTCAACGGCATCACGCTCGGCGGAAACATCACCGCCTCATGTGAAATCACCGATGCCACCGCGCATCCGCTGGTCATTTTCGCCGTTCCCACCTCCGCCACCCGCGCCACCGCCCGCCAGCTCGCCGACTCAGGACTACCCGCCTCCACCGTCCTGCTTTCCTGTGCGAAAGGCATCGAAAAATCCACCGGCGAGCGCATGAGCGAAATCCTCCGCGAGGTTTTCCCGGACAATCCCATCGCCGTGCTTTCCGGCCCGAATCATGCCGAGGAAATGGCCACCGGCCTCGCCACCTGCGCCGTGATCGGCAGTGAAGACACCGATCTCGCCGTGAAGCTTCAGGAACTCTTCACCCTCCCGCATTTCCGCTCCTACACCAGCGATGACCTCGCGGGCATGGAATTCGGCGGCGCGGTGAAAAACGTTTACGCCATCGCCGCAGGCATCGCCCACGGACTCGGCCTCGGGGACAATGCCGTCGCCGCGCTCGTCACCCGCGCTCTCGCGGAAATGTGCCGCTTCGGCCAAGCCGTCGGCGGGCGCACGGAAACCTTCGCCGGGCTTTCCGGTGTCGGAGATCTCATCGTCACCTGTTTTTCCACCCACTCGCGGAACCACCGCGTCGGCCTCGCGCTCGGTCAGGGAAAATCCCTCGAAGAAGCCGTCGCTTCTCTTGGGATGGTCGCCGAAGGCGTGCCGAACACCCTCTCCATCCACGAAGCCGCACAACGCCTCGGCGTCCGCACCCCGATCATCGATGCCGTTTACAGCATTCTCTATCAGGGGAAACCGGCTCCGCTGGCCATGAAAGAACTCCTCTCGCGCGATCCCCGCCCTGAAACCGACTGATCCATGAAAGAAATCCTCGATATCCTGCTGCACCTTCAGGATCACCTGCAAGACTTCACCCGCAATCACGGCGCGTGGGTTTACGGCCTGCTGTTTCTCATCATCTTCGCTGAAACCGGCCTCGTCGTGACGCCGTTTCTGCCCGGAGACTCCCTGCTTTTCGCCATCGGCGCGCTCGCGGCGGACGCCTCATCCGGCCTGAACGTATGGATCGCCGCCGCCATCCTGCTCGCCGCCGCGATCTTGGGCGACACCGTGAACTACTGGATCGGCCATCGTTTCGGCGGTTGGGTGCAGCGGAAGTTCCCCAAAATCGTCAAACCCGGCCACATCGCCAAAACCAACGAATTCTTCGTCCGTTACGGCGGAAAAACCATCATCATCGCCCGCTTCGTCCCCATCATCCGCACCTTCGCGCCCTTCGTCGCAGGCTCCGGTCAAATGAGCTACAAACGTTTCATGACCTTCAACGTCATCGGCGCCATCCTCTGGGTCGGCCTGATTCTTCCGGCCGGCTGGTTCTTCGGAAACATCCCGATCGTGAAACAAAACTTCGAACTCGTCGTCCTCGGCATCATCGCTATTTCCATTCTTCCGATGGTCATCGAAATCGCGCGGGCAAAGCTGAAAAACAAATCCGCCCCGCCCGTGCAACCGGATTGAGAGATTGATGTGCATGGTTGATAGTTGATGGAAAGAAATCTCCCTGCATCTCTCAGCGACCTCCCCGCCTCCGCGTTTCGATTCATCCAAAAACCCTTTGCTAACCTCAGCACCCTTCGCGACTTTGCGGTAAATCCCATTTCCATGCGTTTCCTCGCCTTCATCTTCGCTTTCATCACCACGGCCCACGCCCAAATCGCCGCGCTGAAATCGGAAAACATCCACGCAAGCATCACCGTCCCGGCAAACTGGGAACTCGGCACCTTGGAAAACCAACCCGTATTGATTCCAAAAGGAACAGACGCCCAAAAGTCACCCCGTCTCCATATCCATTTCTTCATCAGTCGCCATCAATCCGGCACTCTCGAAGACGCCATGAATGCCGAAATCAACGGCATCACCGAGAAAAACCCCGATTCCTCCAACGCAAAAGCCTACTTCCTCGGAGCGATCCCGCTGAAAACCCGCAGCGGCATCGATGGTATCCTCGCCCGCTTCGCCTACCCTCAGGAACCCGGAAAAGGCCGCCTTTTCACCAATCAGAAATTCTATTTCAAAGACACCTCCGGCAAGATCGTCACCGTCTGCATGCACGTCTGGAGCAACGAAACCGCAGCCGCCCAATACCAGCAGTTCCTCATCGAAAACCTCATAACCGGAAACTAATCTTCATTCGCCCGATTCCCAAAATTCGCGTCCATTAGCGTTTATTCGCGGTTCACAACCTCTTCCACCATGCGGTTCCTCATCCTGTTCCTCACCTTCCTATCCACGCTTCACGCCCAGGACGCGGTGCTGGAAGCGTGGTTGAAACGCCAATCCCAGATCTCCACACTCCAAGCGGATTTCACCCAGGAACGCAAACTCCCGGCTCTGAAAAACCCGGTTGTCACTCCCGGCCGCATCGCGTTTTCCAAGCCGGACAAACTCCGCTGGCAGCTCGGCGAACCCGCTGAAACCCTCGCCGTTTCCGACGGAAAAACCCTCTCGCTCATCCAAGTCGGCGAGAAAAAAGCCCGCCAGATCGAAGCGGATTCCCCGCAAGCCGCGCGCTACGCCCTGCTCACCGGAAAAGCCTTCGAATCGCTCGATGCCTTCACCCGTGCTTTTGAGATCAACAGCATCCAGATCACCAGCGGCATCCACCAATACACGCTGAAACCCAAAGACCGCAAATTCCGCCTGCAAGTGCCGTGGATTTTCCTCGATATCGATCCCGCGAAAAACGAACTCCGCGTGATGGAAATGGAGCTGCAAGACAACTCCCGCGTCCGCACGCTTTTCAAAAATCCCGTCTTCAACCAGTCCATCGCCGATTCCACCTTCCAGCCCGACCTTTCCGGGTATCAGGTCATCGGTTTCTGAAAAATCTCTGATTCTCCGCGGAAGAGGTTTTAACCGCAGATGAACAGGATGGACGCAGATGGAAGAGATCTTCCCATCTCGCCGGATCCCTTCTTCCATCTGCGTTTTTAACGTTCATCTGCGGTTGAATCATATTTATATTCCCATCATGAGTTCCGACAACCTCCGCGCCACCATCCGTGATGTCGTCGATTTCCCGCAACCGGGCATCGTTTTCAAAGACATCACGCCGATCCTTGCCGACGGGAATCTTTTCCGCGAAGCGATCACCCGGCTTTGCGAAACGGCGGAAGGCGTGAAAATCGACAAAGTCGTCGGCATCGACGCCCGCGGTTTCATCTTCGCCGCCGCCGTCGCGGATCGCCTCGGCGCGGGCTTTGTTCCCATCCGCAAGAAAGGCAAACTCCCGTGGAAAACCCGCGAAATCGCCTACTCGCTCGAATACGGAGAAGCCATTCTCGAACTCCACGAAGACGCCATCCATCCGGGCGAAAACGTCCTGCTCGTCGATGACCTGCTTGCCACCGGTGGCACCGCCTCTGCCGCCGCGAAACTCCTCGACTCACTCGATGCTCGGCTCGTCGGGATCTCCTTCGTCATCGAGCTCGATTTCCTGAATGGCCGCGAAAAACTCGGCGGCCATCCCGTTCACTCGCTGGTTCATTTTTCATGACGGAGCTCCGGTGTCCTCACCGGCTTGTTCCATCAAGCGCACTACTGGCCGGCATCGCATTTTTTCATCTTTCCGGCGGATCTGAAACGGAAAATCCATCGACATCAGCCGCCAACTGCCCGAACATCGCTCGTCCCCGGCTTCGGGAATCCATTTCTTCACCACCATGTCTTGGCAAACTTACAATCAAAAGACCATCCGCTATCCGAAACACGGCTTTTCCATCGACTTCTCGTTGATGGACATCGAGGCTGATTACATCGCCGCGCTGGAACCGAAGATTTCCAAGGCATTCGAAGACATCGCCAAGCTCGAAGCCGGCGAAATCGTCAACCCGGACGAAGGTCGCATGGTCGGCCACTACTGGCTGCGCAACGCCGCTCTCGCGCCGAACGAAGAAATCCGCAAATCCATCACCCAGCCGCTCGCCGACCTGAAGGCATTCTCCGAAAAGGTCCACACCGGTGAAGTCCGCCCGCCCGCTGGCGGCATTTTCGAGCAAGTCCTGCTCATCGGCATCGGCGGCTCCGCGCTCGGTCCGCAACTCGTCAACGACGCCATCGGACTCAATGCCCGCCTCCCGATTTTCTTCTTCGACAACACCGATCCGGACGGCATCGACACGGTGATCCAGAAGCTCTCCGTCAAGGGACTTTCCAAGACCATCACCCTCGTCATTTCCAAATCCGGCGGCACCGCCGAGACCCGCAACGGCATGCTCGAAGCCAAGAGCGCCTATGAAGCCGCCGGTCTGGACTTTGGAAAACACACCGTCGCCGTCACCGGTGTAGGCTCCAAGCTCGATCAATACGCGATCTCCCAAAACTTCCTCGCCCGTTTCCCCATGGAAGACTGGGTCGGAGGCCGCACCTCCGTGCTCTCCACCGTCGGTCTCGTGCCAGCCGCCCTGCAAGGCCTCGACATCGACGGCCTGCTCGCCGGTGCCGCCTCCATGGACGTGGAAACCCGCAAGCCCGATTTCAAAACCAACGCCGCCATCCAGCTCGCCGTCGCCTGGTACCACGCCACCAACGGCAAAGGCGAGAAGGACATGGTCGTGCTTCCCTACAAGGACTCACTCGTTCTCTTCTCCAAATACCTCCAGCAGCTCGTCATGGAGTCCCTCGGCAAGGAACTGGATCTCGACGGCAAGGTCGTGAACCAGGGCATCGCCGTTTACGGCAACAAAGGCTCCACCGACCAACATGCTTACGTCCAGCAACTCCGCGATGGTGTGAACAACTTCTTCGTCACCTTCGTGGAAGTCCGCAAAGGCCGCAGCGGTGCCAGCATCGAAGTCGAGCCAGGCACCACCTCCGCCGATTTCCTGCAAGGATTCCTCCGCGGCACCCGCAAGGCGCTTCACGAGTCCGGCCGGAAATCCATCACCATTTCCATCCCGGAAGTCACTCCGTTCCAACTCGGCTACCTCATCGCCCTTTTCGAACGCGCCGTTTCGTTCTACGCCTCGCTCGTCAACATCAACGCCTACCACCAGCCGGGCGTCGAAGCGGGCAAGAAAGCCGCCGGAGCCTTCCTCGAAACGCTGAACAAGGTGCGCAGCCGCCTCGTCGCGGACGCGAAAACCGCCGGACAAATCGCCTCCGAAACCGACTCCGATCCCGAGGACGTTTACCACTGCCTCACCCACCTCTCCGCTAACGGCGAAGTGCAGATTTCCATCGGAAAAACCCCGGAGGAAGACACCTTCCAGCTCTGATTATTAACTCGTTAAAAAAGCCCGCCACCTCCCCGGTGGCGGGCTTTTTTTGGTGAAGCGGGTTTGAAGAAAGACCGAACTTGATCACTCTTCTTCCTGATCACCGATCACTCGGCTCCTCTTCGTATTTCTTGCCCTATTCCAATCGGTTCTTTAGACCGATTCCGCTCATGACGCATCACCTCGACACCATCGCCCGCGAATCCGGCATCTCGCTTTCTTCCGTCGCCGCCACCGCAAAGCTGCTGGCCGAGGGAGCCACCGTCCCGTTCATTTCCCGCTACCGGAAAGAGCAAACCGGATCGCTCGATGAAGTCCAGATCACCACAATCCGCGACCGCATGATCCAGCTCGCGGATCTCGATACCCGCCGTTCCGCCGTGCTGAAATCACTGGAAGAACGCAACCTCCTCACGCCGGAACTCAAAAAGAAACTCGAAGCCGCCACCACCATGGCCACCGTCGAGGACATTTTCGCTCCCTTCCGTCCGAAGCGCCAAACCCGCGCCACCAAGGCCATCGAGCGCGGCCTCACCCCGCTCGCCGATTTCCTATTGGAAAACCAATCCGCCGATCCCGAGGAAGAAGCCGCGAAATTCGTGGACGCGGAAAAAGAAGTCCCGACCGCTGCCGACGCGCTCGCCGGTGCCCGCGACATCATCGCCGAACGCGTCGCCGACGATGCCGCGCTGCGTGGCCGCGCCCGCAAGGTTTACGAAGAAGATGCCACCGTTTCCTCCAAGGTCATGTATGGCAAGGAAGAGGAAGCCGACGCGCAGAAATTCCGCGATTACTTCGAATGGAGCGAGCCGCTCAAATCCATCCCGTCCCACCGCATGCTCGCCATCCGCCGCGGCGAAAAAGACGGCTTCCTGCTCATGCGCGTCGAAGTTCCCCTGGACCGCGTCACCAGCCTGGCTCTTCCGGATTGGGTGAAGTCCAACGGCCCCTCTGGCAAACACGTCGCCACCGCTGTCGAAGACGGCTGCAAACGCCTGCTCATGCCGTCCATGGAGACC
Source organism: Luteolibacter sp. (assembly GCA_047605125.1). GTDB lineage: Bacteria > Verrucomicrobiota > Verrucomicrobiia > Verrucomicrobiales > Akkermansiaceae > Luteolibacter. Next base: position 69,402 of record JASGGK010000013.1, read on the forward strand.
GAAGCACGCCTTTTCGCGAAGAAACGAGCGGACGAAACCGCGATTACCGTTTTTTCGGAAAATCTCCGAGAACTCCTTCTTGCTTCGCCACTTGGAGAAAAACGATTGCTCGCCATCGATCCCGGTTTCCGCACCGGTTGCAAGACCGTCGTGCTCGACCGCTCCGGCAAGCTGCTCCACCACACCGTGCTCTACGCCACCGCCGGATCGAACACCCAGCTCTACGACGCCGCCGTCGAAGTCACCACCCTGATCAAGAAATACGACATCGAGGCCATCGCCATCGGCAACGGCACCGCCAGCCGCGAGACGGAAAGTTTCATCAAAAAACTCAAGCTCCCCTCCTCCATTCCGGTCGTGATAGTGAACGAGAGCGGTGCTTCCATTTACTCCGCGTCCGAAGTCGCCCGCGAGGAATTCCCGAACGAAGACGTCACCGTGCGCGGCGCGGTTTCCATCGGCCGCCGCCTCATGGACCCGCTCGCCGAATTGGTGAAAATCGACGCGAAATCCATCGGTGTCGGCCAATACCAACATGACGTTGATCAGCGCGCGCTCAAGGTCAGCCTCGATGACTCGGTCATTTCCTGCGTGAACGCCGTGGGCGTGGAGCTGAACACCGCCTCGAAGCAATTGCTCTCCTACGTTTCCGGGTTGAACTCGACTCTCGCCGAAAACATCGTCGCCTTCCGCAATGAAAACGGCGCGTTCACATCCCGCGAACAGCTCAAAAAAGTCCCGCGTCTCGGCGAAAAAGCGTTCGAGCAAGCCGCCGGATTCCTCCGCGTGCGCGGTGGCGCGCATCCACTCGATTCCTCCGCCGTCCACCCGGAGCGCTACACACTGGTCGAGCAAATGGCGGCGGATGTCGGCTGCAAGGTGGAAGACCTGCTCACTCAGGAAACCGCCCGCAAGAAAATCGATCTCAAGAAATACGTGAGCGCCGAGGTCGGCCTGCCGACACTTCAGGACATTCTCAGCGAACTTTCCAAACCGGGCCGCGACCCGCGCAAGCAGTTTGAGATCTTCTCGTTTGCCGAAGGCGTGGAAAAACCCGGTGATCTTCAGGTCGGCATGAAACTTCCGGGAATCGTCACCAACGTCACCGCCTTCGGCGCCTTCGTCGATATCGGCGTGCATCAGGACGGCCTCGTCCACGTTTCCCAGCTCGCCGATCATTTCGTGCGGGACGCCTCGGAAGTCGTAAAAGTCGGCCAGAAGGTCCAGACGACCGTGGTGGAAGTCGATCTCAAGCGGAACCGCATCGCCCTTTCCATGAAGAGCAAACCGGAAATGGAAAACCGCCGCAGCGCGCCCGGAGATCGTTCGTCTTCACCCGCCCAACGGCCACAGCGTTCCGGTGGAAATTCCTCTTCCGCACCCAGCAACGATTGGTTCAGCCAAGCGATGCAGAACGCGAAAAAACGCTGATGGATCATATCGATTTCTCTTCTGAAGAAGCTTTCCCAACTCCTGTTCATCGCCCTCGGCTGCCTCCATTTGGCGGGCGGTCCTTATTGCATGATGCAGGCGGTCGCGTGGGCGACGATGTTGGTCGATTACTCGAAAGAAGATGGTTTTCTGCAAGGTGCCAGAGACACGTTCAGCGGTGAAAAACCCTGCGACATGTGCCGCAAAATCCAGGCTTCCAAACAAACCGAGCCGAAGGAAAAAGCTCCGGTCGTCCCCCTTTCCTCACTTTCCTTCAAGGCGATGCACGAGCTGCTGCCAGTGGAAATCCTCGCGCTGACGGCTCCCCGCCCGGTGCTTGTCCCTCCCGTGACGTTCACGGATTTTCTTCCCGTTCGGGGAATCGGCCCGTCGTCGCCGCCGGTGCCTCCACCGGATGTCAGCATCGCCTGATTCATTTTTCAACGCCGTGAAACCGGGAGCACGGACTTCGGTCCGATTTTTCTCCCGTGACGCACACGTTGCCGCATTTCGCCGCTTTCACGGGAAAGCCGCGTACGCCTGTCTGCGGAAGAAATCCGCCTTTCACTTTGTCTCCATTTTCATTCATGAAACTTTCCCAATCTCTTTTGTTTTTTTGCGCACTGACCGGCATCGCCACCGCGCAAACCACCCAACTCGAAACACTCGTGGTGCCAGCCACCCGCACCTCCACCACACCGACGGTGGCACAAAGCCGCGAAGAGCTGGCAAAAGTCGCCGGTGGCGCCGAAGTCATCGCTGCCGGGCGTTTCCTCACCGGACGCGCCAGCACGATGGCGGACACCTTCGCCTATTCCCCCGGTGTGATCGCCCAACCGCGCTTCGGTTCGGACGAATCCCGCCTTTCAATCCGTGGCTCCGGCATGCAGCGCACGTTTCACGGTCGCGGCCTGCGTCTTCTGCAAGACGGCGTTCCGCTCAATCTCGCCGACGGCGGATTCGACATGCAATCGGTCGAGCCCTTGGCTTGTGACCACATCCGCGTCTTGCGCGGCGGCAATGCCCAGGCCATCGGCTCCAGCACGCTCGGCGGTGCCATCGATTACATTTCCACCACCGGCTTGAACTCTCCCGGCGGCTCGTTCCGTATCGAAGGCGGCTCGTTCGATTACCTCCGCACCCGCCTCGCCGCAGGCGGCAGCCAGGGAAATTTCGACGGATACTTCAGCCTCTCGGAGCACTATCTCGACGGTTTCCGCCAGCATTCGCAACAAAACAACCAGAGGCTTTTCTCCAATGCCGGATGGAAAATTTCCGACAACGTCGAAACCCGCGTCTTCTTCACCGCGATAAAATCCCAATCCGAGCTACCGGGCAGCCTGACCAAAGCCGAGCTGGAAGACGATCCACGCCAGCAGGATCCGACGAGCATCAGCAAGGACCAGCACCGCGATTACGAGTTCGTCCGCATCTCTGATAAAACGACGTTTGCCTTCGGTGGAGACTCCGTCGAGGTGATCGCCGGGTTCACTTACAAAGACCTCGATCACCCGATCTATCAAGTCATCGACCAGCTCAGCAACGACGCCGTTCTCGGAGTCACTTACTCCCATAACGGTGAATTTTCAGGTCGGGAAAATCTGCTGCGCGCCGGGGTATTTTACACTTACGGAACCATCAACGCGTCCAATTTCCTCAACGTCAACGGCCGCCGTGGCAGCCTCGTCGCGGACGCGGATCAGACGGCGACCAACCTCGACGCGTTCATCGAAAGCCAGCAAGCACTCGGTTACGGATTCACCGGCATCCTCGGAGCCACCGCATCCACCAACACCCGCGAAAACGAGGTGCGGTTCGGCACGGCCCAAAGCTACGACCGTGAGTTCCACGACGTTTCCCCGAAAGTCGGCCTGCGCTGGGATGCCGGAAATACCCGGATTTACGGAAACTTCAGCAGCAGCTACGAGCCTCCGTCTTTCTCCGAAGCGAACAGCTCCACCACCGCGAACAAAGCCCAAACCGCCAACACCATCGAACTCGGAACCCGTGGCGAATACGCCGCCATCCGCTGGGATGCCACCATTTACGCCTCGAAGCTGAAGAATGAATTCCTTTCCCTGAACAACGAATCCGGCGTCTCCCTCGGCACCACCAATGCCGGTGAAACCACCCATCAAGGCATCGAACTCTACGGCGAAGGCGACCTTCTCGGCTCCTCATGGCAGGAAATCCCGGAGCATCGCCTGCTGCTGCGCGGCGCGTGGACTTACGGCCGCTTCAAATTCGATGACGATGCCGTTTACGGCGACAACACCATCGCCGGACTCCCACCCCACCTCATCCACGCCGAGTTGATCTGGCAGAACAAAGCCGGTTACTACGCCGGACCCACCGTCGAATGGGTGCCGGCAAAAACCTACGTCGATCAAGCAAACACGCTCAGCGCCGACCCCTACGCGCTGCTGGGTTTCAAATTCGGCCGCCGCGTGGAAAAAGGACTGTCTTGGTTTATTGAGGCGAAAAACCTCACCGATGAAACCTATGCCGCCACCACCGGCGTGATCGCCGACTCCAAAGGCCTCGATTCCCGGAATTTCCTCCCCGGCGACGGCCGCAGCCTCTTCGCCGGAGTGGAATGGAAATGGTGAACCATGGAGCGCCGGTGCCCTCACCCGCTCTTCCCTCTCTCTTTGCTAATCACAAACACCAGCCCCTCCAAACGCACAGCGGGCGCGGACTCTTTGGAAGTCCGCGCCCGATGTTGCACATGTTCCCCCCTGTGTTTTTGAGAGATCTGCCGGCACCGATGTGACTTTCCCCCCGGATTATCACAACTAGCCAATGAGCAAAACTTGAGCCTCAAAAACTGAGAATATGTCGGAAAGATTTTCAGTTTGCCGAAGCACGCTGTCGTCTTTCGTTGGATGTAAGATGAACCGGAAAGTTCACTTTTGGAAGCTATTTAGACACCCACTCCCGGCCAAGTAGGATCATTTCCGGCCTCAAGGGGATTATTTTGAACGTTTTGAAAAATCGATCATTCAAAGGTGGGATTTTCACAAAGGAACATCACCTCATTTTCCGCCGCGATCCCACTTTTTCCAAGCGGGCTGCTTCGGTTTGAAGGTCGAGGCGGGCAATTCATCGTCGAATTCCGAGCGCCGGATGTCCTTCAACAGCGCGCCGATTTCCTTGGCTTCTTGCAGAAGTTCCACCATGCGTTCCGGCGGAAGACCGGGTTGTTTCAATGCCGCTTTCACCGCCGCATCGCGACGCTGCAAAACGGTTCCGGATAGCAAAGCCAAGGCATGTTCGGCAGCCATCACACCATCTTCCGGAGAGCCTGACAGAGCCGCCGCTTCCGCCATCAGCGCCAGCCGATCCGCTTCTTTCAGGCCGCTCAAAAACGCATTCACCGCGGCCGGACTTCCCGGATCGGGAGCACCGCCGAGAATGGTTTCCAGCAAAGGAATCCCTTCCAGCCACGGCGATGCTTCATGCAGTGTTTCGAATTGTTCTCCGAGAAAATGCTGAGCCGGAGCCGATGTCAGCGCGAGGTGGCACAGGAAAGAAGATATGCGGTGCAAGGGCGTAGGCTCCACTTTTTCCGAAATCTCGGAAGGCTGATCGACGTCCGGTTTCTTTTTCTGCCGGGAAATGCGCGCAATCGCCTCGCGCAGGGAAGTGGCGGAAGTTTGAAGATGATTCGCCACCACGTTGATCTGCTGATCCCGCCCCACATGATCGCTCATCAAGGCAAGCAAACCCGCGCAATCATTTGTCAACGTCGTGCGTCCGGCCGCCGTTGTCATTTCTCCGTTCGCTTTCGCACGCTCTAATTTGAAATCGAAAAATTCCTTCGCGGCCCCCATTAATCCACGAAACGCCTCCACGCCGAATTCCTTCGTGTAAGTATCCGGATCATGTCCCGCCGGCATTTCCACCACCCGCACGTTCAGGCCTTCCGCCGCCAGTTCGCGAAATGCCCGCTCGGATGCCGCCAAGCCCGCCCGATCCGCATCGTAGCTCAGAATCACGTTTCCCGCATAGCGTTTCAGCAGCCGCGCGTGTTGGGAAGTGAGCGCGGTCCCCAAAGGAGCGATCGCGTTTTCAATTCCAAGCTCATGACAGGAAATCGCATCGATCTGTCCTTCGCAAATCAGCACGGCTTTTTCCTTCAGAATCGCTTTTTTCGAACGATCCAACGCGAACATCACGCTCGATTTTTTGAAAATCGCCGTCTCGGGGGAATTGATATATTTTCCCGTATTCGGATCGTGCTTGAGCTGCCGCCCGCTGAACGCGATCACATCGCCGATTTCGTTGCGGATCGGGAACATCAAGCGATCCCGGAAACGCACGTATAAACCCCGTGCCGGCTGCTGTTCATCCCGCAGCGACGCCATTCCCGACGCCACCAATTCGCGTCCCAGATATTTCCGGGACTTCACCCAATCCAGAAACTGTTTCGGATTTTCCGGCATCCATCCCACCGTCCAACGCTCCGCCATTTCCCGTCCGAACCCACGGGATTTCAAATACTTCCGTGCATGATCCGCTCCCGGGTCTTTCAAGAGAAGCTCGTGGAAAAACGCCGCCGCCTCCCGATGCAAATCCAGCAGCCTGCCGCGAATATGCCGGGCCTTTTCCATTTCCGGCGTTTCCTGTTCCTCGACCAGCAAAACGCCCGCCCGGCCCGCCAATTTCCTCACCGCTTCCGCGAACGGCAGATTTTCGTAGTCGCGCACGAACGAAATCGCGTCGCCACCTTTTCCGCAGCCGAAACAATGAAACGACTGACGCGCCGGAGTGATATAAAATGACGGCGTTTTTTCGTGATGAAACGGGCAATTCGCTTTGAACTGCGACCCTGCGCGCTTCACCGGAATATAGGAACTGATCAGATCCACGATGTCCGTCGCTTCGAGAACCTTTTCGATACTTTCCTTTGAAATCTGGGCCACGGTGAAAACTGCGTCGCGGCACTCTGCACGAAGCCTCTCCCGCCCGGAAGTCTCAAAAATCAAAAAACCATCACCATGAGCATCGATTTGCTTGCCAAGCCTCCATCCGCCTCCTAAACCTCCCGCCCGGTCGCAAGGCACACCCGCCGCACCGCCCATTCCGCGCGCTTAGCTCAGTGGTAGAGCACATCCTTCACACGGATGGGGTCGCAGGTTCGAACCCTGCAGCGCGCACCATTTCCCACCGGACTTTTCAGTCCGGTTTTTTATTGGAAATAAACGATTTAAAGTGAATTTTCCGGTCTTATTGGATTTTCCTGACTGCTCCAAAAGTGCGTATAATTGCACGATAGTCCCTGAGTGATTATTTCGTTTACTTCATCGAAAGCGGATCTCCGGTGAAGTTGATGCTGGTGCTCTGCCACCACCCCCCCGGAGGGCAGGATGCGAGCGCAAGGCGTCCGTCATGTAGTCCGGCATTTCCCATGCTCCATTTACGCGTTTCAGCAAAACCCGCTGAACGTGCAATCCGTTCAGAGGCTCCTTGTCAGGATGGACTTCAAACTGATCGAGTTGAAAATTGATCCTTCAGAGAAACCCATCCGAGTCCCTCCCGATCATACGGGATGGCTTCCCTGCGGTTGGCTCCGGGCGGAATTACCGGATTGATACCGTCCTCCGCAAGTCGTTCGCGGATCGCGTTGCTGTCGTAGCCTTTGTCCAGAGCGGCGGCTTCCAGCCCTTGTCCTTGTCCAAGCCTGTAAAAGCTCCTTGAAACCATGGTGGCGTATTTCCTGCAACAGCTCATTGCGGGGAAAACAGGATGCCGCCGGAAGATGAAGCGTAAATTAGCGGCGCTGAACCACCCTGTGGAATTTCCCCGAAACAAACTGTGCGATAAAACGCTCAAAAACGCGCATTTCTTTGCATTTTGCACGCATTCTTGCAGGTGCCGACGCGAAAAGGAAAAACCAATATTTCGTTACGAACCAGGATCTGATGGTGGAGCCGGATGTCGGGATTGAACCGACGACCTGATGATTACAAATCAACTGCTCTACCGCTGAGCTAATCCGGCATCACTGGTTCCACCCTTGCGGGCGGACGGCGGGAGTATTTCCATTCTTTCCGGCTGGGGAAGCTAAAAATCATGAAAATCCCAACAAGAGCCGTCTTCCCCATGAAAATCTGGATTTACACTAAAGCTTGGAAATGAGGTGGTTTTTAAGGTTTGAGATAAGAAGGGTTTATGGAGTTCGGCCGCGCCGGGCGATCACGCGCGGGACGATGGTTTTCAAAATTTCCGAACCCCATAGTCGAGGCGTTGAATGAACTTCATTTTCCAGAGGAACCCTTCCGGTGATCCCGTTGTGCGGACGGCACGGGTGGAAAATGCGTGAGACAGCGGATTTTTGTCTGGGTTCCTCTTGCTGCCGGCAATGGATCGGGCGCGGACAACGAGACGGGTTGTTTCCTTGGCGGCCTTTGACATTGGGGACATGATGGCAGGAATGCCTCATGTCCCCAATGTTTGATGAAGATCCGATGAAACCACCATTTCTGGTTCACAGATATTTGTCGGTCACCGCACCTTCGCTGGCGGTGGAGACGAGTTTCGCATATTTGGCGAGCACGCCTCGGGTGTAGCGCGGCGCGGGTTGTGTCCAGGCGGCTTTACGTTTTGTGATTTCCTCGTCGGATAATTTCACGTCGATGCGGTTGTTCACGGCGTCGATGGTGATTTCGTCACCTTCTTCGAGGATGCCGATGGTGCCGCCGAGGTAGGCTTCCGGAGTGATGTGGCCGACGACAAATCCATGGCTGCCACCGGAGAAGCGGCCGTCGGTGATGAGCGCGACGTCCTTGCCGAGACCAAGGCCCATGATGGCGCTGGTGGGTCCGAGCATTTCGCGCATGCCGGGGCCGCCTTTCGGGCCTTCGAGGCGGATGACGATGACGTCACCCTTGTTGATTTGCTTGGCGAGGATGGACTTCATGGCTTCGTCCTCGGAGTTGAAAACGCGGGCCTTGCCGGTGAAGAGTTCGCCTTCCTTGCCGGAGATTTTCGCGACCGCGCCGCCTTCGGCGAGGTTGCCGTAGAGGATGCGGAGGTGGCTGTCTTTTTTGATCGGATTATCGAGCGGACGGATGATCTGCTGGCCTTCGGGATAGGGCTTGGCGAGTTTTTCGAGGTTTTCGCGAACGGTGCGGCCGGTGACGGTGAGGCAATCACCGTGCAGAAGACCGGCGTCGAGCAGCATTTTCATCAACGGAACGGTGCCGCCGATGCGGACGAGATCGGCCATGGCGTATTTACCGGATGGCTTGAGGTCGGCGAGGACGGGGACGCGTTTACCGATGCGGGCGAAGTCGTCGATGGTGAGTTCAATGCCAGCGGCATGGGCCATGGCGGGAATGTGAAGGCAGGCGTTGGTCGAGCCGCCGAGTGCGATGAGCACGGTGATGGCGTTTTCGAAGGCTTCCTTGGTGAGAATGTCGCGCGGCTTGATGCCGAGATTGATCAGATTGAGAACTGCGGCACCGGCGTCGAAGCAATCGCGCATCTTGTCGTCGGAAATCGCGGCCTGGGCGGAGCTGTTCGGCAGGGAAAGCCCGAGCGCTTCGATGGCGCTGGCCATGGTGTTCGCGGTGTACATCCCGCCGCAGGAACCCGGCCCCGGAATCGCACAGGACTCGACCGTAGCCAGCTCCTCGTCGTTGAACTCGCCGTTCGCATGCTTGCCGACGGCTTCGAACACGGAAACGATGTCGAGATCCTTTTCCTCGCCTTTGATTTTCGCGCAGCCGGGCATGATCGTGCCGCCGTAAACGAAGACGGACGGGCGGTTCATGCGGGCCATCGCCATCACGCAGCCGGGCATGTTTTTATCGCAACCGCCAATGGCGACAAAGCCGTCCATGCCTTCGCAGCCGACCACGGTTTCGATGGAATCCGCGATGACTTCACGGGAAACGAGCGAGTATTTCATCCCCTCGGTGCCCATGGAAATCCCGTCGGAAATGGTGATGGTGTTGAAAATCACGCCCTTGCCACCGGCGGCGTTCGCGCCGTTGCAGCTTTCCTGGGCGAGTTTGTCGATGTGGACGTTACACGGCGTGACCTGGCTCCAGGTGGAGGCGATGCCGATGTGCGGTTTGGAGAAATCTTCTTTCTGAAAACCCACGGCATAGAGCATCGCGCGGGAAGGCGCGCGGTCTGGGCCATCGAGCATCGGGCTGGAATAAGGACGGAGCGTGTCGTTCATCTTGGGATGGGGCAGCATCTTTCCTCCGGTGCCGTTCCGTCAAGGGTAGAGAAATGGAGCGCCGGGGTCTCCACCGGCTCTTCTCGAATGAAGCCGGTGCGGACACCGGCGCACCATGGAATTCAGCTTGATCCCTACGCGCTTAAAATGGAACCTCCGCCCCTCATGTCCTCCGCCGTTCAGCATACACTCGCAGGCTCCGCCACCATCGAAGGCACTTCTCTCCATACCGGGCAGAAGGTCACGCTGACTCTGAAGCCCGCACCTGAAGGCCACGGATTCAAGTTTCGCCGCATCGATCTGCCCGACCAACCGTTCATCGCCGCCGATGTGGACAAGGTGCAGACCGTCGAGCGCGCCACCACGCTGGCCGAAGGCTCCGTGAAGGTTCACACCGTCGAGCACGTCATTTCCGCCCTCACCGGCATGGGCGTGGACAATGCGATCATTGAAATGGACGCAAACGAACCGCCGATCGGCGACGGTTCCGCCCGTCCCTTCGTGGAAGCGATCAAAAGCGTCGGTCTCGTGCCGCAGAACGCGATTCGCAAAGTTTGGGAAATCCGCGAGCCGATCCATCAGGAAATGGGCGACGGCACGCTCATCACGATCGTCCCGAGCAAGACCTTCCGCGTTTCAGTAACCAACGTCGGTCCGGATGGCCGTTTCACCCAATATTTCTCCACCGAGGTCAACCCGAAGACCTACGACGAGCAAATCGCTTCCGCCCGCACCTTCGTTTTCTACGAAGATGTGAAGCCGCTCCTTGAAAAAGGCCTCATCAAAGGCGGCTCCATCGAGAGCGCCGTGGTGGTGCGCGGCAACGAAATCATGTCCAAGGAAGCGCTGCGTTTCCCGAATGAATTCGCCCGCCACAAGGCGCTCGACGTCATCGGCGATCTGATGCTCTCCGGCGTCCGCATCCTCGGCCACGTCATCGCCATCAAACCCGGCCACGGCCCGAACACCAAAATGGCCGCCACGTTGAAGGCCGAATACAACCGCATGCGCTCCATGGTTCCCGCCGCCATCACCATCCCGGACGCGGAAAGCGTGCTGGATATCAACGAAGTGCTCAAGATCCTCCCTCACCGCTATCCGTTCCTCATGGTGGACCGCGTGGTGGACTTCGAGGAAAACAAGTGCGTCGGCATCAAGAACGTCACTGTCAACGAACCGTATTTCCCCGGCCACTTCCCCGGCCACCCGATCATGCCGGGCGTGCTCCAGCTCGAGGCCATGGCGCAGGTTTCCTCCGTCCTCATGCTCCGCAAGCCCGAAAACACCGGAAAAATCGGATACTTCATGAGCGCGGACAACGTGAAATGGCGGCGCCCCGTGCTTCCCGGAGACACGCTCCGCATCGAGAGCGACATCATCAAAATCCGCGGCTCCATCGGCCAAACCCGCTGCCGCTGTCTCGTCAACGGCGAAGTCGTTTCCGAAGCCGAACTGAAATTCGCGCTGATGGATCGCTAATGGAGTTGAGAGTGGATGGTTGAGAGTTGAGAGAAAGAAGATTTCTCCCGTTTCTATCAACCTGTTCTTCACTCTCAACCCTCAACTACCTATTCTCAACTACTCCCAATGTCCGAACGCAAGACCCTCGAAGAACGCGCCCAGATGACGGATCTGGAACGGCTCCGCCATTCCTGTGCCCACGTCATGGCCACCGCCATCCTGCGGATCTGGCCCGACGCGCAGTTCGCCTACGGCCCGCCGATTGAAAACGGCTTCTACTACGATTTCGAAATGCAGCACCGGATCACTCCGGACGACTTCGAGAAAATCGAGGCCGAGATGAAGAAGGTCGCCAAGGAAAACCAGAAGTTCGAATACAAGGCGATTTCCCGCGAAGAAGCGAAGGCTCTCGCCGAAAGCGGCCGTCTTGGCGGACTTTCCGAGCGTCCCGGCAATCCATCGCGCTTCAAGCTCGATCTGATCGATAAAATCCCGGAAGGCGAACAGATTTCCTGTTTCCAGAACGGCGAATTCATCGACCTCTGCGCGGGTCCGCACGTCGGCTACACCTCGAAGTGCAAGAACGTGAAACTGATGTCGGTTTCCTCATCGTTCTACCTCGGTGACGAATCGAAAGGCCAGCTCCAGCGCCTTTACGGAACCGCCTTTGAATCGAAAGAATTGCTCGAAGAACACCTCGTCCGCCTCGAAGAAGCGAAAAAACGCGACCACCGTCGCCTCGGCCGCGAACTCCAGCTTTTCCACATCGATGAAATGGTCGGCCAAGGCCTGATTTTGTGGAAACCGAAGGGCGCGCTTGTCCGCCGCGCCTTGCAGGAATTCATCACCGGCGAGCTGGACAAACAAGGCTACTCGCAGGTTTTCACCCCGCACATCGGCAAGCTCGATCTCTACCGCACTTCCGGCCACTTCCCCTACTATCAGGAAAGCCAGTATCCGGCCATCGCCGAGCGCGACGTTCTGGAAAAACTCGCCGACGAAGACGCCACCTGCGCCACCCTCATCAACGGTCTCTCGGATGGAACCTACGAAGGTTACATGCTGAAGCCGATGAACTGCCCGCACCACATCAAGATCTTCGCCAGCGAGCACCACTCGTATCGCGATCTTCCGGTGCGCCTCGCCGAATTCGGCACCGTTTACCGCTGGGAACAATCCGGCGAACTCGGCGGCATGACCCGCGTCCGGGGTTTCACCCAAGACGACGCCCACCTTTTCTGCACGCCGGATCAGGTCGCGGCGGAAGTGGAAGGTTGCCTCGAACTGGTGAAAAAAGTGCTCAAAACGCTCGGCATGAACGACTACCGCGTCCGCCTTTCCCTCCGTGATCCGGAATCCGATAAATACGTCGGTTCCCCGGAAAACTGGGACAAAGCGGAAGCCGCCCTTCGCCAGGCCGTCCAAACGCTCGGCGTCGATTACACCGAAGAGCTCGGCGAAGCCGCGTTTTACGGCCCGAAAATCGACTTCGTGGTGAAAGACATCATTGGCCGCGATTGGCAGCTCGGCACCGTGCAGGTCGATTACAACCTGCCCGTCCGCTTCGGACTCAGCTACGTCGGCCCGGACAACCAGCCGCACGTTCCGGTGATGATCCACCGCGCGCCGTTCGGATCGCTCGAGCGTTTCACCGGCTTGCTCATCGAGCACTTCGAAGGAAAATTCCCGACCTGGCTCGCACCGGAGCAAGTCCGCGTCTTGCCGATTTCCGACAAAACCCTCGAAGCCGCCGAAGCCATCACCGCCCGCCTTGCCGATGCAGGAGTCCGCGTTTCCATCGATCGCAGTTCCGACAAGATCGGCGCAAAAATCCGCAACACCCGCCTCGAACGCGTGCCTTACATGCTCGTCCTCGGTGCCCGTGAAGTGGAAGAAGGCACCGTCTCCGTCCGCCACCGCGACAAAGACGACCTCGGCACCCGCCCGGTGGATGAATTCATCGCCGATCTCCTCGCCGAGATCAAAGAGCGCAGTTTGTGAAGGTATAATAGTGGCTGGGCCATCTTGGCCCAGTCCGTTGCCGGGGCTTCCAGCCTCGGTGTCTATCGCTTCGAGCGGCTATGTTTCCTGAAATGCTGCAAATAGCTCGCACTTCTTCATCTGTTACATAAGGCTCGACTCATGCTACCCAGCAAAAAGGTTTTCATCGGAGCTTCGCTACTTGTAACAGCAATGTTACTTCAAATAATCTTGGGACTTGCCGCAAGTCGGTTGTCTCAAGCATCCGGCTCTCCATCGGCGAACATCGATGATTTGGCGGATCATATTCACCGGCAGTCGATGATTTTGTTTGTGGGTTCGGGATTGCCCATACTGCTTACCATCGCGGGATTTAGCCTGTTCTTTGTGGGCGTTTACCAAAATTGTAAGGCGACCGAAGCCCAGACTTTATCGATACGGGAATCGCAAAAATAGCCGGACCCTCAGCGGCAATCCCGCTTTCCGCATTTTTCACGACGATTCCCCAAAACGGATAAAACCCGCTCCATTCCATCGCTCGAAAGTCTTGCCCTCGCCCGCCAGACTCTTAGCATCCGGCGCTTTCCTCCGCTCTGAGCATCCCGCCTCACTTCATGAACCGCATTTTCGTCGAAAAAACGGCCGAACATAACGCCGAAGCCCGTCATCTCCTCCACGACTTGCGCGAATCCCTCGCGCTGACCGGACTGGAACAAATTCGGATCGTGCAACGCTACGACGTCGATGGCTTGAGCGATGAGGAATTTTCCGCCGCCTCGCGCCTGATCCTCTCCGAGCCGCAGGTGGACACCGTTTCCACCGAGCTTTCCCTTTCGGAAAACGAAACCGCCTTCGCAGTGGAATTCCTGCCCGGCCAGTTCGACCAACGCGCGGATTCAGCCGCCCAGTGCGTCCAGATTCTCACCGGGAAAGACCGCCCGCTCGTTGCTTCCGCAAAAATCATCATCCTCGCCGGAAAACTCGCCGAAGCCGATATTTCCCGCATCAAGTCCTTCGTCATCAACGAAGTCGATTCCCATGAAATCCCGGT
>JASGGK010000014.1:0-65961 GCA_047605125.1 Luteolibacter sp.
GTATCGAGGATCGGGCGGGTGAGCAGGCCGTGGGAGAGTGCGGCGGTGCAGGCTTTTTCACCGAATCTTTCCGCGGCGGGAAATTTTTCGCCGCCCGGTTGGCGGAGTTCGATGCCGGCGACGAAGCCGCATTGGCGGGTTTCGTGGACGATGGGGTGTTTTTCCTGCAATCGGGCGAGTCCGGCACGGAGACGGGTGATTTTTTCCGGTAGAACTTCGAGAGTTTTTTCGGATTCGAACAAATCCAAACTGGCGAGGGCGGCGGCGCAGCCGAGAGGATTGGCGGTATAGCTGTGGCCGTAGTAGAAGGCGTGCTCCGGCTCGCCGAGGAAGGCGTCGTAGATTTTTCCGGTGGTGAGGGTGGCGGCGAGGGGGAGATAGCCGCCGGTGAGTCCCTTGGCGATGCAGAGGAAATCCGGGGAAACGTCTTCGTGGAGGCAGGCGAACATTTTTCCGGTGCGGCCGAAGCCGGTCATGACTTCATCGAGGATGAGGTGGACACCGTGAGCATCACACCATTCGCGGAGTTCGCGCAGCATGCCGGGCGGCCACGGGCGCATTTCGTTGACGCCTTGGATGAGTGGCTCGATGACGATGCCTGCGATGTTTTCCGGATGGTGAGCGGCGAGGCCGTCGAGGGAGGAGATGTGATCGACGGAGAATCCGAGGGTTTTGAAGCGTTCGAAAAACCGGCTCACCCCCCCCAGAGACGCGGCTCCGAGGGTGTCGCCGTGGTAGCCGTTGGCGAAGGCGAGGAAGCGGGTGCGGTCGGGTTCGCCGGTTTGCAGGCGGTATTGGATCGCCATTTTCAAAGCACACTCGATGGCGGTGGAGCCGTCGTCCGAGAAGAAGACGCGCTCGAGGGTGTTTTCCGGGAAAAACGCGCACAGCCGTGTCGCGAGTTCTCCTGCGAGCGGATGGGTGAAGCCGAGGAAGGAGGAGTGGGAGATTTTTCCGAGCTGATCGGAAATGGCGGCGTTCAGCTTCGGATGGGCGTGGCCGTGGATGTTTGTCCAGATGGAGGAATTTCCATCGAGATAGCGATTTCCTTCAGAATCAAAGAGCCAGGAACCTTGGCCATGGGTGATGACGAGAGGTCGATTTTCCTCGGCGCACCATTCCGTCTGGCGGGTAAAAGGGTGCCAGCAATGGGATTTGTCGGCATTGATCCAGCGGCGGGTGTCTTCACGCATGGCGGCGGAGCATGCGAGGCGCGGGGATTTCTTCAATGCGAGAATGACACCTGCGAAGGTTGCTTTTCCGGACCTACGCGATGGCGGTATATCGAATGTCCGAAAATGGGCTACGGTGAGGACGTCTTCGCGAGAAGCTCTCCCCCCGAGCGACTCGCGAACCAAAGGCCAGACTTATCCCCCCAAACCAAATAAGCTGAATAAACTCCCCCAGGATTTACAAGTCGGCGGATGCTGAAGGTTCCCCCCTTTAGCCTCCGCCGATTCCTTTTGGATGATTCGGTTTGCGGCATTTCCCTTGATGGTGACGGGCCGGGAGGCTAGTCCCTCTGGCCCACGCGTTCCGGTTTCCATGTCCAGTTCTCCTTATTCCATTCCATCGCCCGCCTTGTCCCGTGAGGTGAAACGCCGCCGTTCGTTCGCGATCATTTCCCACCCGGACGCCGGTAAGACGACGCTGACGGAAAAATTCCTGCTTTACGGCGGTGCGCTGAATCTGGCGGGCAGCGTGACGGCCCGAAAAAACCAGCGAGCGACGACCTCGGACTGGATGGAACTGGAGAAACAGCGCGGGATTTCCGTGAGTTCCACGGTTCTCCAGTTCGAGTATAAGGATTGCGTGGTGAACATTCTGGACACACCGGGCCACAAGGATTTCTCGGAAGACACCTATCGCGTGCTCACCGCCGTGGACGCGGCCGTGATGGTGGTGGATGCCGGCAAGGGTATCGAAAGCCAGACGCGGAAGCTCTTCGAAGTCTGCCGCCGCCGTGGCGTGCCGATTTTCACGTTCATGAACAAGCTGGACCGTCCGGCGCGGCCTTCGCTCGATCTTTTGGACGAGCTGGAAAGCGTGCTGGGAATCGCCGCGTATCCGCTGAACTGGCCGCTCGGCGACGGCCCGCGTTTCAAGGGCGTTTACGATCGCGAACACAAGCAGGTGCATCTTTTCGAACGCACGGTTCACGGAGCTTATCGCGCGCCGGTGAGTGTGAAGGGCATCGAGGATGAAAGCGTGAAAGCGGCGATGGAAGAGGCGACCTACGCGCAGGTTTGCGATGAGCTGGAGTTGCTCGAAGGAGCTGGTGCTGAATTCGATGTGAAACAAGTTCTCGCCGGTGAACTCACGCCGGTTTTCTTCGGCAGTGCGGCGAATAACTTCGGCGTGCAGCTCTTGCTGGACCGCTTTCTTGAGCTTTCCCCTCCACCGTTGGCGCGTGAGAGCGGAGATGTGACCATCGATCCGGCATCGGAGGAATTTTCCGCCTTCGTTTTCAAGATCCAGGCGAACATGAATCCGAAACACCGGGACCGCATCGCCTTCATCCGCATCGTTTCCGGGAAATTCGAGCGCGACATGAACGTGCTGAACGCCCGCAGCGGCGAGCGCATGCGCCTCGCGAACTCGCAGCGACTCTTCGCCCGCGAGCGGGAAACGGTGGACGATGCCTTCGCGGGCGATGTCGTCGGCTTGGTCGGAAACTACGATCTGCTCATCGGTGACACGCTGGCTTCGAAGCCCGGCGTTTCTTTCGATGAAATCCCGCGCTTCGCGCCGGAATGTTTCTCGTTCCTGCACAACAAGAGCACCGCGAAATACAAACGGTTCCGCGACGGTCTGGCGCAGCTGCTCAAGGAAGGCGTCGCGACCGAATTCCAGCTTCTGGACAGCGGCGGTGTTTCCCAAGTGCCGCTGCTCGGCGCGGTCGGCCCGCTGCAATTCGAAGTGCTGCAACACCGTCTCGAGGGCGAATACGCGGCGGAAACCCGACTGGAGGGCGCGAGCTGGTCGATTGCCCGCTGGCTGAAACCGAAAGAGGGCGATCCGCTCGCACTTGAGGCTCGCCCGTCGCTTTCGTTAGGAGCGGCCTTGGCGAGAGATTCCAATGGCTGGCTCGTCGCTCTGCTCCCAAGCGAGTGGGCGTTGAAAACCTTCGCCGATAAAAACGAAGACTGGGTGATTTCCGATCAACCCTTCCCGCCACCCGCGGCGGGAGCGTGAAGACCCGATACATTCTTGTCCTGAATTTTGAAATGACAGGGACAGGACTCCCTGCTCCTCACCGTCCAAACACCGCCTCCAACTCTTCGGAAGTCAGAACCCTCCAATCCCCTTCTTCCAAATCGTCCGGCAATTTCAGCCCTCCGATGGAAATCCGCTTCAGCTCCAGCACGTGGTTTCCCGCCGCCGCGAACATCCGGCGCACCTGATGATAGCGGCCTTCATGCAGCGTGATCCGCGCTTCTTTTTCGCCGGTCACTTCCAGTTGCGCGGGCAATAGCGGCCTCGTCTCGCTGTTCAACATCAACGTGCCCGACGCGAAAAGCTCCGCTTCATGACCTTCCAGCGGCCGATCCAGAACCACCTGATAGGCCTTCAGGCAGTTCGACTTCGGATGGATGATCTTGTGCAGCAATTTCCCGTCATCCGTCATCAGCAGAAGCCCGGTCGTGTCTTTATCCAGACGCCCGATCGGATTCAGCCCCGGATTCCGGCAGGCGAATCGCGCGGGCAACAAATCATAAACTGTATCGTCCGGATCTTCCGTGCTGCACGTGTAGCCGTCCGGCTTGTTCACGATGATCGTAAACGGCGAAGGCGGATCGAGCGGTTCCCCGCGAAACAGAATCCGATCATGCGGCGGCGCTTCATTCTCCGAAAGCACCTTGCCGGAAACATCCGTCACTGCTCCCGCGCGAATGAAACGCTGGACTTCGCGGCGAGAGCCGTAGCCGAGATTTGCGAGGAGTTTGACGAGTTTCATGAAATGCGGATCAACGTTTATCAGCGGAGATGACCTTGAAAGTCTTGTCCTCCGCCACCTTGCGCCAGCTCATTCCCAGCGCGTCGAGGACCGCTTCGTAGGGTAACTGCCGGTTGGCGACGAGCCATAAATTCCCGCCGCGTTTCAATCCCGCGTGCGCCGATTTCAAAAACGCGCGGCCCAATTCCACATCCGTATCCTGCCCGGTGTGAAACGGCGGATTGGAAATCACCGTGTCATAAATCGCCGGGACGCCCGTCGTCACATCATGCCAATGATAGCCGATTTCGCGATCATGCGCCGCCAGGTTTTTCCTCGCACATTCCAGCGCGCGCGCGTCCGCTTCATAGAGATCGATTTTTTGAATTCTCGGACAACGTTTCAGCACCGCATCCGAGAGAAATCCCCAGCCCGCGCCTAAGTCCGCCACATTTCCCCGGAAATACGCCGGAAAATGATCCGCCAAAAGCCGCGATCCCGCATCGATGTGATCGCTGCTGAAACCCCCCGCTTCCACCGTGTAGCCTTCCACTTCACGCCGTTCGCCCAATTTCAGCCACTCGGCAAACAACACTTCATTCCACGAGCCATCTTCCAACGCATGAAACGCGCGGCATTTGTTTTTCGACAAGGAAACACAGCCGTTCGTCGCTTTGGAAAATTCTTTTTCGAAACGCCCTGCTCCTGCTGTATTCGGCATCGCCGCCACGATCCGCCCGCCCGGCTCCAGATGATCCCGCGCCATCGCGAACCACGCCAGCGTCTCATCGCGGGATTTCCCCGGCAACACCATCACCACCGGCCATTTCCCCCGCACCTCTTCCACGCGCGAGAATCCCGAGTTCTCCCACGCGTCCGCCATCGGCTTGAACGGCTGCCAGCCCGCCACCTCCCGCCACGCTCTCAATTCCGCACACGGTTGTGCTCCCAAAAACAAAGCACGCTGCGGCACCGCCAACGTTTCGTCCCCCGAAAAAACCAGCATCAAAGTCTCCAGCGCCGCGTTCATATCCCCATGCTGAGTCCCCGGCCAGATGAGATCAACCCCTGCAAATGACGATTTTTTCAGAAACCGTGTCACGAATTTCACCGATTGCCATGGAGAAAGGCATGGCCCCTAACGCTGAACGGAATCCGCCCCTTTTTCTCAATTCCAATCGGGTGAAAAGCCACGTCTTCGCGTATGGCCGGATTTTCTTTTTCCCTTGTCGGGCGGGCCGCGCCATCATGAGGATTCCGACATTGTCCTTTTGGGACCATACGTCATGAAAATCGCATACGTCACACCTTACTCTTCGGATGATGTCCACGCGTGGTCGGGTTCCGTTCATTTTATCCGCGAGGCATTGCGGAAGGCGGGATGTGAGATCGTTCCCGTGGATGCCTTGCATGATCCGGGGCGATTGATGGCGAAGGTGAAGGAGAAAGCCATTGGGAAATTGCTCGGAAAACGTTGGTTCGCCGACAGACGGTCGGCCGTGCTGGAAGCATACGCGCGGCAGGTGGCGGCACGTTGCGCGGAGATCCGGCCGGATGTGATTTTCAGTCCGGGCAGCATTCCCGTGGCCGCTCTGGAAACAAAAACACCCGTGGTGTTCTGGACGGATGCCACCTTTGCCGGGGTGGAAAACTACTACCCGCTTTTTACGAATCTGACCCGTGCGGGCGCGCGGGAAGGGCATCATGTGGATAAGCTGGTTTTGAAGAACGCGGCGCTGGCGATTTATACTTCCGAGTGGGCGGCCCGTTCAGCCGTGGAGCGCTACGGAGCGGATCCGGCGAAGGTGAAGGTGGTGCCCTATGGCGCGAATGTTTCCCAACGATGGAGCGCGGAGGATGTTTGCGGATTTTTGGAAAAGCGGAAACCGGATGTGCTGCGCCTGCTCTTCGCGGGTGTGGAATGGGAGCGCAAGGGCGGCTCCGTGGCACTGGATGCGGCATCGGAACTCAACGCGCGCGGAGTGAAAACGGAGCTTCATGTGATGGGGTGCGAGCCACCTGCGGATGCGCCGGATTTTGTGGTGCGGCACGGGTTTGTTTCCAAAAAAACTCCGGAGGGCAAAGCGCTCTTCGAACACCTTTTTTCCGAATCCCATTTCCTGATCGTCCCGACGCGGGCGGAGTGTTTTGGTCTCGTTTTCGCGGAAGCAGCATCTTTCGGCCTGCCCTCGCTCGGGGCGGATACCGGTGGAGTGGCTTCCGTGGTGAGGGATGAGGTGAACGGGAAATTGTTCCCGCTTGGCGCGGGCGGCGCGGCGTATGCGGATTGGATCCAGCAGGTTGCGGGAAACGAAGAACGTTACCGGAGGCTGGCGCTGGATTCCCTGAAGGAGTTTGATTCCCGGCTGAACTGGGATGTGGCGGGAAAATCCGTCGTGGAAATGATGCGGGTGCTGGCGTGACGATGAGTTCGGGTTTCCTGCTTGTGACGCAAGGACCCGCGCGTTCAACCTGATGGGATCAATAATCCCCGGCGCCACCTCATTTTGGAAGTTGCTGTCACTGGAAATACTCCTGAAAAAGCAGTTACAGCGTCGATTCAACTCATTGGAAATCAAATATTCCAAAATGAGGAAACCTTACACCGATCCTCGCAAATGACGAATTTTTTCAGAAACCGTGTAACGAATTTCACCGATTGCTTCTGAGAAAGGTATGGACTCAAACAACGCACAAAATCCATCTCTCGATGGGCTCAATCCCGCCGACCTCTTGAAACAGGGAGCTGCGGAAGACACTTATGCGAACGAATTTCCCACACCTTTCCAGCCGCCCTCCATCGAGGAAATCACCCCGCTTTTTCCGCAGCTTGAAATTCTCGAACTCATCGGCAAAGGCGGCATGGGCGCCGTTTACAAAGTCCGCCAGAAAGCGCTCGATCGCATCGTCGCCCTGAAAATCCTGCCGCCTGTCATCGGCACCTCGCCGGAGTTTTCGCAGCGTTTCACCCGCGAAGCCAAGGCGCTCGCCAAGCTCAATCACCCGAACATCGTCACTCTCCACGAGTTCGGCCAAGCCGACGGACTGCATTTCATCCTGATGGAATTCGTGGACGGCGTGAACCTCGCGCAGCTTCTGAAAAGCCGCCGCATCGCCCCGCGCGAAGCCCTCGCCATCGTGCCGATGATTTGCGACGCCCTCCAGTTCGCCCACGATCACGGCATCGTCCACCGCGACATCAAACCCGAAAACATCCTGCTCGATCGGCAAGGACGCGTAAAAGTCGCCGACTTCGGCATCGCGAAAATCGTGGAAGCATCTCTAGATCCTCAACACACGGACGAGCATGCGTTCACAGACGTCACCCTCGCCGGAAAAATCATCGGCACGCCAAGCTACATGGCCCCGGAGCAAATCGACAAACCGCAAGAAGTCGATCACCGTGCCGACATCTACGCCCTCGGCGTCGTTTTCTATCAAATGCTCACCGGCGAATTGCCCAACGAAAAACTCGTGCCTCCATCCCAAAAAATCCATTTGGACGTGCGCTTGGATGAAGTCGTCATGCGCGCATTGGAAAAAAATCCCGAACTAAGATTCCAGCAAGCCGATACACTCAAGACACAAATCGAAACGATCACTGCAACATCGAAAGGAAAACAACCGCCTGCCTCGGCCACGAAATGGTCACTCGGCAAGAAAGTCGCACTTACATCATCGCTCGCACTCTTTCTGATAATTTTGCCGATTCTTATTGGAAGCGTGATGAGCGCAATCCATTCCAAAAACCAAGTGAAACGAGTTCGCGAGCAAGCAGAGCGCCGCCTCGAAGCGAACACACCGCACCGCCATACTTCCAGACCTCGGATCCCCGAACTGATGTCCATTTGGAAAACCATGGGGCACCCCGAAACTCTCGTCTATTTTCTCAAAGTCGATTGGGAACACGATGCTCTATTCACTCCCGATTCGCCATGGTCTCTCAGCGAAGAAGCCTTTGCAGCATTGCCGGATTCAGAACGCACCCATCTTTCCTTACAATCCGATCTCACTTCCTTGCGGAGCATTCTCGCCACAGTCGAGGAAGCCGGCAATCAATTTGCAGCCAAAGGGGCAGAGTTCGATGCCCGCCAATGTTTTGAATCCCTCCAAAAATTCGGACAGAGATTGAGCCAGCCAAATCATCAGCTGGTTCTCCGGCTCCTAGGCCAGTCAACCCAGAAGCATGCGGCATCTCTTCAAGCCAGCATACCTTTTGATACATTTCCCGTGGAGTTTTCAGAAACCCAGAAAAGTGTGGAGCAACCATTCATCTTCATTCGCAAGGACGACAACTATGAGTTTCGCGAGAGACTCTACAACTTCGATGGGCTTCTAAATGAGTTACAGAAGCTAGCTCGCACCTTACCGGGAACGTCGGTTCAAATTAAGACAGATGAAAACTCGCCCTACTGTAACGTTGCTCGATTGCTAGATGCATGCCGAAAAAATCGACTCACCAATGTGTCTTTCGATATAAGTTCCGATGCTCGCGTGGCAATAGCAGGATGGCTGGAGCACATGGATCAAGGTAGTTACTCCAAAAGTTGGCAGACCGCCTCGGAAAAATTTCGCCAATCAATCTCTGAATCAGAATGGATTCAAACTTCCGAAAATGTGAGAAAGCCACTGGGAGTAGTTTTATCCCGGAATGACAGTTCGTTCTCCAAAACGATGAAATCTTGCGAGGTTACATTCAAAACTGAATTCGAAAAAATGGGATCAGCCCTTGAAACCGTAACTTTCGCAATCGATGAAGACGGAAACTGGAGAGCAAGCAGCTATCTGATCAAACCCGTCGTCCGCACGACTCTCGAAGGCAGCAATGATACCGAAAAAGCGGTGCTTAATTCCGCCGAAGCATGGCTCTCTCTCATCGATGATGAAAGCTATGCGCAAAGTTGGAAAGGTGCGGCGAAATTGTTCCAAGCCGCTCTCAGCGAAAGCCAATGGACCGCATCCTTGACTCAAGCCCGTAAACCTCTCGGCGCATTGATTTCCCGGAAATTCATGTCATCCCAATCCGCTAAATCGCTGCCCGGCGCGCCAGACGGTGATTACTTCGTCATCCAGTTCACTTCCTCATTCGCGAACAAAGCATCTGCCGTCGAAACGGTCACTTTCTCCAAAGAAAAAGACGGAAGCTGGAAAGCCTCCGGTTACTACATCCGCTGATATTTTCCACCATGAAATCCTACGCCGCTCCTTGGTCCAATCTTCTGAAAATCACCTCGGCCATCATGGTGATCCTCTCCCTCGTCACGATTTTCGGCAGTTCGTATCTCCCGTTGAACATTCCGAAATGGAGCGTTCATCTCACGCGATGGACGCTTCCGGTCATCGTGATCGCCTGCGTTCCGTTTATCGTTCTCAATTATTCCATCGCAAACAAACAACTCCTCATTCGCCGTCCCTTTCGCACGACACGGTTCGATCTCACCGATTTTCAATCCGCAGCTTACGCACCAAAGGCCATGAACAAATGCCTGCGTTTGTGCGGCAATGGAGGCATCTTTTCTTTCACCGGCTGGTTCTGGAATTCCACTCTCGGAAATTTCCAAGCCTTCGTCACGGATCCGAATCGAACCGTGGTGATGCGTTTCAAAAATAAAACGATCATCGTTTCTCCGGATGATCCGGAGGCTTTTGTCACCGAACTGAATTCGTGATGTCACACGCCCACGACTTTTTCGCGACCACGCGCTGGACGCTTGTGCGCGCGGCCGGGGAAGCATCTTCGCCACTTGCACAAGAAGCCTTGGAAACCTTGTGTTCGGCGTATTGGTTTCCGCTCTACGCCTATATCCGGCGTTGTGGATTTTCGAAAGAAGACGCGGAGGATCTGACACAGGCGTTTTTCGCCAAGTTGCTTTCACGTCAGGATTTCTCCGAATTGCTTCAGGAAAACGGACGCTTCCGGGCGTTCCTCTTGGCATCCTTGAAACACTTTCTATCAAACGAACGCGATTATCGAAATAGACAGAAGCGCGGCGGCAACCTCACGCATTTCCCGCTCGATTGGCAAACTGCGGATGCACGTTTCGAAATCTCCGACAGCAACCAGCCTTCTCCCGATCAAATCTTTGACCGAGAATGGGCGACCACTTTGTTGCAGCGCGTGCTCCATCAGCTCCGCAATGAATGGATCGCCGAAGGCAAAGCGGAACGTTTCGAGCATCTCAAAATTTTTCTCACCGTCCCGAAAGACGAGCTGTCATGCGCACGAAAAGCAAAGGAGCTGGGAATGGAAGAAGGCGCTCTGCGCGTCGCCATCCATCGCCTGCGCAAACGCTACCGAAGCCTCCTGCGGGATGAAATCAGCCACACGCTGTCCAATCCAGCGATGGCCGAGAATGAATTGAACACGCTGATGTCCGCGTTTTCTTAATTCCTTTGAACCACAGATGGACAAGATGGACGCAGATTGAAGAAGGGATTTACTCCGGGAACTCCGAGCCCCAGCTCGGCTTTTTCCATCTGCGTCTATCTTGTTTATCTGCGGCTTCAAATTTCTTCCTCCATCGTCTCGCGTAAATCCATGGAAGACATTTCGGAAAATACTCGCATTATTTTAAACCAGACTTAGTTTAGTCCGCATGAACATTCACGAAGCTAAAACCCATCTCTCCAAGCTTGTGGAGCGGGCTGCTGCGGGAGAGGAAATCGTTATCGCAAAAGCTGGAAAACCAATGGCCAAGCTGGTTCCGTATTCTCCGCCCATCGCACCACGGGTCGGCGGATTTCTCTCGGGTTCTGTCTGGGAAGCTGCGGACGCTTGGGACACGGATGAAGAACTCACCGACGCCATGACCTCAGGCCCGTTGTGGCCCACCGTGGAATATTCCCCCAAAGTCGCTGAAGAATCATGAGAATCCTGCTCGATTCCCATACGCTGCTCTGGTGGATGGATGATCCCACACGGATCAAACCCGCCGCACGGGCCGCGATTTCCGATCCCCGGAATCTCGTTTTCGCCAGCGCGGTTTCGATCTGGGAAATCGGCCTGAAAATGTCGAAAGGGAAACTGCGCCTTCCTGCGGAGTTCCACACACTTCTCCCGCAAAACGGCATCACCCTGCTGCCTTTTACAGCCGTTCACGCGATGGCTTCGATTTCCCTGCCCGCCATTCATGGCGATCCTTTCGACCGCGCGCTGATTTCCCAATGCCAGCTCGAAAGCATGACCTTCGCCACGCGGGATTCAGTCGTCGATGGCTATGGCATCGCCATTCTGGATGTCTGATCCGCCGTTGAGGGGATTCTCCGCGAACGCAAACTCCTCCACGATTTTCCCGTCGATAAGGTGCTCCTGAATGATCCGTTCCAGCACTTCCGGCGTGCAGGAATGATACCAGACGCCTTCCGGATAAACCACGGCGATCGGCCCGCGCAGACACACTCGCAGGCAATTCGCCTTCGTACGGAAAACCGTCGAATCCCGCCCGCCTGCCAGCCCTAATTTCTTGAGACGATTTTTGAGGAAATCCCAGGATTCCAGACTCGCCGCTTTGGGACAGCATTTCGCCTCCGTCTGATCCGCACAGAGAAAGATGTGCCGCTGGATCCGTGGGATTCCGAGAGACTCTGCCATGGTTTCTAAATCGCCCATTTGTTTTACGAACCCAAGCGGACTGAAGTCCGCGCTCCCAGTGAAATAAAAAAACCGCCGCTCCTTTGGCGGAAGCGGCGGTTTCGGGAGATGCGGGAAATCGCGGTTTATTCAGCGGCGACAGGAGCTGGCTCGGCAGCGCCTGCGGCTTCTGCTTCAGCGGCCTTTTGGTCGCGGAGATAGGCGCGGCGGGACATTTTCACGCGGCCTTTTTCATCGACGCCGAGGCACTTGGCGGTGACGAGATCGCCCTTCTTGACGACGTCTTCCACCTTTTCGGTGCGGCCTTCGGCCAGCTCGGAAACGTGAATGAGGCCGTCCTTGCCCGGAAGCACTTCCATGAACGCGCCGAAGGCGGTGATGGAAACGACCTTGCCGGTGTAGGTCTTGCCCACTTCGATTTCTTGGAACATGCGGTCGATCATCGACTTGGCGCGATCCAGCCCTTCCTGCTTGGAAGCGTAGATGTGCACGGTGCCGTCGTCCTCGATGTTGATCTCGGCGCCGGACTCGGCCTGGATGCCCTTGATGTTCTTGCCGCCAGGTCCGATGAGCTCGCCGATGCGGTCAGCAGGGATCTTCACGGAAACGATGCGTGGAGCGTGCGGGCTGAGGGAGCCTGGATTTTCGATGGACTCGGCCATTTTGGCGAGCACCTTGGTGCGGCCGTCTTTGGCGATTTTGATCGCTTCTTCGAGCATCGAGATCGGGAGACCTGGAAGCTTGAGGTCGAGCTGGTAGCCGGTGACACCTTCGCTGGTGCCGCAGAGCTTGAAGTCCATATCGCCGTAGAAGTCTTCGGAACCGATGATGTCGAGGAGCATCTTGTGGGATTTCAGCGAACCGTCTTCGTTGTTCTCAGTGACGAGGCCGACGGAGATACCACCGACCGGGCGGATGAGCGGGACACCTGCATCGAGCAGAGCCATGGTGCCTGCGCAAACGGTTGCCATGGAAGTGGAGCCATTGGACTCGGTGACTTCGGAGGAAACTCGGATCGCGTATGGGAACTCGGACTCGGCAGGAATCACTGGCTCGATGGAGCGCTCAGCGAGGGAACCGTGACCGATTTCGCGGCGGTTGATGCCACCCATGCGGCCGGTTTCACCGACGGAGAATGGAGGGAAGTTGTAGTGAAGGATGAAGCGCTTCTCGGACTCACCACCGGAGTAGTTATCGAAGGATTGCTTTTCATCAGCCGGAGCGAGCGTGGTGATCGCAAGGGCTTGGGTTTCTCCACGGGAGAAAATGGCGGAGCCGTGAACGCGTGGAAGGGTGCCGATTTCCCCGTAAAGGGTGCGGAGATCACCGATCGAACGGCCATCAGCGCGGACGCCTTTGTCCATGATGGAAATGCGGAATGCCTTCTTCTGAAGGTATTCGAACGCTTGCTCGACGTCGAATGCGGTCGCTTCTGGAGCGCGCTCCTTGATGGCGGCTTCGACTTCGTCACGCAGAGCGCCGACTTTCTTGGCACGCTCGGTTTTCGATGGTGCATAGATGGCGGACTCAATGCGGTCGCCAGCGATTTCGTAAGCGATTTCAAGGAGGTTTTCCTTGGCGAGGACGGGAGTCCACTCGCGCTTGGCCTTACCGGCGAGGCGGACGAGTTCTTCCTGAGCTTCGACGAGCTGGAGCACGGCGGCTTGGGCGAAGTGAAGAGCGGCGATAAATTCTTCTTCTGGAAGTTCGTCTGCCTGACCTTCGATCATGATGACGTCGGTCTTGTTACCGACGTAAACGAGGTCGAGATCGCTTTCAGCGCGCTCGTCGTGAGTCGGGTTGATGAGGAATTTTCCGTCGACGCGGCCAACGCGCACGGCACCGATTGGGCCAGCGAATGGGATGTCGGAAAGCGCGAGTGCGGCAGAAGCACCGTTCATCGAGAGGATGTCGGCGTCGTTTTCACCATCAGCGCTGAGAAGGATCGCGATGATCTGGGTGTCGTAGAAATAACCTTTTGGGAACAACGGGCGCAGCGGGCGGTCCGTCATGCGACAAGTGAGGATTTCCTTTTCGGTCGGACGGCCTTCGCGCTTGAAGTAGCCGCCTGGGAAGACGCCTGCTGCGGATGCTTTTTCCTTATATTCGACGGAAAGTGGGAACCAAGTTTGGCCATCCTTGACCTTGGTGGCGGAAACGGCGGTGACGAGGATGATGGTGTCTCCGCTGCGGACGGTAACGGCACCGTCGGCGAGTTTGGCAAGTTTGCCGGTTTCAATCGTAATCGGGTTCGAGCCGACTTGGCTCGTGATGCTATGAATGCTCATGTTTTTTCTTTTTCAGTGCGTACCGCCCATTCAGCCGGATGCTGAGACGGGCATTCTTTTCAGACAAAACCCGCTGCCTGCGGAAATGCGGGCAACGGAGTGAAATCTGACGACCCGGAGTGCGTTTACAGCTTGGGCCGTTTTGCAAAACAGCCACGGGGTTTCCCACGTGGCTGCTTGCTGAGAGTTTCGATTAGCGGCGAAGACCGAGGCCTTTGATCACCTCTTGGTATTTTTCGTCGGAACCTTTCTTGATGTAATCAAGAAGCTTGCGGCGCTGAGCGACGAGCTTGAGGAGACCACGGCGGGACGAGAAGTCCTTCTTGTGGAGGTTCAAGTGGTCGGTGAGGTGCAGGATGCGCTGGGTGAGGAGAGCCACTTGATAAGGGGCGCTGCCGGTGTCTCCTTCGTGGAGCTGATATTCTTTCAGGTTGATGTCGCTCATGGTCGTAGGGGATGGATCCCGCAGGTGCCGGATCGTCCTAGGTTGAGGGTTGAGCGCGGAAGAAAGCCGCAGGAGGCGGATTTGGCAAGATAAAATCTCGAAACACCACTCTCCATAATTTCTTGATACATCGGCTGGGCGATTGACGTAGTGTGCTGTGAATTTCAGATTCCGACCCGTTCATTTCCAGAAATCCCATGAAACCACTGTATCGACTCACCCTCTGCGCTGGCTTGGCCGCTCTCCCCGCCTCCGTTCCGGCCAAATCTCTGGAAGTGACGGTTGCCAATCCGCTCGCATCCGCCCGCGCCAGCGAGACGATTGAGATTTCCGCCAAGGATCTCGCGCCGCTTGAGGCGAAAAACCTGAACACGATCCACGTGAAAGACAGCGCCGGCACGGAAGTGCTGACCCAGGCGATCGATCTCGATGGTGATCCGCTTTCGACCTTCGATGCCATTCTGTTCCAAGCGGATTTCGCCGCGAACGAAAAGAAGACTTTCACTCTCAGCGTCGGGGAAAAACAGATCCACAAGCGCGCCGATTTCAAAGCATTCGGCCGCTTCAACCGCGAGCGCCGCGATGATTTCGCCTGGGAAAACGATCTCATCGCCCACCGCACTTACGGAAATTCACTGGAAACCTGGGAAGTCGAGCCGCTGACCAGCAGCACCATCGATATCTGGTCCAAGCGCACGCCAAACATGGTCATCAACGACTGGTATCTAGGCGATGACTACCACACGGACCATGGCGATGGCGCGGATTTCTACTCCGCAGGCTTGAGCCGTGGCTGCGGCGGCAGCGGCGTGTGGGCGAATGATCAGCTCTGGGTTTCCCGGAATTTCGTAAACTCGAAAGTCCTCGCCAACGGCCCGATCCGCGTGCTTTTCGAGCTGGAATACGCGCCATACACCATCGGCACCTATAGCGTTTCCGAGAAAAAACGCATCTCGCTGGATGCGGGGCGGCAGCTCGACCGCTTCGAAATCCATTACAAACCATTCGTTTTGCCAGCTAAAGCCACACCGATCACCACCGCAGCAGGCCTGAAGAAAGTGCCATCCGAGCAAGTCGAAGTGAATGCCGCCGAAGGTTGGCTCGTTAAATGGGAAAAGGTGGAAAAAAACGCCGGCAACCAAGGCCTCGCCATCATCGCCAATCCGGGGAGTTTCGATAAAAACCTCACCGACTCCCTCAACCAACTCGTGCTTTTGAAAAACACCCCGGATCACACCGCCACCTACTGGGCGGGCTTCGCGTGGGACAAAGCGGGAAAAATCACCGATGCCGCCGCCTGGAAAACCTACGTCAGCGATTTCTCAAAAGCCCTCGCCGCGCCTCTCGACGTCAAAATTTCCCCTGTGAAGTAAGTTTATGAAATCCATGCTCATCCTTCTGTGTTCCAGCCTGCTCTCCAGCATGGCGATGGCTGAAACCGCCCCGGAAGACCCGCTTTCCAACTGGCCAGCAGACGCGGAGCCCGCCGCCGTCGGCAAACGCGTCGCCGAGAACTTCGTGCCGCGCAAATTCCGCTTCGAGCGCATCCCGGAAAAAGCCAAGCTCGGCATCATGTACCCGGAAGTCATCGCCTGGTACGGCGCGCTCACCGTGGCGGATCTCACGAAAGACACCGAGCTGCGCGACAAGCTGGTGAAAAAATTCGAACCCTTCCTCACGCCGCCGCTTTCATCCATGGTGAACCTGAAGGAGCACGTGGACTACCGCGTCCTCGGCGCGGTTCCTCTCGAAATTTCCATACAAACCCGGAGCGAGCCGTGCAAACAGCTCGGCCTCAAACTCGCCGATGCCCAATGGGAAAAAACCACGCCGGATGGTATCACCACCGAAGCCCGCTACTGGATCGATGACATGTACATGATCCCCCTCGTGCAGGTGCAGGCCTACCGAGCGACCAAGGACATGAAATACCTCGACCGCGCCGCGCTCACCATGACCGCGTATTTCGACAAACTCCAACAACCGAACGGCCTCTTCTTCCACGGTGACAATGCCCATTTCTACTGGGGCCGCGGCAATGGCTGGATGGCCGCCGGTTCCGCCGAGCTGCTCCGCGACCTGCCGGAAAATCACCCTCAGCGCGCCCATATTCTCGAATGCTACCGGAAAATGATGGCCGGCCTGCTCGCCGTGCAATTGAAGAACGGCCTGTGGGGCCAGCTCCTCGACAAGCCGGATTCCTGGGCGGAAACCTCCGGCTCCGCCATGTTCGCCTTCGGCATCGTCACCGGCGTGAAAAACGGCTGGCTGGACTCGAAAACCTACGGCCCCGCCGCCCGCAAAGCCTGGCTGGCTCTGGTTTCCGAATTGGATGAAAACGCCAATCTCAAGGACGTCTGCATCGGCACCGACAAGGGATTCAGCGAGCAATTCTACAATGATCGCGAAAAAATCGTCGGTGATCTCCACGGCCAGGCACCGATGCTCTGGACGGCTTCCGCGCTCCTTCGCAAATAAGGGAGGAAGGATGTCTCGTCCTGCATTTCATTCAATAATCCGCCACTGGACTCGTCGCGGCCTGCACCTCGGAAATTTCCGGCACATCCGCGGCGAGTTTCGCCAGTCCTTCCACCGTTTTATCCCACGCCTTGTCCGTCAGCGGCAAGGGATCGCGGAGCTTTTTCCGCAGGCGGCGCAACCGCTGATGCGCTTCCTCGATCATCCAGTAAGGCAATTCCGCGATGGCTTTCGCCGCGGTTTCCGCCGAGTCCGTCTGATGGCAAATCAGCGCGAGATCATTGCCCGCCTCGATGGCGAGTTTCACATCCTGCCCGCGCCCGTAGCGCTTGGTGATCGCGCCCATGTCGAGATCGTCCGTGAGCACGACGTGTTTTTCGAAACCGAGCTGCCCGCGTAAAAATCCGCGAATCACGCGTGGAGAAAGCGACGCGGGAAATTGAGGATCGATTTCCGGAAACTCGACGTGCGCCAGCATGATCGAATCCAGCTCCGGCATCAGCGCTGTATAAGGAATCACATCTTCGTTCAGCAGCTCCGCAATCGTCGCCGGAGAACTCGGCAAATCGTGATGCGGATCCGAAAGCGCGCGCCCGCCGGCCGGGAAATGCTTAGCGCAACTCGCGATGGAACGTTTCCGCAACCAGCGGTTCCAATGCCCTGCCCGATCAATCACGCGTTGGGGATCACGCCCCCAGCTACGGCCACGAAGCGCGTTTTGAACGCCGGGAAAATGATCGAGATCCAGCACCGGCGCGAAGTTCAAATTGCAGCCGAGCAAGCGCAGCAAATCCGCCGTCAATGCCGCCGCATCCGCGATCAATCCCATGTCCCCTTTTTCCGTCAGCGCCGGAGCCGAGGGCGCGACAGGAGCGATGTCCTTCGTGCGCGTAACACGCCCCCCTTCCTGATCGATGGCGATGATTGGAGCTTCCGAAGAAAGGTCGCGCAGGTCATCCGTCAGCTTCCGCGTTTGCTCTCGGGTGACGATGTTGCGGGTAAAAAGAATGTAACCCGCAGGCTGCAGCTTGCGGAAACGCGCGGCCTCCTCCGGGGTCAATTCAGGCCCCGAGATTCCCAACACCAGCAACGATCCGTCCATCACGATGCCGGAGTTATAATCGCACCGCCCGGATTTTGTCAAAGATTCGGCGGGCCGAAAAGAAGCGGCGGCATCCCCATCCTCGCTTCACATTTTTTCTTTTTTGAGATTGATTCATTCTTCGTTTATTGAGATCGCGTCTCGTATTCATTGAATTTTCAATCATTCGCTTGAATCCCGCGTTCTATTTCCCATGAAACAACGAAACACATACTACCGCCATTTGTCCCTGCTTGCCGCCCTGGGTTCGGTTAGCTGCCCACTGGTTTTAGCTGAGGAACCCGCCGCCACGCAGGAAGAAACCACCCAGTCCATCGCTCTGCCTGAGCTGGAAGTGACAGGTCGCAAGATCGCGACCCACAGCACGGTGGGCACCAAGGTGAACACGCCGATTCTTGAAACACCCCAATCCGTTTCCGCAGTGACACGGGCGGATATGGACAGCCGGGGCGTACAACGCCTGACCGAAGCCGTTTCCTATACCGCCGGGGTGATCCCGGAGTTCCAAGGGATCGACAGCCGGGCGGACACCCTGAATATCCGGGGCTACGACACCGGCGGCTTCACCAACAACATCTATCTCGACGGTCTGCGCGGCCCGGCCGGCAGCCAGTGGAACCGGACCCAGTTCGACACCTTCGGGCTGGAAAGCGTGGAAGTGATGAAAGGCCCGTCCGCCGTGCTTTACGGACAGGTTTCCCCCGGCGGCTTGGTCAACGCCATCAGCAAGAAGCCCACGGACACTCCGTTCAACCGGGTGGGCTTCCAGGTCAGCAGCCATGACACTTACCAAGGCACTTTCGACATCAACGGCAAGACGGCTCTGGATAATGTGACCTTCCGTCTCGTCGGTCTTGCCCGCACCGGGAACTCGGAAATCGATTACACGGATCTCAACCGTTATTTCATCGCTCCCAGCCTGACGTGGAAGATCACGGATCGCACCACCATCACCTTCCTCAGCCAGTTCCAGAAAGACGAAGGCGGCTCCACCTATCAATTCCTGCCGCAAACCGGCACCCTTCACGAGGGCAGCGGAGGATACATCGACCCCTCCACCTTTCTGGGGGAACCGGAATGGAACGATTACGACCGCACCCAGTTCAACATCGGATACCTGTTCAACCATGAATTCAACGATGTCCTGAGCTTCCGCCAGAACTTCCGCTACACCTATCTCGATTCCGAATACCGGGCGATGGTCGGCCGCGGCACGGATGCGACAGCCGCCGGAAACTTCGCCCGCCGCGCGGTCCGCGGCACGGGGGAAACCGACGCCTTCGCCGTGGATTCCCTGTTGGAAGGTAAATTCTCCACCGGTCCCGTCAATCACACGCTCATCGGCGGCCTCGACTTCACCCAATCCGATTGGCAAGGCCTGCGTCTGGTCAACACCAATGTCTCGGCCATCAATGTCTACGATCCGGTTTACACCTCCGGCATCGCCTCCACCTTGAAAAACAGCCACGCCTGGACCAACGGTGGTGATCAGGACGTCACCGAACGCCAGATCGGCCTCTACCTGCAAGAGCAGGCCGAGTGGGGAAAATGGCGCGGGACACTCGGCTTGCGCCACGATTGGTATGACATTGATTCCGAAACGGTTTCCGGCACGGGCGCCGATTTCGACGGCAATGGCGGCACCACCTCCACGACCTCCATCAGCCAGAATCCGGAATCCACCACCTGGCGCGCGGGATTGCTCTATCTCTTCGACAATGGTCTGGCTCCTTATACGAGCTACACCACATCGTTCGATTCCGCTCCTTACACCAGTCTGGACATCAACGACCAACCCCTCGACAAGCCGACTGAATCCGAACAATTCGAGATCGGTTTGAAATACAAGCCTGCGGATAACATGCTCTTCACCGCATCGGTTTTCGAGCTGACCGAGGAAAACCGCGCCGTTCGCGTGCAGCCGACACCGGCCCGTTATTCGCAAATCGGCGAAGCCCGCACCCGCGGGGCCGAGCTGGAAAGCCGGATCGAACTCTTCCATGGCTTCGACATCACCGCCGCCTACACCTATCTGGATTCCGAAATCACCAAAAGCGACGTTTCCGATGCCGCCGCGAAGGGCAACCGCCTCCCCGCCGTGCCGAAACATCTGGCCTCCCTGTGGCTGAACTACACTTTCAGCCAGGGTCCGCTCGACGGCCTGACACTGGGCAGCGGCGTCCGCTACGTCGGCTCCACCTTCGGCGACAGCGCGAACCTCTATCACATTCCGAGCTACACCCTGTTCGATGCCTCCATCGGCTATGATCTGGGCAAGGCCTTCACTTCCCTGAAGGGAACCACGGTGCGCCTCAGCGCGACGAACCTCGCGGACAAACGCTACGTCGCCAGCTCCACCGCCGCTGGCGCCGCATGGTACGGCTCCGGCCGCAACGTCAGCCTGGGCGTGAACTACGAATGGTGATCCGGAGCTCCGATGCCCGCATCGGCTTCTCCTTGTGTTACTTAGGCCCTATATGCCCGACAGGACGTATAGGGCCTGCTATTTTCCGACTCCCGCCAAACAACCCTTCCCATGCGTTTTTTCATCCCCTTTCTGTTGCTTCTTTCCCCGTTATCCGCCGCTCCCGATGGCTGGAGTGAAGCGCCCTTTTCCATCCCGGCCCTGAAACAGGACATTCCTTCGAAGGAAACCGGGCGCACCTACCGGATTTTCGTCTACGTGCCGAGCACCCCCGCTCCGGCCAACGGCTATCCGGTGCTTTATATGTTGGACGGGAATTCCACCTACCCTCTCGCGGCCCTGCTGCTGCAAAGCGTCGGAGACCGCGCCGCCGCCGTCGGCATCAATCCGGGTATCATCGTCGGCATCGGCTACCCCGTCGATGACTCCACGGATCTCGTCGCACGCGCTCAGGATTACACCCCTCCGGCCCCCGATCTCTCCGATACCGGAGATTTTTCCGAGCACCCGCAAGGCGGTGCGGACCGGTTTTTCGATTTCATCGAGAAAGAGCTGAAGCCGGAACTCTCCGCTCGTTTCCCGATCGACAAAACCCGCCAGACGATTTTCGGCCACTCCTACGGCGGCCTTTTCACCCTGCACGCCTATTTCACCCGTCCCGGCGCTTTCCAACGCTACGTGGCATCCAGCCCG
The DNA here is from genome assembly GCA_047605125.1 of Luteolibacter sp. Taxonomy (GTDB): domain Bacteria; phylum Verrucomicrobiota; class Verrucomicrobiia; order Verrucomicrobiales; family Akkermansiaceae; genus Luteolibacter. Next base: position 20,960 of record JASGGK010000014.1, read on the forward strand.
TCGATCTGGTGGAACAAGCGCCACATCCTTGCGGAAAAAGATGCTTGGCTGAAAAATCGCGGAACCGCTCCGGCTGCGGACGCGCCACCACTGCTCATCACCGTCGGTGCTCTGGAGCAAACCCCGACCGACGATCCCCGGCGCGCGCATCATGCCCAATTCGTCATCACCCGCCGTCAGGTGGACAATGCCACCTCCCTCGCCGACGAGCTCTCGAAAGCGGGATTCCCGGTGAAATTCCACCTCTACCAGGACGACAATCACGGGACCGCCCGCGTCCCCGCCGTGAGCCACGCGTTGCGCGTCGCCTTCGGCAAGTAGCGGAAAAATGGAGCGCCGGTGTCCTCACCGGCTCTTCGGGGTGAAGAATGTGTAATTTGAAAAGAGCCGGTGAGGACACCGGCGCTCCAGCCGCTTGCTATGGCACGCACAACCAGAGAACGAGCAGCAAGACCGCGAATCCTCCGAGCGTGGTGAGCAGGCCGTTTTTCCGGCGGCGCTTGATGTAGAGCAGCAAGGCAATGCCCGTCACGGAAACGATGATCAGCACAATCGCGGAAATATCCACGACCAGCGACCACGCTTTCCCGGAATCCCGGCCTTTGTGCAGATCGTTCATCAGCGCAACCCAGCCCTGGCGGTATTGCGTCACTTCGTAAGCACCCGTTTCCCGGTTCAGGAAAACATCCGCCGAGTAAGCCGGACCTTTGAAGGTGATCGAGCACTCGGACTCATCGATGGTGAAATCATCCACCAAACCACGGACCTTGTCCTGCTTCCGCAGGTGCTCGACGATTTCCAGCTTCGCCGGTTCCTTGAACCACTCCAGAGGCATCTCGCCCTTCGAAGATTCCTCGCGGGAAACGCTGCCGAATTTCCACGAAGGATGGTTCAGCGTGAGACCGGTGACGCTGAAAAACAGAATCGCCACCAGCCCGAACATGGACGAGTAAATGTGAAGCCAGCGCATCGGACTGGCGAGGCGCTGTTTCAGGGATTGCTTGCGCATGATATCTTAGTTCGCCGCGCCTTTTTTGTGATAATCCAGCGAGACGGATTTCACTTCTTCATTGCCTTCGAGAGTCGCTTTGAAGGGCTCGCCACCGACATTGACGGCGTGTTTCATGATTTGATAAGTGCCCTTTTCACGCGCGGCTTCGATGTAGAGCGTGTATTCTCCGGCAGCCAGCGGTTGTTTCTGATCGTCGAGACCATCCCAAACGAGGCTGTATTCACCCGGATTACGGGTTGCGGAAGAAACGGTCGGCAGCAAATCAGTCGGGTCCACCATCTTGCGGATTTTGTCCGCACGGCTCCAACGCTTGAGATCGGGAAGCCAACGCAGGCCTTTTTCGCCTTTGAGAATCCAGACGCTCAGCGTGCGGACCGGATAACCATCTTTATCTTCCAGCCAAACAGCGACGTAAGGACGCAGATAGCGCTGCGCTTCCGGCTTGTTCAGTTCGAGTTTAATGTCCAGTTCCATCGGCTTCGCTTCAGCCGCCACCGTCACCGGAGCCTTGGCTGCTGCATTCCAGTTTTCACTTTGGAACCGCTTGCCTTCGCGGTCCACGATCAAGCAGGACGCGCCCGGCACGGACTGGATCAGCTTCAGGCTTTCCGCCGGAGCCAGCACGTTCAGAACGGTTGCGAGAGCATCCGCCGTCGTCGCGTCATTCGCCACCACGGAAGCGCTGGCAATATGATCGACCGGCTGTGCCGTGCGGGGATCGAGAATGTGGGAGTAATGCGTGGAACCGATCGTCCAGCCACGACGGTAACCGCCGCTGGTGGCCATCGATTGATTGTGAAGCTTCACCGTGGTGAGCGGCGCGGCGTTTTCCTCGGAATGACGGGGATCGGCAATCGCCACGGATTCCGTCCATTCGCCGGAAACCCGGAGGTCGCCGCCGATGTTCAGCATCAGGCCTTTCACGTGAGCTTCTTCGCGGGCACCTTCGATCGCACGGTCAATGATGTAACCTTTCGCCAGCGCATCCACGGTGATTCCACCGGGTTTCCCGAGGCTGCGTGCGGTGAGATCGTTGGAATTCAACGTCCACGTGGCTTGCTTCATCTGCGAGACGGCTGCGGCAAAAGCCTCCCTCGTTGGAAGCACCTGCGTTTGTTCCGCAGTCTTCCAAAGCTGGATCGCGCCGCCGACGCCGGCATTGAACACGCCGTCCGTCTTGTCGCGCCACGCGTCGCAAGCTTGCAGCACGCTGAACAAATCCGGGGAAATTTTCATCTCCCCGCCGGATGCCTGCCAGCGCGAGATTTCGCTGTCCTGCTTCCAGGTGTTCAGCGTGGCGGAGAGGCGGTCGATCTCGGAGAGCACCTTGGTTTCCGCGACTTTCGCTTGTGCGGCGGAATCGGCGGAAACACGGAGTTCCAGTGAAGTTCCGAGCACGTTTTCATGATAGAAAGCGAAGGTCTCGGCACCCTGCGCCGTAGCGGCCATCAGGCCCAGCGCGGAAAAAACGGTCCAGGTCTTCATAAGCGGAGTCTTGGGAAAAAGAGATCAAGCACCTGGCTTTTCTCCGCCTTCAGGACGAGGGCCACCGGCTGGTTCGGCAGGTTTTTCCTGCTCCTGGCCCTTCGCGATTTCCTCTTCGGAAAGGAAGCCGTCCTTGTCGGCATCGAGGCGCTGAAGCATCGGCTTCATGCGGGCTGGAAGCTCATCGTCGCTGATCTTGTGATCGTCGTTTTTGTCGAGTTCCTCCACGAGTTTGTGGGCGATTTGCTGAGGAGTTTCACCGCGAGGCTGGCGCACCGGGCGGATTTCTTCACCCGCAAGCTTGCCGTCGCCATTTTTATCGAGAGCGAGCAGAGTCGCGCTGGCGTCTTTGATTTCCTCAGCGGAAAGCTCGCCGTCGTTGTCCTTATCGAGAGCTTTCGTGATCGGATTACGCGCAAGCGAACCTGGGCCCGAGAAACCGCCTTGGCCTCCTTGGCGTTGACCTCCCTGGCCACCTTCTTCATGGGCACAAGCAAGGGTGGTGAGTCCTGCGAAAAGAGCGGCTACAGCGAATCGGGATGTGATTTTCATGTGTTGGCAAAATGGGAATGTAACCGGCTGAATGTGACCGGACGTCCTCTTCAACCGCTTCTTGAAACAAAAGTTCCTCCAAAACGGCGAATTGAGCGCAAGGTATTTTATTGAGACTCAGTTGCAACTATAAGTTTCCGCCCTCATGCCAAAAACGGCAGGTTTTCGTAGCTTGTTCCCAGGATCGGTTTCACATCCGGCACCTTCAACCAATCTTCCAGCAATGTTGCATAGACACTGCGGAAATCCACGGTGTGCGCCAGATCCCCGTCATCCAGCCGACCGAGGTCCGGTGTTTTCCCATAAAGCCCGGCTTTCACCGCGCCACCCGCGACGAACAAACACGAAGCCTTGCCGTGATCCGTGCCCGCGCTGGCGTTTTCCTGCGTGCGGCGGCCGAATTCGGAAAATGTCATCACCGTCACCCGCTTGTCGTTTCCCTGCTCCTTGAGATCGGTCATGAACGACTTCAACGCGCTGTCGAGCTGGCCGAGCAAACGCTCGTGGGAATTGAGCTGCTGGTTGTGCGTATCGAATCCGCCATGGCTCACGTAGTAAACCCGCGTGGTCATGCCACCGGCGATCATCCGTGCGACGAGGTTGAGATTTTTCGCCAGCGGCGTGCCCTCATAGCGGACGGTTGTTTTATACTTTGAGGCGATTTTCAGAATCTCATCCGAACTCACCCGCGCATCGAGAGCGACGCGTTCGAGAAACGAAAGATTGCTCTCCCCCACCACCCCGCCGGTTTTCCCCGTGGCGGGCATCGCGATGGAAGCTCCGGAATTTTCCCCGTCGTCCGGCTTGTTCAGACTGGCGAAAAACTCCTCCGCCTGCGCTTTCTCGCCGCCCGAGTAGAGCCAGCGGTAAAGCTCCGGCGTGTTCAAACAAATCCCCGGATGCTTCGTCGCGCCGAAGCTCTCCGGCTGGGTCTTGTTGAAGCTGATGCCGATCGTCGGATCGGAACCACCGCACGCATTGTCGAAATAGCGGCCCAGCCAGCCGGTGGTCGAGCGGTTCGAGGGATCGGCCGTTTCCCAGATCGAGGTGGAAACAAAGTGTGAGCGGTTCGGATTCGGATAGCCCACGCCCTGCACGATTCCGAGGCCCCCTTCCTTGAACAGCGAGCCCATGTAAGGCATCGCCGCATTGAGGCCCAGATGATCGTCGAGCTTGATGATATCCTTTTCCTTCTTCGCGATGCGCGGGCGCAGCCGATGGTAAATATCATCGGCATACGGCACCAAGGTATTCAGCCCGTCGTTGCCGCCCGCGAGCTGGAGTACGACGAGGATCGTATCATCTTTTCCCGTCGCCGCCTGCACCGCCAGATCCTTCGTCTGATCGTGAAGCTGCGCGAAGGTGCGTTCGACAAACATCGGCAAGGTCCACGCCGCCGAGACGCCGAGGATGGTGGAACTCAAAAATTCGCGTCGGGTTTTCATGGTAGTCAGGTGAGTTGGTAATACGGAGTGCTGAGGATCAGCAGGCAAAGCTCAGCCACCTCCTTGTTGGTGAAAATCACACCCTTCTTTTCCTGGGCATACGTGATGAAACTCTCACGCGCTTGGGCGGGAACGGATGCCTGGAAAAACCGGGAGATCAGATCATCCACCAGCTTTTCAGGATTTTCCCGCGATGGTCTCGGCGTGATTTTTTCATAATCCGGCCCCGGCCAGCGCCCCGCCGCCATTTGTACAAGCAGGTTTTTGCCTTTCTCGTTCGTGGTTTCCGTCGCGCCCTTGGTGAGGGTTCCCGCGAAATTATATCGGGCGAGCAAGGTGTTCGTATTGATCCAGCCCTTGCCCCAATCCCAACCCGCGACATTCGGCGGAGCGAACAAAAGCTGGCCGAGCTGCTGCTGCGCCGCGAGAGGAACCGCACGCGGGATTTCCGTGATTTCCAACTGCTTCATCAAGGCAACCAGATACTGGATCGGACACTTGATCTGATTCCGCACCACTTCCGGCGCATAGAATTCCTTCGACCGGAAAATCTCCCGCAAGAGCACATCCATCCGGTAATCGGACGCTCGGAAATTCACCGCCAGCTTTTCCACCAGCGTGTCCGGGGGATTCTCGGCAACGAAAAATTCCCACACTTTCCGCGTCATGAACTTCGCCGGTTGATCCTGCTTGAAGATCATATCGATCACCTGCCCGCCGTTGAATTTCCCGCTCTGGCCGAAACAGGTTTTCACGCCATCATCCCACTGGCGCGGATTATGAAATACTTTCCCTTCGCCACGTTTCAGCTCGTAGCCCGTCATCGCACGAGCCACTTCGCGGATGTCTTTTTCCGCATAATTTCCCACTCCGAGCGTGAAAAGCTCCATGAGCTCCCGCGCGAAATTCTCGTTCGGCTTTCCTTTTTTCGAACTCTGCACGTCGAGATAAAGCACCATCGCCGGATCGTGGAGCATCGCTTGGGTGAGTTCTCGGAAACTCCCGAACGCATGGCGGCGGAACGTTTCATTCTGCCACACGAGATAGATCGGCTCGCGGACTTTCTGCGCGGAGGTTGCGAAATGATCGTGCCAGAAAAGCGTCATCTTTTCCCGCAACGGCACCTTGGAAACCAACATGCGGCGAAACCACCAATCGCGCGCTTCCATCGTCCGCTCGCGATCCACCCGTTGGGATTCCTTCTGGAATTCCCGCCGTTTTTCCGCAGCCGCTTCCGGCGTCAGCGATTGGATCGAAAGGCGGAATTCGCGCTGTTCGGCCGCCCGCTGCTTCAGTTCTTGCGCCGCCGACGTTTCGCCCGCCCACGCGGGCAAAGGAAACGCCTCCAAAGCCTCATCTTCATTCAAGAGAGATTCAACCGCCTTCGTGCGGCCCAAAGCATGGAACGCCGCGATCTCACTCGGATCTCCGCCAAACCCCGCGCGATTCAACAAATGCGCGGCATCCGTCAGCGACCATGGGTTTTCAGCGGCCTCCAGCATAAGATAAAAAACCCATATCTCTCACCAAGGTTGCGCTCAGGAATTTTTCAACCGCGAATGGACGCCAATGAACGCGAATTTTTCATGATTCTTCAAAGATAAGGAAAATCCGGATTTTATTCATTCGCGTTTATTGGCGTCCATTCGCGGTTGAAAAAACCTCCAAGAAACCCCTTGCAAATCCCGCCTGTTTTTCCCGTCCCTCCCGTGCTTCACTCCTTCCAGATGAGCGCGCAAGAAATCGACACCACCCCGGAATTGCTTTCCCCGGCAGGAAACTGGGACTGTGCCCGCGCCGCGGTGGCCGCCGGAGCGGATGCGATTTTCTTCGGCCTGCCGAAATTCAACGCGCGCCTGCGTGCCGATAATTTCACGGAAAAAGACCTTCCCGAGCTCATGGACTTCCTCCACCGCCACGGCGTGAAGGGATTCGTCACCATGAACACGCTGATCTTCACCGCTGAAATGAAAGCGGCGGAAGACCAGCTCCGCATGGTCGCCGCCGCCGGAGTCGATGCGCTCATCATCCAGGATCTCGGCCTCGCCAAACTCGCCCGCACCGTCGCGCCGAATGTGGAACTGCACGCGTCCACCCAGATGACGATCACCTCGCCGGAAGGGCTCGCGTTCATCGATTCGCTGTTTCCGAAAATGGAACGCGCCGTTCTTTCCCGCGAACTCTCGCTGAAGGAAATCGAGAAATTCAGCGCCGCGAATTCCGCCTCGCACACTCCGCTCGAAGTCTTCGTCCACGGCGCATTGTGCGTCGCCTACTCCGGCCAATGCCTCACCAGCGAATCCCTCGGACAACGCAGCGCGAACCGCGGCGAATGCGCCCAAGCCTGCCGCCTTCCCTACGAACTCGTCGTCGATGGCGAAGTCCAGGATATGGGCGCGGCCCGCTATCTTCTCAGCCCGCAGGATCTCGCCGCCATCGATCTCATTCCCGAGCTGATCCGCGCGAAAGTGAAGTCCTTCAAAATCGAAGGCCGCCTGAAATCCCCCGAATACGTCACCGCCGTCACCCGCGCCTACCGCAAGGCCATCGACGCGGCGCTCGGAAAAACCACCGCGCCCGTCACCTTGCAGGACAAGTATTCGTTGGAAATGACCTTCTCGCGCGGCCTCACCACCGGCTGGCTCGCAGGCACCAATCACCCGTATCTCACCCACGGAAATTTCGGCAAAAAACGCGGCCCTCTTCTCGGAGAAATCACCGCTTGCGGCGATGGCTGGATCCAACTCGCGAACACCAGCGGCCTGCCGGTCCAGGCCGGTGACGGTGTGGTTTTCGATGCCGGGGAAAACCGCGACCTCGAACAAGGCGCGCGCATCTGGCGCGTCGAAGGCGACCGCCTCATTTTCCACAAAACCTACAGCGGCATCAATTTCGACCGCATCAAACCGGGCCACACGATTTACAAAACCTCCGATCCGAAACTCGAATCCGAGCTCCGCAAGTTCTGGCAGAACGCCAAACTCCCGGAAAAGAAAATCCCGCTCCATCTCATCGTCACCGGCGCGCCCGGCGAACCGATCGAACTCCAGTGCGGCGAATACAGCGTCGCCAGCGGCACCCTGCTCGAACAAGCCAGTAAACGCCCGCTCGACACCGAAACGCTCACCGCGCAGCTCGGCCGCCTCGGCGACACGCGCTATGAACTCGCCTCGCTCGATAACCAACTCATCGGCGATTGCCACTTCGCGCTCTCCGCACTGAACCAGCTCCGCCGCGATCTCATCGACGCCCTCGAAAGCGACGCCACACCAAACATCCCGCGCCTCCCGAAAATCACCACCGGTTTCCGCGATCTTCTTCCTTCCGTCACTCCGCACTCCGCACTCGCCACTCCGCACTTGAGCGTCCTTTGCCGCACCATGGATCAAGTCGCCGCCGCCATCGAGTGCGGCGTGGATTCCCTCTACTGCGATTTCGAAGACCCGCGCCGCGCCAAAGACGCCGTCGCGCTTTTCCGCTCCGGCAATTCCGATGCGTCCATCTACCTCGCCACGCCACGAATCCTCAAAGCGGGCGAAACCGGCTACCTCAAACTCCTCGAACGCGCGGAGCCGGACGGCCTGCTGCTGCGTAACCTCGCCTCGCTCGAATACTACAAACATCGGAGCGACCTGAAAAAAATCGCCGACTTCTCCCTCAACGTCGCGAACCCGATCACCGCAAAACTACTGATGGAAAACGCGGGCCTCGATCACCTCACGATTTCCTACGATCTCAACATCGGCCAGGTGCTCGATCTTCTCAAAGCCGCGCCCGCCGGGTGGTTCGAGCTGAGCCTTCACCAGCACATGCCGATGTTTCATATGGAGCACTGCGTTTTCTGCACCTTCCTCAGCAAAGGCACGTCCTACAAGGATTGCGGACGCCCTTGCGAAACCCACGTCGTCCATCTGCGAGACCGCGTCGGCCAGCTTCACCGCCTGCAAGCGGACGTCGGCTGCCGGAACACCCTCTTCAATGGCAAGGCCCAAACCGGCGCGCGTTTCTTCGAGCCGCTCCGCGCCACCGGGCTTTCGCGCTTCCGCATCGAGTTGCTCGATGAAAATGCCGGAACCGCCGGAAAAACCATCCGCGCCTATCAAAATCTCATCCATCAGCGCACCGATGTTTTCTCGCTGCTCGATGAAGTCCAGGCGCTCGAAAAACTCGGCGTCACCGAAGGCACGCTTTCGGAGTATTGAGGTAGCGCGGCACCGCCGGGGCCGCCGAAGCAGATGCTCTCGGCGAAAGCACCCTACCTTTACCTCATCGCCAGCAGCGCCAGCTCCTTGTGATGCACGCTGAATTGCTGCAAGCGGATCGTCTTGAATCCCGCAGCCTTCAACGTCTCAAACCACTTCCCTTTCTCCGCCACCTGCCGCGTGTCCGTCAGTTTCAAGGTCATCAACGCGCCTTGGATCGACGGGGCCATTTTGCAAAAACGCAGACACTCGGTGAGAATCACATCCGGCGATTGATTCATGTCCGACATAAACCACGTCACGCCTTGCCCGAGATCTTTCTTGGAAACGAGCGCCGCCGGTTTCCGGCAATGGTAAAACCACGTCTCGCCCGCCCGCGCATCGTCGCGATGCAAAATCGACGATTCCATCACGACATCCGCCATTCTCGCCGGGTCCACACCGATCACCGGCACACCGCGATCCAGCAAAGCCAGCACCACGCCGCCCGGCGCGCAACCAAGCTCGACGACGATATCTTTGTCGGAAAAATTCAGCCCGAAAAACCTCACGGCTTCTTCCAGTTTCAACCACGCCCGCGAGGGCGAACGCTCCGCCATCACCAAGCCTCCGTCGCCCGCAGGATCAGGACTCAGATTCGCGGAATGGCGATGCACTCCCGCCCAGAATTCCTCCGGCCCGAGTTCCACCACCGTTCCCACCAGATCACCCGCCGAGAGCGTTCCTTCCGACGAAACACCCTGCATTTTCCGATCAAAAAACCGCGCGTGCTGGATGATTTTCACACCGCCCAAAAGCCGCACCGCGGCTTCCCGCGTCATCGCTTTTCCTAACGAAACACAAAGCCGCCGGGCGCAGGCGATTTCCACATTGAGCGAATCCAGCGTGAACGGCTTGTCCGCCTTGAAGGTCACGAAACCCCGCCGCTGATAGCTCAACCGCCAGCCGATCCCGGAAATTTCCACCTCTTGCTTCAAGGCGCGCTCCGTCCCCGGATTCGTCAAAGCAAAGGCAAATTCAGAGGCGGGATTCATCGGCGAGAGCCTTGCGGGTCGCACCATGACCCGCAAGGCTGGAGTAAATCCGGGCCGAACTGGAGTTCGGCGCTCCATTCAGAAGGCAACGCGCACACCCGCCACCACGCCGCGCCCGGCCAGCGGCGCGATGTCCTTCAGGAACGACGTGCTTTGCCGGGCCTCCTGATTGAGAAGGTTGGTTCCTTTCAGGAAAAACGTCGTGGTGGTTCCACCTTTCACCAGATCGTAGGTCAGGCCCGCGTTCACGAGGAAATAGCTATCGGTCGGAAGCTCGTCTTCCGCATGGCGGTCCTGGTGAGCCACCCATTGTCCTTCCAAACGCGCGCCGATTTTTTCCCAATAAGTGTCCAGTGCCAGCGAGCTGCGGAAGGGCGCGATGCGTGGCAGCGGCTCGCCGGAATCCCGGTCTTCCGCATGCACGTAATCCGCACGCCAGATCAGATCCACGCGGCGATTCTGCTTCCGGTCTTCTTCACCTACCGGCTCCAGCAAATGGAACGTCGCTTCCAGCTCGCCGCCGTAAAAATCCGCGGCGGTCGCCTCATACGCGTAAACCGGCAAGTCGTCTTCCTCCGCGCCGGTCGGTTGCAGGCTGATGTAATCCTGGAAGCGGTAATAAAACGCGCCCGCGCTTCCCGTGACCCGGCCGGTTTTCTTGCGCACCGAGAGATCGATGGAAACCGAGCGTTCTTTCCCGAGATCCGCGTCGCCGATTTCATAAGTGCCCGTCGCCACGTGCGGCCCGTCGGCTAACAATTCCACATAAGTCGGCGGCCGCTGGCTGTAGCCCAGCGACAACGCCACCGCATAATCTTTCGTCGGATTGTAAACGATGCCGCCGGAGGTGCTGAAGGCGTCGAACGAGAGATCGTGTTCCGAAGTTTCATTCGTCTGGCGGTCATAGCGCGCTCCGAATTGCAGCGTGAGATTGTTCCACGGCAGTTCTTCAAACACGAACACCGAGTTCGTCACGTTATCCACCGATGGCAAAAACGCCTCCTCACCCAGCGCGGAGAATTCCGTGTCCTGCCGCTCGACGCCCACCGCGCCTTCCACTCCGCCGATTTTCTCGTGCTTCAGCTCGACCCGCGCATTGTAACCATTCGTTTCAAAAACCGTGCCCGGCTCCGAACCTTCAAACTCGATGTGCTGATAGTCCGAGTAGCTGCCCTTGAAAGCGATTTCCTTGATCCATTCCGTCGGCTCGCGGAACGCCCCGCGCAAATCCCAGCGGCGCTGCTCCAGATCGATGGTGACATCTTCCTCCGCCACGGTGCCGTAATTCGAATCCAGCCCGGAATAGGAAAGTCCGATGAATCCTTTGTCCCACACATACGAGACCCCGGCCGCCGCTCCTTGCGAATCGGAAAAACTGTTCGGAATGTAACCAAGCGCCCCGTCGTCACCCTCCAGCGCCCGCTTTTCTTCCGACCACGCATGGCCGGGGATTTCCGTGTTTCCCGCTTCACGATGAAATCCATCAAGGTGGAAAACCCACGAACCAACTCCCCAGTTCACTCCGCCGGAAACCGATTTCCCGTCATCCACCGTGCCGTATCTCGCATCGACATAACCTTCCGGCAATTTGCCGTCGAACGCCTCTTCGGCGATCCGGTCATCGATCATGTTCACCACGCCGCCCACCGCATTCGGCCCGTAAAGCAGAGTCGCCGGGCCGCGCACGACCTCCACGGTTTGCAAGTTCGCCGGATCGCTCGCCACCGCGTGGTCCGGGCTGACGTTGGAAACATCCAGCACCGACGTGCCGTTTTGCAAAATCCGCACGCGGTCATCTCCCAGGCCGCGAATGATCGGGCGGCTCGCACCCGGCCCGAATGCCGTCGATGCCACACCGGGCAGACCGTTCAGCGTTTCACCCAACGTGCCGTTTTGGCGCAAAATCAAATTTTCACCGGAAACAACCGTCGCCGGCTGCACCAGATCGAACAGGGTTTTCTGCGTCGCGCTGGCCGTGACGACCAGCTCATCGAGCTGATGAGAAGCGTTTTCGGAAGTCTGGGCGAACGCTGGTCCGGCCAGCAACAACGGGAAAAGAGCGATTCGTTTCATGCAACAAAGTTGCACTTACCTAAATAAACGCACTTATATTGCAAGAGTAAATTTTCAGCTTTTTTATTTCACCTCAATCCGTCCCGGAAAGCCGGGAAGGGGGCGGCAAATACTTCCGCAGCAGCTCGATCAATGGCTTGTCTTTATCCACGGATCTGGAGAGCGTGCTGGTACTGGAATCGAAAAAATACGGATTGGGCTTCATGGCTTGGTATCCGAGCTTCCCCAAGCTTTGGGCCAGGCCGGGTAGTTTGTAGAAAGGATCTCCATTCAGATCCGGTTCCGGAACTTCCATTCCGGCAGCCACGGCCAGCAAACGGGAAATCGCCGGATGAACCGCGACCCGGCTCGCAGGATCGGCATTTCCCGGAACCAGCGTTTTACCGGATAGCCGCAGCGCCAAGGCCAAGGAAAACGAAGCGGACTCCGCTTCCGGTTGCAATTTCAGAAGCACCCATTCCTCCGTCGGAATATCCACCCATTGGCGATGGCTGATTTTCCAACGCTTCCCGCCCTTGCTGGCAAGATCCCCTTGGAGATTGAGAGCGAGTTCCGCGATTTTACCATCCGCGGAAAAAATCGACCAACACTCCATCCGATAGCCCTCCGGTCTTTCGACTTTCCGGCCGGAAACCGAGGATTTCTCCGATGACATGATTCCATTCACGGAAAACAATTCCATTCCATCCGCCAAAACCCGCGCGGATTTCAGGCAGTCCTCCGCCGACGGCCCGATCAACCGCCCCATCCGGTCAAACGCGGGTGCCGGTCCCGGCAGTTCGCATACTTTGCATTGGAACGATCTTTGCACGAGTGGAAATCCATCCGCCTTCACCTCCTCTTTTTTTCGGGATGCTTTCACCACCACCAACCTGCGCTCGCCACCGAGCATTTCATGATTCAGGACGAACCATTCCCCGGACGGAATATAGCCCTTCGAGCTGAAATTCCCATGTTGGAAATGCTTCGAGTCCGCCTCGATTTGTTCAGTCGTCGCCACCGAGTAGCCCACGCTCAATGGGGAGCTGTTCGTTTCCTGAAAGTACAAGGTCAGCTTGATCCCCATTGCTTCCTCCGGGAGGTCCGGCATCTTCAATTTGCCTGACAAAGGAATAAAATGCTCGTTCGGAGTCTCCATGGGCAGTTGCTGTTTCCAGCGGTCCAGTTCGACGATTTTTTTCTCCCGCGCCATTTCCGGGACCCGCGTCATGGTTTCTTCAGCCGTCTTCCCGCCTTCCTGGATGCGCCGTTCGAAATGGTTGGCGGTTTCTTCCGGCATCTGCAAGGCCACCACCTCGGTGTCAACCAATGGCTGTGCCCGGACCAAGGCGGCACAGGCGAGACATGCGATCACCCATCCGGGGAATTTCAATCGATGCATGTCCCATTTGAAAAAGCCACCGACTTCCCGGCAAGAACCAAAACACCCAAAAGGCCGGGCATCGTCGCGCCGGCCTTTTGGAAATCGTAACCCTCAAGATGCCAGCGGGCTCGCGAGGCGCAGCAACGCCGGATCGAGCAGATATTTCGAATCCGTCACCACGTTGATCGGCAAGTGGCCGTAGGTGCCGTCACGGTAAACCATGATCGCGTTTTTCTGCCCGGCTTCGAGCGCGTCGATCGCGGCGACGGAAAATTTGTAAGCCATCACCCGGTCGTAAACCGTCGGCGAGCCGCCGCGCTGCACGTGGCCGAGCACCGTAAGCCTCGCTTCCATACCGATGGAATCATTGATGTAGCGTGTGAGGTAATCCCCCATTTTCGTGCCTTCGGCGACGACGCCGAGAACGTAACGGCGGCCATTTTCAATGTCCGCCTTCAGACGCGCGCCGATGGCATCCAGATTATACGGCACTTCCGGTACCAAGCAGATTTCCGCTCCGCAGGAAAGCGCGCTGGCGAGTGCAAGATAGCCGCAATGACGGCCCATCACTTCCACGATGAACGCGCGGGAAAACGAACTCGCCGTGTCGCGGATCGAATCGATGGATTCGCGGATCACATTCAGCGCGGTATCCACGCCGAGGCAGTAATCGGTGCCGGCGATGTCATTGTCGATCGTTGCGGGAATCCCGGCGAAAGGCACGCCGAAGTCATTGTAAAATTGATTGAGCGCACGGAACGATCCATCGCCACCGATCACGATCAGTTTCTGGATATTCCGTTTTTTCAGGTTCTCCAGAGCCTGACGGCGGAACTCGATATCGAAAAACCGCTTCGAACGCGAGGAGCGGAGCACGGTGCCGCCGCGATGAAGAATCCCGGAAACAAGATCGCGGGAAGCAGGCACGATGTTGTCATCAATGAACCCGCGCAGACCATCATAAATGAGATATGGCATATAGCCCTTTTGGGTGGCGTATTCCGTGCAGCATTTGATCGCAGGATTCATTCCTGCGGAATCGCCGCCGGATGTCATGATGGCGAGGCCGGGTTTCGAAGTGTCAGACATGATCGTGGCTGAGGGGAAGTTTCTAGAGTTTCAAAGCATCAGCAATGCCGAATTTGGAACACCTTTTTGAAAAAAGGAATCAAGCGGCGCGGACCTTACAGACACCACATCGCACGGTCACGCCCTTTACCAAAAACAACTTACGTGACGGAAAAGTTCTCAAAGTCCCCGATACTGGGCGGCGAGGCGTTTCGCGGTCGCCACGGTATTCCGGTGCAGCTTCGCCGTGAAATCCCGCTGGCGGTTGTAGCCGCCGCCGTAGAGTACCGCCACGGGGATGCGGTTTTTGATGAACGCGTTCAAAAGCACTTCGTCGCGGCCTTGGATGTCCTTGAGCGAGAGATGCATCTGGCCGAAGCGGTCATTGCGGTGATTGTCCGCGCCTGAAATCCAGATCACCAGATCCGGGGCGAACGTATCGAGCGCACCCGCCAGCGTGGAAAAAAGCTGCTTCAAATACATCTCCCCCTCCACGTAGCGCACCGTTTCCACATCCAGCGAACTCACGGTCTTGTGGGTCGGGTAATTGTTCCCCACATGGATCGAGTAGGTGAAAATCCGGGGATCTCCCGCGAGGATGTCGGCGGTGCCGTTACCCTGATGCGCGTCCGTATCCACCACCATCACCTTCAGCGCGGGCCGATCCCGCTGGAGATCACGGACCGCCACGGCCACATCGTTGAAAACACAATAACCTTCCCCGTGTTCCCGGAACGCGTGGTGAGTGCCGCCCGCCAGGCAAATCCCGATGCCCTCCTCCAAAGCCGCATGGCACGCCAGCCGGGTCGCTTCCACTTCCGTCATGCTGCGGCGGAATAACTCCCGCGTCACCGGAAGCCCCAGCTTCACCTGCTCTTTCCGGTCAAGCCGGCCGGATTCGATGGAGCGGATGTAGTCCGCATCGTGAACGGAACTGAGCAACTCGATTTTCGCCGTGCTGACCTCGATGATTTCCTCAGGCTTCAAAATCCCGCCTTCCAACAGCATATCCTTGGAAACCCGGAACTTATCCATCGGAAACGGATGCTCCGAAGGCAGTTCCAATTCCAGATCCTGTGAATAAAAGCAGCGCATTCGGTCCTAAGACTCGGGTTTTCCCCGCACCGGCACAAGGAGGAATCACCGGGAGTGTGGAACTTCTCAAGGAGAATCGACATCTCGTCCATTCATACAAAGCGAAGAGCCGACGTGAACGTCAGCGGTCCGCCTCTGCGCTTTGCGACCGCACTCCAGATTGATGTTGCAGCCGCATGCGGCCATTCTATTCTGCCGGGGTGTTCCAAATTGTTTTCAACGAAATCAGCGCCGCCGAAATCTCCCGACTGCCCACTCTGGAGCAGTTGGAAATTCTGGATGAGTTCAAGGTTTCCAAGGAAGATCTGGAAAACATCGACAACGAGCGCTTCGGAAAAATCGACCGCGACGGCATCGTGCTCTACCGTTTCCGCGCCAAGGATCATCGCGTGTATTTCGAAGTGAAAGAGGGGGCCGTGATCGTCCACCGCGTGCTCAACAAAGGCACGTTTTCCGATTTCAAATTCCGTTCGAAAATGCCCGTCGCCGAAGACGAAGCTCTGGCGAACTCGAAGCACTTCTGGAAACTCATCGACGAAGGCCGCAACGCCCGCCGCCTCTAAAAAAGAAAAAAGCGGCGGGTTTTCACCCACTGCTTTCAAAGAAGACGCCCCGGTCCGGGGGTGCGGAAATATTCACTTTCGCCGCCGACGGGCCAAAAGAGCCAATAAGCCCGAGGCCCCCAGCAAAGCGGTCGCAGGCTCCGGGACGGCAATCGTTGCTTGATAAGCATCGCTAGTCCACACTACATTATCCCCCTGCAAATCGATAACCAAAGAATATCCTAAAATAGCATCTTCCGTCACCACCCAGCCCGTACTCGTTGCTTCCGCATAGTAAGTGGAAGTAGCGACAGTAGTCCCATTGTAAATTCGAACCGTCAACTGCTGACCACTACTGAGAAGAGCCGCCAAAGTTGTTAAATCCGCACTATTTTCGCTGTATAGCAAACCATTAAAATATCCAGCATCTTCGTCTCCATCTCCTACTGCAAAAGTAGAACTAAAAGAAACGGACACCCACGTACTGGTCGAATCATAGTAGCCAATTTCGATCAACGACCCAACAGCCAGCGCATCTCCATCTGAATCCGTAATGGCTGTGGCACCACTCGATTCGACATTCACATAAACAACGTAAGCCGTAGTTGCCGCCTTGGATTCAGACGAAATCCCCATAAAAAGCAAACCAATCAATATTAGCCAGCTGCATTTTTTAACAAAGTTATTCATAAACGCATTTTCCATGATTCTCGATTTACAAAGTATAAGGTAGCACTGTAGTCATTCCAGCCGCAGATGCATCGGCAGAGCTGGAGCGGGTGATGAATAAAAAAGAATTGGCTGAAATGGTCGCATCATCCGCACTCCCAGATGATCCGAGTTGCAGCCAATTTGTCCCGTTGTGATAATAGACCACATACTTTGAGCCATTCCAACTATATACCCGGTCCGCATTAGAGTATGAGCCTGTTTTCCAATTGGTCAGATCTTGGATTCCCATTCCATCAAGGGACATGTCAACGGGAAATCTTGTCGCCACGATCGTGGTGCTGTTGCCGGGGACGGTGGTCACTTGCGGTTTGGAAGGAACTGTTCCCGTAAAAGTGAGCGTCAGCTCGGTTGAACTCCGGCGCATGACAAACACCCCTTCATCCGGATATAAAATGTCATCGTTGGCGGCTCCGGAAGATCCCACTTTTTGCCACGATGTTTTATTGAAGTAGTAGATGCTGAAACTGGTTCCATTCCATACGTAAATCCAATCAGCCGTAGAAATCGAACCTTGTGTAAGAGCGACATCGGAAGAAGTCGCTCCAAACAAACTCCCGATCGTATGGGGTTGGGACAAAGTAAGATTCGATGCCGCATCATAACGCGCCGTCAAATCGAAGGTGGAAGAAATGGTCAGCGTATCGGTGGTATTGGCGGTGACGAGGAAGTATTCTTCCGCCCCGGCTGAATTTTCCAGAGCCACCAGATAGCCCGCCCACTGGTTTTCGGTCCATTCCGCATCGGATACCGTTACCGTCGAGGAGGTCACGGCGGTGGATATGCCCGTATATTCGGTGGGGTTCAGGAGGGAAACCGACAGTGCGGTCTGCGCTCCATTTCCGGGAATGGTCGCCGTGAAGTAACCCACCGGCGTCGTGGAAACGGAATCCGCATAAACCACTCCACAAGTGGCCATGACGGCGAACAGCGCGGGAATGAGTGCTTTTTTCATGAACACTTGAGGCAGGTGGAGTTTTGAAGAGCACCGGATAGCCATAGCACCCGGAGAGTAAGTCTATCGAAGTTCTCCTGTCGAGGACTAAATTGATCAGAATTGTAAAGATTTGTAAAGAAAGGAGAGGTTTCCTTTCGCGTCTGGAGAAGGCTTATGACCAGTGGGTGATGGATTTCAGGAACCGGACGCGGTCCTGGATATCGGTGAAGGTCACTTCCTGGAGGCGGTGTGTCGAAAACGCTTCACAGGTGTAGGAGGCGGCGACGGAACCGTAAACCACGGCTTCGCGGATGTCCTCGAAGGAATATTCGGTTTTTCCGGTGGAGGAAAGGCGCCCTGCGAGCGCGCCGAGGAAGGAATCGCCGGCACCGGTGGGATCGGCAACTTCGGTGAGCGGGAAGGCCGCGCAGCGGAACAAACGGTAGGAATCGGCGGTGGCGGAGAACAAAATGGAACCGAACTCGCCGAGCTTGATGACGACATGTTTCGGACCCTTGGCCAAAAGACGTTCCCCGGCGACGATCAGGTTGCCGGTTCCGGTGAATTCGCGGGCTTCGCTTTCGTTGATCACGAAGAGATCGATGCGCCGGAGGACTTCGTGGAGACGCTCGTTGGCAATGGCGATCCAGAGATCCATGGTGTCCGCGATGACAAAATGTGGCTGGGCGGAGCCGCTTTTCGCGCCATCGAGCATTTGGAGCTGGTTGTCCGGGGACATGTTTGCGAGCACCACGATGCCCGCACCGGAGAGGTGGGCGGGGATTTTGACGGTCCAGTTTTCCAGAACGTTGATGTCCACCTGATGGGTGGTGCGATCGTTCATGTTTTCATGGTATTCGCCGGACCAGGAAAACGAATCGCCGGAAGAACGCTCGACGCCATCCAGCGTGATTCCTCGGCTTTCGAGCAGGTCAAGGTGCGGCTGCGGGAAATCCTTGCCGATAATCCCCACGAGATGGACGGGTTTCGCGAAATAAGAGGCGGCAAGCGCGGCGTAGGCGGCGGAGCCACCGAGCAGGTTGGCCGCTTCTGCGGTCGGGGTTTTCACATGATCGATGGCGATGGTGCCGCCGATGAGGATTTCCGAGTGCGGAACGCGGAGTGCGGAATGCGGAGTGGACATGATTTTAAAGAGATCAGGGGAGTTACTGGCGATTGCGTCTGGCGGTGTTGATCGAGCTGACCACGATGGCGAGAATTTCGTCAGCTTCTTTCATGAGAGATTGGAGGCGAGCGGCTGGAAGCATTTCCGAGCGACAGATCAGCTTCAGCCAAAAGGGCGTTTCATCGGCCTCTTCCTCGACGGTGCCCATCTTGTGAATAAAATCAGCGGGACTTTTCGCCCTAGCCGCCGCCCGGTAATTTGCGGCAACTGAAGTGCCCGAGCTACAAAGCTGGTTCGCCACGTTCCGACCTTGAGGCGTGGTGGGTAATGAATTGACGACTTCAAAAATCCGCAAGGAAAACACCATGGTTCGTTCCTTGAGATTGTCATGCCGCATAAAGATCGTCGGTGAATTCTTCTATTCCGCATTCCGCACTCCGCACTCCGCGTTCAAAGTCTTTTTAACCGCAGCGGTGGCGGCTTGGACGTTCCCGGCCAAGAGAAGGTCGGAAACGATGACGATCCTGCGCGCGCCTGCGGCGAGGACATCGGGCAGGTTCGCTTGCTTGATTCCGCCGATACAGAAGGCCGGAATGCGGCTGCCGACATCGCGTTCCATTTCCGCGATGTTTTCCAAACCGATGCCGGGGCGGCCGAGTTTGGTCGGAGTAGGAAACAGCGGGCCGAAACCGATGTAGTCGAATCCTTCCGCGAGTGCGGCGCGGGCTTGCTCGAGGGAGTGGGTCGAGCGGCCGATGATTTTTCCGGGACCAATAATTTCCCGTGCGGCGGAAAGCGGGCCGTCGTTCTGGCCGATGTGGACGCCATCGGCATCCAGTTTTGCGGCGAGTTCCGGGAAATCGTTTAAAATGAAAGGAATGCCAGCCTCTCGGCACAGCGGCTGGAGCAGGCTGGCGACCCGCTCGATGGTGTCGAGGTCGCGGTTTTTCGCGCGGAGCTGGAGAAGATCCGCGCCACCCGCGAGCAAATCCAAAGTGACGGAAACCGCGCGCTCCTCCGCCACGTATCCGAGGTCGAGAATGGCGTAAAGCTGCGGGTTTTCCATAAGAGTGATGCCGGATTCGTTTGAAATAAGGAGTGGCGACACTCTTGTCGCCGACAACTCCACCGAATTTCAAAAAGAGGGACAGGAGTTCTCACTCCTCCTTATTCAGGCCTTCCGCTCTTCCAAATAACGCGCCACCCAGCCGATATCATAGTGACCCGACTTGAAGTCCGGGTGGTCGATGATTTCCTGCTGGAACGGGATGGTCGTCTTGATGCCGCGGATCATGAATTCACCGAGGGCGCGCTTCATGCGGGCGATGGCGATTTCACGGGTCGCGCCGGTGACGATGAGCTTTGCGATCATCGAGTCATAGTTCGGCGGGACGGTGTAGCCCGCGTAAACGTGGGTGTCCACGCGCACACCCTTGCCGCCCGGAGCATACCAAAGCTCGATGACACCGGGGCACGGGGCGAAGTTGTTGTAAGGGTCTTCCGCGTTGATGCGGCACTCGATGGAGTGGCCGCGCGGCTGGGACTTGAGCACGTGATGGGAAAGCGGTTCGCCGGCGGCGACGCGGATTTGCTCCTTGATGAGTTCGCAACCCATCACTTCTTCCGTCACCGGGTGTTCCACCTGGATCCGGGTGTTCATTTCCATGAAGTAGAAGTTCTCGCCCTTTTCATCGACGAGATACTCGATGGTGCCCGCGTTTTGGTAATCGATGGCGGAAATCAGCGCGACGGATGCCTTGCCCATGCGCTCGCGGAGTTCCGGTGTGAGCAGCGGAGACGGGCATTCCTCGATGATTTTCTGATTCCGGCGTTGCATGGAGCAATCGCGCTCGCCGAGGTGGATGTAGTTTCCATGCGAGTCACCAATCACCTGAATCTCAACGTGGTGCGGATTCAACACGAGCTTTTCCATGTAGCAATCGCCATTGCCGAAGCAGGCGACGGCTTCGTTCGAAGCGGCTTGGAAAAGGCTGATGAATTCTTCTTCCTTGAAGCAGGGGCGCATGCCGCGGCCACCACCACCGGCGGTCGCCTTGATCATGACGGGAAGGCCGATCTTTTTCGCTTCGATGAGCGCGGTTTCGGCGTCCGGCATGATTTCGGAGCCGGGGGTGATCGGCACGCCATTGGCCACGGCGGTGGCGCGGGCGGTGGCTTTGTCACCCATTTTGGAAATCACTTCGCTGGAAGGCCCGATGAAGGTGATGCCGGAGCTGGCGCAGATTTCCGCGAAGCGGGCGTTTTCCGAAAGGAATCCGTAGCCCGGATGGATCGCATCGGCTCCGGTGATTTCGGCGGCGGCGATGATGCGGTCGATCTTCAGGTAGGATTCCTTGCTGGCGGCCGGTCCGATGCAGACGGCTTCATCGGCCAACTGGACGTGCATGGAATCGACGTCCGCCTCGGAATAGACGGCGACGGATTCCACACCGAGCTCGCGACAGGCGCGGATGATGCGGAGGGCGATTTCGCCACGGTTGGCGACCAGAACGCGTTTGAACATGGGAAGAAGTGGAAAGTGATCAGTGAGCGGTGATCAGTGGCCGAAGCATCACTTGATCCGGAAAAGAATGTCTCCGAACTGGACCGGCGTGCCGTCCTGGGCGACCACGGCGCAGATCGTGCCGGATTTCTCCGCCTTGATCTCGTTCATGACTTTCATGGCCTCGATGATGCAGAGCGTCTGGCCTTCGGAAACGGTGGAGCCGACGTCGGCGAAGTTCGGCGCGTCGGGAGCCGGCTTGCGGTAGAAGGTGCCGACCATCGGGGAAGTGATTTCGGTGCCTTCCTGGGCGGGTGCGGCCGGCGCGGCGGGAGCGCCTGCGGCGGCTGGCGCGGCGGCCACCGGAGCGGGTGCGTAGGCAGGAGCGGGCGCGGCGGAAACGGTAGGAAGTTTCGACAGGATGGCGCCGATTTCTTCAAAGTCCGGGCCTTTCTTCAGCTTGAGATGAAAGTCCTTCTTGGTGAGATCGAAGTGGGTGAGACCATGCTCGTTCATGAGCTCGACGATTCGACGGATTTCCTGGAGTTCCACGGTTGGAGAAAGGTTGGTGTTGGGATGGAGGAGTGAACGCACCGCCTGAGGCCCGGGCGCGTCGGTTTTCAAAAACTAGCCGTGTCCGGGAAAGAGCGTCAAGCGTTTGAATGCGGAGCGGCGAGTGCGGAGTGCGGAATGGAAGAACGCGAGAAGACGTCACCATTCGCTTGCGTCTTTGATTCCGCACTCGCCACTCCGCATTCCGCACTTCTTTCGCGGTTGCAGATCGCGCGGTGGCTCACTTTAGTGCGCGGGTGACCCAACCTTTGAATATCCTTCCGCGCGAGGCGATGCCCGGTGAATTAGTGCCGCGCGATTACTTCGCGAAACTGGATCGTGCGGAAATTTGCCATGGAGACCGCCCGCTGGAAGTGGATCTCGGGTGCGGCGACGGCGCGTTCCTCATGGGCATGGCGCGCGAATTTCCAGACCGGGATTTCCTCGGCGTGGAGCGCCTGCTCGGGCGGGTGCGCAAGGTGTGCAAAAAACTGACCCGCCAGAAACTCGACAACGCCCGCGTGCTGCGCCTCGAAAGCCGCTACACCGTCGAGTGGCTCCTGCCGAAACAAAGCGTGAGCCGCCTGCACCTGCTGTGCCCGGACCCATGGCCGAAGTTCAAGCACCACCGCCGCCGGATCGTGCAGCAGGAGTTTCTCGAAGCCGTTTATCAATCGCTGCTTCCCGGAGGTGAGTTTCTTTTCATGACGGACCACGAGGAATACTTCGAATGGGCGGTGGAAAAAGTCGCCGCGTTCGGAAAATTCGAGCGCCTGGAGTGGCGGGAGGATTCGTTTTTCTACCCGAAGACGGATTTCCAGCTCCAGTGGGAAGCGGAAGGAAAATCGATGCACCGGCTGCGGTGCGGGAAGGCTTCGTAAATTTCCACGTGCAGATATTCCTCAAAAAGCCTAGCTTGGCTTGTGCCGACGGTTTTTTATGAAAGTGGATTTCGCTTCTTTTTCTATAGCAACGATCACAAGCCAATCCACGTTCATGTCCAGTTCCAAGGCGGAGAGGCGGTCTTCGATGTCGAATCGGGAGTGGAACTCCGTGAGTCCCACGGCCTGAAAATCACGGATCTGTCGAAAGCGGAAGAATTAGCGGCATCACACCGGGAACTCATTATCACAAAATGGAATGAATACTTTGGCTGATACCTTGAAAGAGGCTCGATACGACAATGGCAAAATCGTGATCGAAATGCTCAGCGGCGTGGAAATCCGATTCCCCGTTTCGAAAAATCCACGCCTCAAGCACGGCACGCCCGAGCAACTCAACCACATCGAAATTTCTCCATTTGGACTTCATTGGCCGGACCTCGACGAAGATTTGAGCGTCCGTGGTTTGCTGGATGGAAATTTCGGTCAGTGAAGCGAATCACTTTTTCACCTTCACCTCCGAACCGTCCACGAAACCCCGCAGGATCAGCTCGTGATCACGACCGAGCGTCAGCGTGACGCCGCCGGTTTTTTGCTGGTCCAGCACCTGGATGCCTTGGTTTTTCCAATAGCGCACTTGCTCGGCAAGAAGTGTTTCATTGGCGGGAAACACGGCATTGCTGGCGATGATTGCTCTTGGATAAACCGCCGTGAGAAACGCATCCGAGAGATTCGAATCATGCCGCGGCCTGCCGCAAACGATCACATCGGCGGAGCAATCGTTGCCCGTTTGAAGGATCGCCGCTTCCGTGTCCGTGCCCGCATCGCTGGTGAACAGGATTTTCCAACCCTTCCAATGCAGCCGGAAAATCGCAACGCGTTGATCCGCCTGCACTCGCACATCGCCGGGCGGAGCGTGCAGGATTTCCAGCCAGACATTTTCGCCGAATCGTAATTTCCCGCCGGTTTGGGCGACTTGCCGTTTCACATCGATCGCTTCCTCTTGCCACAGTTTGAACGCCGGGCTGCGCGATTCCGCCACGGGCAAGAGCACCTGCCGAATCGGAAATGTTTCCCAAATCTTCTCTCCGCCGCCGAGATGCGCTCCATCGGGATGCGAAAAAACCAGTGTTTCCGGAGAAATGCCGAGCATTTTCAGCGAAGGCGCGACGTGATACTTGAAGCCCGCACGGTCCGCGGCATCGAGCAACACCGCGTCGTTTTCATTCGAAAAACATGCCGCACCCGCACCTCGTGGAAGGTCATAAACCAGCAAAAACGGCTCACGCGATTTCACCGAAAAATGCCCGCCCGGCAGCGAAGAAAATCCCCTCGCCACCCACGTCGTCGCGTCGGCCAGTTTTCCATTCACCTGATTGATTCCACGCGCCACCGCCGGAACCCACGGATGCACCACCTCAGATGCCAAACCGAGCACCAGCAACAGGTAAACCATCGGCAAAATCGGAATCCCGGCGAGAATCGAAACCGGAGTGACCACTCCGAAATGCCAGATCGTCAACGGCGTCGAGCCCGCCCACGCCGCGATGGAAACCGAAAAATACCGCGCGGTTTTTCTCCGCAAATTCCGCCGCCACGCCTGGCCGCGCGTCATCAATCCCTGCGGCACCAAAAGATCCGGCTGCTTCAACCGCTCGAACCATCGCTCCGTGAAACCAACACCCACCGCAATCACCGCGACCACGCCATAGGAAAGCTGCACGCCCGGTTGGTAAATCATCCGTCCATCCCACAAAACCCCGACCAACAACACCGCCCCCAGCGCGTTCAACAAATCGCCCTGCCTGCGAAACACGAACGCCCCGAGAAACACCGCCGTCATCCACGCGGAGCGCAAGGCGGGCGCGGAATTTCCCGTCAGCCAGGAATAGCCGAACACCAATGGCAGCAACCCCAGCACCGCCCGGCGTCGTGGCACGCCTACCCATTTCAAAACAAACCAACCCATGGAAGCGACCATCGCCACATGCAGTCCGCTGACGGAAAACACATGGAGCGTGCCGCTATCTCGATAGGAAGCGACCAATTCCTCTTCGTCTTTCGGCATTTCACCAATGACCACCGCGCGGATCACCATCGAGGCGCGCGACGTTTCCTCCAGTCCGGCCGTGACCGCCGTGCGGAATTTTCGCCGAAGATCCGCCTGCCATGCTGCAAATTTCCCGGTATGCACCTGCGTCGCCGTGCTTGCTTCAAAAACCGCCACCACGCCCTGTTGACGCAGCCAATCCGCCTTGTCGAATTCGCCCGGATTCCTCGGTTCCGGCAGTGGCATCGCATGCCCTTGCGCCCGCACCAAACTGCCTTTCACCGGCATGTCCCCTCTCCCCCGCCAGCTCAATTTCGCGTCTACAAACGGCCCGGAAATTACCCGCGCGGATGCCGACCAAAACTCCGGCTCACCTTTCGGATCTCCCACAATTTCCGCCTGCAACTTCAAAGGCCCCGCCGCCACCATTTCCCGGCTCTGTCGCTCCGCCTCGCTGGTGCGCCACCAGAAACCCGCACCCGCCAACAGAGCCACCAGCAGCCACACCGCACTGCGTTTCGAGTTTCCCGAAAAAATGCCGACCGCCAAAATCAGCAATCCCCGCCAAAAACCCTGAACGGCAAACACCGCGATCAATGCCACGCAAGCCGCTGCAAACAACGGATGTCTTCGCAGCCAGCGGTCCACCTTTTCCCGCGCTGATCTCAAGCGTTCTTCCATTCGGTCAAAAGCTGCCGGGATTTCTCCGCATGACCGGATTCCGGAAAATCCGCGATCACCCGCTGCAAAATCGATCTCGCTTCATAAGGATCGCCCAAGTCCTGATGATAGATTTCCGCCAATCGGAATGAAACACGGGCGAACTCATCCTCCGGCCACGCATGGGCATCAAGCGCGCCTTTCAAGGTCCGCGCCGCAGCGCTTGCATCATCGAGATTCACGCGCTGGATTTTCGCAACCTCCAGCCACGGCAGCGGATTCTCCGGCTCGGCCTCGATTTGTTTTCGCAATTCCCCGATCGCTTCCGGAAATTTCCCCTGCGCCACCAACACCACCGCCCGCGACGCCTTCGGCACGTCCCATTCCTCGCCGCTGCCATACAGCGAATCCACCGCCCGGTTCGCGACAAACGGCAGCACTTCCTTCACCACGAAAATCCCCGCCGCCGTCGCCGTGAAAATCACCAGCAACAGACCATTGAACGTCCGCCGTTCCTCCCACGTCTGCCGGAGCTCCTGAAGCCCGTCAACCTGCTCCTCGGGATCGCCCTTTGCTTCCAGCGCGGTGATTTGGGAATTCAGCGAATGGATTTCCCACCCCGCGAAAGCGAAGGCCAGCCATCCCGCCGCGACGAGAAGTCCAATACCCCAGTAGGCGATCCGTGTTTTCACAACACCACACTGATAGCAATCCGCCCCGCGTGAAGCAAAAACGGAGCGCCGGTGTCCCCATCGGCTCATCCTCCTTCACACACGAGCCGACGTGAACGCCGGCGCTTGTATCTTTCTTTTGACGCCGAATCGCGCTTCATTGCGTATCAGCGATCAAGTGGGTGATCGGGCCTAAATCCTTCCCGATCACCCGGCTCACGGCGGGTTCCTGTCGGCGCTCGAGCCGCTTCACGCGAGCTCATATGGAGTTGGAACCGTCTTGAGCATCTTGGTCACTCAGTTCGAACCGTTACATGAGCCGACGGCTTGCCGGCGAGCTCCCATCACAAGCATGAACGAACCAATATGAAGACATTACCTCATTCCCAATCCGTCGTCCACCTCGGCGTTGATGTCGCCAAAACCGAACTCGTCATCGACTTCAACGGCTCCATCAAACGCTTCCCCAATCACCCCAAAGGCATCGCCGGACTTCTCTCCGCCGCTTCCGCCATGCCCTCCGCCCACCTCGTCTGTGAGGCGACTGGAGGCTACGAACAACCTCTCGTCCAAGCCGCCATGCACGCGGCCATCCCCATCAGCATCGTCCCCGGACAACGCATCCGCAACTTCGCCAAATCCCTCGGATGCATGGCAAAAAGCGACCCCATCGACGCCAAAATCATCTCCCGCTTCGCCGCCGTCTCTTCCCCCAAACCCATGCAAGCCAAGGACTCCGCCACCCTTGCCCTCGCCGATCTCATGCGCGCCCGTGCCGAACTCATCGACTCACGGCTCCGCGAAACCAACCGCCTCGAACATCACACCGACCCCCTCGTCAAACGGCTCTTCCAACGCCTCATCCGCACCCTGGAAAAACAAATCGAGACCATCGACCAACAAGCCGCCAAACTCATCGCCGGCCAACCCGCCCTCGCCGCCGCCGATCAACTCTTGCGCCAAACCTCCGGCGTCGGCCCCCAAACCAGCCGCATCCTGCTTGCCGCCATGCCCGAGCTCGGCTGCGTCGGACGGCGCTCCATCGCCTCACTCGCCGGACTCGCCCCCTTTGACCGGGACAGCGGGAAAATCCAAGGCCGCCGCTTCATCCAAGGCGGCCGCCGCCAGGTTCGCAGCGTCCTCTTCATGGCCGCCATTTCCGCCAGCCAACACAATCCCGTCCTCAAAAGCTTTTACCAACGGCTGCGAACCGCCGGAAAACCCGGCAAGTCCGCCATCGTGGCTGTCGCCCGAAAACTCCTCATCCACCTCAATACCCAAATGGCAAAATTCCTCGGAAATCCTCTTGCCACTTAACACCGTTACTCCCTATCACCCGCGCATCTGGCCGTTGCCGCGGACGCGATATTGATAGCTCGTCAGCTCCCGCAAGCCCATCGGCCCGCGGGCATGGAGCTTGTCGGTGGAAATCCCGATTTCCGCGCCGAAGCCGAATTCCCCTCCATCCGCGAAACGCGTGGAGCAGTTGTGAAACACACACGCCGAATCGATCTGACGCAGGAATTTCTCCGCCGTCGCTTCGTCGTCCGTCACGACGACATCCGTGTGATGCGAGCCGTAGAAATTGATGTGCTCCACCGCTTCATCGAGAGAGCCGACGATTTTGATCGCGAGAATCAGATCGAGATATTCCGTGTGCCAGTCTTCTTCCGTGGCGGGCACCACGTCGGGCAGGATCTCGCGCACATCCTTGCAGCCGCGCATTTCCACGTTTTTCGCACGCAAGGCTTCGGCGACTTTCGGCAAAAACTCCGCCGCGATCTTGCGATCCACCAGCAGGGTTTCCAGCGCGTTGCAAACGCCGGTTTTCTGCGTCTTGGAATTGATCGTCAGCTCAACGGCCATCGCGTGATCCGCTGCGGCATCGACGAACAAATGGCAAATGCCATCGTAGTGTTTGATGACGGGCATCCGGGCCAGTGAGACCACGGTTTCGATCAAACCCTTGCCGCCGCGCGGAATGATCAGATCCAGCCAGCGATCCATCTGCGCCAGCACGGCGACGCTTTCGCGATCGGTGAACGGAATGAGCTGGATCGCATGCTCCGGAGCACCCGCACGACCGAGCGCCGCGGCAATCGCGCGGTTCGAGTGGATCGCCTCGCTGCCGCCGCGCAGGATGGTGGCGTTGCCGGTTTTGAAACACAGCACCGCCGCGTCCGCCGTCACGTTCGGGCGGCTTTCGTAAATGATGCCGATGGTGCCGATGGGCACGCGGAGCTGCTGGATGCGGATGCCGTTCGGACGATCCCATTCATCGAGAATTTGCCCCACGGGATCGGAGAGAGTCGCGACCTGATCGATGCCTGCGGCCATCGCTTCGATGCGTGTTTCATCGAGCTTCAAACGATCCAACATCGCGCCGGACAGACCTTTTTCCTTCCCGGCCGCGAGATCGAGCGCATTCGCCGCGATCAATTCCGGCGTGGCCTTGCGGATCTCCGTAGCCATGGCGCGCAGGATCGTGTTTTTTTCCTCGCTGGAAAGCTGCGCCAATCGATGCGCCGCAGCCCGAGCCTGCCGGCCCATTTGGTGGATGGATTCTTGGATGGTGGACATGTTCAATTACGGAGACGACGACTGAGAAAAGATGGATTTCTGGCGGTATGAACCACGAGGTTTACAACCGCCCGATCCGGTTTGATTTTGAAATAGATCGCGTAAGGGAAAACTTCGAGCTGGATTCGACGATAATTTCCCACCCGAACCGCAAACGATTCACCGCGTTTGGAAATTTGGGTGAAAGCCCTTTCCACGGCATCGAGGAAACGAAGGCCCAAACCTTCTTCCCGGACTTCATACCATTGAAAAGCTTGCTCCAGATCGTTCCGGGCGGCGGGAGCGACGAATACGCTTTTATCCACGACGACTCAAAATCTGTTTTTTGACCTCGTCCCACGGCAAAGCGGCTTCGGGATTCGCCTCATATTCCGCATCGCGTTTTTTCAGCTCCGCGATCAATTCCGGTGATTCCCGGAAATCGCCATAGCCATCGTCCACGAGCGATTGTTCGAGCACGGCGATGATCTCTTCGCGCTCCGCGATCGACAGCTTCGTGAGTTCCTCCAAGGCGATCATGCGGCCATTCTACACCTGAAAAACTCCCGCTCAAGACGCATTTACCGCGTGGAACTTCGTGGAAATTCCGTTTCCCGCGATGATTCCCGCGAGCCTTTCCGGGTGGCGGCCGTGGGCGATGTGGGTTTCAATCCCGGCTTCCACCGCGAATTTCACCGCGGAGAGTTTCGATGCCATGCCGCCCATGGAGAACCGGCCTTTTTCTTCGCGCACGTGTTGGAAAACGTCGTCGATGTTTTCCACTTCCTCGATGCGCCGCTTCGTTTCCGGGTCGAGCAAACCATCCACGCTGGTGAGCAGAATCACGCGTTTCACGCCCGCGAGTTCCCCCACGCGCACGGAAAGCATGTCGTTGTCGCCGAATTTCAGCTCTTCCACCGCGACCGAATCGTTCTCGTTGAGAATCGGCAAAATATTCGGCTCGGACATCAGGCGGCGCAAGGTATCGGAAAGATACATCGCCCGCTCCGGTGTACCGAGATCGGCCGTCGTCAGGAGCACCTGGGCCACGGTGATATCGAAATTCGAGAACAGCGTGCTGTAAGTCTGCATCAGCCGCGCCTGGCCGACGGCGGCGCACGCCTGACGGGTGGCGGTGTCCTTCGGATATTCTTTCAAACCGAACGCCGAAACCCCGGACCCCACCGCGCCGGACGAGACGAACATGCAGCGGTGTCCCGCATTCATCAGCCCGGAAATCGCGGAAACCAGATGCACCAGCGCGGCACGGTCCAGCGTGCCGTCCGCTTTCGTGAGAACGCCGGTGCCAGCCTTGATAAGTGTGAGATCGGAGGTCATGGGAGTTTGGGAAAATTGGGGCGCGGACTTCAGTCCGATTGGTTTTGCTGGAAAATGAAGAGCCGGCGTGAACGTCGGCGCTCCATCAATCATCCTCGTCCTTCGCGCCTTTCACGCGGACTTTGCCGCGCAGCTTGGCTTCGATGAACGCGTCGATATCGCCATCCATCACGTCCTGGATGTTTCCGCTTTCCTCGCCGGTACGGAGGTCGAGCACCTTCTGATACGGCTGGAAAACATAGGAGCGGATCTGGTTTCCCCAGGAAACATCACCCTTTTCACCATACGCGCGGTCGGACTCGGCGCGCTGCTTGTCCTCCTCGATGGTGTAGAGTTTCGCCTTGAGGATTTCGTAGGCCAGTTCGCGGTTCGCGCCTTGCGTCCGCGCCGCGGTGGAACGGATCAGAATACCGGTCGGAAGGTGGCGGAGAATGACGGCGGTTTCCACCTTGTTCACGTTCTGACCGCCCTTGCCGCCGGAACGCGTGGTGGTGATCTCGACGTCCTTGTCGTTGATCTCGATCTTGATTTCCTTCGAAACTTCCGGCGTCGCATCAATGGACGCGAACGACGTGTGGCGCTTCGCCGCGGAATCGAACGGGGAAATCCGCACGAGGCGATGCACGCCGCGCTCGTTTTTCAAAAATCCGTAGGCGTAATCGCCGGTGATCTTGATCGTGGCGGAGCGGAGGCCCGCTTCATCGCCATCCTGCCAATCCAGAGTTTCCACCGTGTAGCCCCGGCGCTCGGCCCAGCGGGTGTACATCCGATGCAGCATCTGCGCCCAATCGCACGCTTCCGTGCCACCGGCTCCGGCGGAAATCACGAGGAAGCACGGAGAATTATCTCCCGGTTGATCGAGCAACGTCAGCAGTTCGTAAGAGCGAATATCGGCATCGAGGCTCTTCGCATTGTCCAGCGCCTCACGCGCCAGATCCGCGTCGTCGAATTCCTTCGCGAGGGAAATCCCCTCTTCGATGTCCGCCACGCGGGATTCCAGCTTGAGGAAAGATTCCAGCTTCTTTTTCAGACCCGCGGCCTTCGCGCTGATGCTCTTCGCCTTATCCGAGTCGTTCCAAAACTCCGGAGCGCCCATGGCCTCCTCGAGCGTGTTGATTTCGTTTTCGAGGGTCGGGACGTCAAAGATACCTCCTGAGTTTCGACAGACGGCTCTTTGTGCCGTCGATGTCGAGCGCCAGGAGGTCAGCGGTAGGAAGAATGGACATGACGCGCGCAGGGAAAGCCATGAATGCCGACGAAGCAAGGCCGAAACCTTGTCAGCCTCCCGCACATCGTCGATGCTCGCGCCATGCGGAAACAAGAACGCGCCGATTATCTGCGGCACCGGCTGGAAGAACTTTATCCTGAAACTCCCATCCCGCTCGATCACACGAACGCGTTCACCCTTCTCGTCGCCGTTTTACTTTCCGCGCAATGCACGGATGTCCGGGTGAACCAAGTCACGCCCGCGCTCTTCAAGCTCGCCGACAACGCGCGCGACATGCAGCACATTCCGGTCGAAACGATCCGGGAAATCATCAAACCCTGCGGCCTTTCCCCGCGCAAATCCGCCGCCATTTCCGGGCTTTCGAAAATCCTCGTCGAGAAATACCACGGCGAAGTCCCGGCGGATTTCGAGGCTCTGGAATCACTTCCCGGAGTCGGTCACAAAACCGCATCGGTCGTGATGGCACAAGCCTTCGGCGTCCCGGCCTTCCCCGTCGATACCCACATCCACCGCCTCGCCAAACGCTGGAAACTCAGCCCCGGTAAAAACGTCGAACAAGTCGAACGCGATCTGAAAAAACTCTTCCCGCGAGATTCGTGGAACAAGCTGCACCTGCAAATCATCTTCTACGGCCGCGAACATTGCACCGCACGGGGATGCGATGGCACCAAGTGTCCGATTTGCCAAGAACTCAACACGTAGCGAAGGTTGTAAAACCTTCGGTTGGAAAGATTTCATTCCCTATCAGACATTCGATACTTACAAAAAACCGTCCCTTCCTCAGCCGAGATCAAAAAACTCCACGCTTCATAGCGATAAGCAAAAAACCCAACCTCATCCGCTGAAGACTCCCGTTTCAATCTCGTCAAAAACGCCTCCCGATCCTCCGTCTTAAAACGAAACTCCCCTTCTGAAACATTCAAATCCAGATCGTTTTTGACCACAATTCCATAGCTTGACTCAGGAATGATCGCAGGCAACCAACCGCGCTCAAACAAGCGATCCGCCTCCGCTTCCTGGCGGGTTTGATAGCCAGTGACACTGGTATCACGACAAGCAATCATCAGCAAACACGTGCAAATCACGAGAAGATAAGATTTCATTGGCGATCAGATTGAATTCGGCAATCTCCCCCCGAAGATTTTACAACCTTCGCTACGAGGAAGAGTCACCTCTCCTCCGGCAAGATCGCATCGAGCTGGCGTTTGATCCCGCTCTCCGCGAGTTCGCTGTCCGGATAGATGCTCTGTGCTTTAAGATACCACGAAAGCGCGGTGCCGGTCTGCGGCGGCGTGCGGCCTTCGAACTGCCGCGCCTGGTCGAGCGCGCGGGTGAAGTCCGCGACTTTCGGCGCGAGCGTTTCCAACTGGCGGCCCAGTTTAGGATCATCCGGAAATTGCTCGCGAAGCTTCGCGAGCTGCTCCCACGCGGCGTAATTCTGATCCACCTTGCTGAATTCCGCCGCTTTGCCGAGCGCGGTTTCGATGGTCGTGAGATTCGTCATCACCTGCTTGAACGCATCCTCGCGCTTCGCATCTCCCGCGATCGCCGGAGCGATCTCATACTGGCGGCGCGCGATTTCCCGGAAGTTTCCTTCCGTCAGCAAGCGGTCGAAATCGTTCTGCGTGGAAACGACGACGCCGGAGCGGTTCACCAGTTGGCGGAATTCATCGAGCTTCGGATTCGTCGGCCAAATCTCGGTGGCGACTTTGATTTTCTCCGCCGCTTTCTCGTTGTTTTTCGCCAATGCAAACGCCTTCGCCTCTTCAACGGCCAAGTCCGAAGCCAGCGTGTAAGCGGCGATGGCGCTGTCAAACTTCGACGACGGGAAATCCTTCGCCTGCTTTTTCAGGTTCGCCGCGAGTTCCTTGGCCTTCACATAATCATGGGCCTGGAGCGCGTCATACAGCTCGTTGATGGCGCGCTGATATTCCAGCACGCGGCGTTTTTGATCGTAATCCAACGTCGCGATCGGCGCGAGGTATTCGCCGAGAGCATACGCTTCGAGCAGCCGCTGCGAGGCGCTGTGCAGTTCATCGCGGGAAAGCATCAGCTTGAACGCTTCGACGTATTTCTCCACTTCGCGGATCGCTTCATTGGAAAGCGAATCGAGCGAGCTCACCGTGGGACTCACGCCGACGGATTGCGTGAACAACTTCGCCACGTCCGAGTTCTTGTCGATGCGCAGCTTGGAATCCCCGTCCTTCCAGATCTGGTTGTAAAACCTCGCCGCCATCAGCACATGCTCGTAGCGGCGCTGCATGAACCACTGCACCATGTTCGCCTGATACTGCGCTTTGGTCTGAAACGTCTGCGCCTCGGTGCGCGCGATGTTCACTTTTTTCAGCGCCTCGATTTCCGCGATGCGTTTCAGCTTGTCGGCATAGTCCAGCGAAGCGGTGCCATGACCCGGAGCGGTCGTCGTGGTTTGCGTGGTCTTGCCTTTCGCGTCCTTGGTTTTGTTAAACTCCGTTTCCCTGTCGTTGCGCGCGAGCCAATCGCCTTCGGCGATGGTGCGTTGCTTTTCGTTATCGATGCTCTCGTTGAGTTTTTTCAGGCCCTCCACGTCCTGCTTCGCCAGCATCGCGGTGTAAACGGCTTCCGCC
The DNA here is from genome assembly GCA_047605125.1 of Luteolibacter sp. Classification (GTDB taxonomy): domain Bacteria; phylum Verrucomicrobiota; class Verrucomicrobiia; order Verrucomicrobiales; family Akkermansiaceae; genus Luteolibacter. Next base: position 54,671 of record JASGGK010000014.1, read on the forward strand.
AGCGAGCCGCAAAGATTCGCATCACCGGGATAGCTCGCGGCGCCCGGCAGAAGCTTGAAGGCTTCGGATAGATTCGGGCCGCCCGGACGGAGAGGAGAAACCGTGGCGAGGATTCTCGCGATGTCCTTGCGGTATTGTCCGGCGGCCTCGCTGTTTTCCGGAGGCTGGCTCAGGTATTTTTCAAACCGCGCTCTCAGGACGCGGTTGTCGCCGAGCGGAATCGTGATCCCGCCGATCGTCACCGTTTCCGCCGAAGGATCGAGCAATGGCACTTCGCTGCCCAAGGGCGGCGGCGGGTTCTTTTTCTCCGGCGGAGCGTTTTCCATGGCGGGTTCCGGTCTGGAATGGCCTTCCGGCGGCGGCGTGTAAACCTGCGCGGAAATAAAGCCGGACGTGCAAAGCAGAGCGAAAAACTGGATTTTCATCATCGGAAAAAATGAAGTTCAAATGCGCTCGATGGCGGTGGCGACAGGAATGCCACCTTGGCGGAATTTCACCCGGAAGGCGTAGCGCTGCTTGATCTCGATATTCGTTTTCGACAGCTCCGGCGGGATTTCGATGCCGATGAAATTTTCAACACCCTCGCTCACCACCCGCACGCTGACGACCTGGCCGCTGCCCGTCGTCCAGCGGAGCTTCCGGTCCACTTGTCCTTCCACGGAATATTCATTTCCGCGCAGGCTGTTGCCGTTCACCAGCAGCTCCTGTACATCAAGCTTCGCCACATCGCCGAACGCCGGGCCTTTTTTACCGGTCAGCCACTTGCCGCCGAAAATGACCGCCGCGATCACGACAACGGCACCGATGATATATCCGGGATGAATGCTGGAACTCGCACGTCTGGCCATAAATTCTGGGTTTGATCGGAGATTGATTGAAAAAACGGCAATGGCCAGCGGGAAAACTTCAGTCCCATTGCGGACGGCTGGCACCGATCCACGCGGCGGTCAAGGCCACCAAAAGCTGCACCGAAAGCGTATATAAACACGCCGGGTGATTCGCCAGCGAGGTATCGATCACCGATTTCACCGCCGCATGCACCTGCGTCTGCAAGGCATCCACGCTGCCGGACCACGCCCAGTAAGCGGAAATGAACGGCTGGGTGAACGGCTCGATTTTCTCAGGCAACGCCAACACCGCGCCGGACAACGGAAGCTGGAAACCGACCAGATAGATCGAAAGCAGCGACGCCTGTTCCGCCGTGCGGCTGAGCGAGGAAATCGCCAGACACACCGCCGTCATCACCGCATTCACCATCAGCAAAAACCCGAGATGACTCAGGAAATCTCCTCGGAACGATCCGAAGAAATCCACGAAAAGCGCCATCCACAGCGATTGTACGATCACCAGACACGCGAGAAACGCGACCTTTGACGAAACATACGCGATGGGCCGCAGCCCGCCGAATTTTTCCTTTTCGTAAATCGCCCGCTCACCCGCGATTTCACGCGCGGAATTGTTCGATCCCATCAAGCACAGCAGCACCACCTGGAACATGATGATCCCGGAAACCGCCGCGCCGACCTTCGCCTGATCCGCCCGCACGCTTTGCTGTTCCTGGATTTCCACCATCACATTCGCCTGCCGCACATCCGAGTAACGCCGGATATTTCCCGCCGCCTTGTCGCTGAACAACGTCACCAAAACCGGGAAACACAGCACCATCGCCAGTTGCAGATAGAGCTGCGCGCGGTCCCGGAAAAAGATCCGCCAGCGCCGCGAAAGCAAGGTCGCGAACTGGCTGAAAAATCCCGGCCGTCCGCCCGCTTCGTGCGGATTTTCCGCCGAATCTTCCGGCACGCTCAACTCGCCTTCCTGCATCAGCATGTCGCGTTTTTCCGCAATCATCCGCGCGTAATGCTCGCGATGCTTCGCCCAGGATGATTCCCAACGCTCGGCATCCTGGGTCGCCAATCTCGGATAAACTTCCTCGGTATCCTGCACGGAAAAATAATGCGTCAGCTGCTCCGGCGGGCCGTGAAAAACCAGCCGACCTTCATACATGACCAACACGGAATCATACAGTTCCAGATGAGAAAGCGAATGGGTCACGGAAAACACCGTGCGGCCTTCGGAACGCGAAAGCTCATGGAGCAAGTGCACGATTTCCCGCTCGGCGCGCGGGTCCAACCCGGACGTCACTTCATCGCAAAGCAGCAATTTCGGGTTGGAAACCAGCTCAAGCGCCAGCCCGAGGCGACGCTTCTGCCCGCCGGATAAAACTTTCACCATCCGGTCGCCAATCGGGCTCAAACCCGTCTCTTCCAACACGCGATCAATCCGCCGATCCAGCTCCGCAGTGCTTTCGCACGCCACGCGCAACCGCGTCGCCACCTCGATGGATTCGTCCACCGTCAGCGGATCATAAGCCACGGAAAATTGCGGCACGTAACCGATTTCCGAGGGATCGAAATCCTCCCCCTCCGAAACATCGCGGCCATCCCAGAAAATTTCGCCGGACGTATGCGGACTCAGCCCGGCAATGGTTTTCAGCAACGTCGTTTTTCCGCAGCCCGATGGACCGACGATGGCCATGAAATGCCCTTTCGGCACCTGGAAGGACACTCCGTTGAGCAGCGGTAAAATCCCGTCCCGCTTCTGGAGTTGATAACCGATTTCCTTGAGTTCGAGCACAGCGTTGGGTTTTTCAGGCTCTTGAAATTTCAGTCCAGCGGCACGATCCGGATTTTCCCGGCGGCCGGACGATGGAGATCGCTCGCCAGAGTCGGAGCCAAATCCGCTTTCACGGTCGGCTCTGAAGGTTCCGCATTTCCCTGCTCCAGCGCGTTTTTCAACGCACCTTCCACCAATTGGCCGCAATGGATCTTCATCGGCGGCAGCGGACCGAGATCGCCCGTCAGCTCTTGCGCGCTCAGCGTTTGCGCCTCCGCGACGGTTTTTCCGCGCAGCAATTCCGTCGCCATCGAGGCCACCGCAATCGCCGTTTGGCAACCGAAGGCTTGGAATGACGCGCGGTCGATCACCCGCTTGCCGTCTTTTTCGGTAAATTTCAGCCACATCCTCAACATGTCGCCACACTCCGGCGAGCCAACGGTGCCCACGGCATCCGCATCCGCCAGCTCACCCTGATTTTGCGGGTTCGCCAGCGCTTCTTGCAGCTTGGATTCAAAGGAACTCATAAAGAATGAAAGCATTCTTCGGAGAATTCCTCCACCAGAGCGATGAAAAAGTGCGCCCTCATCCACACGCTCGAGCAGGAGCAACTTCTTCCGATCACTTTCCTCTCTTGCACGCCGCCTGGCATCACCTATCTTCACCCCCATGATCCGCAACCTCTCGCTGTGCGCTTTCTTCGCCCTCACCTCCATCGGTTTCACCTCCTGCGCCGATGAGCCCGAGAAAAAACCCGTCGGCCCAGAAACCGAGACCAGCAAGATCCCTTGGAACAGCCCCGTCGCCGGTCAAGGCCAAGGCCAATTCGGCATGATGCCGCAAAACCAATACCGCAGGTAACTCAAGGTAGGGCCGTCTCGCCGAGACAGCCGCCTGATTTCAATCCCGGTGATACGGCGATCCCGCTTTCAGGGACGCCACCCGGTAGAGTTGTTCCAGCAACACCACCAACGCCAGCTCATGCTGAAGCGTGAACGGCGAAAGCGTGATCACCAGATCACACGCATCCCGCAGTTCCGGCGTGTGCCCGTCCGAGGCGCCGATCAAAAACGCCACCGTCTTCACATCCCCGCGCATCGCCAGAGCATCCAGACGTTCCGCGAATTTCCGCGTCGTCAGACACTCGCCGCGTTCATCCAGCGCCACCCGGAAGCACCCTTGCGAACGTTCCAGCAGTCTTGCAGAAACTTCCTCGCGCGATCCCGCTTTCACCATTACCAGCTCGTGGCCGCCGAAACGTGAAAGACGCTTCAAATACTCATCCACGCCCGCTTTTGCATAAGCGAGCGCGGGTTTTCCGGCGACGAGAAGGCGGATTTGCATGCGGTGCATCCGAGCTTGCCCGCTCACACGAGCCGCGCCAACTTCATTTCATGCCAAAGTTGATCACCGTGCTGCCGCTGCTCGCCCTCGCTTCCTGCTACCGACCGCCCGCACCCGTCGTGCCGGATACGAAAACCGAGCGCCAAATGATCGGCCTCCTGGCAAAATTCGATCTTTGGGATTACGATGGAAACGGCAAGCTCGACGCCAAGGAACTCCGGCCCGCCTCGAAAATGTCCGGCCGTCCCGTCTCGGAAATCATCGGCTACTACGACACCAACAAGGACCAGCAAATTTCCCTGCACGAAGCGCAGCGCGGACTGGATCGCCACGTCGAGGAGCACGATTCCGGCAACCACTGACCCGTCATGAGCGCCATCTACGAGACGGAAAAACTCGTCTCCGAATACCTTTTTTTCCATTACGGAAGCCCCGAAGAAATCCTGCCGCCGGACCGCCCATGGCCCGTCGGCATGCAGGACGCGCTCGATTTCCCCTGTCGCACGCCACGGCATTTCTCATCGCACACCGCCAAACGTGGACTCGATCTCGGCTGCGCCGTCGGCCGATCGACTTTTGAAATGGCGCGGGCCTGCGAAGAAGTGATCGGCATCGATTTTTCCCACGCCTTCATCCGCACGGCGGAAACTCTCCGCACGGGAGGTGGGATCCCGTATTCCCGCCTTGAAGAAGCCGCCATCCGCACACCGCTCATCGCGAAAGCACCCGGAGGTATCAATGTTTCCAGCATTCGCTTCCAGCAAGGCGACGCCATGAATTTACCGGAATCAATCGGAACGTTTGATCGCGTCCACGCCGCAAATCTCCTTTGCCGACTCCCCGAGCCGCTGCGCCTGCTTAAACGCCTTCCCTCGCTCATCAATCCCGGAGGCGAACTCGTTCTCGCCACTCCGTGCACGTGGCTGGAGGAATTCACGCCTCCCACAAACTGGCCGGAAACCACCACTTTGGATTGGCTGAAACAACATCTCAGCCCTCATTTTCAGCTCCTCCGCGAGGCTGCCGAACCCTTCCTCATCCGCGAAACCGCCCGCAAATTCCAGTGGACCACCTCGCTCGTCACCGTCTGGAAAAGGAGGAGCGCCGGTGTCCCCACCGGCACCATCTAAGGCATCTTCTCCATCCTCACCTCCTTCGCTCCCATCAAATCCCGCAGCCGGGTCCGCAGGGTCGAATCCACGGTCTCCAGCATCCCGCTCGCCTGCGCTTCACCTGTCATCTGCGCACGCAGCTCGCGTAAAATCTGCGCCCGATCTTCCGGCTGAATCCGGTTGAGCCACCCCTCGTCTTCGCTGAGCACATCATAATCGATCAACTCCACCGATAGCACTTCCGCCTTTGGAAACCGCACGACCAAGGTTTTCCCGTCCATCCCCAGTGAAATCCCCGGCTTCAAACGATAGCCCGCCTTCACCCGGTAATGCCCGCGCACGATCAATCGCTTCGTGCCCAGCGGCAGACCGAAACTGCTCTCCGCCTTCTCAATCGTCCGCGTCGCGCTCATCCGCATTTCCAGCAGCGACAACTCCGAAATCTCCGTCTGCTGCACCACTTCAGCGCGCCCCTCCACCACCTTCACCTCGCGCTTCGATCCCGCGCCGAGGATCGCTTCCAACCCATCCTCCAGCGTTCGTTTCATTCCACCCAGCGCCCGTTCCAGCGGGGCAACCACCAGCAGATAAATGCCGCCGATGATTGCCACGACCGTCAGCAAACGCCGCAAGGTTTTCCACATTTCCACCCGATGCTGCATGGCCGGAAGCTACACGATTCCCGCCATCCAACAACGAGGGAAATGGAAATCACCGGGCACACTTGGCGCAGCCACGGAAGCAGCGATACGCCACCGCGCCGAACACCGCACCGGCAATCGGCGCAGCCCAGAAAAGCCAAAGTTGGGAAACCGCCCAGTCACCCGCAAAAAGCGCCACCCCCGTGCTCCGCGCCGGGTTCACCGAAGTATTCGTCACCGGAATGCTGATCAGGTGAATCAATGTCAGCCCCAGACCAATCGCCACCGGAGCCAAACCCGCTGGCGCTTTTTCATCGGTCGACCCCAGAATAATCACCAGGAAACCCGCGGTCAGCACAAACTCCGTCACCGCCGCAGCCAGCAGCGAATAACCGCCCGGAGAATGCGCGCCATAACCGTTCGATGCGAATCCTCCCACTTCGAAGCCCGCCTTGCCGCTCGCGATCACATAAAGAATCGCCGCGCCGACAATCGCCCCCAGCGTCTGGGAAATGATATAAGGCAAAAGCTGGCTCGCCGGGAAACGCTTCGCCACCGCCAGACCGATCGAAACCGCCGGGTTCAAATGGCAGCCGGAAATATGCCCGATCGCATACGCCATCGTCAGCACCGTCAGACCGAACGCCAGAGACACCCCGACAAACCCGATGCCATGATCGGGAAACGCACACGCCAACACCGCGCTGCCGCAGCCGCCCAACACGAGCCAAAATGTCCCAAAAAACTCAGCAAGATATTTATTCATAACAACTTGTATTTGATTTACGGAATTCGCTGCTTTCCACAGCCACACCGCATGATAATCACAGACTAAGACAAAAACCGAGGGAAAATAAGTCACATTCCCTTTCCTGAAATCCCTGGAAACCGGAAAAATCCGCATCTCCCGCATTTTTATGAGCGAAATTCTTGACGAAGCCTCTCCGGTGATGCTTCCTGTCGGCCCGCGCTGCAACGCAACGCAAAGCACCCGTAGCTCAGCTGGATAGAGCGTCTGACTACGAATCAGAAGGCCAGGAGTTCGAATCTCTTCGGGTGTACCACTTTCAAAGCCCTGCAACCCAAAAGGTTGCAGGGCTTTTTATTGATCGACGGCGAAGGGTCGTGATGCAGGAAAATGCACGTTTTTGAGCGCTCTATTGCAGGGTTTGTTTCGGGGAAAATTCACGGGGCGGCTCAGACCACCATTCACGCTTCATCTTCCGGGGGCCACCGCCCTGTTTTCCCCGCAATGGCATGTTGCAGGAAAACGGCCACGCCTTGCCGCTCATGCCGGGCGGATGTCTGAGAAGTAAAGCCAATGCGAACGGGAGGACATGCGTTGCACCCGGCCTTGGTTCTCCATTTCCAGGCAGATAGGCAGCACGATTTCCGGAGCAGTCAATTTATGGCTTGCAATCCATACATTACTAAATACACTAAATTCATAAAGATTCAGCGACGGAGGCACACCTCTGCCAGTCGCTGGTTCTGCGTTTTTGCGGCATTCGACCAGACGTTTTGGAGAAGCCTGATGGGTCACCGGATCACCGGAGCCGATTTTTAAATCCCGGTGAGCGCCGGAGTTGCGCCACCTCCCCCTATCCTTTCTCTTTATGTATCAATTCGTCCATCCATCCATCTCTCAGTTCCGTCGTCTCCTCGCTCCTCTCGCTGCCGCCTGCGCCCTACAAATGGCCTCCGCCGCCACCATCACTTACCCGATCTACTTCGGCCACATCACCGAAGCCGACACCCTCATCAACCTCGGAACCGGAGGCGGTGGAGGAACGAATGGCACCCGGCTCGGCATCGCCACCGCCGCCACCACGGGCACCAATCCCCGCGTCGCAGCCGGAACCTCGAACACCACGCTTTTCACCATTTCCGAGGCAGGCACCATCACTCTCACCTACTACCTCGACAACACCGTCGCCGCCGCCTTTCAAAACAGCGACAGTGCCCAGGGCCTCTACGATGCATCCTCCGGGATCGCCTCGTCCGCCTCCGCACTCCGTACCGAGCTCGACAGCTTCAACACCCTATCCGGTTTGACCGTTTCCTATTCCGGCACCCTGCCTGGAAATGGCAGCGGAGGCACGGGAGCTCCCGCCCAGCTCTGGACCGCCACCTACACCATCGAGGAAGGCAGCGCCGCTATCGGCAAAACCGTCGCCCTTGGATTCCACAGCACCTGGAGCAACCAGGGAGCCTACATTTTCGGCAGTGAAGCCGGAGCCAACAACGCCGTCCTCACCTTCACCCCCATTCCCGAACCCTCATCCATCGTCTCCCTCGCCTTGGGAGCCGCCGTCATCCTGCGCAGACGCAGACTCTAACAAACCACGGAAACCCATGAGCTTTCCCTTCCTCCGGCCCATGGCCGGAATGCTGATCGCCTGCGCACCGGTGCTGCACGCGGATATCCTCCTCCAACATGACTTCGGAGGATCCTCCTCGTCACCGCTCCAGGAAACTTCCCCCGGCACCGATGTCTTCGGAGCCGGTTCATGGATCGCCTCCGCCATTATCGCCGCCAACGGCGACGTCACCGACGGTACCAACACCGATCGCGGAGCCTACCTCGATCTCGGCGCCTCTTTTTCATTCAAAAAAAACTCCACCTATACCCTCAATCTCTCCTACTCCGGCCTCGACAACGCCATCCTCTTCGCCGGCTTCGCCACCGCCGCTCCCGCCGTCGAATCCCAGATGCAGACACAGGGCACGAACTTCGCCCTCCGCATCCGGGACCAAGCCACCACTCCGGGCAAAGGCCTCTGGATCACTCCCGGATCACTCTACACCGCAGGCACCTCCGACAGCCCCGCCGGAACCGGAAACGCCACCCTCACCCTCTACACCGCCGATCTCACCGACGCTACCGTCACCGTCGAAGGCAGCGTGCCGCAGACCGTCGATCTATCGGAAGGTTACCGCTATCTCTGGATCGGCTTCGAAGATCCCTCCGCTGCATCTCCCGCCAGCTCCGCCCGTTTCTCGCTCGTTCAACTCGAAGGTCCCCTTCCCGATCCACCTCCCGTTTCTCCGGAAACGGTGACATTTGATCCTCCATCCGGCATCGTCACCATCGGTCAAACCGTTACCTTGTCCTCCACCACCACAGGCGCATCGATCCGTTTCACCACGGATGGAACAGAACCGACCGCATCGTCATCCCTCTACTCCGCTCCGATCACCATTTCATCACCTGGCGAAATCCGCGCCAAAGCATTCAAGGACGATCTCGAAAGCATTTCAACCTCCGCCTTCTACGCCATCGTCCCGGAGGAAAAACCCAACGTCATCCTCATCATCGGCGAGAGCATCGGCACCGGGGATCTTTCCTCCTACGGCTCCGTCGGCATCCACACCCCCTCCCTCGACCAACTCGCATGGGACGGCGTCCGCTTCACCGAGGCCTCCCTTCCCGCATCCGGCTCCATCCACGGCATCCAGGCACTCCTCATCGGCAGAACCGCCGGGCGCACCGGACTCGACTCCTCTCCCGGCCCGGACACACCCGGCATTTCCCCAAACGAATGGACCCTGGCCGAAGCCCTCAGGAAATCCGGCTACGCCACCGCCTTCATCGGCTCATGGGATCTTGGCTCAACCGGCGGCACCCTTCCCCATGAACAAGGCTACCAGCTCTTCCGCGGCCTTCCCTGGCCCCTCTCCGGCACCCCCTCACCATCCCTCCTGCAGAATGACGATCTGATCGAAACCTCTCCCGATCCTTCGACACTCCTGGCCGATTTCACCAACTCCGCACAGTCATTCATCACCGCCCGCGCCGGGGAAAAATTCTTCCTCACCCTCCGCATTCCCTCCCTGCCAGCCACCGGCGGCGCATCGGTTCAAGGACCCAATGGCAACCGCATCGAAGACCTCGACGCATCCGTTGGTGCCATCCTATCCACCCTCGATCAACTTGCCCTCGCGGAAAAAACCCTCGTCGTTTTCGCCTCCGCCTCCAGCGCCTCACGCGCCACTTCCGGCCCGTCGCTCGGTACCAACGCCATCCTGAAAGACGGCGACGGCTCCACTTGGGAAGGCGGACTCCGCGTCCCCGTCATCGCCCGTTGGCCCGGCGTCATCCCACCACACACCCAAAGCATCGCCACCCTTCCGCTAACCGACATCTTCAGCTCCCTTGCAGACATCGCTGGAGCCTGGCTACCCGGAGACCGCCCCATCGACGGCACCTCCCGCCCCGAAATCCTCCTCGGTGTCCGCAACGGCCTCACCCCGGAAATCATCCATCCCTCCTCCCTTCATGAAAGCGGCGGCACCACCACCCGCACCATCCGCCAGGGCCGTTGGAAACTCCATTTCGCCTATCAAAACACCGATCCCGGCAACACCTACAGCCAAGCCGCCCCACTGCTCTTCGACCTCGCCATCGACCCCTCCGAACGCATCAACCGCGCCGACACCCAGATCTCCATCGTCAACTCCCTCACCACCGCAGCAGCCGCCCATGACGCCACCCTCTCTCCCTCCGTCATCCAGCTCCCGCCATCCCGCCCGCCTTTCCTCGGCACCGTGAAAACCGAAATCTCCGACGGTTCGTTCATCTTCCGCTTCGACCGCCCCGTCGAAACGATCGACGACCGCTACCTCATCGAAATCTCCGAAGACCTCGTCACCTGGACTCCACTCCCCATCGGCCAACACATTGTTTCCCTCGAATCCTCCTCCGATTCCTCCGAGCGACTCGAAATCCGCTACCAACCCGCCTCAGCCCCTGCCTCCGGCCGTCTCTTCGGCCGTCTCCGCGGCACCAATCCCTGATCCATTCCCGCTGTGAAATCACTACTTCTCCTTCTGGGCCTCGTCTCCCTCACCGCCGCCCGCCCCGCGCTCGACCATCCCAACATCATCATCGTCTTTCTCGACGACTCCGGCTTCGCGGACTTCTCCCACACCGGCCACCCTTCCATCAAAACCCCCAACCTCACCCGTCTCGTCCGCGAAGGCGCGAACTTCCCTCAATTCTACTCCGCCTCACCCGCCTGCACCGCCTCCCGCTACGGCCTCCTCACCGGTCGTAATCCTGCCCGTTCCGGCCTCGGCAAATGGGTCATCAGCCCCACCGACGCTAAATACATCCACCCCTCCGAGATCACCCTCGCCGAAGGCCTGAAATCCGCCGGCTACGCTACCGCCATCTTCGGCAAATGGCACCTCGGCACACCCAATACCGCCAATTCCAACACGCCCGACGCCTTCCCCCTCGCCCACGGCTTCGACCGCTGGCTAGGCACCAACGTCTCCCACGATTACGATCCCGGAGCCAACCTCATCGAAGCGCCTTCCACCGAAGACACACCCATCGCGGGCTACCACCTCGTCACCTCGAACATCGCCGCCAACATCCCCGTCGGAGACAGTCTGAACCAAACCTACACCGACGCCGCCGTTTCCTTCATCCGCGAAAACAAAGACCAGCCCTTCGCCGCCCGGTCGGATCCCACCCTTGGAAAACCGTCCATTCAGGTTGCCGCGGCATTGGACACATGGCATCCACCATTTTCATTCCTCATCGGCCCATGAAACGCTAGAAAAGCGAGAATGA
>JASGGK010000015.1:0-60468 GCA_047605125.1 Luteolibacter sp.
GAAGCGTGCGGCGAAACGCGACCAAAGCCGCATCGAGGATTTCGTCAACTTGGAGTTCGGATGAAACGGCCATGGTCGTATTTCGTTAGTATTGGGAGATGGGTGGATTTTTGAAATTTACTTCTTCTTTTCGGCAGCTTCCGCAGCGCGGAGCTTTTCCTTGTTAGCACGCAGGAAGGCGGTGCGCTCCACGCCTTGCAGGCCGCGATAGTGGTCGAGCAGCGCGGATGGCGATTTTTCGAAACCGACGGCACCGGGAGCTTCTTCCGCCGTGATCCCGAGGTTCGAAAGCTCGGTTTTCACGCCTTGCGAGACGGTTTTTTTCTCAGCTTCCAGCGCGGTGATCTTCGCATCCTTTTCGGTGATTTGACCTTGCAGTCCTGATAGACGGGCGTTTTCCGCTTTCAGGCGGGCCACTTCGGCTTCGGAGGCGGAGAGTTTTCCGGTGAGATCGGAAATCTGATGGATGAGCGCCGTCTTGCCAGTTAGCATCAGACGGCCGCGATCGACCACACCGAGCTTCGGCGCGGCGGAGGCGGCAGGTTCTTGCGGTTCTTCCTCTTCTTCCTCCTGCTCTTCTTCCTCGCCGCCATCATCATCGCCCGGTTGCTTTTCAGAGGCGGAAGCTGATGGAGCATCGCCGCCGCCGGACGGCAGATCGGTCGCCGGAGCGAAGAGCGGAAGGAAGAATTTCGGTTTCATCTCGGAATTTTCGGAAAGACAAGTGAGCGCCGCGTGTCAAATTCACACGGCCAGCAGCAATTCGGCACACAGCGTTTCAAGATCGTCACGCAAGCCGTCATGCAGCCCGCGCGGCGCTTGCTTCGCGAAAAACCATTGACCTTCCATCGTGGAATTTTCGACCAGCGGACGGCGGGAAGTCACCCAGTCGCGGAATTCCTTGCCCGCAGCATCGGCGGTGTTTTGTAAAAACTCTTCCTCTTCCTTCGTCCATTTCTTGCCCGGATGGCCCATCGCTTTGAGGTTCCCGACCTTGAAGAGCTTCAGTTCCAGACCATCTATTTCCCACGCGCGGGAATCGTCCAGCGCCGCGCAATACGTCCCGATCGATCCGATGACCGCCGATGGCGCGCAGTAAATTTCATCGCAGGCCGCCGCCAAAAAGTAACCCGCCGAGCACATCTGATAGTCGCAGTAGGCCACCAGCCGTTTTTCCGCCGCGAATTCACGCAGCCGCGCGGCGGTTTCTTCCAGGCCGATCATCGATCCACCGGGCGAGTTGATATTGAGCACCAGCGTCTGGATGCGGTCATCCGCCGTCAGATCCCGCACGACCTGATCGACGCGCGCCAGATCTACCAGTTTCGGCCCGCATAGCAGATCGGGCGCATGCTTCGCGATAACGCCGGTGAGTGACAAGATCGCGATTCCGCTCGCCAGATCCGCCTCATAGCGGATGCCGCTGGAGATCCAATCGCCGTTTTCAACCGCTTTCGGTGCGATTTCCGGCATCGCCCCGAGAGTGCCTTTCAAATAATTTTGATAGAGCTTGCTGAGCTCGACATGGTCCGCCGCTAAAATCGCCCAAGGCGTGCAATACAGCACGGAAGAAATTCGTGGAAGCTCTTTCATATCAGTGTTTTGTGAGATTTCTGAAAATTATATTTGAATATAATTCACGCCGCGCGCTGACGCACCGCGTCATCCATGACCAGCCCGAGCTCCCGCAGTTTCTTCTTCTCTTTTGAAATCTGCCGCAGCTCGGTTTCCCAATCCTTGCCATCTTCCGCGAACCAATCGGCGAGGGACTTCATGTGATTTTTGACCAGATCGATATTGAGATTGCCGACGCGGCCTTGATCGGCGGTTAGAGAGGCTTGTGGCAGCATCACCGCGCGCCAGAATTTGCAGCCAGCAGGCGGCTCCGGCAGCCGACCTGCCTGAATTTCATTCGCCACCCACACGGCGCGGAACCGTTTCAACCAGGCGCGCTGCCGCAGCATCCGGCAGCCCAGCCAGCGGTTGAGATCCGCATTGATCAGACGATTGTTAGCACCTTTCAATTTTTCGATATCCCACAGGATTTCCGGCGCGACGCCCACACCCCACGCGATATCCCGCACCAGGTAATTGATCAGCGCCACCTGATTCGGATGCGGCCTGGCATCGGCCAGCACGCCGATATCCGTGCCTTTCGGCAGATTCGCCAAACCACCAGCGGAGCGAAAAACGTCCTCAACCTTCACCGGCGGCGCTTCACCACCGCCCGCAGGAGCCGGAGCCAGTTCGTTCCGCAGCCCGTTGGTTAGAGCGATCGCACCTTGGAAGCCACCGGAATTCGATTCGGTGTTTTTCAGATAGAACCCCATCTGGGCCGCCACCTTGATCGTGAGTTTCACATCGGCGAGAATTTCCGAAATGTCGATCATGTGATTGATCGCATGTTTCAGGACCGTCGGCGGACGCACACGGCCGATCGCGTCCGGATGCGAATAATACAGCGCATCCCGCGCGTTGATGATCTTCACATCGCCCTTTTCCTCGGAAATCCCATACTGCAAATGACGGCGGAATTTATCGATCCGCACGCCACCGATCCAGTCATCACCGCCCGCCGCCGGACTTGCAATCTGATGGCCTTCGTAAAGCGCCAGTTGCATGCCCTCATCGCGGTTTTTAATCATCACCGGCAGCAAATCCCCGTCCCGGAAGGCGTTTTTGTTCAACTCCAGCTGGATTTGCTTGATGTTAAACTGTCCGGCCGCATCGATCACCATCGCCTGCTCGGCCCGCTCTTCCCAATGATCGTCACACAGATCATCCCAGCCCTCATCACCGGATGCGGATAGAGGAGTGAGATAACCCATCATGTCTGATAGACCGCCGCAAATTCGGTTCGCGAGGCCGAAATTTCCGCATAACCAGCGCGCTTTTTTGATCAATTCCCGGTGCGAATAGCTGTCCAGCTCGCGTTTCGTGTCGAGTGTCGGCCAATAAATCCAGCCACGGCGCTGCGAAACGTTCGCACCGTCAAATCCGCTCAATCCGACCAAAAATTGCGAGGCAGCCTGATATTGCTGCGCCTCCGTCTGTACGCGGGATTTACGTTTGCGATTTTTCATGTTTCAGACCGGCGCGCGCCGAAATTGATAGAAGACATCAGGGGAGGCGGACCAACAACATCCCCGAGCAGCTGCCTCAGAGCCAGCGTCAGGATCTCGATCACCTCATTCGGATCTCCACCGATCATTTGCCCGGCTCCACCGCCGCTTTCGAAATTGATTTGTGTCACCTGGACACCCGCCGCGCGGTCCGCCAGCGCTTGATCCAGCGCGGCTTCCATCTGCGCCTTGGAATAGCGCAAAACATACGCATCAACAACGATTTGAGAGACAGCCACGCTGGCGGCGAGTGTCAAAAATCAGGCCCCGGAAAATTTTTTCAGTTTTCACCAAAAAATGTATAGACAGACTCCGAATCCCGCCATTCGCAAAACGCGGCCGCCCGAGAAATCAGGCCTGAGCCGCTTGAAAGCTGGCTCCGATGCAATTCCACAGCACGTAGCCCATCTTCAAACAGTCACCGAAGTCGTTCGGCGGCTTGGGTTTCCATACGTATTGCGGCACACCGTTACTATCCAGCTCCTTCACGAGCTGCTCCCCGCACAATTCCCGCACGAATTCCTCAGAAACATCCGAAGGAAGCCACAACCGCGGATATCCGAATTCCCGCGATTTTTGAGCATCGAATTTCTTGATGCGATCCAGATAGAGCGTCCGTTTGAACGCATCATCGTCGAAATGACACACCGGAATCTTGTCCAGCCCGCCGCGTGAAACCGCCGAAGGCGAGAAAAACACGGTGTTTTTCACTTGGATACCACCCCGCCCCTTCATCGGCGAAAAAACCGGATACCGAGGCAGACAAAATGCCCGCACCTCATACGACGTTCCGTCTTTACCCCCTTCATCGATCACGATCCGCTGCACGTACACCGGCCCGTTAGGCGTGTTCACCGGGATTTTCACCAGATCATCCGCTTCCACGAGTGCCAGAGATTTTCCCCAATCGAAGACGAACATATCTCCGTTAGGTAAAAACGCGTATTTCACCCACTTCTGGTGATTTCCTTGATTGTCGATCGACATGCACGCGATCGCCGGAAGCACCGGCAGCGTTCCCCGCTTGTAATCGCCTTTCAACCGCAGCACGTGGCCTTCGTTGATGTTGGAAACTGTCCGCTTCACCGGTTTTCCCATCCGGTTGTTGAGAAAATCCTGCATTTTCGATGGATCCGCCAACGCGCGCAGATACTCGACGACGATGATTCCCCAAGTGGAAGACGGAAGCAGCGAGTAGAGATCGGAATGCTGGGCGGACATTTCGCCAGGCATCCACGCCGGGACCATGACCTTTTTCCCGTCGATGATTTCTTCCCTGAAATTGGTCGGGCGAACCTCGCCACCTAGCAGCATCTCTTCCTTGTGGTGCTCTTCAATGCGGCCCTTGCAGCCGCAGCATTCCATGAACGTCTCTTTTTTTACCCGCCGGTAGTCGTATCCCTTCCCGACCGCGCAATGTGCATATCGCAGCGATTCCAGCGTGATCATCTGCTTTTCACCGCAATGCGGGCACGGCACGAAATACGCGTGCTGGCTGCCGGTTTCGTAATACTTGTTCGTCACCCCGGTTTCCACCGTGGGCGTGCTAAAACCGATTGCCTTGCCATCACCCGCCGCCTTGATCCGACTGATCATCAGCTCGAAAATGTGCGCCTCTCCCTTGGGTTTTTTACATTTATCCGCCTCATCATTAACGGCGAGACCGTAAGGATCGGATGCCACTTGCCCCGCAGATTGCCCGCCCGTTAGAACCATCGACATCCCGGCGAAATCGTATTCCAGCGTGTTCAGCTTCGTTTCCGTCGCCTCCACTTCCAGCTTCGTCGCCTTGCATTTATGAAGCAGTCGCTGGAGACGTTTTGATAGACGTTTCGCCTTCGTTTCCGAATCGATCACGTATAGGATGTTCATCGGTGCTTCCGCGATCATCCTGCAAATCAGAATCAGCACGTGTAGCGTGAAACCGGACTGAGAGGATTTCATCACCATCAGCGTCCGCCATTCAGGATCACCCATAAATTCATCCAGCAAACGCGCCGCGAAGATCGATTTTCCACGCCGATACGGCCCGGAACTATCAATCGATTCCTTGGGATCGATCAGTATGTTGACCTCCGCCCACAGCTCCAGCGCCATTTTTCGCACCGGCCGGTAAACCCGCACCAGCGAATCGACCAGAAATTTTCGAATCACATTCACGCGGCGGTCAATTCCAGCGGTTCCGCAAACGACGTTTCGCAGAGCATCCCGCAAACATCATCCACCAGCGCATCAACCTGCGCATTCCACTCATCATCCGCCACTGATGGTGCCAGCTTGCTCCGGAGCGCCCGAAACCGCTGCCGAAAGCCTTTCACGATCGCCCGGTGAATCGGCAGCAGTTCTTTCACCACCTCATCCCGCCGCACGTAAATCCCGGCCTCCTCCAATGCCTTGGGAGCGGTTTTTTCCGCAGCACGCAGTTGCTCCGAAATTTTCGCCCAGGCCCGCTGATAGAAGTCAGCCTTGGACTCATCGCCGAGATCCAGAAAGCGAAGATACTTCGCGTGCGCCATCGCTTCTTGCTCCCTCAACCGTTGCAGCATCGCTTGCAAACCAAGCTCGACATCCGGAATAGCCACATGCACGGCCACCGGCGCTTGCTCGGTTTGTTTTTCCGCCGGACTCACCGGCTTGAGAATTTCTTTCGCCCGCTGCGCCAGCCGCTCAGGACAAATGC
The DNA here is from genome assembly GCA_047605125.1 of Luteolibacter sp. Taxonomy (GTDB): domain Bacteria; phylum Verrucomicrobiota; class Verrucomicrobiia; order Verrucomicrobiales; family Akkermansiaceae; genus Luteolibacter. The sequence continues at coordinate 5,803 of JASGGK010000015.1, forward strand.
GCGGCGCATAAACCCGCTCAAACCACGCCGGCATTTCTTCCGGATGCCGGATCGGGCAAGGATCAGACTTCGATTTTCCTTCACCGATCCAATTTTTTACCTGTCTAACTGAATACCCCCATCGCGCCGCCAATTCAGCCTGTGTCAGACCAGCAAGCCCATCATCGGCTCCCGCTCCCTTTAACGCAAAGACTGGCTGAGATTTTTTTTGCAGGTCCGAACGATACTCCGCAATCATCGCCCTCTCTTTTTCGGTAAGAGGTTTACCACCAGAAGCTTTCGCCACCACGGCTCGTAGGTCCGCTTCCAACGCCTTGTCCAAAGATTCCAGGGTGATCTCTGTTTGCTCTTCCATCACAAAAAACTCAACCAAGCGAGATCACCGGCTCCGCACCCCACCCCGGAGTGCACCCGAAAATCGGCTAAAAACAACGCGCTCATCACTGTTACTCGCGTGTCAAAAGTGCAGTATCGAAAAAAGGTGCATCAATCACAGAAAGCATGGGGCTGTCATGACCTCAGGAGGAAGCGGACGGGCAATAGATTCCTTCGCTGCACACCTGTAAGGGCAATCGGCTTTATGCCGCATCGCATCCCTTGAAATTATATTTGAATATAATCCCATCTACGTCCTCTAGGTCCGCAAGATTCCCAAAGGAAAATATACATCACAGAAAACCAGAGAGTTAACACACATCCCTAACTGGTGAACCTTTCTCGAAAATGCCGAACCGAGCGCACCTTTGCCGATAAATCATCTAGGGTGGGAGCGGGAGGGAGGGGCGAGCCGCGCAAACAAGAGAGGCCTGCGGCCTCAAAACCCAGCCTCCGGCCGCCGAGGTGCGCCGTCAGCGCGAATGATCATCACACCCGGCGAGCCTCCGGATTCGCGGCTATCGCCGCATGATGGATCGCTCCGCGATCAGCAATCCACCGAACACGGCCGCATTCTAGGTGACTATAAAAAAGCCTGCGGCCGCACACGCAGCCGCAGGCTTGAATCACATCACCCACCTCACCTCACATCCTCTGGCCTCATCTGCTCAAGCACGTACGTCGAGTGCTTTGATTCCCGATCCGCAAACCGATAAAACCGATCGTCGATTTTACAAATGCGGCCGCGATAGAACTTGTGCAGCTGCCCGCCGAACTTCGTGCTCATGCTCTTGTCCATGAATCGGCACGCTTGTTCGTGCTTCTGCTCCTCAGTATTCGGCATCAATTCATGCTCACCCACCTTCACCAGCTTATAAAGCGACGGCTTCGTATCCAGCATCTCCCTAGCAGTCTCCACATCTGCGATCACCGTGTGAAACAACCCCTTCGACCTCGCCATGCGGCACCACTCAGGCAGCCGGATATCCACCGGCTTCCCGATCTCAGGCTGATATTCCGCGACGGCCGCCTCGATCAGACGCTTGAACTCCACCTCTTGCTTCTGACCAGCATCGTTTACCTTCGCCGGTTGCAAAGGACACTCAAAGCCCGCCAGCGTGACCATCGCAGGAATCATCCGCGACCATCCTTCAAACGAAGGGATCAGCTTCTTGTGTGGAGCCGCACCCTCATCCACCCAGTTACGCAGCAACGCATGCATTGCGCTCAGGATATCGATTCGATTCCTCGGCTCCACCAGCCACTGCTGATCAATCACCTTGCTCAAATCACTCTGCCGATCCGCAGCCAGCAAGCCGCTCCACAAGTCAATCATCAGGCTCCGCCGTCCAAGGTCATCCGATAGAGTCGCCTGGTTGCCGGTCAGCAACGTGAGCAACTGGTTGATAACGGAAAACATTTTCTGCGAGTGCATCAAGCGTCCGCTCCAGCGCGGCGACGTCAGCCATCGGTTGAGCTCGTTCGATTTCACCAACCCGGAAACGTCATCAATGAAGCAATAAGCGATGCCCTTCTGAGCCCACGAATCCAGCCGCTTCACGAACTCATCGTTTTCGGCAAAAGCGATCATATCCACCTCACCATAAACCGGATAGATCATGATTTCCGCCAGCCGAGACTTACCACTCCCCGGATTGTTAGCGTTAAAATAAATCATCGGCCAGCGATCCAGCTCTGGGAAAAGCAACTGGCAATAAATCGTCATCATCCCCGAAATCTGCACCGAGAGCGACCGCCCGACATCCGCGAACGGGAAATCTTTCAGCAGATCCTCCAGATATTTCTTCGCCCGCTCGACCGTCCAATCCAGCTCGGCCACCACGCCAGCCGAGTGAGTGTAAACCTTGCTTTCGAAATCATAGCCCTCATCCAGCAAACGCACGCCCGTCATGCCGTCTTCCTTCGTGCAAAAAACCGGCAATCGCATCGGCAAGATCCGCTTGATCTCCGGCAGATGCCCGCGAAATTCACCGCTTTTCAGCAACACACTCGCCACATCGCGCTTCATCGTCGTCTTGATAGGCGGCCCTTTCTTCTGCCCACCATCTTCAGACGCCACCATCTTGTGCTTTGAATAATTGAGCTGAAATTGATCGATCCACGTGCGGAACGTATCCACATCCATCTCTTCATCCTTACCCTCTTCCGTGATCGTCACTAACCGATTTCCGTAAAGATAAAGCCCGCTCGTTTTCAAATTCATGCCCGTTTCATGAGCAATTTCCGAGACCGCGCGATTCAGATTCACCGCAGGAATCACCGGCGGTTCGTCGGGCAAATCCGTGCCTTCCGGAGCAATGCCAAGATCGATGCCAGCCGACTTCAAAAAAGGCAGCATCGCACGATAAATTTCTTCAGGGATATCAGGCACGGTCGGTATTTTCTGTGATGATTCGAAGACGAGGCAGATGTTTCAGCGGTTTCACCTCCGGATTGGGATTGAGAAAAAGCAGCCGCTGGAGCACCGGTTTTGGAAACTTGATGTATTTCCCACCCTTATCCTTGCCCTGTCGAAGCACGCCAGGCAAACGCGTCAATCGGACGCCGGTGATCGCTCCCGGATCAGCGCCAAGCCTCGATAAAATCGGCATGTAGCGGTCACGAAAAGCATCAAACGCACCCTTCGATTGCGCCTCGATCCGGATCAGCGCATGAATCGACCGATCACCCGAAGTGTAAAGCGCCGTCACTGGCAGCGGGAGCTGGCACAGCAAATTAAGCCAATCATCAGGATCAGCATCGTCACTCTCCAAGAGCAAATATCGCCAGCTCGTCACCGAGCGGCCCATCCGCCTTGATAGAATTGCATTACCCGCCTTATCCACCCGATCCGAAGGCCACCACTTACCATCCAGCGGATTCGGCAAATACCACGCCCCCACGCGGCCACTGTCAGGATATGATTCGACCACTTCCGGCTTCTGCCCAGGGCGGCTTCCCGCCCGGTAAAGCGTTCCCGGAGCACCAGCCACATGCCCAAACTCCCCTTGGCTCGTGAATTCGTAAAAAATCAGCGTCTTCTCGCCCGGCTCCAAAATCGCATCGAGATACTCCCACGGCGTTACCTTGCGCGGATCGATCGGACTCAATTCGGCCAGCCACTTAAAGGACGGGCGGAAGCCGCGCAGCATCATCGCCTTCAACGCCTGCCCGTCGAAATCCTGCCGTTTCTTCAGCCGCTCCGGCTGCTGCGCGTACGACTGCGCAGGCGACGAGTAATTTCCCGTTTTATGATTCCCCGCGCCGATCAGATGTCCGCGCGGCTCCGAATTAAACTTGTGAGCCTGCTGCACCTTCCGCTTCACATCCCGCTCGCTCCACGGCGGTGAACACCGTGGGTTAAACTCCTCCAGCAGCAAACGCTCAGCCAGCGCATCATCGAACGCAAAGCCATTTACCAGCGCACAAGCCGCAGCCAACAGCTTGTTGTGCCCATTCGAGCCCGAAACAGAAGGCTCGCAGCTCTGAAGCAACTTCCGAGCCCGCTCAATGAGGTCCATTTGGCCCCCTCGCTACGGAAAAAGCACACCGAAAAGCACACTTTTTCTCCAACTCATTGAAATTGAGATGGCGGACAGGGAGGGATTCGAACCCTCGGTACGCTTTCACGCACACACGCTTTCCAAGCGTGCTCATTCGACCACTCTGACACCTGCCCTTTTGTGGTGGGCGGAAGCTAGGAAGCGGATCGGAGCTTGGCAACCCATTTCTTGCCCGTTTCCGTCATTTTTCCTCCGCCGGATTTTCGACCCGCGCCAGAATCCATAAAAGATCGGACAATCGGTTGAAAAACAATCGGATGGATTCGCTCACCGGCTCGCCGGATTCGTGGAGTTTCCAGACATTTCGCTCGGCGCGGCGGGCAACAGTACGGGCAAAATCGAGACCGGCACGGCCCAGCGAACCTTCCGCTCCGGGAATGGCCCAGCCGGTGAAGCGGATGCCGCGTTTTTCGTAAGCGGTCGCGGTTTCGAAGATCCAGGCAACATCGGAGTCGGTGATGCGCGGGTAGTTTTTTTCCTGATATTCCGGCACATCCTGAGGAAGCGTGGCGAGCTCGCCCATCAGGCCGATAAGCCGGGATTGGATGCCGTCGATGAGTGCGACCATTTCCGGCGAAGCCATAGCACGGGCCAGACCGAGAGCGGCGTTGAGCTCGTCGATGGTGCCGACAACTTCCATGCGGAGAGAGGTTTTTGCGATGCGTGCGCCGAACAGCAGGTCGGTTTCTCCGGAGTCTCCGCGGCGGGTGATGATGCTCATGGCGGTAGAGTAAGGGTTGCAAAATCCATGTCCATCTGCGTTCGTCCGTTTGTTCGGAGCAGCCATGAAACTAGCCAAGCTCGGGGACGGACCCGAAATTTTCCACACCATCCAGGGCGAAGGCGTCAACGTCGGCGCTCCGGCGGTGTTTATCCGCGCCTCGCGCTGCAATCTCCACTGCTCGTGGTGCGATACGGATCACACGTGGAATTTCGAAGGAACACCGTGGCAGCATGAAAAAGACGCGTTGCCGGGCTACGCGAAGCACCGGCGGGAAGACGTGACGTTTGAAATGGAGCCCCGTGAGGCGGCACGGAGAATTCTGGGTTATGGGTGTGACCGCACGGTGATCACGGGCGGCGAGCCGTTGTTGCAGGAGCCGGAGTTTCTCGAACTGATCCGGATTTTGCGCAACCGGAATCCGCAACATGCCTTCGAAGTGGAAACCAACGGCACACGCGTGCCATCGGCGGAATTCGCGGAAGCGGTGGACCAGTTCAACGTTTCGCCGAAGCTCTCAAACTCGCTGATGGCGGAAAACCTGCGGATCAAGCCCGAGGCGCTGCGGTTTTTCGCATCGACGAAAAAAGCGTGGTTCAAATTCGTGGTCGCCACACCGGAGGATTTGGAGGAAATCGAGGCGCTTTGTGCGGAACATGGAATTTCAAAATCCCAGGTTTTGCTGATGCCGGAGGGCCGCACACCGGATGAAATCGAGAAAACCAGTCCATGGCTGGCGGATCTTTGCCGGGACCGGAACTACCGGTTCGCGGACCGGCTGCATATCCGGATTTGGGGGGACAAGCGCGGGGTTTGAGACAAATGAGCCGGTGTGGACATCGGCGCTCCCGGCCTTTTCCTGAATTTTTCATGAAGATGGCGCAACTTTCGAATTTCAGCCGTGTTCACTCCGCCGTATTACCCCTTCCGACCATGAAACACGAGCCAATGCCATCCGATGATTCCTGGGAATCCGATGCCGTCTGGAAGCTGCTCGATCAGGCAAAACCGGTGACCGCCAGCCCGCGCTTCGCCCAGGACACCGTGCGTGCGGCGAAGCTCATGGAACCGGAAGAACCCGCTTGGAAACGTTGGTTTTTCCCGGCATCCGTCAGCGGTCTGGTCGCTTCTGCGGCGGCGATCGTGATGGTGGCCGCTCATTTCAACAGCTCCCCCGCTCCCTCGATTCCCCAAGTGGCCCAACAAACGGCAACCACGGAAAACTACGCGGCGATTCAGGATGAAATGGAAACCGAAACCCTGCTTGCGGCGGCGGATCATCTCGATCGGTTCAGCGACAATGAGCTGGTTTCCCTGATCGGTTTGAAATGAGGAAATTGGCACGACAAGAGTGTCGTGACTCCTTACGGTCCCGCGCGTGAGCTGCGGATTGATTTTTGACCTCGATGGCACGTTGGTGGATTCCCTGCCCGGAATCGCGCATTCCCTGAATCTGGCACTGGCCGGCCATGGATTACCCCAGCACGATTCCGCCGCCGTCCGGCGCTTCATCGGCAATGGCTCGCGGGTTTTAATCCAGCGCGCCGTGCCAGCGGGAAGTCCGGAATCACTGATCGACGAAGTGGAGCAGGTGTTCAAAAAAGATTACGACCAAACGTGGCCCGAGGGCACGATCCCTTACCCCGGCATCCGTGAAATGTTGGCCGCCCTTCAAAAAGCCGGACATCGGCTGGCGGTGCTTTCCAACAAGCCGCATCCGTTCACCACGGCGATCACATTGCAGTTGTTTCCGGAAATCCGCTTCGGTCACGTGCAGGGCCAGGAACCGGGAATCCCACATAAACCGGACCCCACCGGGGCCCTGCTCACGGCGGAAAAACTCGGCGTTTCTCCGGAAAACTGCGTGTTCATCGGAGATTCCACCATCGATCTGGAAACCGCGCGCCGTTCATCCATGAAAACCCTCGCCGTGACGTGGGGCTATCACGATGAAGAACACTTGCTCGCGGAAAAGCCGGATGGCGTCGCTCACGCGCCCGAGGAGGTTTTGAATGGAGCGCCGGTGTCCTCACCGGCTAGCTGAGAGAAGAGCCGGTGGGGACACCGGCGCTCCTTTTCAATCACAGCGGTAGATCGTAGCTGCGGCCGCCGATGCCTTGATACCAGCGGATGTAGGCGGAGTTCACCATCGAGTAGCCGCCCGGCGTCGGGTAGTTTCCGGTGAAATACCAGTCACCGCACGGCCCTTTGATCGAGGCATGGAGGTTTTCGATGCTTTGGAAGATTACTTCCACTTCTCCGTTCCAGTCAATGTCATCCGGGTAAACCATCCGGCTGATCTCGGAGGAAATCTCCTCATCGGTGAAAGCTTCGTAAACCTCCTGCACGCGGTTGCGGCGCTCGTTCGCGGGGCGCTTCAGCTCTTCGCGGCACTTTTCGTATATCTTGTCGAGCAAGCCCTGGCGGCCCGCACGACGGTGCAGCGCGACGGCGGCATTGAAGGCGATGAATTTTCCAAGCTCGGACATATCGATGCCGTAGCAATCCGGGTAGCGGATTTGCGGAGCGGTGGAACACACCACGATTTTCGACGGCTTGGTGCGGGCAAGGATCTTGAGGATGGATTTTTTCAGCGTCGTGCCGCGCACGATCGAGTCGTCGAGCGCCACGAGGTAATCACCCGGTTTCACCGCTCCGTAGGTGATGTCGTAAACGTGGGAAACAAGCTGGTCGCGGCCTTTTTCCTGGGAAATGAAGGTCCGCATCTTGATGTCCTTGTGGGCGATTTTCTCTCCGCGCGGCCAGTTGTGGAGAATGAGATCATCCACCAGCTCCGGCGTGAGCGCGCCTTCGGATGCCGCCTGCAGGAGTGACGATCTCACTTCCTGACGGCGGAAAAGACGCAGGCCGTCCATCAATCCGTGATAGGCGGTTTCCGCCGTGTTCGGGATGAAGGAGAAAACGGTTTTGTCGAATTTGCCACCGATGGACTTCACCACCTGCGGCACCAGCGAAGCCCCCATCGCCTTGCGTTCGCGGTAAATCTGCGGGTCGTTGCCGCGTGAGAAATAAATTTTCTCAAAGGAACACGGCGTGAATTTTTGCGGCGGCGCGAAAGGCGTATCCGTCATCGAGCCATCGGACTTGATGGTGATCACGGAACCGGGATCGACCGCTTTGACCTGGTCCGCATCGACTTCGAACACCGTCATGAGCGGCACCCGTTCGGAGGCAAAGGCGATGACCTCATCGGTGATGAGCATGTGGCATGGGCGGATGCCGCGCGGGTCGCGCATGACGAACATGTCGCCATTTCCAATGACGCCACAGATGGAATAGCCACCGTCCCAGGATTGCGCGGACTCGGAGATGAGCTTCGGAACATCGAGTGCTGCGGAGATTTTCTCCGGAATGTCCGCACCGGGCATGCCTTCATCGCGCAAATGGCGGTAAAGATCGGTGTGCGCTTCATCGAGGTGATAGCCGATTTCCTCGAGCACCGTCTGGGTGTCCGTGCCGAAAACCGGGTGCTGGCCGCGATCGATGAGCACTTTGTTCAGCTCGCCGGTGTTGGTCATGTTGAAATTCCCCATCACCATCAGCGTGCGCGTCGGCCAGTTGCTGCGGCGCAGGTAGGGATGACAGGAACCTTCGTCGAATTCGCCTGACGTGCCGTAACGCAGGTGGCCGACGAGGATTTCCCCGCCGAAGTCGAAGTTCGCTTTGACGCTCTCCGGGTCTTTGTGATTGAGCAGCCCCTTGCGGGACATTTTGTAGAAGTCCTTGATCTCCTTCCGGAAAAGACGGGCCAGCGCGTCCTGTTCGGTGCCGCGGCGGCGGTGCACGTAGGAATGGCCGATGGGCATGTTCAGCTTCACGCTGCCGATGCCGGTGCCGTCCTGGCCGCGGTTGTGCTGTTTCTCCATCAGAAGGAACAGCTTGTTCAGCCCCCAGAGGCAGGTGCCGTATTTATCGTAGTAATACGCCAGCGGCTTGCGAAGTCGCACTGCCGCGATCCCGCATTCGTGTTTGAGGAAATCGCTCATTCGTGGGTGGATCTTAACATCATTCTCCTGCAACGCGAACGCGGACCCCTTCTTGAGGAACCATTCGTCCGATCACGGTGCCGCCGTTGCCCGCTTTGAGAGCGGCTTCGACGTCGGACTCGGCGACGATCGCCACCCAGCCGATGCCCATGTTGAAGGTGTGGAAACGGTCTTCCGCGTCCACGTGAGAAAGAAGTTTTTGGATACCCGGAAGTTCCCAGCGAGGAATTTCCAGATCGGCGCCCATGCCCCGGAACAGACGCTCCAGATTTTCCGGAAGACCGCCACCGGTGATGTGGGACATGGCCTTCGGCTTCACTCCGGATTTTTTCAAATCGCCGGTGACGTCATGATAGAGGCGCGTCGGCTTCAGCCACTCGGAGAGTTCTTCTTCGGAAACTTCGCCGGGGAATTCGCGGAGCACGCGGCGCACGAGCGACCAGCCGTTCGCGTGGATGCTGTCGGAAGCGTAACCGATGAGCACGTCGCCCACGGCGACGGTCGTCGGATCGATGAGATCGGATTTTTCCGCGCAGCCGATGCAGAAACCGGAAAGCTCGATCACGTCGGCGGGGACGATTCCCGGCATTTCCGCCGTTTCGCCACCCGCGAGGATACAGTTGCAGGCTTCGAGATAATCGGCCATGCCTGCGATCAAGCGGGTGATTTTTTCCTCATCGAGCGCGTTGATGCCGATATAATCGAGGAAAAGCAACGCGTCGCCGCCGGTGGTGAGGATGTCGTTCACGCTCATCGCCACGAGGTCTTTGCCTGCGGTTTCCAGAAGATCATGCTCAAGCAGAAGCTCCAGCTTGGTGCCCACGCCATCGCAACCGGTCATGATCACCGGCTCCTTGTAGCCGCTCAGATCGTAGCAGGCGGCGAAAAGCCCGAAGGCTCCCCACAGTTTCCGCTGTTGCTGTGTCCGGCGAACATGAGTGCCGATGTCTCCCACGAGTGCTGCCGCTTTGCGCGTGTCCACTCCGGCCTGTTGGTAAGTAAGCTTGCCCGCCATATTTTGCCTGCGGCCTTGTGACACCCCCCTCCTGCGTCGTCACGCAGAAAATGTGCGTTTCGGAGCATGACCCCGCCACGCCGCTTTTTTCCGTCAGCTTCTTTCGGAAACCTCGCATGCAATCCCCTCACCGGCGCCCCCATTTCCGGCCGCTCATTTTGCAATCATCAATAGTTAATAAAACTTGACTATCAATCTTAAATTTGCTGCAAGTGATGCGTCCGAACCATTTTCCGCGCATCCGTATGCCGCCCACACCCACACCCTTTATCAAGCTCGAATCCGGTCTTGAAATCGGCTACGACCAACCGCTCGCGGGCTTTGAAAACCCGGTTTCGCTCGGCGGCGGCACCCATTTCCTCATCGCGCGGAACGGCCGGGGAAAAACCACCCTGCTGCGCACCCTCGCGCGCTCGCTGAAGCCTTTGCGCGGGAATTTCCAAACCGGCGGCTTTTTCCAATACCTGCCGGAAGACCTCCGCTTCGATCCCGAAATCACTCCGGGTACCGTTTTCAAAACGCTTCTTCCCAAAAACCGCGTTCAGGAAGCACACACCTTGGCGAAGGACATCGAACTCGATGTCAAAAAGCCCTACAGCCGTCTCTCCACCGGCAACCGGCGCAAAACCAGCCTGATCATGGCCGAGTTTTCCGTGAAGCCGGATCAGGGAAACATTCTGCTGCTCGACGAGCCCTTCAGCGGTCTCGACGCCTTCGCCCGCCAGGCTTTCGAGGAAATCTGGAACCGCTCTTCCGAAAACGTCCTCCGCCTCGTGAGCTGCCATCCGGACTACGACTCCATGCCAATGCCCAGCGCGCTCGTCATCGAAGGAAAACACGCCCGCCACTTGCAATCTGAAAACCAGACCTGGAGCAGCCTGAAAGCACTTCTCAACTAAAGACAGAAGACTTGAAGACAGAAGACACAAGACCCGAGCAAGCACGCCTCTTCCATGGAGCGCTGACGTTCACGTCGGCTCATGGACCAGAGCCGACGTGAACGTCAGCGCTCCCCTACCTCTCCCGCCCATGCGACTCTACCAACTCACACTCGCCACCATCTTCCGCCGGAAGGCGTGGGCGATTTGTGCCTTTGCCGTCGGAGTGCTGCCATTCGCCCTGCCATGGATTTCCAGCGCGACGGAAAAACCGATCCTCGTCCAGCCAGCACGCATCCAGGCCGCTTGGGCGTTGCTTTGGGTCAGTGCTTTGGTTTGGGGACTCTTCACCGCCGCGAAACAAGGGGAAGACAATGCCAAATCCGGCATCGGCGAATACTTCCAAACCACCGGCCTTTCTCCCACCCGGCAACTGCTGGAAATCTGGCTCGCGGTAATTTCCTTCATCATCCCCCTCGCCCTGCTCACGGCGATCGTCTGCCTGACGGGTGCCATGCCAGCGAATCCAGCGGAAAAAGGAGCCTGGTGGCTGCTCAACGCGCAATACGTGGCACTCTTCCTCCTCGCCGTTTGTCCGCTGGTCGCACTCGCCATCGCTCTGTCATCCCGCTTTGGCAGCATCGCGGGATTCGTCATTACCGCGGGCCTCGCCCTCTACGGCCTCTATGGCGTCGGCTATCTCGACAACATGCTGAAACTCGAAGCCAATCCCTTCCTGCAAGGCATCTGGCTCTATTCACCGCATTACCACCTCGCCGATCTCACCCAGCGTCTTTACTTCAAATCCGGCGCTCTCACCTCCTCCGTCTTTTGGCAGGCCGCCCTTTATTTCACCGGCATTCTTGCCGTTTACAGCGGTATTTCCCGGCTCTCCTTCCGCACCAAGCTTTCAAGCTGACATGTCCCGCGCGCTCAACCATTCCATCACGACTCTGCTCATCGCGGCAGGAGCTGGCGCATGGATCACGGGCAGCAAATTCCTGATTCGGAACAACGAAATTTCCTCGCCGGTCAATCCCTTCGGCATCTGCCAAAGCCCCTACGGCGAAGTCTTCGCCATGGCCATGCAAAGCCCGATCGCCACCACCTTCGACCATGGCGCCGTCTCCTACACCCCTCCGGAAACCACCGGGAAAAAATCCCCCGCGAATCTCACCGCATTCATCGACAGCCTGAGCAAAGGCACCGTCGAAAGAACGAATGCCGCCCGCCCTTCCAAAGCGCTCGATCTCTACCTCCGACGCAAGACAGAAGACCAGCTCAAGTTCGCCTATCAGCTCGATCCCGCGAACTACAGCAACTTCAACGCCTATCACTTTTTCCTCACCGAGCCCGCCATCGGCACCCGCCCGATCCTCACCCGCGAAGCCGCTCAACTCGCCGAACGGACCATCCAATACTGCCTCAAGGAAAAAAACGACCCCCGCCCGGCCCTTACCGCCGCCGCCGCCGCGGGAAACATCCTCCTCCTGATGTTCCAGGACCAACATTCCGAACATCCCGTCTTCACCATTGCTCAAATGAAAGAGCACCTGAAGCTGATGGACTACTGCCTCGCACGCTACGACCAACTCTCCGCCCGTTGGGAAAAAACCGGAAACTGGAACCTCCTTTCCTCCATGCGCGTCCACGAATGCCAGGAACGTCTCTCCTTCGTCGTGAAAACGCGTGAAACCGCCGCCGCCACCATCCAGCGCCTCGAAAAGACCGCCGACGTCCACGTCCGCTCATGGAGCGCCGGTGTCCCCACCGGCTCTTCCGCAATGCACTTCTCTCACAAAGCCGGTGAGGACACCGGCGCTCCATCCCCCTCTTCCACCGATCACTGATCACCGATCACCCGGCACTTCTCCCATGCACTCCGCCATCCAGCATCCGCCTCAGCCGCACGGAGCACCGCCTCCGCCGCCGCAGGCTCATTTCCATGACTCGATGCATGGCCGCGATCTCCTCGGCGTCATCTTCCGCGTCTGCAAGGAACTCCGCGTCTCCGACATCCAGATGCGCGCCCACCGCCCCGTTTACATCCATACCAACAAGGGCATGGAGAAACTCGAGTTCCTCGGCATCCTCTCCGCCATCAACATGGATGAGATCCTCAAGGAACTCATCCGCAACCGCGAACGCGGCAGCCACGGCTTCGGCAACGCCTCCGCCGTCGAAGCACGGGAAGAAGATAAAATCGCCGCCGCCATCCGCGAATTCGCCGAAACCAAAGTCGCCGACTTCTCCTGCGACGGCATCCCCATGGGAAACAACGGCGAAAAATCCGGCCGCCTCCGCATCCAGGCCCACCTCAGCTCCTCCGGCCTCGGCGTCACCTGCCGGATTCTCAACGATTTCATCCCCGAACTCGAAACCCTCGGCATCGATCCCGATACCATCGCCAGCCTGCGCTCCGCCGTTCTCAAACGCGCCGGCCTTTGCCTCGTCACCGGTCCCACCGGTTCCGGAAAATCCACCACCCTCGCTTCCCTCATCGATTGGGTCCGCCGCTACCATCCGAAGCACATCGTCACCGTCGAGGACCCCATCGAATACAAGTATCCCGAAGACATGCCGGACCCGGAATACCCCGGCCACCGCATCCCCTGCCCCAGCATCGTCACCCAGCAGGAAGTCGGCCGCGACATCCATTCCTTCCGCCAAGGCCTGAAAGACGTCCTGCGGAAAGCCCCCCACATCATTCTGCTAGGAGAAATCCGCGACCGCGAGGCCATGGAAACCTGCATGGAAGCCGCCCAGACCGGCCACCTCGTGCTCTCCACCCTTCATACCACGGGCGCCGTAAAAACCATCGGCCGGATTCTCGAGCTCTATCCGGCGGAAAGCCACCCCGCCGTCCTCAGCCGCCTATCGGAAATCCTTATCGTCATCCATTCCCAAGGTCTCCTCAACGGCACCCAGCGCAAGGTCCTCACCTACGAGTTTCTCCAAAATAACGACGACTCCGTCTCCAGCGCCATCGGCGGCTACGCGCGCGGCTCCCACATGTTGCAGGACGCCATCAAGCGCACCGGCAACGTCGAATGGGATAAAAACCTCAAACGCCTCGTCTCCCAGGGCCTCATCTCCCAGGACACCTTCCTCAACGCCAAGCTCAACAAAAATGACAACGACCTTTTTTGAGAGCACGGGGAGCACACGCGCCCTCGCGTGTTCAGGAGCGCGCCCCCGCGCTCCGTTCTCTCCCAGATACCTTCCACGCCCTCATCCCGTTCACAAACGCCCAACCGCCTTACCACCCGTTTCCGGCGAGGCTCCGGAAACAACACGCGGGGGCGCGCGTGCTCCCCTTTCAACATTCAATGTTGGGCGTTCGATGTTCAACGTTCTCTTCCTCTCTCCCCACATAAACAACACCCTGCAAACGCCGTGTTCTCCAGCAAAAACCAACCACTCCAATCCTCCCGTCTTCGCGTAATGGCGGCTTCGGATCCACGGGATACAGTGGCTGCGTTCGACCGAAAGAAGAACGATCCACCCTACGCGGAAACGCACACCCGATCACGTAATTGAGATCGCCGCGCCCCACCGCTAGAGTGGCCACCGTTCGACTGAAACACCTCGTTTACACCCTGAAACAAAAACTGATACACACACCATGAAACTGAATACCCGCAACATCGCCCGCAAGTCCGGCATGACCCTGCTCGAACTGACCGTCGTCATCCTCGTCTTGCTCTCCCTCATCTCCATCCTCTTCGTCGGTGCCCGCGCCTGGAAGAAAGGCTCGGACCGTGCCGCCAACATCATGAACATCCGCAACGTGCAACAAGCCGTCCGCGGCCATGCCAACATGAACGCCCTCAACGATGGAGCAACACTCGACTCCGCAACCATCATGAGTGAGACGGGATCAAGTGGTTACCTCAAAACACCGACCCCTCCCGCCGACTTGGACGCTTATACTTACCTCTCCGTTGTTCCTGAGCAAGGCACGCTCTACGTCACCAACAATCTTACCGGTGATTACGGCTTCACCAACGGTTCAACCGACTACGCCAACTGGTAATTCGTTATAAGATCCACCGGATCTTCCCATCTCCCGTCTGCCTCGCGCGGGCGGGAGATCCCTTGCTTCAAGTCCGCCGCATCTCTTTCACTTTACAAACTCTTGTCATCCTATCTCCATCCCGCGTCCCTGAACGAGTTCCAACGCTACAAACAAGCGGGAACCATTCTGAAAAAGACAAGCCGCGCCTCCCAGCCGGACTGGTATCAGCCCGCGCTTGCCTTGGAGAACCAACTGCACCTGCGGATCGATGGAGCATCCCTTTCAAGCTTCTACTACAGCGCCAGGGAAAACGCGTGGGGAGCCGCCCCCGCCTTGACACAATCCATTTTAGGCGATCCGAACGTACGGGACGCATGGATCACGGGCATCATCGAGCAAGCCCGGAATTCGCGGGCGAAGTCCCTCGGCGTCGTCCTCCACATCGCGGATGAATTCGCCACCGCCGAGCTCAAGCCGGAATACAGCCACCACGAGAATCTTTCAGAACTCCAGCAAGCGGCGATCAATGATCCCGCCGCCATTCTCGCGGACTCCGCCGCCAATCAGGCGAGCTGGCGCTTCATCCCCTACGATGGAGGGAGCCATTCCCTCGCAGGCACCACCATCCACCTTTCACACGCCCACGCGGATTTCCTCCAGGCCTTCCGCACCGCAGCGGAAAACGAAAATTTCCCGATCGTCACCCAGGCGCTGAGCGCTCCCTTGGTGGCGCTCAAGGGACTGGGCGCCAGCCTCAAGCCCACTCCCGGAAAACCCTTCGTCGCCATCCTCCAGTATCCATGGTTCACCGCCATGGCCTTCTTCAATGCCGAGGCGAACCTCGTCCTCATCCGCTCCCTGCAACACCGGGGACAACGCCGCCCGAATAATTTCCGCCAGGCGCTCCTCACCACCAATGCCGCCCTCGAATTCATCGAGCCGGATCTCTATCTCCTGCCGCTTTCCCCGGACATCGATCCCACCCTCATCGCGGATCTCAAGCTCACCTTCCCCAACAACCGCGTGGAGGAAATCCAGCTTCCTTCCCAACAAGAGCTTCCAATCTGGGCGGCGGAACCGCCGATCTCTTCGTGGGGAGCGCACGCGCCCTCGCGTGCCGTTTCCGGCGCCCCGCCGGAAACCTCCTCCCTCACCTTCTCCCGGCTCGCCTCGGAAAACTGGGCCACCCAGGATTTCCTTCCTGAACCACGCGGAGCAAGCGAAGTCTACCCCAGCCAGGGAGAAATGAAACTCCTGCGCGGCGCGAAGTTCTTCCGCTACGCCCTCGGCCTGCTCGCCTTCCTCACCTTCGGCTGGATCGCCCTCGGTGCCATCCGCATCTTCAACGATGAAGCGTGGAACTTCAAACCCTCCACCGCCACCGCCCTCCAGCAGAAAACCGCTAAGCTCAATCAGGAAAAACAAAAGTCCGCCGCCTGGGACAACCTTCTGGCGGACCGCTCGAAAGCCTGGGTGGAAATGGAAGCCCTCGCCCGTCTCGCACCTCCGGATTCCGGCCTCAAGGTGAAATCCTACAGCTACTCCGCAAAACCGGACTCCACCTCCGCCGCCACAGGAAAAAAAGGCGCCGCGAACAAATCCACCGCCGGAATCGTCCGCGAGTGGAAAATCTCCGGCAGCGCCAGGGAAAACGCCCTCGATTTCCTCAACTCCCTGAACAACCGCGATGCCGTCTCCGCCCACTTCATGAAGATCGCCAAACTCACCGGCAACGAGTCCTACCGCACCGATCTGCCGACCCGCAGCCTCGTCATCAATATCAAAACCGCCGAAAACTCTTCCTTCAAGGCTCCCGCCACCGACCTTTCCCCTGCGGAATCCACCGGAGAAAGCAACTACCCCTTCACCTTCGACATGACCATCACCCAGCGCTTCGAAGCCACCGATCCCATGGCCCTCAACACCACCAAAGCGCCATAAAAAGACAAAAGACAAGACCGAATGGAGCGCCGGTGTCCCCACCGGCTCACGGAGAGCTGACGTTCACGTCGGCTCTTTCCCAATGCGCTCCTCCCAAAAAGCCGGTGAGGACACCGGCGCTCCCCACCCCTCTCCCCTGATCACCCGGCACCTCTCCATGTACAAACAATCCATCATCTTCTTCGGCTTCCTGCTTCCCGTGCTTCTCGCGGCGGCGGTGATCGGCGGCTTGTTGTACGCCAAAAGCGAGGTGGAATCCTCCTTCGCCACCAAGCGGCAGGCATACGCCGGCTACAGCATGAGCTACAACGCCTCCAACCAGCTCGAAAAACAAATCACCGAAAAACGCCCCCACCTCGCCCGCTGGATGGAAAACATCGCCAAGCAAAACGAATCCATCGCCAGCGTGAACACCCGCGTGTCCGAGATCTCCTCCAAACTTCCTTCCAAGGAATTCCAGCTCACCGCCAGCGAGCGGAATGAAAGCAAGTCCGGCCTCGCCACCGCTACCTCCCAAAACAGCTCCCAAATCCGCCTCGCCTTCCGCGGCACTTACCGCAGCGTGCAAAAAGCCTTCCTCTCCCTCGAAACCCAAATGCCGCAGTTGCAGCTTCAGGAGCTGAAAATCGACCCCAGCCAGAACCAGGCATCCCTCCTCAACGTCCAGGTCAGCTACACTTCATGGGAACAATGAACGGAGCGCCGGTATCCCCACCGGCCCAATCCATATGAACATCGAACGTCCAACATCCAACATCGAATCCCGAACAGGGAGCGCCGACGTTCACGTCGGCGCTTCACGGGGAGCACACGCGCCCTCGCGTGTCCAGGAGCGCGCCCCCGCGCTCCATCCGCTGCGCGATACCTTCAACACCCCCATCCCGGTCACAAGCACCCTCCTGCCTTCCTACCTGTTTCCGGCGGGGCGCCGGAAACCACACGCGGGGGAGCGTGTGCTCCCCTCCCGTTCGAGGTTCGATATTGGACGTTCGATATTCGGCGTTCTCTTCCTTTCCCCCGCCCTTCTCCTCGCCCAGCCGCTCAATATCCCCAAGACTCCCGCCCCTCCTGCCATACCGCCGTTTCCTGAAGCGAAACCCTCCCGCTATCAGGGAGATAAAATCGAGGAATATCTCCGGGCGACGTTCAACACCCTGGCGATGAAAAACCGCGAGACCGACCCCTTCGGCGCATTTCAAAATCCTGAAGAAACAAACGCTAGAAAAGCCAACACCCTTCTGGCGGAGAAAGCAGCCGTTTCTGCAATCACCCTATCCCAAATCATTGAGAAGTTGCCGATCAGCACCATCATGCCGCGTGAGAAAAAATTCCTCATCGGCAGCCACACCGTCAACCAAGGCGATCAACTTCCACTCAGCATTAACGGCAAAATCCTGAAAGTCACCGTCACCGGAATCAGTTCCAGCCGGATCACCTTCGTCAATCCCGCCACTGGAGAAACGGCTCAAAAAACTCTCTCCGGCATGCCCGCCGGAATAAGTTCCGGTTCATCCAATTCCGGCGTTCCCGGAATGCAACGCGCGGCCGAGCCCGCCCCCATACCGCTCGATCTCGACGCGAATCCGTGAAAAGACAGAAGACTTAAAGATGCAAGACACAAGAGAAGAGTCCGAACATCGAACGCCCAACATCGAACTCTGAAATTCTTCTACTGATCACCGATCACCCGGCACTTCCTCTCCTCTTCCCTGAAAACTGAACACTGAAAACAGGCAAACTTCTTCTCCCTATGAAAGCTCGTCCCTTGCTCGCCCTATCCCTCGCCTTTCTTTATCCCGGAACCTTGAAGGCGCAAACCCAGGAACCCTTGATCGAGCCGGTGGTGCCTGTGGAAACAGCGGCACCCGATCCGGCCAACGCCGGAAATATCCCGGTTCCCGTTCCTTCATCCGACCTGTCCCCGCCACCGGCACCCGAGGCCTCCGCACCGCCGCCAGCCGCTCCCGCGAGCCCGACCGCTCCACCCGTCGCCAATGCCTTCGGCCCTCTGGAACAGCAGAAAAAACAAATCGAGGATTCCGCCGACGGCTACATCATCAAGGACGCCGCTCTGAATGACATCTTCGAGTTCCTCGCCAAATCCGCAGGCCGCCAATACTTCCACAATGCGAAAATCAGCGGCCCGGACTACCTCGTCACCGGCCACCTCAACGATGGCAACCCACTCCAGCAGATGGAAGAGCTCGCCTTCATGTACGGCCTCTCCCTCCACATCAAAGGCAGCACCATTTACGCCCTCACCCAGGCCCAGCTCAGCCAGCTGCCCAGCCAGGAGTTCCACTATCAGCTCCGCTACCTCCGCCCGACTGATATCCTTCAAATCAAGGAGCTCATCAAACCGATGCTCAGCGCGGGCAGCGGCATCGTCAACTTCGAGCCGAAAACGAACACCATCGTCATCATCGATACGGCGGCGAAGATCGAACAAGCGCGCAACCTCCTCCACGGCATCGACCGCGCCAAAGGCCAGATCATCGTCGAAACCAAAATCTATCGTGTGAACAGCTCCGCCGCCGAGCGCACCGGCGTGAACTGGAGCACTTCGCTGGGAGAGACAGGAACCTCGCTCGGCTTGGCGCGGAGTTTGAACAGCGTTTTCGGCTTCGATTCAGCATTTACCGACAGCACCGGAATTGCCGCGGCTATTGGAACAACCTCAGGGTCCACCCTGAGCACCGTGGAAACAGCCAATTCGGCAAACAACCTCGTCCTTTCCCCCCTCCAGCTCAATGGTGTGCTCCACGCCCTCGCCGAAGGAAAGCTCGCCACCCAGGTTTCAAACCCCACCTTGATCACGGAAGACAACGAAGCCGCCACCATTTCCATCATCGACCGGGTTCCCATCATCACCACCACCAGCACCCAAAGCACCTCCGGAGGCAATCCCACCGTCACGGAAGAAGTGCGTTACAAGATCGATTCCGGAGACAAGGCCATCACCGAAGACCCTCAAAACCACCGGGAGATCGGCATTTCGTTGGTAGTCACGCCAACCTTACTGCCGGACGGCACGGTGCGGATGAAAATGCGCCCCCGTTCCGCCCAGGTCGCAGAATACATCGAGGGACAAACCGGCAACAAATACCCGCGCGTCACCGAGTCCATGATCGAAACCCTCGCCCGCGTGCCGGACGGTTATTCCCTCGTCGTCGGCGGCTTCTACGGTGAAGTGAAAAACGACAATAAAAACAAAATCCCCCTTCTCGGCGATCTTCCGGTGATCAACTTCTTCTTCAAAAGCAAGGAAGCCATCAAGGAACGCACCAGCCTTGTTTTCATCGTCACCCCGAAATCGTATAACCCCGCGAACCGCGGCGCGAACAACAGAGCCAGCGGCACGGTCCGAGCCAATACCACCCTCGGATGCGACACCCTGTGGGCGGATCCCTACAATCCCGGCCCGGCCCACGAGCCGAATCTGAAGCGCACCCTGCGCGGCATGCAGCCGAAAGAAGCCCCGCTCTACTCCGCTGAAGGCACCACCGTTTCCAACACTTCCTCCCCGGAATCCTCCTACACCGAGCCATCCGACGAAACTCCGAGCACCACCCGCCGCAACAAAGTCTACAACCCCGCAAGAAACCGGTGAATGGAGCGCCGACGTTCACGTCGGCTCTTCGGGGAGCACACGCGCCTCCGCGTGTTCAGGAGCGCGCCCCCGCGCTCCGTTCACTATACGACACCTTTCACACCCTCATCCCGTTCACAAACGCCCTCCCGCATTCCCACCCGTTTCCGGCGGAGCACCGGAAACCACACGCGGGGGCGCGTGTGCTCCCCATCTCTTCCCTGAACACCAGCAAACTTCCTCCATGCCCTCTCCCGTTCCAGTTTCCGACGCAGCCCTCCCGAGCACGCTCGGTCCCATGCTGGAATCCTGTTACCAACGCACCGCCGCCGCGTTGTTCGAAGTCCGGGCAGGCAGTCAGAAAGAACTCTCCGACGCGATCCTGATGGCCCGCGACGCGAATCGCCACAGCCGGCCCGCCGATGTCATCGAGCTGCTCGCCCGTATCCGCAATACCGAAGACGACCAGCTCGTCTCCAGCATCCGCGAGCTTTCCGAACAGGCGGCCGCTTGCGCGACACCCTATCAACCGAGCGTTCCCTTCGCTGGAAAACTCATCACTCCGGGCGCGTTTTACGATGCCTTCCCGACTCTGAAAACCGCCGCGAAATACCTGAAAACCCCGGTCATTTACGCGGAAGATACGGATTCCATCGGCCTCGCCTCGATCAATCCGGTCGCGACACAAATCCTCGCGGAAACCCTCACCACCACCGTCTACGAACGCACGGGCATCCGCCCGTTTCTCACCCTCGTCCGTGTGGATCATGACGTCTGGACCGCCCTCAACCGCAAGCATTTCGAGCTATGATTGAATTCGACGGCATCGCTTTCAACGAGCTGATCAGCCGCCAGATCATGGCGGAACTGGCGAACCATGACGCAACCTATGCCGAACTGGCCCACGACCAGGTGCCGAACCGGGTGACGCGCTATGTTTTCATGGGTGCCCTGGCGAAATTGAACGGCCTCGCGTTTTTCCCGAAAGTCGCCGACTTCTGCGACGCGTCCCTCCATGCGAACTGTGATTCCACCGTGATGACACGCGGACATTTCGCACCGCTCTGCATCACCCCGGACAACAAGCTGCTCGTCATCGCCGCCAATCCCTGGAGCGCGCTTCCCGAAGAGTATCTCGCCCCGCGTTTCCCGCAGTATGAGATCATCAAGATCGTCACCCTCGCTTCGGAAATCAGCCGCACCATCGAGCTGGTCTCCACCAACAGCGGCCCGGACCGCTCGCAGCTCGAAGCCATGGATGTCGAGGCCGTGGAAGACAACATCAACGACTTCAACGTCACGCGGGACTACGACGAACCGATGTCCCAGCTCATCGCCACCATCATGGCGGATGCCGTGAAGACCCGCACCTCCGACGTTCACTTCAAGGTGGAAAAAGAGAGCTTCTACTACATGTACCGCATCGACGGCGACCTCTGCAACCGGGTGGAGCTGCCGATGAAACTGCGGGACCGCCTGGACGCGTTCCTGCTGAACCTGATGAAACTGCCCACGGAAATCCGGAACACCTCTCCCGGCATCTCCGGCCGTTTCACGATTTCGTATTTCCACCGCCCGATCGACATCCGCTACGAGCGGCATCGGACTTACCGCGGCTACCACGTCACCATGCGCCTGCTCGACAAGAGCAACATCAATGTCACCCTCGGCAAAGGCACCCTCGCCTTCGACGAGGAAACCATGTTCGCCCTGAACAAGGTGATGAAAATCCCCGCCGGCATCATCGTCATGTCCGGCCCCACGGGTTCGGGAAAATCCACGACGCTCAACGCCATGCTGCGCGAGCTCAACCGCCCGGAAGTCAACATCCTCACACTGGAAAATCCGGTGGAAGACGAAGTCGCCGGCATCACCCACTGCGACTTGAAGAGCGCGAAAGAGTTCAAGCCGATGATCGCTTCCTTCATGCGGTCCGATCCGGACATCATCCTCATGGGCGAGGTGCGGGACATCGAATCCGCCGAACTCGCCGTCGAGGCCGCCGTGACCGGCCACAAGGTGCTCACCACCATCCACACCCCGCGAGCATCGCAGATTATCGAACGTTTCGAACAGCTCGGCCTCGAACGCTGGAAAATCGCCCAGACTCTGAAGGCCGCCTGCGCCCAGCGTTTGGTGAAACTGCTCTGCCCTTACTGCAAGGAACCGACAAACGGGGTTTCCGAACTGGACCGGAAAACCTTCAGCCTCGATGACACCTGGGCGGACATCCCGCTGTTCACCGCCCGCCACGGCGGTTGCCCGGAATGCCGCCACTCCGGCTACAGCGGGCGCACCGCGATTCTCGAAATCATTCCCATCACCCCCAAAATATCGGACCAGCTCTCCAAGGGTGAAATGTCCCCCTACGAGCTGGAAATCAAAGTCGCGGAAGAAGGAAAACTGCCGAACCTCCGCCGCAGCGGCCTGCGATTGTTCCGCGAAGGCAAAACCGACCTCGCTGCCGTCAGCAAGGTCATCGACATGACCTACACCGATGATTAGTTCCTCTCCAACCGCCATCAAGCCCGGCGCCCGGACCGAACCCGCCGCGCCGAAGTCACTGCTTGCTTCATTCACGGCTCCCAAAAAAAAGGAGTTCACCAAAAAGCAGCTGATCAGCATTTTCCGCGGCCTCCACTCGATGCTGCGCGCGCAGATCAACACGGCGGACGCGCTGAAATATTACAGCCACGGGCTGCCGGACAAAGCCATCGTCGATACGATGTTGCAAATCCGCGAAGACATCAATTCCGGCATCAACGTTCACGAAGCCTTCCGCCGTTCCGGGAAATTCAGCGACACGATCATCGGTCTGATCCAAGCCGGTTCCGACGCCGGCCAGCTCCACGAAGCGTTCCGCTCCCTTGCCGAGCGGCTGACCAGCGAGCTCAAGTTTAACAAAAAGCTGAAAAAAGCCACCATCACCCCCGGAGTGATCATTTCCGTCCTGATCGGCGCTTTCATCGTTTCCCAGGTGAAAATCGTCCCGCAGGTGGAAGAAATGCTCAGCGGCGTGGGAGCGAAACCCGACGGCCTCACCGCGATTTCATTCAAGATCAGCCATTTCACCCAAGCCGTGTGGCCCTTCGTGGTGGTCGGACTCATCGCGGCCGGTCTTTCCATCGCCTTTTCTGTCAAAGTCCGCACCCTCATCATGGGGGTGGCCATGTCCAAATGGCGGCTTTTCCGGCTGCTCGTCATGAGCCTCCGCCAGATGACCTTCCTCTCCACCATCCGCCTGCTGAATTCCAACGGCATCAACCTTTCCAAATCCATCCGGGTGGCCGCGAACAGCGTGAAAAACACCCCGTTCTACGATGAGCTGCGGACCGCCGCCGACAAATACGAACACTCCGGCGTCCCGCTTTCCACCGCTTTTTCCAAATACACCTCCTCCGACGCCCAGGTCGCCCACATGCTGGCCATCGGTGAAAAATCTGCCACCATCGACACCCAGCTCGAAATGCTCACGCAGATGTACGAGGAAGAGCTGGAGAATCACATGGAAACCTTCACCGCCGTGGTGAGCTTCATCGTCATGCTCGTCGCCGTGTTGCTCATCGCCGCCGTCTTCGTCGGCACCTTCCTCCCGATCTTCCTGATGGGACCGAAGATGATGCAAAGCGGCATTTGAAAGAAAAGGAGCGCCGGTGTCCCCACCGGCTCTTCGAACGTGTTTCCAAAAGAGCCGGTGGGGACACCGGCGCTCCCTCTCATGCCCTGAAAACCGAACCCTGAAAACTTTTTCTCCCCACCCATGCAACTCACCCGCTTCGACCGCTGGCTTCGCGAGAAATTCGTCTACACGACGCATATCTACACCATGCGACCTCCGGCGAAACTTCCCCGTGGAGTGAAAAAACGGCGCTATCAGGCACCCGAAGGAAGCCGCTATCAATTCCTCTATGTTCCGCAAAGCCAACAAGCCGAGCGGGCGTTGATCGCAACGCTGAATGCCGGCGGACAACTTTTCACCACCCAAATCGTCGAAAGCAAATCGTGGTTCGCCCGCATGATCGCGCCGGAAGGAAAATCGCTCACCTGGACGCTGTTTTCCACATGTCTGTTTCTCTGCGGGATGATCGCAACCATCATGCTTTGCCATCACCTCTGGCAAAATCCCGAGATCCGGGAAAATCTCGTGGAAGCGATCGAGATCCTCAAACGCTGAGTGCGTTGGTAGAAAGTGGCTGGGCCATCTTGGCCCAGGCCGTTGCAGGGGCGTCCCGCCCCGATCTTGTAATCCGCATGGCGGACATCTCGTCCGTTGATGGAGTAACGGTGTTAAGTGGCAAGAGGATTTCCGAGGAATTTTGCCATTTGGGTATTGAGGTGGATGAGGAGTTTTCGGGCGACAGCCACGATGGCGGACTTGCCGGGTTTTCCGGCGGTTCGCAGCCGTTGGTAAAAGCTTTTGAGGACGGGATTGTGTTGGCTGGCGGAAATGGCGGCCATGAAGAGGACGCTGCGAACCTGGCGGCGGCCGCCTTGGATGAAGCGGCGGCCTTGGATTTTCCCGCTGTCCCGGTCAAAGGGGGCGAGTCCGGCGAGTGAGGCGATGGAGCGCCGTCCGACGCAGCCGAGCTCGGGCATGGCGGCAAGCAGGATGCGGCTGGTTTGGGGGCCGACGCCGGAGGTTTGGCGCAAGAGTTGATCGGCGGCGGCGAGGGCGGGTTGGCCGGCGATGAGTTTGGCGGCTTGTTGGTCGATGGTCTCGATTTGTTTTTCCAGGGTGCGGATGAGGCGTTGGAAGAGCCGTTTGACGAGGGGGTCGGTGTGATGTTCGAGGCGGTTGGTTTCGCGGAGCCGTGAGTCGATGAGTTCGGCACGGGCGCGCATGAGATCGGCGAGGGCAAGGGTGGCGGAGTCCTTGGCTTGCATGGGTTTGGGGGAAGAGACGGCGGCGAAGCGGGAGATGATTTTGGCGTCGATGGGGTCGCTTTTTGCCATGCATCCGAGGGATTTGGCGAAGTTGCGGATGCGTTGTCCGGGGACGATGCTGATGGGGATGGCCGCGTGCATGGCGGCTTGGACGAGAGGTTGTTCGTAGCCTCCAGTCGCCTCACAGACGAGGTGGGCGGAGGGCATGGCGGAAGCGGCGGAGAGAAGTCCGGCGATGCCTTTGGGGTGATTGGGGAAGCGTTTGATGGAGCCGTTGAAGTCGATGACGAGTTCGGTTTTGGCGACATCAACGCCGAGGTGGACGACGGATTGGGAATGAGGTAATGTCTTCATATTGGTTCGTTCATGCTTGTGATGGGAGCTCGCCGGCAAGCCGTCGGCTCATGTAACGGTTCGAACTGAGTGACCAAGATGCTCAAGACGGTTCCAACTCCATATGAGCTCGCGTGAAGCGGCTCGAGCGCCGACAGGAACCCGCCGTGAGCCGGGTGATCGGGAAGGATTTAGGCCCGATCACCCACTTGATCGCTGATACGCAATGAAGCGCGATTCGGCGTCAAAAGAAAGATACAAGCGCCGACGCCCACGTCGGCTTTTTTGCGACCAAGAGCAGCTGAAAACAAGCCTCCCCAAGAGCCGGTGGAGACACCGTTACTCCATGGCGCGAGACGCCAGTTCTCCTTACGCGCCCCGCGCTGAGGCCGTCTGGAAATTTCCAGCTTTTCAAAATAACTTAAAAAACTTAAATAATCTCCATGCATCGGAAGCAGATTCCCGCGCGTCTGCGAAAAGGCGTTACGTTATTGGAAATGACGGTGGTCATCATGATCATGCTCACCTTGATCGGCATGAGCATGTTTTCTTTCCGCAAATACACCGAATGGCAGAAAGGCCGCGCCGCCGGCGAAAGTCTGCGGGAAGTCTATACCGCCCAGCGCATGTATCTGGCGGACAATCCCACCACCCCGGTCGCGGATCTCAACGACGCTTTGCTCATCCCCTATCTTCCGAACAACGCGGCCGCCCTCCCCGTTGTCCAATCGCTCGTCAATACCAACCTGACGATCAGCGTCACCTCTTCCCCTCCCGTTTTCCTTGACGGAGACACGGTTTACGACCCCTCCGGCAGCACAACCGATTCCCTCTGGGACGTTGGCGAATGAAACGATGGCTCTCCATTTTCACCCTGCTTTTTCTCTGCCAAACCGCGTTTGGCGGGGAATTCAAGCACGTCGGCGACTACCTGCTGCAGGCGCATTACAAACTCACCGGCTCTCAACTGACCCCCATTCCGATGAAACCCATCGCCTTCCGGGTTTACACGGACGGAGTCAGCATCCGGGTTTCCGCCGAAGACGACCCGGATTCCCACACCTCGTTTGAAATTTACCGCTCGGACGGCATCGGCCGCCAGCGCCCCGGCTCCGGCGTTCTTGAGGTGATTCCCGGCCTGCAAGCTCACAGCAAATCCGGCGGAGTGTTACGCCACTTGCGTCTTTCGCGCGAATCCATGACAATCACCACCTTTCCCGGCGTCTCCGACCAAACCATCGTCAGCTACGCGGTCGCCGCCGAACCCCGCCCGCCGGTTGCCCAATCCACCCCCGCAGATTCCCCATGAAATCCCTTCCTGCCCATGACCCGGCTGACTTCGCCTCTGTCACCGGCAAGATGCCCTCACTCCCCTCCCCGCTCGGAGTCGGGCAAACATCGCCGAAAAATACCCGCCGCAGCGGCTCAGGAGGAGGTGATCGCGCCTACCCCATCCTCCTCGCCATCAGCACTTTGCTCTCCGGCGTTTTTTGCTACCTCTACCTCTCAAAACCCATCCGTGTCATTCAGGCGCCCGCAAAACCCGCGCCAACATCCATCGCGGCCACTCCGCCGAAACCGGAAGCAAAAACCACCCCGGCAGCCATCGTCACCCCGGCTCAGGAAAAACTGCTGCCTTCCGCCGCTCCTACACTTTCCCAAGGCAACTCCTCGCCCTTCGAAGAAACCAACCTCCGCGTGCAGCACATTCTCACCGCTGAATCCCCGAACGGCGAACTGAACAAGATCATTCTCAACATCCCCGTCCTCTACCAAAGCCGGAACCTCCGTTGGACCACCACCGATGTCATCGAAGCCCGCGTTTTGCTGAACAAGCTCAACGATTATCAGGAACGTTCCGCCCAACTCCGCTCCGAAGGCACCGCTCTTCTCGCCTCTTGGAACCGCCTGGTCGAACGCTCCATCCCAGCCGGCCAGATCCGCGCCGACAGCCCGTCGCTGCCCGCCAGCCAACAAAATTCCGCCGCTCCCATCCCGCTCGATCCGAACGCGCCCCAGTCCATCCAACTCCAACCTTCCGGAAAATGAACGTCTCCCGCATCCTTGCCGCCCTCGGCGTTCTGACACCGCTTCTCGCGTTCGGTCAAAACGTCCCCGATGGAAATCCCCAGGCCGATCCGGTGCTGGAAGCGATCCGTGGTTTCAACCAACGTGAAGAAGGCGGCAAACCCAACGAAGTCCACGTCACGCTCGATCCTCCGGCGGCTGAAGAAAAAACCGTCCCCATCCCTGTCGCGGAAAATCCACAACCCGAACCGCCAACAGCCGCCGCTCCACCCGAGCCGGAAAGCCCCGAAAAACCGGCCCCTCCCATCACCGGCCCCGCACCCGTCACCGAAGACGCCCGCCTCACCGTGGACGTCGAAAAACTCCAGGCCGGCAAAGGCGTGATGCAGACCGGCTCCGTCAAACTCCTCGCTCCATTCCCCCCGAAGCCGCTTACCAGCGTCCCCGCAGGATGGCAGCTTGAAGCCCAGGCCGATGTCCCGCTCATCCAAAAAGACGTCGAACTCGGCCCCGATCAAAAAATCACCCTCACCATCCGCCCGCACCTTCTGGTCCCCACCGTGGATGGCAGCACCA
The DNA here is from genome assembly GCA_047605125.1 of Luteolibacter sp. Lineage (GTDB taxonomy): Bacteria > Verrucomicrobiota > Verrucomicrobiia > Verrucomicrobiales > Akkermansiaceae > Luteolibacter. The sequence continues at coordinate 33,731 of JASGGK010000015.1, forward strand.
GTTTCACCATCCGCGAGCCCGGCTACAATCCGAACCTCGGCTACCAGCAAACCGCCACCATCGGAGCCATCCTTTCCAACTCCATCCAGCAGCTCGACGAAGAGGCGAAACTTCTTGGAAACGCCGTCGATCAGCTCCAGCAGTTGCTCGTCTCCCTTCCGAATCCCGAAATCGCCGCGCCTGCCACCGCAGCTCCGCAAACGCCCGCTCCACCCGCACCACGTCGCACGCGATGAAATCATCCCTACCAGTGATTTGTGGAATCTCGCTCGCAGCCATGTCTTCCGCGGCCTTCAGCCATTGGTGGACCTTGCGGGAAACCATTCTCTCCGACTCGATCCCTCCGCCCGCGCCACTCCGAACACCGGCGGAAAATCCGGCTCCCTCCCCCGTCCGGACACCGGAATCCGGGAAACCCGAGGCTTTGGCCAAGACCACGCCGAACGCCCCGGAAATCTCCGACAGCCAACGCGCTTTCTACGAAGGCATGCTCGCGGAAATGCGCAAACTCCGCACGGAAAACCGCGACCTCCTCGACCAGATCGCCGAAACCAACCGAGATCTCATGAAGCTCGAATTCCGCGTCGATACCCACTCGGAATCCTTCCGCCCCCTCCCGATTTCCGAAGAACGCATCGAAACCAGCTCCGATACCACCTCGGATGAAGACGGCGTCCTCCCGCCCCGCGCCCAGGCCGTTCCCTTGCCTGATCCGTTGCCTTCCCGCCAAAGGTGAATAGATTGGGAAACCCCCACGTCTGAGGGCTATCATGAAACGTTGGCTCCCGCGGCTTTCCCTGCTCGCCTTTTTGTTCGAAGCGTCCTTTTCCATCGCTTCCGCACAAAGCGCTCCCTCGTGGGCGAAAGACCTCACTTCCCCCGCTCCCGGACCTTTCTCCGTCCCCGCTTCCCCGCTTGCCCTTGATTACCAGCTCTCCTGGCAGGGCACGATGAACGCCGGGAATCTAAAAATGGAATTCGCCCCGCCCGACGCGAAAAAACCCGGCCAATACGTCGTCCGCTCCTCCGCCAACAGCACGGGAGCCGCCGCCGCGCTTTTTCCTTACCAACATCACTTCTGGTCCGAGAGCCAGCCGAAGTCCCTGAAGCCCGCTTTATTCCAGGCCACCGAAATCGATCGCAAGGAATCCACCACCACCACCGTCCAGTTCACGGACAGCAAAGTCACCAGCCACGAAACCAGCAAAACCCTCAGCTCCGGGAAAATCTCCACCAAAGACCGCTCCTTCGCCTTCGCCCCGGTCTATGACATTTTCACCGCCATGCTGCACGTCCGCAGCCAGAAACTCGATCAAGGCGATGCGGTTTGCATCGTGATCCAGCCCTTCGACCAGCCCTATCTCTTCCGCGCGAAATCCCTCGGCAACGAAGATTACGAAGGCAAAAAATCCATCAAACTCTCCGTCACCCTCCAAAAAATCAACCGCCGCACCCTCGCCCTCGAACCCTATAAAAAACTCAAAGGACCCGCCACCCTCTGGCTCAGCAACGATGAAGACCGCATCCCGCTCTCCTTCACCGCCTCCACCTTCATCGGCCAGGTCCGCGCCAACCTCACCCACCGTTCCAAACTCTGATTTCTCCCATGCGTTCCCTCATCCTCGCCCTCGCCGCCACCCTGCTCGCCCCGCTCTGCCACGCCTTCGAGCTTCCGAAAAACTCCAGCCAGTGCCTCGTCGGCATCGCGGATCATTGGGACACCAGCTACGTCACCCTCCGTTTCTACGAGAAAAAAGACGGCGCATGGCAACCCTCCGGTCCCGAATGGAAAGGCCGTCTCGGAAAAAGCGGACTCGTCTGGGGACGCGGCATTTCCCCCGCACCGCGCGGCGCGGCCCTGAAAAAAGAAAGCGACTGGCGCTCTCCCGCAGGCGTTTTCACCCTCGGCGGCGTCTGGGGTTACGAAAAATCCATCAGGAAAAACCCCGCCCTCCCTTACCGCCAAGTCACCTCCCGCGACCTCTGGATCGAAGACCCCGCTTCGCCGAAGTATAACTACAACGTCATCCTCGATCACGAACCCGCCAGCGCTTGGGAGAAAAAGCAGCAAATGAAGCAAACCGATCCCGCCCACGCGCTGAAGCTCTTCATCGCCCACAACGCCCCGCCCCGCGTCGTCCCTGGCGGCGGCTCCTCCATTTTCTTCCACATCTGGCGCGCGGGCGGCACCAAGCCCACCGCCGGCTGCACCACCATGGACGAAGCGAAACTCCGCGCCCTCATCGCCCGCATCGATCCTTCGCGGAATCCCCTCTACGTCCTGCTCCCACGCGCCGAGTATGAAAAATACCGCGCCGAGTGGCAGCTGCCATAATTTAAAGTGGCTAGGGGCAAGGGGCTAGAAAGAAAAAGGCTCACGTTCGCAGCTCTTTTCTTTCCAGCCCCTTGCCCCTAGCCACTCAATCCAGCCACAAATCAGATTGGACGTCTCTCCATCCTTGCCCCATCTTCCCCGCGCAATGGCTTCCGCGACGACCGCTTCCTATTCTCTTCCTGACGCCACCGGCCACTTCGGCCACTTCGGCGGCATGTTCGTGCCCGAGACCCTGATGGCTCCGCTTCAGGAGCTCTCCACCGCCTACGAAGCCGCCAAAGCCGACCCCGCTTTCCAAGCCGAGCTCGACAACCTCCTCCACGACTACGTCGGCCGCCCGACCCCGCTCTATTTCGCCGAACGCTGGACCGAAAAACTCGGCGGCGCGAAAATCTACCTCAAGCGCGAAGACCTCCTCCACACCGGAGCCCACAAGATCAACAACGCCATCGGCCAGATCCTCCTCGCCAAGCGCCTCGGGAAAAAACGCATCATCGCGGAAACCGGCGCAGGCCAGCACGGCGTCGCCACCGCCACCGTCTGCGCCCGCTTCGGCATGGAATGCGTCGTTTACATGGGTGCCGTCGATATGGAACGCCAGGCGCTCAACGTCGCCCGCATGCGCCTCATGGGTGCCGAAGTCCGCGCCGTCACCGCCGGCCAGGCCACGCTCAAGGAAGCCGTGAACGAAGCCATGCGCGATTGGGTCGCCACTGTCGATCACACCCACTACATCCTCGGCTCCGCGCTCGGCTCGCACCCATTCCCGATGATCGTCCGCGATTTCCACCGCGTCATCGGCATCGAAGCCCGGCGCCAGATTCTCGAAAAAGAAGGCCGTCTCCCCGATCTCCTCGTCGCCTGCGTCGGCGGCGGCTCGAATGCCATCGGCCTTTTCCATCCATTCCTCAACGATGAAGACGTCCGCATGGTCGGCGTCGAAGCCGGTGGACTCGGCATTTTCCCGGAAAAACACGCCGCCCGCTTCCAAGGCGGAAAACTCGGCGTCCTCCAAGGCACCAAAACCTGGCTCCTCGCCAATGACGATGGCCAGATCGAGCTGACCCACTCCATTTCCGCTGGTCTCGACTACGCCGCCATCGGACCGGAACACGCGAACCTCCAAAGCATCGGCCGCGTCGAATACACCTACGCCACCGACGACGAAGCGCTCGCCGCCTTCAAGGAACTCGCCCACTGCGAAGGCATCATCCCCGCCTTGGAAAGCTCCCACGCCATGGCCTACGTCTCGAAAATCGCCGGCAGCCTGCCAAAAGACAGCATCCTCATCGCCAACCTCTCCGGCCGCGGCGACAAGGACGTCGAGCAAGCCAGCAAATACCTGCTTCCTTAATGTGGCTGGGGCGTCCCGCCCCAGTCCGTTGCCGGAGCATCTTGCTCCGCGCCTATCAAATCGGGACGAGACGTCCCTCAAACGGCCTGGGCCAAGATGCCCCAGCCACTCTCAAAAACCCATGAATCTTCCCGGCCTCACCTCTTTCACCAAAAGCCCCAACGGCTTGGCGCAACTGCACATCCACACCCCGCTCGCCAAGGCTCTGATCCATCCCTACGGCGCGCACATCGCCGAGTATCAACCCACCGGTGCGGAGCCTGTTCTTTTCGTCAGCGCCAACAGCAACTTCGAAAAAGGTAAACCGATCCGTGGGGGCGTGCCCATCATTTTCCCATGGTTCGGCCCGCGTGAAAATGCGCCGCTGCACGGCCTTGTCCGCACCGCCGATTGGGAACTGGAATCCCTCACCAGTGATGACGGCCAAACCGTCGAAGCCGTCCTGAAACTTTCATCCAGTGAAGCCACCCGCGCCTTCTGGCCGCACGATTTCAACCTGCGCCTGCTCGTCACCGTCGGAGCCAAACTCACGGTCACTCTCGAAGTCGAAAACACCTCGTCCGATTCCTTCCAGTTCGAGGAAGCCTTCCACACCTACTTCACCGTCGGAAACATCCACGACACGACCGTCACCGGCTTGAGCGATGCCACCTACATCGACAAACAAGACGGTTTCCAACGCAAACTCCGCGATACCTCGCCCGTCACCTTCACCGCCGAAACCGAGGAATTCTACGTCGATACCACCGCCACCTGTGAAGTCATCGATCCTTCACTGGATCGAAAAATCGTCGTCGGAAAATCCGGCTCCGCCACCACCGTCGTCTGGAATCCCTGGATCGCCAAAGCCGCCGCCATGCCCGACTTCGGCGACGACGAATGGAAATCCATGGTCTGCGTGGAAACCGCCAACGCCGGGGAAAACCTCCTCACCCTGGCCCCAGGCGAGATCCATCAAATGACCGCCGAAATTTCCGTGGCCTGATTTCCGCATCCCATGGGAGCGCACGCGCCTCTTGTTAACCGCGCCGCACCCACGACATGAGGTGGCGTTTTCCCTTCCGGGAAAAAATTTTTCCAGCCCGTCACGATTCCCAAACGCTGGGCCAGACAGGAAATTTCCGCGCCCCGGATCTATCTCCAATTCGCCAACCATACGATATGTTGTATGCTATCAGAATTGTCATACTATTTATTTGATTTAGCTGAAATTTCCAGAGTAATGTCAGGTCATGTCGTTACTTCTGCGATATGCCTGCCACACCGTCGGCGCACTGGAAGTGCCGGATGAAATTTCACTGGTCTATTCCATTACCGGTTGCCCGCTTCAATGCCCCGGCTGCCACTCCGCGGATCTGCGAAATCCCCGCTTCGGGGAAATTCTGGACCCCGCTTCCTTCACCGCCACCCTCACCCGTTATCGCGGCCTCGCCACCTGCGTCTGCTTCCTCGGCGGCGAGTGGCAGCCCGGACCGCTGATCGGACTCCTGCGCATCGCCCGTGCCCGCGGATTCTCCACCTGCCTTTACACCGGCCGGAATGAAATCGAGGACACTCTATCCGTCCATCTCGACTACCTGAAGCTCGGCCCCTTCATCGCCAGCCGTGGCGGGCTCGACCACCCCTCGACCAACCAGCGCTTCCTCGATCTGCGAACGGGAAAAGACATCACCCACCGCTTCCGGAACTCTCCCGCCCCGGCGGAGATCCACGACATCGCCGCCTGATTCCTCCACACTCCTCAAAACCTATGAACCGCCATCTCGACTTCATCGATCACTACATCTCCGCCAAAAACTCCGCCGATGGCAGCCTCGTCGACGCCAACGCCAACGTCAGCCTGAAATCCGCCGCCGTTCTCGCCTCCGAAATCCACAAGCAGACCAACATCCACATCCACCGCGAGCTCATGCGGCGCAAGCTCGCCGAACTCTTCGGCCAAGCCACCGCCGACCGCTACCTCCAACAGCTCGAACGCCGCGAAATCTACACCCATGATGAAACCTCGCCCTTCATGCCCTACTGCGCGAGCGTCAGCCTGTTTCCCCTTCTTCATCACGGACTCGTTCCGTTAGGAGGCGAAAGCAAAGCCCCCAGGCACCTCTCCAGCTTCTGCGGCAGCTTCGTCAACCTCGTCTTCGCCGTCAGCGCGAACCTCGCCGGAGCCTGCGCCACCGTCGAATTCCTCAACTGCTTCGACCACTTCGCCCGCAGGGACTACGGCGGAAACTACCTCGATACCCACCGGGGCGAGATCGAAAACCACCTCCAGCACGTCGTTTACGCACTCAACCAGCCCGCCGCCGCGCGGAACTATCAGAGCGTATTCTGGAACATCTCCATCTTCGACGAACACTACTTCAACAACATGTTCGGCGACTTCGTTTTCCCCGATGGCGGAAAATCCCGCTGGGAAAGCGTCAAACGACTTCAGGCGTTCTTCATGAACTGGTTCAACCTCGAACGTGAAAAATCCCTGCTCACCTTCCCCGTCGTCACCGCCGCCCTCATCCATGATCGCGAAGAGCCGAAAGACCACGAATTTGCCTCCATGCTCGCCCGCGAGCTCGGACAGGGAAACTCCTTCTTCATCTACTCCAGCGACACCGTGGACAGCCTCTCCTCCTGCTGCCGCCTCCGCAGCGCGCTGGACGGAAACAACGACTTCTCCTTCTCCCTCGGCGCCGGCGGCGTCATGACCGGCTCCATGCAGGTCATGACCCTGAACTTCAACCGCCTCGTCCAGGACAAGCGCGATCTCGACGAACAAATCGAGCTCCTCCACCGCTACCTCGTCGCCCGCCGAGCCATCCTCATGGACTTCCACCACGCAGGCCTCCTTCCCATCTACACCGCCAAACTCATCCTCCCCGAAAAACAATTCCTCACCATCGGCGTCAACGGCATGGTCGAAGCCGCCGAATTCCTCGGCATCGATCCCTCCAACAACGAAACCTACATCTCCTGGGTCAGCGAAAACCTCCGGAGGATCAACAACCTCAACCGCGCCGCATCCGCCCGTTACAACGTCCGCTTCAACACCGAATTCGTCCCCGCGGAAAACCTCGGCGTGAAATTCGCCAAGTGGGACCGCCAGGACGGCTATCAGGTCCCGCGAGACTGCTACAACTCCTACTTCTACCCCGTCGAGCGGGACGACATCCACATCCTCGACAAGCTCATCCTCCACGGCGAGCGCGTCACCCGCTACCTCGACGGAGGCTCCGCCCTCCACCTCAACCTCGAAACCTACGCCACCGAAAAATCCTTCGAAAAACTCATCCGCGCCGCCATTCGCACCGGCTGCAACTACTTCTGCACCAACGTCAAAGTCACCTGCTGCAACACCTGCGGCCACATCGACAAACTCACCAAATCCCACTGCCCTTCCTGCGGCTCCCCGGACGTCGATCACGCCACCCGCATCATCGGCTACCTCAAGCGCATTTCCAGCTGGTCCGGCGATCGCCAGAAAGAACACTCACGGCGCATCTACCACCAATCCTCGGAAAAACACTCCGAGTGACCGGTCTGCCCACCGGCTCTTCCTTCGGTGAAAAGATCCCATCTTTCCGGGAAGAGTGATTCCCGGAAAAATTTCCTCACCGCCGCTTCTTTCGCGCTACCTTCTTCGGACCTCCTTTGGATTTCCCTTTCTTATCCCCGTAAAACGAATGAAACGGCGCGGAGCCTTTTTTCTCCGGGGCTTTCCCCGCCGTCGGAAATTTCCCGCGCCCTTTCGGAGCGGCGACGTTTTGCAAATTCCTCGCTCCGTTGCCGGATGCCGGGCCGACGATCGTGAAATCCACGAACCGTTTGTCAAAATCGATGCCGATCACTTGCAGCGGCACGCGCATGCCCATCTGCATGATCTGCCCGTCCGAGGAAACCCACGCCTTGCGGTGACCTTCCAGGAACCACCGCCCCGGCGGGAGTTCCTCGCGTTTCACCACGCCGCGCACGCCCATGTCCGGGATCTCCACCATCAGCCCGAGCGGACGCGCATCCGCGATGAGACCTTCATACGTCGGCGGATCATCCGAGCTCGCCATGCGATGCAAGTATTCCAGCAGCTTGATTTGCTTCGTCTCGCTTTCCGCGTCGGATGAAGTGCGCTCGGTATCGGAAATGTGACGGGAAAGGTCCTTCAGCTCCATCTGCCCCGGCGTACGATCCACCGGCTTCGGCGGATTCTCCAGCAGCGGCTGTAAAGCGCGATGCACGATCAAATCCGCATAACGCCGGATCGGGCTGGTGAAGTGGCAGTAGTCGTTTTTCGCCAATCCATAATGCCCGATCGGGTCCGCCGCATAGGCCGCGCGCTTCAAGCTTTTCAACAAACCGAGCCGGATCACGTGCTCTTCCGGCGTGCCTTTCGATTCGTCGAGCAAACGCTGGATGTGGTCGCGATTCGTCAAATCTCCCGGTCGATAGCCATGCAGCTTCGCCGTCTCGGTGTAATCCATCAGACGCGACGGATCGGGATCATCGTGGATGCGGTAGATCGCCGGCTTGCTCCACTCGCGCAGCGCCTTCGCCACCGCTTCGTTCGCAGCTAACATACACTCTTCCACCAGCTGATGGCTCTCCATATGCACCACCGGCTCGGCGATGGTGGCGTGTCCGTTTTCATCGAGGCGGATTTTGATTTCCGGCATTTCCAGATCCAGCGCGCCTTCATTGAAACGGCGGCGGCGCAAGGTGGACGCGAGTTTCCAGCCCTCGATCACCATTTTTTCCAGCTCCGGCTCGGAACCTTCCGGCGCGCCTTTGCCATCGAGAATCGCCTGCGCCTGCTCGTAGGAAAGCTTCGCACGGCTGTGAATGACGGCGTCGATGAACTTCGCTTTCTTGATCTCGCCCGTGGCGGAAATTTCCAGCACCGCGCACTTCGTCAGACGATCCACATCCGGCTTCAGGGAACAAATCCCGTTGCTCAACTCCGTCGGCAACATCGGCAGCACGCGGTCCACCAGATACGTCGAGTTTCCGCGCAACGCCGCCTCCTTGTCCATCGGGCTATCCGGCTTGATGTAGTAGGAAACGTCCGCGATATGAACGGCGAGCTTCCAGCCTTTCGCCGTTTTTTCGAGCCAGATCGCATCGTCGTGATCCTTCGCATCCGCAGGGTCGATGGTGATGACCAGCTTGTCCCGCCAATCCACGCGGCGGGCGAGTTCCGCCTCGTCGATTTCCTCCGGCACCGCCCGCGCTTCCGCCAGGACATCTTCGGGAAACGACGTGTGCAGCCCGAAACGGTGGATCACGCCCACAATGTCCACGCCCGCTTCGCCCGGCCAACCGAGCACTTCGATGATGTGGCCCTTCGGCGTCGAGTTCCGGTCTTTCCAATCCTGCAACTCCGCCACGACCATTTGCCCCGGCTGCGCGGTCGTGTCACCGACCACATCGATCACGCCTTCGATCGCCTTGTCATCGCACTCGATCCACCCGTATTTCCCCTTGCTGCGGTAAATCCCGACCAGCCTGCCCGAACGCCGCTCGATCACCCGGTCCACCTTGCCACGCGGCTCGTCATCGGACGGACCACGGAAATTTTCCTGACGACGCGGAGCTTCCCGGCGCGGATTCCGTTGCAGGATGGAAATCAAAACCCGGTCGCCATCCAGCGCCGTCGCCGCGTGCTGACGGTTCACCGTGATCCGGGACATTTCCTCAAGATCCAACCCGGTCGCCACATTCTGAGCATCCGTCGGATCGGGGTAAAAAAACGCATGCCCTTTCGGGTGGAATTTCAACGTGCCCACCAGTTGCGGACCACCGCCGCCCGGAGACGAACCGGCAGCCGAAACCGCCGAGCGCAGCTCGAAGCGGGCCTTCTTCAACTCATTGACAACACCCTCTTTCACCAGCGCTTCCAGCGTTTTCCGCATTTCCGTCCGCTTGTCTCCCGGAATGTTCAAATGCCGCGCGAACTGGGATTTCGTCATCGGCTGGTAGGTGCTGGATCTCATGAACTCGAGCAGCACATCGCGCATCGTATTACCGGGCATGCCACAGCATGTCGGCTGGGCTGACATTTCGCAACGGCAAAGCTCGGAGAAAAAGGGTTGCTAGGCCTCGCCATTGCATGGAGATTCCACGTCGAGGTCACCCGATTGTGGCGTTGTCATCCGCCGTCATTTGGTGTTTGCTGCGCCTCCGATAAACCCACTTCCATCGATATCTCATGAAAACCCATCCATCCCGCCGTGCCCACGGTTTCACCCTCGTCGAGCTTCTCGTCGTCATTTCCATCATCGCCATCCTCGCCGCAGCAGGCTTCGCCGCTGGTAACGCCGCGATGAACCGCGCCCGCAAAGTCACCGCCCAGGCCGCCGCTTCCGGCGTGGAATCCGCCGTGAACAGCTTCTATTCGGACTACGGCAGCCTTCCGGACGACGGAGCGAACCAACAAGACGGCGGCAGCCTTTACACCACCGACAACGGCCCCGGCCTCGACATCCTCCGCGCCCTCCTCGCCATGGAATCCGGCGACCAGCCGCGCAATCCGAAAAAAGTGCGCTTCCTCAACCTCAAGGAAGGCAAGGCCAAAAAAGGCGGCATCATTTATACTCCGAACGGTGACAACATCGTCGGTCTCTTCGACCCATGGGGCAATCCCTACGTCATCGCCCTCGATACCAGCTACGAAGAAAAACTCAGCTTCTCCCGTGGAGGCAAAAGCGAACGCCTCAACGGCCGCCGCGTCGCCGTCTTCAGCGCCGGAGCCGACAAGAAACTCGGTACCAACGACGACGTGCTGACCTGGTAATTTCCCAAACGATTTTCAAGAAATCCCACCCCGCCCGGCCACGCGTCGCGGCGGGGTTTTTCGTGGGTTGATGGTCGATTGTTGATAGTTGATGGAAAGAGCCAGAAAAGCAGCTTTTCCAAATCTTGCTATCAACCATCAACCATCAACCCAAAACCATCAACTCATCTTACCACTTCCGTGCCGATGCCGCCGTCGGTGAAAATTTCCAGCAACAACGCGTGCGGAAGACGGCCATCGACGAAGTGGACCTTGCGCACACCCGCGTTCAGCGCGTCCACCGCACTACGGATTTTCGGGATCATGCCACCGGAAATCGTGCCGTCTTCGATCAAGCCTTCCGCTTGCCGGCGGGTCACGGATTTGATCAGCGTGGCCGGGTCTTTCGGATCGGCGAGCAAACCGGGAACATCGGAAAGATAAACGAGTTTCGCCACGCGCAGTTCTTTCGCCAGCGCGGCGGCGGCGAGATCCGCGTTGATATTGAGCGGGCGACCGGTCGCAAGTTCGGCGGCGAGCGGTGAAATCACCGGCACGATGCCCGCGTTGTGCGCCGCATCCATGTGCGCCATCTGGCAGCCGACGACTTCGCCAACGCGCCCGAGATCGACGGATTTTCCTTCCGCATCCTTGCCACGGAGTTTTTCACCCAGGAAAACGTCATTTCCGGGAATTCCCACGGCCTTGCCGCCGAAGTTTCGGATCATCCGCACGAGGCCCGGATTGATTTCCTCGGATAAAACGCGGGCGACGATGTCGATGGCTTCATCCGTCGTGACGCGGAAGCCGCCGATGAATTTCGCTTCCAGCCCGGCCTTTTCCATCGCCGCGGAAATCGCCTTGCCGCCGCCGTGGACGACGATCGGATTGATGCCCGCGACTTCGAGAAACACGATGTCCCGCATCACCTTGGCGACCAGTTCCGGGTCTTCCATCGCGGAACCTCCCATTTTAATCAGGAAGGTCTTGCCGCGGAATGCTTGCAGATAAGGAAGAGCCTCGATGAGGGAATTGGCTTTATCGATGGGTTGCATGATGAGCTGGAATGGGAACGGTTACTTTTTCTTGCGGGCGGATTTTTTCGCGGCGGCTTTTTTGGCAGTAATCTTTTTCGCGGCGGCTTTTTTCGCCGCTTTCTTGGCGGGTGGCACGGGAGTTCCGGCCACAGACTCCGTGGAAAGCTCCGCCTGCGGCTCTTTCTTTTTACGGGACTTTTTGACTGGAGCGGGATTTCCCACCATCGGCACAACCTCATCTTCCGTTTTCACGGCGATCACGGTTTCTTCAACAGCGGGCGGCAGGATCGCAGGTTGTCGCTCAGGAGGTTTTCCCGCACGCCTCCAGGAAATCGCAAGAGCCGTGACCGTAGCGGCGATCACCGGCAGCATCGGCAGCCAAAAATTCGCAACGCCAACGGAAATCCACTGGGCGCCCGCCGCGAGCACGACGATGACCGCAAAAATCATATTCCGCCGTGCTCCGGCAACCAGCGCCAACACGAGTGAAATCAACGCCAACAGCGTGATTTCCACGTTTTTTGACAACCGTGGATAGGCATCGTTTCCTTTCACTCCCGCCTCCGAGGCAATCGCGGAAATCACTTGTCCGAGATTTTTGGAAAACGCCTGAGTCGCCGGCTCCGCCGCACTTTGATCATCGCGCAAAATCACCGGTCCGGGCGTCGGCACGGGGAAAATGCCATCCTTCGCATCGATCAACGATTCCGCCGGGATGAGCGGACGTTCCTGAATACTTCGCAACGGCGCGGACAAATGCCCGAACGCATCGATCGGCACCACCGGCCCTCGGGCGCTCAGCCAGATCGCCTCGCCGGGTTTGATAATCACGCCATCCAACGGCAACTGATGACGTTGCAGCACGACCAGAAGCGGAAACGAAAACACGATCCGGTCTTCCCAGCGCGCGACCAGCGCGGGCGATTCGGACGCGGGTTCGGATTCGAGCAAATTGAAGCCGCTCCATGCGTTTTCACCGCCCAGAATCACATGGGGAATCGGCACGCGGTTCACCAGCGGCAGGCTCCCGGCATTCCCCTGAACGGCGGAAAGTGGCAAGGAAGCACGGCGGTAAGAAGCGGGCATCGGCGAGGGAACCGATCCGCGCGACAACGGCGATGTGGTCACCACGGACTCGAATTTCGACATCACCAAATCCAGCGCCGCCAGCGAGATCGCGTCCGGTTCCTCCCAGGAAAGCACCGCCGCCGATGCCGCTTTTTTCGCGCCGAGACGCTGCAAATTCGAAAACAAAATCCCGATATCGGAAGGTGACGGCGGCGAGGATTGGAAAATCCCCTCGGGATCGTTCCCCAGGGAAATCACCACCGGAGCCTGCTTCGGGTCCGTTTTGGCTTCCGTGGCGACGGTGCGCAGTTGCCACGGGCTTTCATGTGTTCCCTTGCCGGAAACCAGCAACGGAGGATTCGCGAAACTCCCGGCGACGATCCGAAAAAGCGTCCGGTCCACGACCGATCCCGGAATGTTTTTCCACACCGCGAAGCTCACGCCCGCAGCCGCGAAAAACACCCAGAGACGACGATGAAACGAACGGAACACGAAGAAGGTCGAGAGTTGATGGTTGAAAGTTGGGAGAAAATCCTCCCCCCACGATCATTTACCGGCGGCGGAGATGATCGGAGCCAGCGGAGCCTCCAGCGGCGTGCCGTCCGTCACTTCTTTCAGCAACTTCGCCGCCACCGGAATGTGCGGACGATACCACTCGTCGCCCTTGTTTTTCACAATGTTGCCGAAAGCTCCCATCGCCTGCATCAGACGTTGTGCGGCGCACTGATGGAACAAGGTTTTCTCCGGACGCTCATCGGCGATTTCTTCCCACAGCTCCAGAAGCTGTTCCCGCTCATCGGCGGAGTGGTCCAGATACGGATCGAAAATCAGCGAGGCGAGATCGTATTCCTGGCGGCCCCGGCGCAAACCTTGGAAATCGATCAGGTAAACTTCGTCGTCCTTGATCAACAGGTTTTGTGATTGGAAATCCCGGTGCACCAAGTGGCGCGAGACGGTGCCGAGCTTTTCCGCCATTTCCGGAAACACCGGATTTTTCCGCAAATCACCCGCATCCATTCCCAGGTATTCTTCCACCAGATACTCGAAAAAATACTCTTGCTCCCAGCGATACAGCGCCGCATCGAACGGCGGCATCAGCGGAAAATCCTTCGGCGGCTTCGCGAAAAACAGCTTATCCACCTGCTGCAACGCGGATTTGTAATACGGCAGCCGCTCGGCGAACGGACGATCCTTCAGGGAATGCAGGTCCACGTTTCCCAAATCCTCCACCAGCGCCACGCTGTAGCGCATCCGCTCGTGCAGGATCTTCGGCACCCGCAGCCGCGCCTGTTTCAAAAACTGTGCCACCGGCACGAATTGCTTGTTATCCTCCCGCTCGTCCGTCCAGTGGATGCCGATAAACGGCTCATGGATCGGCGTTTTCACCCGCACGATCGTGCGCCCGGAAGCCCCGCGTTTGATCGGCTCCAGCGTGATCGGCACGGTCGGATCCACCTCAAGAAACTGTCGGGTGATGGAAAGAATCGCTTCGGTTGACATGAACGCATGCAACTAGCGTGAAAAATCCCCCGTCTGCCAAGGGAAAAGCCGCCCCGCCACGATCACTCGTCGTGATGAAACCACAGCAACACCAGCAATCCCGCGCCGATCCCCCACATCAGCCACACGTTTTCCACAAAATACGGGTAGCCCATCAGCAAAATCCCGATCACCACCGGCTTCCACAAATCCAGCTTCTTCCCGTAGCTGACGGACGCCATCCCGATCGTCCCGAAGACAAGGCCCGCCAGAATGTTGTAGGGATTGAAGCTCATCGGAGAGAATCAAGCGCACGCCTGCCTCCAAAGCGAGCGGGGAAAGAGGGATTGCCATCTTTTCAGCCGGGGACTAGCATGAGACATGGTCACGATTGCGGAAATTGAAATGCAAGCCATGCAACTTCCAGAAGTGGATCGGGTCGCTCTGGCGGCACATCTTCTGGATTCCTTGCCCTCCGTTCTCGACGACGAAGATGATGGATTGGCCGAGGCCATGCGGCGGGATGCTGAACTGGAAGCGAATCCAGGCATTGGAATGACTTTGGAGCAATTGCGGACCGCGCTCGGACGATGAGTGAGCCGCGCGTTATTTTCCATCCACTGGTTCAGAAGGATTTGGAGCGTGTGCTGAAATACTACAGCGACGAAGTGGGCCTCAATTTGGCGGATCGTTTTTTCACCCTGTTTCTTCAAGTGGTGAATCAAGCCGTGCTGAATCCTCACTATTTTCATCCGGTGAATGCCACCCAACGGCGGGCCAATCTTCCCGGATTCCCTTATCATTTCCTCTACCGCATCACGAAATACGGAATTCGGGTAAACGTGCTCAGACATGACCGTCAAAAGCCTGATTACGGATTAAGGCGGAAATAAATATGCACCTCCTCCTCATCGGCCACGGCTACCTCGGCCAAGCGATCGCCCGCGAGTTTTCCACTCACGGCTGGGAAATCACCGCCACTTCTCTTTCCGGCGGCGACGGCGTGATCACTTGCGATGTCGGCGATGCCACCGCAGTCGCGGAATTGCCGGAAGCCGATTTCATCATCCACTGCGCCGCCTCCGGTCGCGGCGGACCGGAAGCCTACCAGCGGGTTTACGTCGATGGCTGCCGGAATCTCACCGCCGCGTTTCCCGGAACCCCGCTGCTTTTCGTCTCCAGCAGCTCCGTCTACGCCCAGACCGACGGCTCCATCGTCACGGAAACCAACCCCGCCGAACCCACCCGCGAAACCGGAAAACTCCTGCTCGCCGCCGAAAAAACCGCTCTCGCCAGCGGCGGACTCGTCGCCCGGCTCGCCGGAATCTACGGCCCGCAGCGCAGCGTGATTCTGCGGAAATTCCTCTCCGGCGAAGCGATCATCGAGGAAGACGGCCGCCGTTTCCTCAACCAAATCCACCGCGACGACGCCGCTCGCGCCATTTTCCAAATCGCCACCTCCGGCCTGCGGGAAGAAATTTTCAACGTCGCCGATTCCATACCGCTCACACAACTCGAGTGCTACCAAGGTCTCAGCCGGATTTTCCTCAAACCCCTCCCGCCCACCGGCCCGCGCGATCTCAACCGCAAACGCGGCTGGACCCACAAGCGCGTCTCCAACGAAAAACTCCGTCATCTCGGCTGGACACCGGAGTTTCCTTCGTTTCTCGATGCGGCGAAACAGTTGATGGTTGGGAGTTGATGGTTGATGGAAAGAGCAAGCAAGGAGCGCCGGTGTCCCCACCGGCTCTTTTCCAAACTCAATGGACGAGACGTCCATTCTCCTTAAAAGCTGGCACCCTCTCGACCTCCGAATCCGGCTTGCTCTTCCCATCAACCATCAACTCCCAACCATCAACTCTCTTCGCCTTTGACCACCGCCCGGAATCCGCGTATGCCCTGCCTCCCCAAATGAAGGAGCAATTCGATTCCATCCAGACCGCCGCGCTCGCGCAAATCGCCGCCGCCGCGGATGAACGCGCGCTCGAAGACGCCCGCGTCTCCGTTCTCGGCAAAAAAGGCACGCTCACCCTCGCCCAGGCCGGTATCAAGGACGTGCCGAAAGAGGAAAAAGCCGCCTTCGGCCAACTTCTCAACGCCACCCGCGCCGCCATCACCGCCGCTCTGGAGGAAAAACAACTCGCCCTTCGCGAAATCGCGGACCGCGCCGCGCTGGCGGGCATCGATGTCACCCTGCCCGCCCGGTTTCAACAAGTTGGATCACTTCATCCGCTCACTCTCATCCGCGACCAAGCCATCGGCATCCTCCGCCGCATGGGCTTCGCCCTCGCCGACGGCCCGGAAATCGAAGACGAATTCCACTGCTTCGATGCCCTGAACACTCCCGCCGACCACCCGGCGCGGAATGAAAAAGACACGTTCTATTTCGATTCCGGCAAGCTCCTGCGCACCCACACTTCCTCCGTGCAAATCCGCACCATGGAAGCGCAAACCCCGCCGATCCGCATCATCGCCCCCGGCTCCGCCTACCGCCGCGACGAAATCGACGCCACCCACCTTTCCGTTTTCAACCAGCTCGAAGGCCTCTACATCGGCGAGGACGTTTCACTGCCTGATCTCAAAGGCACGCTCGAATACTTCCTTCGCGAGCTTTTCGGCACGCAAACGGAAGTCCGTTTCCGCCCGCACTTTTTCCCGTTCACCGAACCCAGTTTCGAGATCGACGTGAAACTGACCGTGAAAGGCCAGGAGCCGCGTTGGATCGAAGTCGCCGGCTGCGGCATGGTCGATCCCGCCGTTTTCGAATCCATCAACAAGTCCCGCAAAGACAACGCCTTCGACCCCGAAAAAGTCACCGGCTTCGCCTTCGGCATGGGCCTCGACCGCCTCGCCATGATCCGCTGGGGCATCAAGGACATCCGCCTCCTCATCGAAAACGACGCCCGTTTCCTCAAGCAGTTCGCGTGATTTCAAATTAACCGCAGATGAACGTGAATGAACGCAGATAAGATTCGCTCCATTCGCCTGATTCGCGGTGACTAACTTTCTTCATCCCATCTTCCATCTGCGTTTATCCGCGTTCATCTGCGGTTAAAAAATCTTCCTCTTCCCATGAACGTCTCCCTCAACTGGCTCGGCACCCACCTCGATCTCGCCGGAAAATCCATCAAGGAAATCGACAACCTCTTCACCTTCGCGGGTGTGGAAGTCGAAGGCATCGAAGCCAAAGGCATTTCCTCGGAAAAAATCGTGGTCGCTCAAATCGTCGAAGCCATCCAGCACCCGAACGCCGACAAGCTCAAGGTCACGCAAGTGGACGCGGGCGAAGGGACCCTGCGCCAGATCGTTTGCGGCGCGAAGAATTACAAGATCGGCGATAAAGTCCCGTGCTGCCTTCCCGGCGCGGAACTTCCGGGCGGATTCACCATCGGCGAAACGAAAATGCGCGGCGTGGAATCCCGGGGCATGCTCGCCGCCGCCGCCGAAATCGGCCTGCCGGAAGGCGAGGACGGCCTGCTCATTCTCCCGCCCGATTCCGAAATCGGAAAACCCGTGAAGCAACTCTTCGACTCCGACGTTCTGCTCGAACTCGAAGTCACCCCGAACCGCCCCGATCTCCTCAGCCATCGCGGCATGGCGCGCGAACTCGCGACGTTGCTCAAAACCCCGCTGCTTCCGCTCGAAATCCCGACACCGGAAACCTCCGCCGCTGGCGATGCGATCCGCGTGGAATCTCCGGAAAACTGCCCGTTTTATTCCGCCGTCCGCATTTCCGGTGTCACGGTGAAAGAATCCCCGGCTTGGCTCAAACAACGTCTCGAATCCATCGGACTGCGTCCGATCAACAACCTCGTGGACATCACCAACTACGTCCTCCACGAACTCGGCCAGCCGCTCCACGCCTTCGATGCCGCCAAGGTCAACGGCGAGCTCTCCATCCGCCAAGCCACCGAAGGCGAAAAATTCACCGCCCTCGACGAATCCGAGCACGCTCTCACCCCTGACGATTTGGTGATTTCCGATGCCTCCGGCTCCGCTCTCGCCCTCGCCGGTGTGATGGGCGGCCTCGAAAGCGGCGTTACGGAAACCACCACCGACATCATCCTCGAATCCGCGTGGTTCACTCCACAAGGCATCCGCCGCACCTCCCGCCGCACCGCGCTTTCGTCCGATTCTTCGTATCGCTTCGAGCGCGGCGCGGACCCCCAAGCCGTGCTTTCCGCGTCGGCATTCGCCGTGAAACTGATCCTCGAAATCTCAGGCGGCACCGTCACCGGAGACACCCTCGTCGCCGGTGAAGCACCGGTTTTGACCAAACCTGTCGCCCTCGACCTCAAAAAGCTCGATCAGCTCATGGGCGGCTCCATCTCCCATGAAGCCGCTGCGGAAATCCTCACCCGCCTCGGCCTCACCCAGCTCGCCGATGACACATGGGACGTTCCATCCTTCCGCGCCGATCTCCAGCGCCACATCGATCTCGTCGAGGAAATCGCACGCGTCCACGGCCTCGAAAACGTGCCGTCCCGCCTGCAAGGCACCTTCGTCCCGGCCAGCCCGGTCGATCTCGCTTACGATGCGGACATGGTGCTCCGCCGCCGCCTCGCCGCGCTCGGCTTTTACGAGTGCCAAACAATCAAACTCATCTCCGACGAGCAACTCGCCGACGCCCTGCCATTACGGCCGCTCATCTCCGGCGACACGATCCGCGTGAAACTCCCGCTCAGCGAGGACCACGCCGTCATGCGCCCGAGCATCGTCCCCGGCCTCGTCTCATCCGCCGCCCGGAACGTCCGCCAACAGCTCAAGTCGCTCCGTTTCTTCGAACTCGGCCGCGTTTTCCGCAATGCGGGCGGCGGCAAGGCCAAGGATCAGGAAAGCGAAACCCTCGCCATCCTCCTATCAGGACCGGCGCTTCCGTCCGGATGGTCGCAAAAAGAACGCGTCACCGATCTCTACGATCTCAAAGGCGTGCTTTCCGCCCTGCTCGGTGGCCGTGAAATCACCTTCACCCCGCGCGAGCGTGATGGCTTCGCCCTCGGTTGCGACGTGAAAGCCGGCGACCAGACCATCGGCATCTTCGCCCGGCTCAAACCCGCCCGTGAACGCGAACTCGATTTCCCGAATCCGGTTTTCGTCGCCGAACTCGATCTCGCGAAAGTGCGGAAACTCCTCACCGGCATCAGCCACGCGGAAGACCTCCCGCAATTCCCCGGCTCGTCCCGCGACGCCTCGCTGGAACTCCCGCTCGACACTCCGAACGCGAAAATCGAAACGATCCTCGCGAAGCTCACCGAGCCATGGCTCGTCTCCAGCGAATGCGTCGATATTTTCGCGGACGCCACCGGCACCAAAATCGCCGCCGACCGCAAGGCCGTCACCTACCGCTTCCACTACCGCGCCGCCGATAAAACCCTCAAAACCGAGGAAATCGAACCCGTCCACCAGCGCGTCCTCGAAGCCCTCGCCAAAGGCCTCGACGTGAAATTCCGCTAAAAGAGCAGCGTCCCCGCTCCTTACTTCTTCCGTTTTTTATCGGCCGGCTTCCTGCCGAGAAGC
The DNA here is from genome assembly GCA_047605125.1 of Luteolibacter sp. Classification (GTDB taxonomy): domain Bacteria; phylum Verrucomicrobiota; class Verrucomicrobiia; order Verrucomicrobiales; family Akkermansiaceae; genus Luteolibacter. The sequence continues at coordinate 53,275 of JASGGK010000015.1, forward strand.
ATGGAGATTTCCATATCGTTCAAAAGCGCGTAGCGGCCTTCTTCGAGGTCGCCGAGCCAGAGTTCGCCGATGCGGACTCGGAGGAGCTTGGTGACTTGATAGCCGAGCGTTTCGAACATGACGCGGATCTGGCGCTTGGCGCCGTGATCGAGCACGACCTTGATACGGCGAGCGGAAAGGCGCTCGATGCGCTTTGCCTTGAGTTTTCCACCTTCGGAATAAACGCCTTCGAGGAATTGATCGAGGTGCTCGTTTTCAAACGCCTGGTTCGCGGTGACGAGGTATTCCTTTTCCACCGATTTCGATGGATGCATCAGTTGTTGGGAAAGATCGCCGTCGTTGGTGAGAATGAGCAGGCCTTCCGAATCGCGGTCAAGACGACCGACGTGGTGCAGCGCGTGCATCGATGCGGGAAGGAGCGTGTAGATGGTATCCCGCCCCAATTCGTCCTCACGAGTGCAGACGAAGCCGCGAGGCTTGTGGAAGGCGATCGTGGTGACCTCTCGCGGGGAAACGCGTCTTCCATCCACTCGCACGTGATCGCCGGACTGGATGCGGGTGCCCATGTTCAGGCACGGGTGGCCGTTGACTTCGACGCGGCCGTTCTGGATCAGCTCGTCACATGCGCGGCGGGAGCCGACGGCGCAGGATGCGAGGTATTTGTTGAGACGGACGCCTTCCTTTTCAGACATGAGAGTGGGATGGAAATGAAAAAGGCGCGAAGCCCGAGGGGGATTCGCGCATTTTTGAAAAATTCAATAACCGACGAGGATTAACCTTCGTGCTTGGTTTTTGGAAGGCCCACTGGGGAGCGGCCGGATTTCCACTCGCCGCGCTCCTTGAGGAGTTTCACGCGCTCGAAGCGCTTGAGGACGGAACGTTTGCCGCCGACGGTGGCGTTTGATTTGAGGCTGTTGTGCTTGGACATCGCGTTGAAGAAAGTTGAGTTCGCGGGGGGCGGAGACTATTCCCGGGCTATCCGGCTGGCAATGCGAAAATGGCAAGCACTGCAAATAGGTTTATATCTCTCGTTTTCAGAGAGTTGAGAATACAACCCGGAGAAAAACCGTTGAAACATAGAGATTTTGCCGCTTCATGATTCGGTAAATTTCCAGACGCCGACACGATTTTTCCGAGCGGTGTTTTCCAAAGTGCGCAGGCGTTGTTGTTCGGCGCTGACACTGGTACCATCAGGAAGCGGAGCGGGCTTGGTTTTGATGCGGGCCAGACCTTTTTCGATCAGGAGCTGGTGGAGGTAGCCGCCGCGGACGAGAATGAACGCGTGGTAGCGCTGGTCGTGATAGGGGCTGTCCCAGACGGTGTAGAGGGTGAAAGGTGCGCTTTTGAGGAGATCGAGGGTGAAGTGTTTGCCTTGCTGGCCGATTTCGACGGCTTGCTCGGGTGTGATGCGACCGAGTTCGTCGGCTTGCTGGCGGATGCGCTCGAAGTTGGTTTCTCCATTCTGGTAGCGGCGGAATTTGCTTTCCGGGGTGTCCACGTAGTAGAGCCGGAAGGTTTCCTGCCGTCCATCGGGAAGCTGGATGAGAAAGCTGTCACCGTCATTGCTGCCATGATCGATCAGGCGGCAGTTTTGATAGACCTCGTAGGCTCCGGGCCGGGCCGGGCTTTGGGATGGAGACTGTGTTTGCGAGGAAACCGGAGGCGGATTTCCGGAACCGGATTTCTTCGCCTCCCTGGCGTCCCGCAGCCACAAAAAAACCGCGGCGATGATGATCAGGGCGATGAGCGGGGAAGAAGCCTTCCCCTTGGATTTGGCGGCCATGGGCGTGTGGGGGAATTATAGCCCTTTGCAGCCGGCGTATTCGCGGTAGGTGCCGACGGGGATCTGGACCGGGCGCCATTCGCGGTTGAGCTTGCGGTGCTTGTTGATGAAATCCGTAGGATCCGCCCAGTTGTTAAGATCGGAAGAAACATCGTCGCGCTGCATGCCAACGGTGATGTTGTGGCGGATTTCAAAATGCAGGTGGGCGGGATACATGCCGAAATTACTGCCGATCGTGCCGATTTGTTCGCCGCGTTTCACTTGTTGGCCGACCTTGACGAGGATGGTGTTGAGGTGGCCGTTCAGGGTGTCGCAGTATTTCACCTGACCGGTGGCGGGATCGCGGTAGGCGTGGCGGGTAAGCACGACATTTCCCCAACCGGCATGGACATTGTAAGCCCAGGTCACAACGCCATCGGCAACAGCATAAACCGGCGCGCCTAGATCCGAATCTCCGCCTCCCCGGCCGTTCCAGTCTTCGCCATAGTGCTTGGGCGGACGGAGACGCATGCCGCGGGCTTTATAGTAGCCATCGGCATTTGGCTTGCCGACCGGGAAATCGAAACCATCCGCGAGATTGACCTTTACGGTCTGGGCGTTCGCGGGAGCGGCCAGTCCGACAAGGAAAAGTGTCGCGAGCATCAGAAAGTGCTTCGGCCGGTTTTTCACGAGGAAATTCATCGCCTTACTCCACTCTTGGGAGAGCTTGCCCGCAAGTGTAAAAGTGGCTGCTGGTGATGATAAAAAACGCCCGCTTCCAGAGAGGAAGCGGGCGTTGAAAACCAGCGGGACGCCGTTTCTCCGAAGCTTAGTTCGAAGAGGAGATCAGACTGGCTTGGCTTGCGCCTTTCTTGATCTTGGATTGCTTGATCCAGCTCATGGTGGAGCGGAGTTTTTCGCCCACTTTTTCGATCTGGTGGGCGGCTTCTTCCTTGCGGATGGCGTTGAAGCGCGGATAACCGTCGTTATATTCCTTGATCCACTCCTTGGCGAACTTGCCGGATTCGATTTCCTTGAGCTGCTTCTGCATGCGCTTCTTCACGGAAGCGTCGATGATCTTCGGACCGACGGAAACGTCGCCCCACTCCGCGGTTTCGGAGATGGAGAAACGCATGCCGGCGATGCCTTGCTCGTTCATGAGGTCGACGATGAGCTTCAGCTCGTGAAGGCACTCGAAATAGGCCATTTCCGGCTGGTAACCAGCTTCCACGAGGGTTTCGAAGCCTGCCTTGACAAGGGCGGAAGCACCGCCGCAGAGCACGACTTGCTCACCGAAGAGGTCGGTCACGGTTTCTTCGCGGAAGTTGGTTTCGAACACACCGGCACGGGCGCAGCCGACACCCGCCGCCCAGGAGAGAGCGGTTTGCTTGGCCTTGCCGGAAACGTCCTGATGCACGGCGATGAGGCCTGGAACACCCTTGCCAGCGACGAACTGGGAGCGGACCGTGTGGCCGGGGCCCTTAGGCGCGACGAGGATCACGTCGATGTCTTCCGGCGGAACGATGGTCTTGAAGTGAACGGCGAAGCCGTGGGAGAAAAGGAGGGTCTTGCCCTTGGTGAGGTAAGGAGCGATGTCCTTCTCGTAAACGGCGGGGATGACGGTGTCCGGGGTGGCCACGAAGATCACGTCGGCCTTTTTCACTGCTTCCGCGGTGTCGAAGACTTCGAAGCCGAGCTTCTTGGCGACTTCACGGGACTTGGACTTCTTGTAGAGTCCGATGATGACGTTAAGTCCACTGTCCTTGAGGTTCAGCGCGTGGGCGTGGCCTTGGGAGCCGAAGCCGATCACGGCGAGTGTTTTCTTTTTCAGAGGCGCAATCTTGGCGTCTTTGGTGGTATAGATCTTCGCGGCCATGGCGGATCGGTAGGTAGTTTCGGTTAGGGCACGCCGCGACCATCCGGGCCGAGGCGGGGGCACAAGCTGGCGAGTCCGGGGCGTGCGGTCAAGCCCGCACTATCCTAGAAAATCAAGGAATTTTTGCAGGCTGCTTTGACGGCGGCCATATGGGCGGCCACGCGGCGGGCGAGCGGGGCCTGGCTGGGCGTCTCAAACGTGTAGGAAAGCGGGCAGCCGTTTTTCGCCAAATAGATCGCTTCCGGCCAGCCTTCGGGCAAATCAGGCTCCGCGGCGTGGTAGATCCAGCCGGGGCCGCGGATGTCATGACCATCGATGATCGCATTCGGCTCCGGCGGGAACCACGGTGCGACGCTCTCCAGAATAGCGAGCGAACGCTCGGGATCATCAGGCAGAAGATTGATTTCGTAAAAATAGAAACCACTGGTTTCCCAATCTTCGTGCAGGGAAATGAAAAGCCGGGGTGTGGGTTTTTGCTTCAACCAGGAAACGTGCGCGACTGTCTCCGGTGATGTGAGGCTCCAATAGCCGCGGTTCAGATCGACGCGGCTGGCATTTTCCCGGGTAGCGGCGGAGAGTCCTTCCGGGTTGAGCGCGGGGCAGATCAGCCAGTGGATTTCATCGGTGAATAAATCCGCGCGCATGAGTTCGAGCAAAGCGAGCGGTCCGGATGGTTCGTCACCGTGAATGCCGGAGGAAAGGTAAACGACAGGCCGGTTTTTCGCCGGACGTTCCCATGCGATCAATGATCCGGAAGAGGTTTTACAAAGTTCCGAAGAGGAGAATCCGCGCGCGGCGGCTTCTGCGGAAAAAGAAGGAAGAAATCCGGGCCAGTCGAACACCTCTTGCATCGGCGCAAACGTGACGCGGATTTTTCCGTCCGGCAATCCTCTGTCGCGGATCGTTAGTGTTTTCCGAAAAGCTCCGAAAAGAACGATTTCATCGCCTCCCAAGAACGTCGATCCGCGGCTTCGTTGTAGGCGGCGCCTTTGGCAGGATCATCGCCGGCTTCCTTTTCGGTGAACGAATGCACCGCTCCACCGTAGGAAACGACCTGCCAATCGGCCTTTGCGTCCGACATTTCCTTTTCGAATGCCGCCACCTCCTCCGGCTTCACATACGGATCGGAACCTCCGGTGAGGCAAAGAACCTTCGCCGGGATTTTTCCGGTTTCAGCGGTCAGACCTTCTGCGGCCGTGAGACCTCCGTGAAAGGAAACGACCCCTGCTATTTCCGCGCCGGAGCGAGCGAGCTCCAGAACGCCGGTGCCGCCGAAGCAGTATCCAATCGCGGCGATTTTTTTCAGATCAGTACGCTCGTCTTGAGTCAGCTGGAGCAAAGCCGCCGAAAGACGCGAGCGGTAAATCCTGCGGTCGTTTTTATATTTTCCGGCCACCTCTCCCGCAGCAGGCGGCACCGGGCGGATTCCTTGCCCATAAATATCAGCAGCGAAAACATTGTAACCCAACCGCGCCAACAAACGGCTTCGTTCTTTCTCGTAATCGGTCAGCCCCTTCCACTGATGGATCACCAAAATACCGGGGCGCATTCCTTCGACGGCGTCGTCGTAAACATGAAAGCCCTCAAGCGTCACTCCGTCCGAGCTTTTGTAAGTCACCGTTTTTTCCACCAATGCAGCTTCGGCCGGAAGCCATAAACACATGGCAAGCAGGCAAAGAGAGAAAAGCTTCATCCTTTCACCAGAGCTTGGAAAGCCATTGAGTCAAATAGGGACTTAAATGTGCCAAGTGGCACGATTTATAGTTTTCGTGACAATTAAATCGACAAAACCCAATAAAAGTGTCATTAATCAGGCGGTTTTGGCGTGATATCGACAAATCGCGCCAAATAAACCACTAAAATCGTGCCATATCAAATTCCAGAAACCGAGTGGGAACAACTCGTACAAATCATCGCGGCGAGCAAAACAGGTGCGTCCGTGAAAGAGCTTTTGGCAAACCCAACTATTGATTTGCCCAAGCGCACTCTGCAACGGCGATTAGACCAGTTGGTTGCTGACGGGAAATTGCAGCCCTCAGGCAAAGGCCGTGCGAGGAGATATTTCGCTGAGAAGGCAAGTCCGTCGGTGGAGTATCCCACGGCGGCATCATTCCCGCGTGCTTATAAATCTCCCTTGGTGCGCGAGGAGGCAGCCGAATACCTTCCACTTGCAAAGCCGGACTGGCTTTCGCCCGATGGAATGGTCATTCGCGAATCGGTCGATCGCCCGGTGTTTGACCGCATGCCGGTTGGTTACAAGCATGAATTTCTCGATGCTTACCGGCCGAATGAAACCTTTTACGTCCCGCAATATCTCCAAGAGGAACTCGGTAAAATGGGGCAGGTGGGTTTCAGTGATCTTCCGGCAGGGACTTATGTGCGGCAGGTTTTGAGCCGCTTGCTGATCGATCTTTCATGGAACTCAAGTCGGCTTGAGGGAAATACGTATTCGATTTTGGAAACCCAGCGGTTATTGGAATTTGGTGAGAACGCCGAAGGCAAAGCGGTGGAAGACGCGCAAATGATCCTTAATCACAAAGCAGCCATTGAGATGCTGGCCGAGGATGCGGGAGAGATTGATTTTAATCCTTACACGATTTGCAATCTTCATGCGTTGTTAGCGGATGGATTGTTGCAAGATCCATCGGCGTGTGGACGCGTGCGATCTCGCCCGGTTGGGATTGGAGGCACGGTGTTTCACCCGCTGAATGTGCCCCAGCAGCTGGAAGAACGGTTTTCAAAAGTGTTGGAAAAGGCGCAAGCGATCCAGAACCCCTTTGAGCAATCGTTTTTCGTGATGGTGCATCTGCCTTATTTGCAGCCGTTTGAAGACGTGAACAAACGTGTTTCGCGGTTGGCGGCAAATATTCCGCTCATTCGGAAAAATCTGTGCCCGCTGTCATTCGTGGATGTGGATCCGAAGGATTACATTGGTGGATTGTTAGGCGTGTATGAATTAAATCGTGTGGAGTATTTGCGCGATGTGTTCGTGCAGGCTTATCGTCGTTCATGTGGCAGATATTCCGCCGTGAGGCAGGTGCTTGGAGATCCGGATCCTTTCCGCCTGCGCCACCGGGTTTTGCTCGGGCAATTGATCAGAGAGGTTGTTTTGGGCAACATGGACAAGCGGGCTGCTGCGAAATGGATCGCTCAGGAAGCAGCCGCGCGTCTGTTGGAAATCGAGCGCTCACGTTTCATCGAACTTGTGGAGACTGAATTGACCAGTCTGCATGTGGGCAGCATCGCGCGTTATCGCTTGAGGCCATCCGAATTTGATTCGTGGCATCGCGGCTGGCGATGATGGTTAGAATGACTTCGAACCGCTTGAGGGAAACGCGCTGGAGGCGGAGGTGGGAATCGAACCCACGAATGACGGTTTTGCAAACCATTGCCTTACCACTTGGCTACTCCGCCATACTTTCGCTGGCGCGGGGCGATTGATTACTTGCGGATGCGCGGGGTGTCAATGCCCGGATTCGGAGAATGTGCGATCCAAGGCGAGAATGAGGTGATCCAGTTCTTCGAGGGAGGTGGAAAGCGGCGGCATGATCACGAT
>JASGGK010000016.1:0-55185 GCA_047605125.1 Luteolibacter sp.
TGGGAGTATGGAAATCGAGATCAAGAACGGCGGTCGCACAAGCGGATAAATCCAGCCGGGAAGCGAGGGAATCGCGGATCGCCTTTCGGGTGCGGGCCACTTTCGCCTGATGAACGGTTTTGCCGTTGAACGTGACGCGGACGGGTTGGTCGAGATCCACCAGCTTGTCCGAAAGCCACAAGCGGATGGCATCGGGCTCGTCTCCGGCCAGCGCGATGGTCTGTTTTGTCACCCGGGCTGAAATTCTCCGGCGGGCAACCGCATCGTTGCCGGAAACCTCCAGCCAGTAAAATCGCCGGTGTGGCACCACGTCCTGGGTCCACGTGAGGGTTGCGGGCCACGGATTCCGCCGGAACCGGGCCATCCATGGCAGGGTCTCCGCGTCTTCGCCGTGCATCCAGTGCCCGTAGTCCGGATAAATTTTCACCCGGTGAAGATAATCGCCGGGATGTTTTTTTTGTTGGAAATCGAGTTCTTTCCGCCACTTTTCCGCCTCATCGGCCCGGTTGAACGTGATGTCGTGTTTTCCCACGAAAATCCCGAAAGGAAGGTGCCGCAGGTTTTCAAGAGGTGCCTGGGTCGGGTAGCCCGCCATGGCGGATGCCGCCGCGAACCGGTCGGCCATCCGCGCGGCCAAATGGTACACGCCGTTTCCCCCGGCCGAGTAGCCAAGGAGGTAAATCTGATCGGGATCGACTTCCCGGAGCGCCACCATGGATTCGATCAACCGGCAGAGAAGGGGATCGACATGCGGTTCGTTCCACATGAACCACGTGTCGCCCGGTGCCCGGGGAGCGAGGTAAATGCCGTTTTCCGGCTGATAAAGCTTCGCTTGTTTGTCCCATTGCTCGTCATTGACGGGGGCCGGGACTTCCCCTCCGCCATGGAGAGAAACCCACAACGGCCAGCCGTGCTTCCCTTTGCCGCCGAAAACCGTTTCCTTCCAACGCAGGGTTTGGCCGTTCATCGATAAGGACTTGTCCGCGATTTCTTGCGCCCGCGTGTGTGTTGTTTCACGTTTCCTGATATTGAATTCCTCTTCGGAAACCGTTTTCGCTTCCTGATAGGACAACGCTTGCCCGACAACGGTTTCATTCGGAAGCATAACGCCGAACATCAGGAAAACCGTTGTTTTTGGGAGAAAATTCCCGGTCAGGGGCGGAAGGGAGGCGGCAAATCCGGCCATAAGCAAAGGAAATAGGATGGAGCGGAAACCCAAACGGAGGTTGCCATTTCGGAAGTAACAAAGTTTTTCTTGCCGTCGTCCAACTTTTTTGTGTTTCTGTGAGGTCTATCAATCGTTGGATTGGTTTCCAAACCCGTTTTTTCCAAACCCATGAAAACCCCGATCAAACGTTCACGAGGGCCTTCCGGTTGTCTGTTAGGTTGTGTGCGGGTGGGAATGGTTTTCTGTTGTCTGGCTCCCGGCGCTTATGCCGCCGATACGGATACCGACGGGTTGGATGATGCCTGGGAAATGCAATATTGGGAGAATCTCGATGCTTTGCCGGAGGATGATTCGGATGGTGACGGGGTTTCCAATCTCGTTGAATACCAATCGGGATTAAATCCATTGGTCTCGGACACGGATGGCGATGGGAAAAACGATTCGATGGGAGTTCCTGGTTTTCTCAGCACGGACAAATGGGACGGGGTGTCAGGCGATGATTTTGCCGCCGCCTTCGCAAGCGAAGCCTTCCTCAAAAATGCGCCGGTTCATGGGTTTATCGGCCAAACCGATGCCGCTCAAAACATCGGCGACAATTTCATTGTCCGGTGGAGGGGAACCTTGATCGCGCCGGTTACGGGGGACTACCGGTTTTATATGGCTTCTAATAACCAGAGCCGGTTGTGGTTAGGAGAGGCGGGCGGGAGCAAGTTCACCCGCCGCCTGGTTGCCAGCTTGGGCAGCGCGAGCGGCTACCAGTCCTGGTATTCAAATTCGACCCAGGATAGCGGCCTGATCCATCTGGAGGCGGGGCAAGCGTATTATTTCGAAGGACTGATGCACGACAAGGCTTCCTCGGATCACTTTTCCATCGGTTGGATCCGCCCCGGAAACACCGCCATCGAAATCATTCCGGGGAAACTGGCCGATGGAACCGTTGTATTGAAAAGCTACGAACCGGATCCGGATGACGCCGATGACGATGGTTTACCGGATAGCTGGGAGCAAACGGTTGGTTTGAATATGGGGGACAATGGTTCGATCAATCCTGCGGACGGCGGCTATTCCGATTGGGATCAGGATGGCTTGACGAATTACGAGGAGTGGCAAACCCAAGGGGATCCTTTTTCCGCGGGCGGGAATGTGGGGGTGTTTCGCCGCGATATTTGGACCGGCATTTCAGGCACGACGGTGGCGTCCTTGACATCCCAAGCGAAGTTCAGCAAACCCGCCCAAGTAACGGGCATGTCGGGCGGTCCGCTGAAATTCGGCAGCTATGGCAACAATTACGGTCAACGGATCAAAGGGGTGATTGTTCCCCCACTATCGGGCAGCTACCGGTTCTGGGTCGCGGCGGACGATGCCGCCGAATTTTGGCTCTCCACCGATTCGTCACGATTGCATAAGAATAAAATTTCGTATGTAACCACGGATACGGACGTTGATGCTTTTGATACGACACCATCGCAAAAAAGCGCACTCGTCAGCTTGGTCGCAGGCCGGCCTTATTATTATGAAATTCTTCAAAAAGAAGGGACGGGAAGCGACCACCTTTCCGTCGCTTGGAATCTGGATTCGCCAAATTGGGCCGTCCAGCCGGGGGCCGTTGCGACCCAAAGCAGCAATTACAATTCCACGTATCTTGCCGGGTTGGCGATTGATGGCTCGGTAAGCGGGAATACCTTTACCCAAACGAAATCCGTCTCGAACAGTTGGTGGCAGGTTGATTTTGGCCAAACCCGTCCGGTCAATCGAATTGTTTTGTACAACCGCTCCATTGCCCAGACGAGGTTATCGAATTTCCGCATCTCTCTGCTGGATGCAGCGGGAGAAGAGGTGTTCGGGCAGAATTTTTACGAAGGAACCGGCAATGTGGGAGCTTCGATGACATGGGATTTGCCTTCCACGGTGGTCGCTTCGAAAATAAAAATTGCGCTATTGGGGAAAAATAATGCCGGCAATGGCTACCTGACCTTGTCCGAGGTGCAGGCTTTTAACTGGGAAACCCTTTCACCCCGTCAAATTGTAGCATCCCAATATTTGAGAAGTGAATTTGACGAGCCTTTGGATTCGGATGGCGATTCGTTACCTGACGCGTGGGAAACCCAATACGGTTTGATGCCGAACGATAATGGCGCGGTGTCGTTCGCGAATGGAGAATATGGGGACCAGGATGGGGATGGAGTTCCAAACCTTTTCGAGTATTTGAATGGAACCTCCCCGGTAACGGTCAATGGAGAAGCGGGTAAACTCCAGCGTGATGTATGGAATGATCTGGGAGGTGGGACGGTTTACGAGTTGGTGTCCTCTTCCCAGTTCCTTCAGCCTGCGGATTTAAGGGACGGACTGTCGTCCTGGTCCGCCGCCATAAGAAAATACAGCAATTTTGGCCAAAGGCTTCGGGGAACACTGACGGCTCCGGTGACAGGATGGTATCATTTTTGGATCGCAAGCAATGAAGAGTCTGAATTGTTTCTTTCGACCACGGATCGAAAGTTTTTAAAGCAAAGTATCGCGAGCGTGGGAGACGGCAATTATACATTCGGCCCGAAATTCACGGATGAGGGGGATTACGACAATTATCCTTCGCAGCATTCCCAATCGGTTTATTTGAACAGCGGTTCATCCTACTATTTCGAGGTCCTGCACAAGAATGGAGGCGGCAGTGACCACGTTTCCGTCGCCTGGCAGGTGCCCGGAGGCACGAGGGAAGCGATCCCTTTTAGCGCTTTCCGCGCCTTCACCTACGATATCGATGACGTCGATGACGACGACCTTCCCGATTCCTGGGAATCCCAGTACGGGTTGGATCCTTCCGACAATGGCAGTAAGAATCCCGGCATCGAAGGCGCGCGCGGCGATGCGGATGGAGACCAACTCACCAACCGCGAGGAATACCTGCTGGGAACCGATCCTCTCAATGCCGATAGCGATGGGGATGGGATTTCCGACTATGTCGAAGTTCGCAGCCTGGGCTCGGATCCGGTGGTTGCGGCTTCCGGCTTGGGAACCGTTCTGACCCATTTAACCGGCTCGCAGGGGACATCCGTGACAGGCTCATGGATTGCAAGTCCAAGCGGCACGGCGCTGCTTTCACTGGATCGGCGCGGCACGGCCAGTTGGCCATTTACCCTCTCCAGCGCGGGCATCAAGTTGCTTGAAGTTTTGGCCACGCCCCAAGGCAATACCTGGGCGGGAACTCCCCTTGCGATCGATCTTGCCGTGATTCGCGTTTCCGATTCGCAGCGCTGGAATCTGGGAACTTTTTCCCTGCGTGACGATGAAGGCTCCCCCACCCAGGTATTAACCTTGCTCCCGTGGTTGCCCGCCGGAGCGTATCAGGTTGAAGTCGCCATTCGGAATGTTTCCGAAAGCCGCAATATACGGATTGATAGTTTGCGCATTTTGGAACCTTCCGGGGAGGATGCGGATTCCAACGGGGTGGCGGATTGGGTGGAAGCGCGATTGGCGGGTGAAAACTCATTTGCCTCGGAGACGGGAAGTTCCCAAATTTCTCCGGTTTGTCTTGAGGGCACGACCCGGGACGTGACGGCTTCATGGCTCGACCTGGGCAATGCAACCGCTTCATTGATCGCGGGGATTGATGACCGCTGGTACAGCAATGTGGCGCTTCCCGATGATGGATCCGTAAAATCGATCACCGCGATCTTTGAAAACGGCTGGCTGCAACAGACACGCTCGGTTGCCTGGACTCCCACGAATATTTTGCAACAAGGCACAATCACCGTCAGATCAGGCGATTCCTTGCGGTTGACGGCATATCCAGGCACGTCAGCGGATCAGGGCACCGTGACGATCACAGGTGCCGGTTCCACCATCGGCACCACGGCGGACGTGCCGGTGACCCGTGTCTTTACTTCGAACAATTGGGCGCTTGCCGCCAACGGAGCCTCCGCGACCCAAAGCAGCACGGCGGGCGGCGACGCATCCAAAGCCATCGATGGGAATACCAGCGGCATCTTTGCGGAGGGCAGTGTCACCCAAACCCAGAATGTCCAAAATTCGTGGTGGAAAGTGGACTTCGGCCAAAACCGGGAAGTGGCCCAGGTGGTGCTCTGGAATCGGACGGATGATTACGGCGAACGCCTCTCCAATTTCCGGATCAGCTTGTTGGACAGCTCCGACACTGAAATTTATGGGGAGGATTTCTTCCCCGATGGAGGCGGGCACGTCGATGAATTGTTTACCTGGAATTTGCCCCAGGCCACGCAGGCCAGGAAAGTCCGTATCCAATACCACAAAAGCAGCAATACCGGCGCGGCGATTCTGTCATTGGCCGAAGTGCAGGTGTATCCGCTCCAGCCTTATACGATCACCGCGACCCATACGGCGGCGGACGGGGTGGTGACCACCGGTTCCATGAACGTCAATGTCGTGGATGCGGATTTCGGGCCGAATCTGGCGGTCCGCACGGATCGTTGGCGCAGATGGCTTCTCACCGGAGTGAAAAGCGATTTGCCCTTGGAATTCGATTCCCGCTTGGAAGTCTCCGAGGACGCTCCTTATTTGGGACGGCACAAACTCCGCGTCGCGGCTCATGCGGATACGCTTCTGAAACTCGTCGCGCGAACGGAGCCGGGCGCGAGCGTCGCGGCTTCAGGAACCGTTGAGTCATACCTCATCGGGGATCCTTACGATACGGGATACGTGGAAATTCTGGAAACCCTGGCAGACGGGGTGATCCACGGCAGGATATCGGTGGTGGCCGACAAACTGCCTCCTGGAGGCTATATTGAAATCATTATCTGGGCCGGAGGAGCGCAATTCGCCGATGGGACGACCATCAAGAAGCTGTTCGCGTCTGACTTTGACGAGAACGGGGTGGCTTATCTGGACGTCTATTATCCCGCTGATGCCGCGATTTCTTCTTTCTGCGCCTCTTACCGTTTGAGAGCGGCGGACGGCACCCTGATCAGCAGCTATTGATCCTTTGAGTCCTTCCATGAAATCCCGCGTGTCAAAGTTGCTTCCTGGATTCGTGTTGCTTGCGCTCCTCGCGTTGGGAAGCGGGATTTGGCTCGTTTCCCGGATCTCCGGGCCGGAGCTGGTTTCCCCGCCGGGAAAAATCGAAACCAAACCGGTCGTTCCCTTGTCACCCGTCGTCCGGCGGATCGTGGTGGACGGGCCATCCACCCCTTACTTGAAACTCAATTACGTCATCAAGGAACTTTCGGTCCGGCTCGTTCAGCCGGATATCGACGCCCTTTTGCAATTCATCACCCAGCCGAAGCCCGGTGCGTTCAGTGAGGGCGAATGGGGTTCGCTGACGAACGACATCCAGGAAGCATTGACCGTCCAAAACGTTCCCAACGAAAAAGTGGCCGGAGTGTTGATCGCGACCTACCGCGATCCATCCCGCAGCCAGCTCATGCGGGATTACGCGCTCCAGCATATTGGAGGATTCGCCATCCATCTGGTCCACACCCGGAAATCGGCAAACCATCCACCGCCGGAGTTTTTTGACTCATTGGTTTCCGAACTGATCGCGGCGGCTTCCGATTCCAGCAAACCCTGGTGTGGCACCTCACTGAATCTGCTCGATGGATTGCTCCGGGCTGCCGAGTACGCGCGGATCGAAGTCCGTGGCGTTTCCGCCGAACGGCTGTGTGCCTTGGCGCTCCCGGTGGTGAAAGACGAAAACGCACCGCTCAATGCCCGTCTGCCCGCCCTGCAATTGCTTTCAAGACACCGATCCCCGCAATCCGTCGAAATGGCCCGCGGCATTTTATCCGAAGGGGACTCCAAATTGATGCTGGTCCAATCCGCCTGCGCGGTGATCGGCCAAACCGGCGACCTCTCGGATCTGCCGCTGCTCCAAAAAATCCGGGAAACCGGAGGCATCCACAAAAGCCCCGCCGCGATTGCCGCGATGGCAAAACTCCGCCAACGATTTTCAAACTGAACAACCCGAATTTGTATGAAACCGCGTGCTTTTCGTTACCTGGCATTTTGGATGGCCGCCGCCTCGGTGGGGATGGCCAACGACAAATGGTATGTTGAATGCAAGAAGACTTGTAAAACTTGTGGAGATGACTCGAGTTGCCAACCGGGTGTGACAACCTATACCGTGGGATCCACTTATGATTCCAAATCGGAAGCGCAGAACGCGGCGTCTCAAGAAAACAGCACAAATAAAGGAGCTCAATGTAAGGTAAAAGAATCTCAGGGGACGAGTGGCGGAGGCCAGGCTGTTGAAACAGAAAATGGAGTAACTCCCTTAAACTATAAGCGCGAAGGCATTCTTTTTGATGGCGTGGCCCCCGATTACGTAATGTACGAAACGGTGGATGGCGTGAAGAAACCCTTACAGTTTCCGACGAAGAATTCGACAATTATTTATAGCGATCTCTCCGACGGAACAGGATATCAAAAAGCGCAATATTTGACGAGTCAGTTATCTGCTGCGAACTCGGCAGGGATTCGGACGATTCCCTCCGGAGTCAATCCCATAGCGGTCACGATTTACCGGAATCCGGATGGCGATGCCACAACCACCTCCGGTCGTCTTGATGTGATTCATCGGCAAAAGCACCCGCAAACGGGTGCGTGGGTTGCGACGACGATTCGCATAACCTCACCTCAAGGAAGTAATTCCTGGAAACGGGAATGGTTTTTGGGAGATCTGGTCCAAAACCCAACGCTCACCCCTTATCAATCGGTGGATGTCAGCCGAACGCCACATCTGGACGGTACCGAAACGGTTCGGGAAATTACTAAAAATACCACCTCTTCGGGAAGCTTGGTCATCGGTAAAGATCAGACCCTGACTTACGGCTTCTATAAATACGGCGAACCGGTGATTCTGTCCCAAACCGACCACACCGGCACGGCAAGCGAACTGACAACCACTTGGACTTATTACACCGATCCGCAACGACAGGAATCCTTCAACAAACAGGCGACCATGCGCCGGAACGACGGCCAATGGGCGAATTATTCGTATTCCGGTTCCCTGGTCACTGGCGTGATCCAGACGAAAACCGTCTCCGGCTGGTTGGACAATGCCGCTCCCGCCGTGGGCGACTCAGCCGACGAAAACAGCAATAAGGTGGTGACCGAGGTCGAAGCTGGCAACGAAACCGGCACCTTCGGCCGGGAAGAAAAGGTTCAGGGCGTGGTGGTTTCCAAGACCTGGGGCGAACGTTACAAGGATAACGCGGGTCAGGTCATCGAGAAATCGCGGGTGGAAACCGGCACCGCCACCTTGCTGACGGTGCGCACCGGCTATCCCACCACAACGGCCACGCCCGAAGCGGAAAGGGGCGAGCTGAAATCGGTGGAATTCCCGGACGGAACGGTGGAGTTGCACAGCTATCAAATGCAGGGGACCAACAAGGTGGAAACCGTGGAGCGCGGGGCGGGTTCCGTGGACGGAGTGACCTCCGGCACACGGACGACTTCGACCACCACGGCGGATGGCACGTTGATCAAGGAAATCGTGGCGGACATCGCTAGTGGCGTAGAATTTTCTGCGAGGGAGGCCATTGCGTTTGATACCAATGGCCGGGTGACGCGGTGGGCGTATGACCACAACCCGGACGACTATAGCGAAACCCTGTATGGCTGCTGCGGCATCGATTCTACCCGCACCCGAGATGGGATTGTCACGACCTACACACGGGATGCGTTGAAACGACCATTAACCGCTGTGAGCCGGGGAGTTACGCTGACTTACACCTATGCCAAGAAGACGGTCGGCGGCACGGACTATCCCGCGGTGAGCCAGGTGAATAGCGCGGGAGGACTAACGCAGGATCTTGGCACGGAGGTGAGCGATTACTCGGGCAACGTGATTCAACGCCTCAATCCGGATCTGGATGGCGATTCCAACGAGGAAGTCACGAGCATCGTGCATGATTTCACCACTCGAACGACAACGACCACCCATCCCGATGGCGGGACGGAAATCGCAATCGGTTACGCCGATGGCCAAAGCAAATCCATCAGCGGCACCGCCGTAGCTCCGACCGCGTTGGCCTATACCCCCCACAACGAGCAGGGCGGGGGGCTTGTCACCACGACGTATGCCGGGAACCCCTCCTCTTCCCGTTGGACGAAAACCTACGCCAACCTAGAAGGGAATACCTTTAAAGTGACCGCCCCCGGCGACAGCGGGGAACTCGCCATTCAGTCCCAAACGTATGACAATGTGGGTCGCCTTGTGAAAACCGCCAATGCGGATGGTGTCACCCAACTCTTCGCTTACAACGCGGAAGGAAAGCGCTACCGCACGGCCCTTGACCTGAACCAGAACGGCCAAATTGACAATGCGGACCGGGTGACGGACAATCTCCGGGAAGTGGTTACCGATTCGCCGGTCGGTCCGGCGATCAAACAGCAAAGCGTGGTTTACGATCTTGCCAACAATCCGGTAGTGGTTTCCACCACTTATCAATCGGTGGATGGCTTGGCCTCCCGCACGGAAGTTCTCGGTTCAGCCGGAGCGTCGATTTTCGGTGTGGAACCTTACACCGCCCGCACCGACAGCTCATGGACGGCGACCACCACCAACCCGGACGGCACGAAAACTCTCACCACTTACAGTAACTGGCAAGTCATCTCATCAGCTTTGCTGAACACCGAAAACTCGGCGTTGAAAATTTTGTCAACCGGTTACGATTCTCTTCTGCGCCCGACGATTCAAACAGACTCGCGCACTGGAGCGGTGACCACCAGCTACGCCGCCAGTGGTCTGGTCGCGTCCATCAACGATCATGGTCGCGTCACCACTTTCGGCTACGATTCGATGGGCCGCAGAATCTCCGTCACACTTCCCGACAGCAGCGTTGCCCGCACCAGCTACTGGCCCACCGGTCAGGAAAAAGCGGCCTGGGGCAGCCAAACGAATCCGGTGGTCAAGCTCTACAGCCCACAGGGAGAATTGACCGAGTTGCGAACCTTCCTCAGCAGCAACCTTGCCTTGGCCCCGGATGAAGCGACATCCGATTATGATGCCACGATGTGGGCGTATAACAACCGAGGCCAGCTCACCGCCAAGACTTACGCCGATGGAAAAGGGCCAAGCTACAGTTACACCGCAGCGGGCCGCCTCCACGCCCGGACGTGGGCACGCACGGTGGGCGGCAACCCGCTCGTCACCACCTATGGGTATAACTCCGCCGGGGAACTCACCCTTACGGACTACAGCGACACAACACCGGATGTCGCCATCGTTTTCGACAAGTTGGGTCGTCAAACCTCGGTGTCCAATGGGGTGGCCACCAGCACTTTTACGTATGATTCTGCGACCCTCCGTCAAACCAGCGAGACGATTTCCTACGATCTCAATCAGGACGGCACCCCAGAGCTTACCCGCGTATTGAATCATTCTTGGGATTCCCTAGGTCGTAGCACAGGATTCCAACTCAAGAATGGCTCCACGGTTGAAAACGAAGCCTCCTATGCGTATTCCGCAACGGACGGAAGAATCTCCTCAATCTCCAATCCCCAATCCACCAATCTCTCTTTCTCTTATTCTTACCTCGCAAACAGCAACCTGATCGAATCCGTCATCGGCCCCTCCCACACCGTCACCAATACCTGGGCTTCGGATCGTGATGTGCTCCTTTCCAAGGAAAACAAAGCGGGAACCACAACCATTTCGAAATACGAATACAGCGTGAATTCCCTCAGCCAGCGCACTACGGTTTCCCAAATCGGCACAGCGTTTGCTGCATCTACCGGCTGGAACTGGGGTTATGATTCATTGGGCCAAGTCACTTCTGCGGCACATGCAACGACTCCGGCGAACCACCGCGCCTATCAATACGACGCGATCGGTAACCGCAAGAAGAGCACCGACAGTTTGACGCTTCCCGGCAGTGACAATTACATGTCGAATGCGTTGAATCAATACACTACCATCAACCAACCACCATCAGCCATCAACCCATCTTACGACGATGACGGCAACGCTACGGCCTATCCGCTGCCGGTTTCACCGACTACCAACAGCACACTAATCTGGGACGGAGAAAACCGCCTGATGGAAGTTCAGGTAGGGGCGAGCGGGCCGCTCGTTCGTTATGTATATGATTCCCAATCCCGTCGGATTGCGCGGACCGAAGGAACGGCAATCACCCTCTACGTTTACGATGGTTGGAACGTCGTGGCTGAATACTCTCCTCCTGATCTTCAATCTCCCATTTCCCATGTCCGTTCCTACCTCTGGGGCACTGACCTAAGTGACAGCTTTCAAGGGGCGGGCGGCGTCGGAGGTCTCCTTTGTGTCACGGGTCAGGGATCATCCAGTTCTCCTTTCTTCCCCGCCTACGACGGCAATGGCAATGTGAGCGAATATCTCGACGGTAGTGGTGCTATTGTTGCCCATTTTGAATACGATCCGTTCGGCAATACGATTGTGAATACAGATATCACACATCAATTCGCATACTGTTTCAGTACGAGGCCGAGAGATGTATTGGCAGGTCTCCATGACTACGGCCTTCGCTGGTATAATACATTTACTGGAAGGTGGGTTAGTAGAGACTATATTGAAGAAGAGGGAGGATTGAATCTGTATGGATTTGTAAAGAACGATGCCATAGATAGGATTGATATTTTTGGAACGACCGAATCGACAGTCACGGGGGATCCTCCTACAGTAACGCGTGGAAGCTCAGCAACGATGGTTGATTCAAGTCAGGTAGAAGGTAGTGGTAAAACGGGCCCAAGAATTAAAACGGTTACGTTAGAAATTATTTCAAAAGATTCTAAGTGTTGTGTGCGATTCGTTACTGTAAATTATTATATAAGGGCTCAGGTGTCTCCCGCATTTGCCGATGCTCCTAAATCTCATTATACCTATTGGAAGAAGCTTACTGTTCCTCAACGATATGGACAAAGACCATTAACATACAGTGGGTTAAAGGCTCATGAGGAGACTCATGTCAAGCAATATGAAAGTATCGTGAATGACATTACTGCTGATATTAAAGACACATATTCTAAAATGAAGTGTTTCGCTTCAAATGCCGAGGCTACTACTGAGAAGAAACGTGTCGAAGAACTTTATAAAGAAGAAAGGTGGCATGGCACTGCTAAGGTTGCTGCTAAATTTGCCGAGAAATTTCCAGGAAGAGCAGGCATGAACCCCGGTGAATATGAAGCTACTGTAGCTGAGGAGGCAATTTATGATGCGATATATAGATAAAATCATCCCCATCTTGACATTTTGGGTAATCATCGTGAGTCAGGCAACCTTTGGCGACGAGAAGCTACGATTGCCAAGTCCCCAATCATCGTTTTTCAATGACCAAGTTGTTGTTATTAAGATACATTTTGATTCTTCGCGAAATTCTAAGTTACTCACGAAGGAAGCTAGGATTTCATATCTAAAAAATATGATAAGCGCATTAAATTTACTTGAGATTGTTATCAATAATATTGATTTGAAAATTAGAAGAGAAATCTTTTTGGCTCCAGAATCTGTCACGGATTTAGATATCCAGAAAAGAATATTTGAAATATCGGAAAGCATTAGAATTATTCTTAATGAAGTTTCAACCCCTTTTGGAGATCCAACTAGTATTGAAAACTTAGAAAATATCGACAAAATAAAGATAATTGAGGAACGATTGGAGGAACTTAAAAAACATGGGTCATGGAAAATGGAACCAAGATGACATGCAAGGACTCCGCGCGCCAATCCCCCGTGGTATGGTGGCAGGTGCAAACAAAACCAACCGACACGTAAGCAGGGCTAAGTAAAAAGAGTAAAAAGGGACAGTCCTTTTATAAGAAATCCACTTGTCCTGCAAATTGTTGTCCGGTAGTCTGCCGACATGAGAAAGGCGCGTTGGCTCGTCACTTGGAAGGATTCGAAGAAGAAACCCGTATTCTACCACTGCATCGGGCGGGTGGTGGAACGGCGGTTCGTGTTCGGCGACGAGGAAAAGGAGAAGTTCCGCACCTTCATGCGGATGTATGAGAACTTTTCCGGTTGCCGGGTCGCGTCTTATTGTTTGATGAGCAATCACTTCCATCTTTTGCTCGAAGTGCCACCGAAACCTGAATCCGGGATTTCCGACGAAGTGTTCCTGAAACGTCTTTCCGCCCTCTACAGCGAGGCGTTCGTGGCCGGAGTGGCGGCGGAATTGGCCGAAGCTCGGGCGGAGGGCGCGGAGACGCGGGTGGAGGAAATTTTCTCCCGTTTCACCTACCGGATGAACGACCTGACGCAGTTCATGAAAGGTCTCCTCCAACGTTTCACGCAGTGGTTCAACGGGAGACACAAGCGGAAAGGGCGTTTGTGGGAGGACCGTTTCAAGAGCGTGATCGTGGAAAGCGGGATCGCGGCGAGAACGATGGCGGCTTACATCGATTTGAATCCCGTGCGTGCGGGTATTGTTTCCGATCCGGCGGATTACCGTTGGTGCGGCTACGGCGAAGCGATGGGCGGAGGGAAGAAAGGCAACGGTAAAAAGGCCCGCGAAGGCTTGGTGCGGGCGTGCCTGAGCGATGAAGGAACCGGCTATGATGCCGAAAAATGGCAGGAGGTTTCGCGGAAATACCGTCAACTGATGGGCATGGCGCTGGAGAAGAAGCGCGGGAAATTTTCATCCACTCGCAAAGGCTCTCACGAGAGCAAGGGAGAGTTTTTGCCCGCCCCGGGCGTGGCCGCGATGATGCGGCACCGGGTGCGCTATTTCACGGACGGAGCGGTGATCGGTGGCAAGGAATTCGTCAACGGTGTGTTCGAGGCATGCCGGGACCGCTTTTCCGAGAAAAGGAAGGATGGAGCCCGGAAATTGCGGGGCCAAGCCAGTGCCGCCGCCGGAGTGCTCTGGAGCGCGAGGGATTTGCGAGTGGGAATTGGATAGGGAATCAGATTGGGTTCAATAAACGGTCTCGCTAACGATGATGGCTGATAGCTCATCGTAAATTTCCGAGTGGCGATTTTTCAGGAATCGGGTGATTCTTGTGTTTCGGGTTATCCACCGTTTTCGACGGTTTTCGTTCTCTCAATTTTAAGGGAGTAACCGCCTGACCAAGGCATCAAGGTATTCGAGTTGTTCTTGGTCGAGGAGACGTTCGAGCCGTTTCTGGACGAGCTTGGCTTTCACCAATCTTTCCTCGAGGCCGGGATGAGCGAGAGAGGGGCCTGCCGGGGAAAGCCCCGCCAGAGCGAAGAGCATGGAGGTCACGGCCCGCTGACAGCCGTTTTTGAGAAGCGAGTCGCCGATAGCGGGAATCACCCCCTGATCGACGGTTTCGAGCACGTAAAGCACCAGATCAAGGCGCTGGAGGGCGGCGTTGATTTGGCGGGCGACCGGTTCGCGCCGGAAAACGGAACCCTCCGGCATGCCGGGAGACGGGCTGCCGGAGGCACGGAGAAAGCGGCCGAGTCGGGCGGAGCTCATGACGGGTTCATGGTGGAGGGATTGGCGAAAAGGTCAAGGTGATTGTGTTTTATTACACATGAGATGTTTCACGCAGGTTGATTACGCTGGCAGAATGCTCTCGAACCATGCCTGCGATTTCATCCGTTCGCTTTCGATCGTTCTCGTTGAGGAACGGCTCAAGCAGGGGATCTCCAAGAACGAACTCGCCGCGCGCGCCAACATCGACCGGGCGGGGCTGATCCGTGCGGAACGGGGAGACAAGAATCCCACCATCGGTTTTTATATCGATTGGTGTCGTGGACTTGGATTGAAGTTCAGCGTGGCGATCCAGAGGGCGGAAAAACTCCACGCGGGGGAAAACGAAGCATCCTGATTTTCATCCCGCCTCGCTGCGCACCACGAGGTTTTCTCCTTCAACTTCGAGGAGGCCCCTGCATTGGCCGTCATTGAGCAGGCGGACGGCCACGGAATCGCCGAGGTGTTTTTCGATGCAATCCCGCAGCGGTCTTGCTCCGAGTTTCGGGTGGAATCCCCGTCTCACCAAGAACGCCAGAACTTCCCAAGAGGCCGTCAGGCAGTGGCTTTTTTGGTTCAAATCGGCGAGTTGGCGTTCGAGCATCAGTTTGGCGATTTCGACCTGGGTGTCATAGTCGAGCCGTTGGAAGACGAGCTTTTCGGTGATGCGGGCGAACAACTCGGGACGCAGCCACTGGCGGGCGCTGGCGAGCACATGGCGTTCCATGGTGGCGAATGAGGAATGTTGCCAATCCATCAGTTCCGCCGAGCCGATGTTGGAGGTGAACACCACATAAAATCCGCTCAGATCGAGCGTCGTGCCATTGGAGACGGTGACGCGGGCCGCGTCGAGGATTTGCAGGAACACGTCCATGATGCGCGGGTGGGCTTTTTCGATTTCGTCGAACAGCAGGGTGCCGTGGGAGGATTTTTCAACGACGCGCCCGAGCATGCCGGTTTCGGCGGACGATGCGCCGAGCAACAGGCCGAGGCTTTCCTGAGTTTGGTATTCGGACATGTCGAAACGGAACAGGCGTTCATCGCCTGAAAGGTAGCGGGTGAACGCGACGACGGATTCCGTTTTCCCGACACCGGTAGGACCGAGCAACAGGAAGCTGCCTTTCGGACGTGATGCGGAAGACAGCCCGAGTTCTCCGCGACGAAGGACCGACGCCATGCGCGACAAGGCGGTGTCCTGTCCGCGAATGGTGGCTTTCAGGTGCTTTTCAAGATGGAGGAGTCGGGTGCGGCGTTCCTCGGAAAGGGTTGGGGATAGTGGGGCGTCTTTCATGATTCAACGGGCCGACAACTTTTCAGATTCGACGCGAAATCATGCACCCGAACGGGAACGGGAATGACCGTTCTCCTTGGTAGTGATTCCGCCGTTATGAAGAACTTCTATCAATCGGTCAGGCTCGCGCCGTTTCTCGGACAAATAAACGGACTTTCGGAAGGCGCGAGCCAGGCCATGGGAATCGTGATGCTCATCGGTTTCATCTTCGGAACCATCTGCGTGGTGGGCGGGGGATTCGCCATCCGGCGGGGCGACACCGATGCGGGAAAACTCTCCATCATCGGCGGGCTCATCATCGCGGGGGCGCCCGCCATCGTGAAGGCGCTTTTCACCGCCTTCGGCCTTGGAGACTCCACCGTCGACCCCGGCAGCTTCTGATGAAAAGCCCCGCATCCGAACTTCGCCTGACCGAGACCAACAGCGCGGACGACTCCGCCGGACGGACTTGGGGACTGGAAGGAAACCTTTTCTGGCACGTGGTCGGCGGAGTCTTTGTTTCAGTCCTCACGCTGTTGCTTTGTTTCAGCGCCTTTCGCTGGAGCTTCGGCTCTTCCGCCCTGCTGGCAGCGTTCCCCTTGGCACTGTCGCTCCTCTATGTCTTCGGCTTCCGGCAGGGAAAACCCCGCGGCTACGACCGCGACCTGCTGGACGGCTGGCTCAACGGCACGGGCATCGTTCCCGATCCTCAACGTCAACCCGAACACCCATTTCATCACGATGGCACTCTTTGATTTCATCGCCGCTCCCAACGGATTCTTCATCCGCGACCTGATCATTTTCGGTGACCTCCGCCCCGGAAGCTCCGTCGCCAAGGGTTTCCTGTTCGAAGCTCCCGATTTGGCCAATGCGGCCATCGCGGAGTTGAACGCCTTCCAGAACCAACTCGCCGTATTGCTGGCTTCGTTAGGCGATCACCAGCGCCTCCAAGTCCAGTGGTTTTGTGATTCCGACTATCGCCGTGAATTGCTCGCTTACCACGAACGGACGCAGCAGGCGGAAAACATCTGGACCCGCCGGGTCCGCAACGAGCGCTTCGTGCGTTGTTGGGAAGCGATGACCGAACGTCGGCTCCGCAGACAACGGCTCGTGCTGTGGATTTCCCGCAAGATCGACGTAGCCCCGAGTCCGGCGATCACCCACGAAGCCCGCGCCCGCCATTACGATCATCTGCTGGGCCAGCTCGAACAGGAATTCGGCCAAGTGGGTGAAATGCTCGGCGGCATTTTCGCCGGGCAGGGCGCACGGATCGTGCCGATGACGGACGAAGACCACTACCGGCATTACGCCCGTTTCCTCAATCCCTCGTTCGCCGACCGCTTCGACTATGACCCGCTTGAAACC
The DNA here is from genome assembly GCA_047605125.1 of Luteolibacter sp. Classification (GTDB taxonomy): domain Bacteria; phylum Verrucomicrobiota; class Verrucomicrobiia; order Verrucomicrobiales; family Akkermansiaceae; genus Luteolibacter. The sequence continues at coordinate 17,183 of JASGGK010000016.1, forward strand.
TTCGATCCAGAGCGTTCAATTCAGGAAAACTGCTGGCACAGCGAAGGCAACGGACAGCCGGATTTCGGCTTTTGGATGGATGGGCACTACCATTCGCTTCTCGCCATCAGCCGTTGGCCGCGGACGACCTTTCCCGGCATCACCCAGCGGCTGACCCAACTCGGGTTGCTCGATTACTCGATCACCGTCAACGTCCAGCCGCTTTCCGTCCGCAACGAAATCAGCCGGGAGGAAAAGGCCCATGACCGGATCGCGGGGGACTATGCCAGCGAGAAGAAGGTTTCGCTGCTGACATCACTCCAGAAGAAGGAGCGGAAAATCGCCGCCCTTACCCAAGGACACACGCTGCCATTCGAAGCCCTGTTCGTCATCCGGGTTTGGGACAAAACCAAGGCCGGACTCTCGGCGAAGGCGACCGCGATCAAGAACGCCGTCAATTCGATGAATGGCGCCCAATACACCGAGAGCAACCTGCCGGGGACCACCCGCAAGCTGTTCTATCAGACGTGGCCGGGCTGGCTGTGGGGCGGCTATTCGTCCCGCAACCTCTACGCGGAACATACTTACCTCGCGGACATGCTGCCGGTCAGTGCCACCTTCACCGGGCATCTCGATGGCGCGGAAGCGATCTATGAGGGCGGGGCCGACAACCTCGTCGGCATGAAAACCTTCGTCGGGACCACGCCGCAGCATGCCGTGCTTCTGGGCATGAGCGGGGCGGGCAAGTCCGTCACCATGTGCGACCTGCTTTCCCAAACCGAACTCTACTACGACTACACGGTTTTGATCGAAGAAGGTCTTTCCTACGGGATCTACACGCGAACAGTGGAGCCGGGAGCGGAGCCGATCATCCTTCAACCGGATGGCACCCACACGCTGAACTACCTCGATACCACGGGACTTCCCCTCACGCCGCTGCATTTGTCCACCGCCACCGCGCTGGTGGCGAGGATGGCCGGACTGCCAGCGGACGAAGACCGGCAACGTCTCCAGCAGGCGCAGATTTCCCGCTATCTCAACCAGCTTTACGAAGATTCGTTCCAAGACTGGATGCAGCGGCATCCCGACAAGATCGTGGAAGTGGCCCGCCATGCTTTCGCATTGGCGAACTACCGCCACGACCGGATGCCACCGGGATCATCTTCATTGGAGGGATTCGCGGATTTCCGGGATTGGTCGAAAGCGAATCCCGACGAAAGCCACGAATACATCCATTCTTTCGGTGAAGGAGAAATCCTCCGCTATCTCAAGGACACCAAAACCAGCCGCGAAGTCCGCAATCTCGCATTTTCCTACTTCGCTCCGTCGGAGCATCCGACCCACCAGATGCTTCAGGAGCTGATGCACCTCGAAGCGGGCGGACCGGAAAAGGAAGCGGTGCGCCAGATCGCCACCTTGTTGCAACCCTGGTGCCGCAACGGTCTTTACGGTCCGTTGTTCGATGGCGAAACCAATCTCTCGCTCACCGGGAAAATCGCCCATTTCGAACTCGGGTGCATTCCTGAGTCCGCCCCGGAATTGAAAGCGGCGGCGGGGTTCCTCATTTCCCATTACACCCGTCAGCACCTCGTCACGCTGCCGCGCTCCCAACGGAAGCGGATCGTGTATGAGGAAGTCGCCCGCTTTCTCGATATTCCCGAAGGCGAGAAAATCGTGCGGGAGAGCTACGCGCAGATGCGGAAGTTCAATTGCTGGGCGGTTTCCATCGTCCAGCAATACGCCCGGTTCAAGGAGAGCCGGATCCGCTCCACGGTTTTCGGCAACAGCCGCCAGTTCCTCCTGCTGAGACAGAACGACCGGGCCGATTTGGAGGACATCGCTCAGGATATCGAACTACCCGAAATCACGCGGCAGCGGATCATGAGCTATCCGCTGCCGGACCAACAACCCGGCCGGAAGTATTCCGCGTTCACCTACTTCCACCTCGATACCCCGCGTCCCATTTGCGGGACCGTCCACAACGTCGCGTCTCCCGAGATGCTGTATTGCAGCAGTTCCAGTGGCGAGCACTTCGAGCGCCGCGCCCGTGAACTCAAGGCCCACGGCGATGTGATCGAAGGTATCGCTCTCCACGCCCATTCCAGTCCCGAATCGTTATGAAAAAATTCATCCCTCTATCCATCGGTCTTTCCCTCATTCTGACCAATTGCGCCTCCACCTCGCGCCTCGTCACCAATGCTTTCGGAGCCGCCGGAGGTGCTGCTCTTGGTCACAGTCTCAGTGACGGCGACCCGTTGATCACCGCCGCAGGAGCGGCGGGCGGTCTTCTTGTCGGCGAGGCGTTCAACCACGCGCAGGACAAGAAAACCCGGCAAACCTTCACCCAAGGCTATGACCAGGGCCGCAGCGACGCGGTGAAACAGCAGTATTGGCTGCTGGTGGATCGCCAACGGGCGGACGCCGATTCCGAAGGCACCGGCCTTTTCGAGTTCCCGCTGCCCGAGCGGATGCCCGACGGCACGCGATTCCATCCCGGTGCCACCCGGACCCTTCGCATCGGCCAATAACCCTGCCGATTTCCCGCAAAACTAACAATAAATACCATCATGAAACCGATCCATCTCATTTTGTGCGGAGCCGCGATGCTGCCGCTTTCCGCCCGTGCCCAATTCATCGTCAACGATCCTGTCGCCGTCGCGCAAAGCGCGGTCCAGCATGCGACCGAACTCGCCGAATACGTCGAAATGGCCAGCAACCAGGTTGAACAAATCTCGCTGCTGACGTCCCAATTGAATGAAGCCGCCGCGCAGACCAAAGCGCTGGGAGATCCGGCTTCGCTCCTCAAGATCACCGGGGCCGATGAAGTCATTGGCCGGCTCAAGCTTCCTTCCATCGGCCAGCTCCCCGGCGACCTGCAAAAATCCGCTTCCGGTTCCAAGTCACTCACCAACACCGGCGACGGGCTGTTTCGTCCGATTGAAAACATCAGCATCAACGGCGTGGAGGTTCCGCGCAACGGGGAGCTTTACCGCAAATACGGTGCGCTCGAAGAAACGCAGTCCAACTACCAAGCGGTGCGCGAAGAGTCGGACAAGCGCATCAGCGGGTTGAAAGAGGACATCGGCGAAACCACCGCCGCTTTGCAAGCCGCGACGACGGATGCCGAAGTGCAGAAATTGCAAGGGACGCTGGCGAGCCAGAACGCGGAGTTGGTTTCGTTGCAGGACGAGGCGGATCGCGCCGCGACGCAGGTGCTGGTGCAGGACGCCCTCAACCGCAATGACGCGGAGAAACAAGCCGAAGCCCGGCGCGAACAAAACGCCGCCGAATGGGGAGTCATCAACAAGGAGTTGGACAAGGTGCTGACCATCCCCAACCGCAACGCCCTCTAACAGACCGATCATGGACGAGTTTTTCACACGGCTCTACGCCAAGGCCGACACGCTTTCCACCACGTTGGCCCCCATCGCCTTCGTGCTGATCGTGTTCTCGCTCTGGAGCAATGTCAGCGGAGGCAATCGCTCCGCCACGATGTATCTGCGCGCGCTGGCACAGGCCATCGTGGTCGTCGTGGTCCTCTCGCAGTTCCCCGAATGGCTGAAGCTTGGAGAGCGGGTCGTGGATACGCTCGTCAATGACACCCTCGAAGCCAATCCCGCCGAGGTTTTCGAAAAATACAAATCGATGACGGCATCCACCTCGGACGAAGCGGATAGCGGCATCTGGCACATGATTTTCTCCGAAGGGGAATTCTTCCGCGCCTTTGTCGCCGGGGTCCTCTGGCTGGTCCAGTTCTTCGCCAAGTTCGTCGTCTACATCACCCATGTCGTCTACAAGGTGGCGTTGGCCTTCGCCATCGCGGGCAGCCCGATGTTCATCGGCTTCCTTTGTGTCCGCTCGCTTTCCGGCATCGGCATGAAGTTCCTTCTGGTGACCGTCGGAATCCTGCTCTGGCCGCTTGGTTGGGGATTCGCCTCGCTGGTGACCGACGCGCTTCTGGAAACCATGGCGCAGGAGAGCTTCGTCTCGGCCAGCGGCATGGAGGCGTTCAAGAACATCGTCGCCGTGGCCTTCGCCGGGCTGTGGATGATCGGCAGCACGCTCGCCGCACCGCTGGTCATTCAAAAGATGATTTCAGAAGGAACCAATGCCGGGTTGGCATTCCTGCAGGGTGGAGTGAATGCGGCAAAAGCCGGTGTCCAGAGCGCTGCCACCGCCGGAGCCGCCATTGCAGGCACTGGCGTGGGTGCTCCGGTCTCCATCGCAGGTGCAGCAGCTGCAGGTGCCTTGGCATCCGGCTCCGCCGCGATGTCCGGTTCCGCCCATTCAGGAATCGGCGGACTGGCATGCAGCGCCGCCCACTGGGGCAAAGCCACCTTCAATTCCTCCGATCCCGCCAACGACAACAAGGCCGCCGCCACCATCCGCAAATCACGCAATCGTTCCTAACCATGACCGAAACACTCCATGAAACTCCCGTGCCGGGCGGACGCTCCCGGCTTCCCAAACGACCGTTCCGCGCCACCCGCGTCTTTGTGGACAAAGACCGCACCGCATTTCTCTGGTTCTGCGTCGCGGCCACCGCCGTCGCCGTCACCTTCATCCAGCCGCATTTCCTCATCCGCAAATTGAAGGAGCAGGAGCGGGTGGTGATCCTCGATCCGGCGGGAACCTATCATGTCGCTCCCTTGCTGCGGTTTCAGGACGCGCGCGACCTGCACGTTCAGCAAACCACGCTGGTGGTGCTCGCATTCCTGGAGCGATCGCCCGCCGGCCTGGATCATCCCGAGCTTCTCAAGCAGCTCCTGCTCAAACCGGCTCACGACAAAGCATTGAAACAACTCGCTTCGGAAGCGGAGGAGTTCAAAGCCAAGAACCGGCATCAAAAGCCCGAGATCGCCCGCATCGACATTTTGGAAACCCGCGAGGACTTCGTGCTCACCCAAGTCACCGGCCAGTTGATCAGGACCGGGGTGTTCGAGGGTAAAACCTTCAACGAAGCCATCCCGTTCAAGTTCGCGCTCAAGATGCGCCGCAATCCCGACATGGTGCAAAACAACCGATTCCCCACCGCCGTAACCGACTTCAAATATGAACCTATCCCGTAATTCCATCCTCGCATTCGGCCTCGCACTCTCGCTGCCTTCCATGGCGGACGATGAAACGCCGAAGGCCATCCATGAAATCCCGCTCGACGAACACCGGGTGGTTTCCGTGCCCGTCTCCATCGGGCGTGTCACCACGGTATCGTTTCCCGGACCCATCGCAGCGATTGACGCGGCCCTCGTCTCCACCGACGACAAAACCCGCGGCCTCTTCCAGTTGGCCCACCAACCGGGGACATCCTTCTTTTCCGTCCGCAGTCTCGACAAGGATGTCACCAGCAACGTCAACGTGCGGTTCAACAACCGGACCTACGTGCTGGAACTGAAGGACAGCGCGGCACCGATTCTATCATTGATCTTACAGCAACCGCCCGACCCACGGCTCGCCTCCATGAAACGGCAGGCCACCGTCACTCCGACGGCCCTGCTCAGTGCGCTGGATCTCGCCAAAGCCTATCCGGCGCTCAAGGAAAGCAACGCCGCGCTGGTGCGTGAGGTTTCCTACAAGGATTTTCGTCCCGAGCCGCCCGTCATGGATCAAGGCGGCTTCGAAATCCGTTTGGAGGAAGTGTTCCGCTTCGACGTGCAGGACACGCTGGTTTTCCGGGTCATTCTCCACAACCGCACGGAGCGAGAACTGAAATACGATCCGGGTGGTTTCGTCCTGAAGGTGGGCGACAACCGTTTTCCATCAGCCATCAGCGACGCGAGTGGCGTCATTCCCCCCAAGGCGGACGCCGCCGTTTACTTCGCCATCACCGGCACGCCCACCGGGGGACGCAACGATCTCTCGGTCGAAAATGAATTCGTCATCTTCCTCGATTCGGAAAACGGGGTGCTTCCGCCACGGGAAAGCTCCAACAAAGGAGGTTCCAAGTGAGCCCGCGCCAAGCCGTTGAGTTTCTCAAGACCCGCACCGGGGCGCTTCTTGTTTTCGCCATTCTGTGTGTCGTCGGATATTTACTCGTCCGGGGATTTCAGCCGGATGGATTCGGCAAGAAGGCGTCCAAGCAGGCAGGCCCTGCGGCACCGGCTTCACCGCCGCAAACCGTCCAGTCCGTCACCCGCGACATGACGCCATTCCGTCCGCCCGCCGAACCGACCCCAGCCAAAAAGCAGGCCGATCCGAAACAAGCGGCTCCACCGAAGCCGCTGCCGCCCTTGAGCTTGTTTGCCCAAACTCCTGCATCGCTTTCGCCTGCGACTTCCCTGAGTGCCGATTACGCACCGTTCGGGCGTTTGGTTTCCTGCCAGTTGGTCATCACGGTGGATTCCTCCAGCCTGAACACCCCGATCATCGGTCTGGTCACCGAGGACGTGTGGCACGGCAGGCGGCTGATCATTCCGGCGGGCACCGAAGTTCACGGGCATGCCCAAACCGACCGCATGCGCGAACGCATCGCCAGCCAAGGTCAATGGACCTTCGTGTGGCAGGACGGCAGGGAGCTGCAAGTTTCCGGCATCGCGCTGGATCGCGAAAAGAAAACCGACGGCACCGGCTGGGCGATCACCGATGGCAGCGCCGGATTGCGCGGGCAGGTTCTCAAGAGCGACGATTATGCCGAGGTGAAATTATTTGCCACCACTTTCCTCAGTGGCGCGGCGGGCGCGTTCACCCAGCGGGAGCAAACGTTGCTAGGCTCGCAGGCCCAAGCCTCGGTCCAAAATGCGGCGCTCTCCGGCACCCAGCAGGTGCTCAACACCTACGCCGAGCAGATCATGGACGCCATCGAACGCGAAGGTTTTTTCGTCCGCGTTCCGGCGGGCAAGCAGTTCTACGTCTATGTCACCGAAACGATGGATGCCGCCAAGGCAACCGTCGGCGGCACCGCGGTTGCACCCGAACCGGTTCAGTCCAAACCGTAAAAACTGATCTCATTCCCGTCATGAAACCATTCACCTCATTTTTCCTCGCCCTCTTCGCCGTGTCCTGCGCGGACAAGACGCCGCCTGTTGTCAAAGTCGAACCCTCGCCCGGTCGCCACCTCAGCCGTGCCGAATCGGATCGCATCCGGCTTCCCGAAACCATCAAAGCCTATCCGCTGGGTCGCTATACGGATCCGAACCATCGCGGCGTCATGCACGAGGCGCACACCATCTATCGAGTTGAAACCACCCCGCGCTGGAATCTCGTGGGGCGGGGGAGGAGCACAGCCCCTGTCACCTCCGCCACGACGCGGGAAGATCTTTCCGCCAACGAACTGCGGGTGGAACTCAACCGCCAGCGCAAAGCCACCCAAGCGGTCATTCAAAGCGGGGAGAACGTTTCCAACAAGTTGACCGACCTCGCCACGTCCCTCCGTCACAACCAGCAGGCGCTCGCCGGGCAACACGAAAGCCTCCGCAAGCAACTGCTAGCCACCGGCGAACGTCTCGATGCGCTCGAAGGCAAAGTGAAGGAAGCTCCAACGCCTGACGACTTTCCGAAATCGGACCGCGACTCATGGTGAGTCGAAAACGGCCGGTTTCCCCGACTGAATAACAACCTGTTCCTGATGGAACCCCCGACTTATGATCAAAAAATCGAAATCCCAACCTGATGGTGCCGGGCAAGGCGACAGCCAGCAGCCCGCGTTCCGCGACAATGCCGAAATCAACGCCAAGATCGATCAATACATCTCGCAAAATCCCAAACGTTGGGAATACGTCCAATCCATGCCCCGCGAACGGCTGGAACGGGCGGTCATCCTCAGCGACGTGCGGAAAGCCGAACGCCAACAAAAAATGGCCACCGGGGTGATGAAGAAACTCGAAAATGATCCCGAGTTGAAGAAGACCTACGAAAATCTGGTTTCCCACTTGCCCGAAGATCAGCGTGAAAAGGCGATGGTCTCGATTGCCAAAACGATGGGTGGGATTGCGGCCAAACAGCAGCAATCGTCCGCCAAAGGCGTCAAAATGTGACCCCCGCGCCGCCCCAAGACATCGGCCCCGGCCTCGCTGAGACTTTCCGCTTCGCTTCGCCTCAACTCACCCGGACCGAAGACTTGGGCTCCCGCCACCCCGCCGACGCCGCCACCGGAACCTTGTTCCGGTGGCCGTTTCATTTCAGGTGAAACCCGTTCTCATCGTTTCAGATAGTTGCGGACTTCATCGTGATTGCCGATGTAGTCGAAAATCAGACTCTTGGGCGTCGTCGTATCGTCGAGGATGAAAATCATCCGAAGTTTCAAGCCACCCTGACCCGCCCCGCGATAGCGGCATTCGTAAATCCCGGATTTCTGGCTCAAGACCCGGATGCCCAAACCCGCATGCAGATGCGGATTGCCAAAAGAGGCAACCACCTTGCGGATGGTTTCGTCGATCTCACCGCTTTCCTCTTCGATCCCGAGTTTGCGGATTCGTTTTCCGAACGCGGTGGAGGCAAACGCCTCAAGCGATTTTGCGGGCTTTTCCGGCACGGATTTCTTCGAGGGCACGGTTGCGGATTTTTTCGGATTTCACATCGAGTTGCTCGGGAGAGACACCATATTCTTGTTCCGCGTAGGTCAGTTGAACTTCTTTGAGCAGGAAAGCGCGGTCTCCGAAAAGAATCGCGACCGCTTCGCCGTTGAGCGCTTTTTTAGATACTTGACCCCAAATCGAGCGGGCTTTGCTGCTTTGATAAAGCTGGAGCGGTTGTGCTGGGGCGACAGCTTTTGCTGTCTTGGGAGATTTTCTTTTTGCCGGATCGCTCTTGGTTTTCATGGGAATGATTTCGTTCGTTGGGCGAAAAATTGCACAAAAAAGCGGGCGAATCAAGACGGGTTTGTTGTTTCGGATCCGCACCCGTTCGGGAGCATTCGGTTGAAGTTTCGCATTTACCCTGCGGCTTGAAATGCGATGATCAAGCGAAACGGACGAATCCAACCATCGGGCGAACAACTCAGTTTTTTCGACCTCTTCGAATCCCATGAAAACCGAACCAACACTCACGGGCTACGGCCTGATGGCGGAACGTCACTGGAGGGAACACCGCCCGAACATGGTCCGCGAACTGGAAACGCGGGGCAAACTGGAGGAAGCCCTCTACGAAGCCCAGGAACGGACAACGGACGAAATGCTGGCGATCATGGAGCGGTTGGAGACCGAGCAGGGCTTGACGGTCCAACAGTCGAAGGACGCGGCGTGGGAAATCGTCCGGGAGCGATACATTCTCCTGCCAGCGGAGGAGGACGACGGGCAGGCGGCGTAAATTACCGGATCGGCGGCGATCTCGGCGGCGGCTCGCTCAAGGAAAAATGCCGGGCGAACTTCGCCGCCATCGAATTGCTCCACAACCTCCAGCGGGAAAACCGTCCGGCCACGCCCGAGGAACAGGGCGTCTTGGTGCGGTATGTCGGATGGGGCGGACTCCCGCAGGTGTTCGCCACCCACGACGATCCGGCGTGGCAGGCGGAGCGTGAACGTCTTCGCGAATTGCTCGGCCCCGAGGAAATCCGGGCGGCGCGGGCATCCACGCTCAACGCGCACTACACGTCGCCCACCGTTATTGCCGCGATGTACGACGGTATTCAGAGGTTGGGATTCACCCATGGCCGGGTGCTCGAACCGGCACTCGGCATCGGGCATTTCTTCGGCTTGATGCCCGACGACATGCGGGAAAATTCCACGCTCACGGGGGTGGAACCCGATCCGACATCGGCGGCCATCGCGCGGGCGCTCTATCCGAATTCAAGGATCAGCCGGCAAGGGTTCGAGCAAACGTCGTTCGCCGACGGGCATTTCGACCTCGCGGTTTCCAACGTACCCTTCGGCAACTACACGGTGTTCGATCCGGCGTTCAACCGGCATCATTTCCTCATCCACGATTACTTCTTCGCCAAGGCGCTCGACAAGGTGCGGCCGGGCGGACTCGTCGCCTTCGTCACCTCCATGGGCACGATGGATAAAGCCGACAGCGGTTTGCGCGATTATCTCTACGAGCGGTCCGAACTGCTCGGTGCCATCCGCTTGCCCAACACCGCGTTCAAGCGCAACGCGAACACCGAAGTCACCGCCGATATCCTCTTCCTGCGGCGTTTGGAGGAAGGGGAATCCCCGTGCGGCCACGATTGGCGGCAGTTGGCCGAACATACCCATGCCGGAAATATCACTTTTCGGATCAACCGCTACTTCGCGGACCACCCGCAAATGATGTGCGGCACGATGGCCCATGAGAGATCGATGTATGGAGAGGGAGAACCCGCCTTGGTTCCCGATGGCCGGGACTTGGCCGAAGCCCTCCGGCTCGCCGTCAGCCGGCTTCCGCAAAATGTCTTTCGCTCGATTGAGATGAATCTTTCGGAGGAGCAACCGGCAATCATCCCGGCCCCACCGGGGACCAAAGAGGGAGGATATGTTTTGCATGACGGACGGATCGCCTGTTGCCGGAACGCGGAGTTGAAAATCATCGAAGGGCTTTTCGGTGAAGCCACCCGCCGCATGCGCGGGTTGATCGAAATCCGCGATTCTTTGCGGGAAACCATCCGCACGCAGTTGGACGAGTTGGGCGAGGCTGCCATGGTCGCCGCCCGCCAGCAGCTCAATCTTTGTTATGACCGGTTCGTTCTCCGTTTCGGTCCCGTCAATGCCACCGCCAACCGCCGGGCGTTCCATGATGATCCCGATTTCCCCTTGCTCTGCTCGTTGGAAGACTACCGCCACGACACCAAGCGGGCCACCAAGACCGCGATTTTTCGCGAACGCACGATTCACGCCGCTTCGCCGGTGCTCCGGGCGGATTCGCCGAAGGACGCGCTGGTGGTCACGCTCAACGAGCGCGGCGTGGTGAACCTGCCCCACATGGCCGAATTGCTCCAGCGGAGCGTGGACGACTTCCTTCCCGAACTGAAGGGAATCCTTTTCCTCAACCCGGAAACCCGGCAGTGGGAAACCGAGGACCAATACCTGTTTGGAGAGGTGAGGACCAAACTCGCGGTTGCCCGTGAGGCAGCCGTGGAAGACCCGCGATTTCAGGAAAACGTCGCTGCGCTTGAATCCGTCCAGCCGGAAGACCTCCGGCCATCGGAAATCGAAGCGCGGCTGGGAGCGGCGTGGATTCCGGTGCGCGACATTTCCGCGTTCACCTCCGAATTGCTCGGCGGCGAACTGGTCGAAGTGAGCCACTCCCCGGCGGTGGGCACATGGTTCGTGCGGGCCGGGTATCAGGCGCGTTCTTCCGTCGCCAACACCGACGAATGGGGAACCATCCGATACAGCGCCCTCGATCTGATCCAGGATTCCCTCAACCTCAAAACCCCCACGGTTTATGACCGGGATGCGCAGGGCAACACTTATGTCAACGCCACCGAAACCGAAGCCGCCCGCGAACGGCAGGAGAAAATCAAAGAGCGGTTCAAGTCGTGGGTATGGGAAGACGACGAGCGCCGCGAGCGCCTCGCCCGCCAATACAACGACGACTTCAATTCCATCCGCCTTCCTTCATTCAACGGCGACCACCTCACGCTCCCCGGCAGCAGCAACCGCATTACTCTCCGGCCCCACCAGAAAGCCGCCGTCTGGCGTATCATCCAAAGCAAGAACACGCTGCTCGCCCATGCGGTCGGCGCGGGAAAAACCTTCACCATGGTGGCGGCGGGAATTGAGATGAAACGTCTCGGACTGGCGAAAAAACCGATGTTTGTCGTCCCCAACCACATGCTCGACCAGTTCGCCACCGAGTTGCTGGCCCTCTATCCGAACGCCAATATCCTCGCCGCCGGAAAGGACGACTTCGCCACCGACCGCCGCGCCGAACTCTTCAGCCGCATCGCCACCGGAAATTGGGATGCGGTGATCGTCACGCATTCCTCCTTCGAGAAAATCCCGCTCGATTCCGATACCCGCGGGAACTTCATCAAAGACCAGATCGACGAAATCAAGGACGCCATCCGCGAACAGAAAAGCGGCGGCAGCGGGACGCGGCTCGTCAAGGAACTGGAACGGGTGCAAAAACGGCTGGAAGTGAAACTCGAAACGCTTTCGGCCAGCGAGAAGAAGGATTCGACGCTGACATTCGAGGAACTCGGCGTGGACCGCCTGTTCGTGGACGAGGCCCACAAATTCAAAAACCTTTTTTATGTCACCAAGATGACCCGCGTGGCGGGGCTTCCGCAAACGGCCTCCGAACGCGCCTTCGATCTTTTTCTGAAGGTCCGGCACATTCAGGACCGCAACGACGGCGGCGGGGTGGTCTTTGCTACCGGCACGCCCATTTCCAATACGATGGCCGAGATGTTCACCATGCAGCGGTACCTGCAAATGAACTCGCTGCGCCGCAACGGACTCCAGCACTTCGATTCATGGGCGGGCACCTTCGGTGAAACCGTTACCGCGATGGAACTCAGTCCGGACGGCGCGGGCTATCGCCTCAATCACCGTTTCGCGCGTTTCGTCAACGTGCCCGAACTCATGCAGGAATTCCGCCGCACCGCCGACGTGCGGACCGTTGAAATGCTCAAGCTTCCCATCCCGAAACTCGATACCGGCCGGGCCATCACCGTAAGCGCTCCATGCAGCCCTGCCCTAAAGAGCTTTGTAGCAAATCTTGTGGAACGCGCCGCCAAACTCAAAGGCTCCCGTGTCGATCCGAAAGTGGACAACATGCTCAAAATCACTTCGGAAGGGAGGCTCGCCGCATTGGATATGCGTCTGGTCGAGCGATCTTCCGTGGACCATCCAGATTCCAAGGTGAATCTCGCCGTGGAGAAGATCCACAAAATCTGGATGGATTCCGCTGCCAACAAGGGCACCCAACTCGTGTTCTGCGACCTTTCCACTCCGCAGAAAGGAAAGAGCGGCTGGTCCGTTTACGGCGACATCCGCGACAAGCTCGTGGAGCGGGGGATTCCCGCAGAGGAAATCGTATTCATCCAAAACTACGACACTGACACGGCCAAGGCTGCCCTTTTTAAATCCGTTCGTGACGGACAAGTGCGGGTTCTGTTGGGAAGCACTTTCAAAATGGGCGAGGGGACCAACGTGCAATCCCGGCTGATCGCCCTGCATCATTTGGACGCACCGTGGCGGCCATCCGACATCGAACAACGCGAAGGACGTATTCTCCGGCAGGGCAACACCAACGAATACGTCGGAATTTTCCGCTATGTTACGGAAGGAAGTTTCGACGCCTACATGTGGCAGACGCTCGAAACCAAAGCCCGATTCATCTCGCAGGTCATGGTCGGCGACGCCACCATGCGGAAAGCGGAGGATGTGGATTCCACCGCGCTCAGCTACGCGGAGGTCAAGGCCATCGCTTCCGGCAATCCGATGGTGCTCGAAAAGGCGCAGATGGATGCCGAAGTGATCCGGCTGACCCGTCTCAAGCGCCAGCACATGGACAGTTCGCATTCGCTCCGTGCCCGCATTCGCGGGATCGACGACCAGTCGAAGCGAATCGGAAAGTTCATCGAAAATCTCGAACACGACCTGTCCACCCGCACGCCGACCCGTGGCGAGCTTTTTTCGATGACTCTCGGAAAAGAGACGTTTACCGACCGCATCGAAGCCGGACTGAAATTGGTTTTCATGGGTGCCTCTCTCAAGACCTACGAGGAAACCCAAAAAGTCGGTTCCATCGCGGGATTCGGCATTTCCCTGCGCAATATGGGGGCGCGGGTGGAAGTGAAACTCCACGGTAAGAACGATTACGAAGCTACCGTGAGTGAAAGCCCGCAGGGAACGATCGCTTCCATCGAACACGCCTTGGGGAGTTTGGAAAAGCGGTTGGAAGAGTCCCGCGATGAATTACCCCGTCTCGCAAGCCAGCGGAAGCAGCTTGTGTCACAGGTCGGGCTGCCGTTCGAGCACGAGGACAAACTTGTCGCCGCCCTCAACCGCCAGCGGGAAATTATCGATGTTCTCGATATTACCAAAAACCAAGCGACTGCCCAGGTCGATGAAGGAAAGGAAACCGAAGCGGAGGCGGTCAAAAAGAAAGCCCCGGCCCGTTCCATCCGCCCCTGATCCACGTCTTGCGGGGTTCGCGGGGTTTCCCGCCTGCTCGTCGCGGCGGCAAGCAGAAATCCGGCATAACTCGCTTGCGCTCGGCCTGAAGGCGTTTATTCCGTTTTCTGCTTGCCCCCGCTCCGCCTGCGGGAAGATTGGCCGTTAGGGTTTTTCGTTCCGAAAAACGGTTTCTTTTTCCGGTCCTCAAAACCGGCTCTTCATCAGGCGCTCCATTTTCTCATAAAATTCGGGGTCTTGCGGATCGATGGGCGGCATCAGTTCCTCGAACCCCACCCGGAGCACCCGCATGAAGTACAACATCTGATGGTCTCCCACCCACACCATCCGCGCTTCGACCTTGGCCACGCCGCTGCGCGACAAATCCCATCCAGCCCGCTGCAACGCGCCCGCCAACTGGTCCTGCGTCCAGCCTCTCTGGCTGCGCAGTTTTCTCACCTGAGGACCTATGAGATTGCGATGTCTCATGCCGTGCCGGATTCCCCGCGAGTTGTTTCATGGAAGAATCCTTCGGATGTTCCCGTTTGGGTGCATCATTCATGGGCGGACTAATATCTATCCATCAGGCGGTTATTTTTGGTAGATTGATAAATATGGCAAATGGATCTAACGATGATCTTTTGCGTATGATTCGTGTTGTTTTGCGCCGGATCGGGAACAGGGGAATCCTCATCAACCGGCAGATTGGGTAACCATGAGCAACAACATGATTCCCGGAAAAACGACCGATCCAAACCATCCCGAACCAGCAACCTCCGCCGCGAGCCTGGCAATCCGCGCCGTGGAAGAATGGCGGCAGGCCGTTCCGATCCTCACCGAAACCCTGACCCATCATTGGAGCACCGGCCAAGGCACCCGCGTCCGGCATATCCTGTGGAGCCTCTACACATGCAGCCATTTGATCAATCTGGGTGATGCCTGCTCCGGCCTCGACCAACGGCTTGCCGGAGCACTGGCCGCCGCCGTCACCGCCCGGTTGGTTCTCGGCCCGGAAGTGGAGGAGTCCCTGCGCGGAATCCTCGACTCGTCCGGTGAGTTCGATCGCTTCGACCGCGAGGAACGCCTCACCTTGGACCATCTCCCGGTCGTCTATCCACCCGCCGCCACCGGTGCGAAAACCCTCCGTCAGCTCGCCGAAGCCATCGATTGCGTCTCACGGCGCAAGGACTCCGCCGGATGATGGGCGGAAATCCGCCCTTCCGGTCACAAAACAGGGCAAACCCCGCCGACGATCCCCGCATTCCCGGCGGGGTTTTGATTTTCCGGCCACAAGCTGGAGGAAAGGACCAAGCACGGTTTATGGAACGGCGGGTGGGCACTGTTGGGTTATTCCTATGATCCGGGCATAGAAAAAGTCGGGATTCCCTTCAGGAATCCATGGTCGTCCGGCGTATCTTTGCATTGAGTCGGGATTTAGGCTGTCCCTCGAAAGTGGTGGCGACCTTGAATCAGGAAGGGCTAAGGCAGGTGCTGAACCAACGGGGCCGTCAGACTTCCTCAGGCGGCAAGCGCTTCATTGGCCACAAAATCACCACCCTTGGAACCAATCTCTTTTACAATGGAATCATCCCCATCGGGGCTAGGAGTTTCCCGGTGAGCATCCGGCGCTCGTCAGCGACAAACTCTCGCAGCAGGCCAAGGACGCGCTCAGCGGCAAGACGCGGACGGGAGGCAAGCTGTGCAGTGGATGCGGGTGATTGCCGAGAGTTACGGGATAAAGGCCGGAAAATGTGTTCATCACCTCCATCAGCGTGAAAGCCTATTGGAACGATGATGAGTGGCCGAGGCTCCGTAACAGGATGAAGAAATGCTTTCCGCACCCAAACGGGAGCATCGCACGGGTAACGAT
Source organism: Luteolibacter sp. (assembly GCA_047605125.1). Classification (GTDB taxonomy): domain Bacteria; phylum Verrucomicrobiota; class Verrucomicrobiia; order Verrucomicrobiales; family Akkermansiaceae; genus Luteolibacter. The sequence continues at coordinate 33,005 of JASGGK010000016.1, forward strand.
ATGAAAAGCTGCTCGGATGCAATCACCAGACACCTCACCAAATCATCCTTTGAATACTTCGGCGGAGAATCCAACTGAACCGTGGATCAATTCCTACGATGCATGTCATCATCTTGGAATCTCCGTTGCCACCCTACATCGCTGGGTGAAAAGCGGAAAGCTCAAGCCGAAGCGCACTCCCGGTGGGGTATTCCGCTTCCGGCGGTCCGATCTGAACACACTTCTCCGCTGACCGTTTGGCCCCTCGGAGGAGCAACCTGTCGAAAGGATGATTGGGGAAGAAATCGGATGCCAACGGAAGCTTACCAGAGGGGGAGTGAAGTTCAAAACTGGCAGCGAATTGCCAGCGGAGCAATTTCCTCAAACGAAAAAAGGGAGCCTTCCGGCTCCCTAAGTCGTTGATAAACAAATGGTGGGCAGAGCTGGATTCGAACCAGCGTAGGCGTAAGCCAGCAGATTTACAGTCTGCCCCCTTTAGCCACTCGGGCATCTACCCACTTCTTTGTTTTGTCCGCCTTGCGGCGGGCCGGATGTATGGAGAGCGGGGAGGGTTCTGACAAGAGAAAACTGGAAGAAAACCGGTGTTTTTTTCATTCCCTCCGGTTTGTTCAGGAAATGGTCAGGAGAGTTCTCCAGCGACTGATTTTCAGCGACCCACGATGGCTCCCGCGCATTGCTGGTTCGCACCTGTGGCGATCACGACCGCTTGGGTGTGGTTGCCTGAGCGGATGGATTCGGCGGCGGCGATGAATTGCCATCCGGCGGAAACTCCGAGACCTTCGCCGAGGATCGCCCTTGGAGAGATGCGAGGGCCGTTCCAGTTATGCCAGGCGGAAATTTCCGCAGCATCCAGTTTGGCGTTGCCGGTGCGGCTATCGACGAGACATGCGCCTTCTGCCGGAGCGAGTGCGTCACGCAGAATGGCGGCGGCTTCGGCGCGCGAGTGGCGGGAAAGGGGGATCGGATCGGGTAGGCGGAGGAGGTTTGCCAAACCACTACCGGCTTCGAGATAAACGGCGGCGGCACCTTCCGAGGCGATGGCGTTTCGCTCGTAGAGTTGGAGACCTTCGGCGCTGAGCCAGTCGATTTCTTCACTGGCGACGACGAGGCAGCCGTCCACTTCGCCACGGCCGATCCATTCGGCGGCGAGATCGAGGCCGGAGAAAAAGGCGGCTCCGTCGCCAATGAGCGTATCGTTCGGCGAGTTGCTGCCGAGAAGGGCGGAAAGATGGCTGGAGGGGGCGTTGAAGACGGTTTCCGGAAAGAGGATCGGGCTGGCAACGGCGGGGTCCGCCAGCACTTCGCTATAAAAACGGTGGGAGTAATTCACGCAACCATTGAGAAGTGTGAAAATGATGCCGACGCGGAGTTTTCCCTCCCGGATGGCGGCGAGGCGTTCTTCTCCGAGAGCTTCGACGGTAGCGGCGGCGGCGAATTTTGAAATCGGGCTGCTGCGGCGAAGGCGTGCGGATTTGGGGACTGTGGCTCCTTCCGTCGGCACCCGGAATACGGACGTGGAGACGGTATTTTCACCACAGGGACGTTGGATTTCGGAAACTTCGGGGCGCTTTCCTTGATGGAGAGCGTCCATGAAAGGTTTCACGCCCCAACCTGCCGGTGAAACGACGCCCCAGCCGCTGATGGTGATCGGCACGCTCACGCCGCGTCCTCCTTTTCGAAAATGAGCGTGGCATTGGCACCGCCGAAGCCGAAGGAATTTGTCAGCACTCGCTGGATGCGCGCTTCACGTGGAGTTTGCACGAGATCGAAGGTGCAAACCGGATCGGCCTCGCGGACATGGAGGCTGGCCGGGAGAAACTGGTGTTCCAAGGCGATCAGGCTGATTACGGATTCGACCGCGCCCGCGCCGCCGAGCAGGTGGCCGATGGAGGATTTGGTGGAGCTGACGCGGATTTTCCCGACGTTTTCACCCGCCCAGCGCTGGATGGCGTGGCCTTCGGCGATGTCGTTCAGCGGCGTGCCGGTGCCGTGGGAGTTGATGTAATCGATTTGTTCGGGAGCGAGTCCCGCCATGGCGCAAGCGGCTTGCATGGTTTTCAAAGCAGTGTCGCCCTGCGGATGAGGCTGGGTGAGGTGATGGATGTCCGTCGCGCAGCCGTAGCCGGTGATTTCCGCGATGATGCGGGCTCCGCGTGCTTTGGCGGACGCGTGGGTTTCCACAACGATAAATCCGGCGCCTTCACCGAGTGCGAGACCATCGCGCGCCGCATCGAACGGGCGGGGAATGCCGGAAGGCGAGAGTGCCTGAAGGGAATCGAATCCCGCGAAAACAAGTTGGCAGAGCGCGTCGTAGCCACCGGCTAGCGCGCGTTCGGCGCGGCCGCTGCGGACGAGATGAAAGGCGTGGCCGATGGCGTTGGCACCGGACGCGCAGGCATTGGAAATGATGCGGGTCGGGCCGTGAACGTTCAGCGCCCGGCTCATATCGGAGATCTGGCGCTGCGGTTGATAGGTTTCCACGCGGCGGAGTTGGAGATGCCGCCGGGTCTGGCTGGCGACGGCGTGGCGGTAGTAGTCTTCGCCGATGGGCATGGCGGCGGCCGATGTGCCGACGAGAATCGGCATTATCCCGCCATCCAATCCGGCGCTACGAAGAGCTTCGCGCGCGGCGAAAGTGGCCATGCGGGTGCCGCGATCCATGCGCGCTTCGGCTTTGCCGGAAATTCCGGGTAAACTCACCTGTCCGGCGGTGCCGACCCGTTGGCGGGAAACGTCGAAAAGCGTGATCGGTGAAAACGCCGAGCGTCCGGCGCGGAAACCTTCGGTATTTTCGGAAAAATCCATCCCCATCGGAGAGACGATGCCCGCTCCGGTGACAACGACGCGGTGGGTTTCGGGAGGGAGCTGGGTGTCGGGAAAATACGCCACAGGGAATTGATGTCAGTTAAAGCTCGTCAGACTGGGGTCCGCGTAGCTAGGCAGGCGGGCGTCTCTTGTCAAATGCTGTATCATCGCTGGTTAGAAACTTCTCGTCGCCACGCTTCCCGTCCGGCTATCTTTTCGGATGGTGAAACGGTGTCTTTCAGCGGGTTGGCGCAGCGTGTGGAAGCGCAACCGCGGTCTGAAACGGCCTTGATCGCACGCAGCGGCAGCGTGGATTTTTTCGTGCAAATCCTGCGTGCCTGGAGGGACGGACAAGCGGTGATTCCGGTGGAGAAAGATGCGTCGGAGCCGATCTTGAAAAGCGCGATTCCGGAAGGCGCGGCATTGGTGAAATACACGCCGGGAGCGACGGGGGTGCCGCGCGGGATTTTTCTGAATGACGGGCAGGTCGCGGCGGATGGGGATCGGTTGGCGGAAGCGATGGAATTGAAGCCGGAGGTGCCGAATATCGCGGTGATTTCCCTGGCGCACTCTTACGGGTTTTCGAATGTGGTTTTGCCGTTGGTTTTGCATGGCGTGCCGGTGCATCTGGTGGCGGTGCCGTTCCCGCGTGCGGTGGAAGAGGCGTTCCGCTGCCATGAATCCGTCGTGCTGCCTGCGGTGCCATCGATGTGGCGGGCGTGGCATCGGGCGGGGATTTTGGTGAACGCGCCGATCCGCTTGGCGCTTTCCGCCGGTGCGCCGCTCGCGCTTTCGCTGGAGGCGGAGGTTTATGCGGCGTCCGGTTTGAAAATCCGGAATTTCTACGGCGCGAGCGAGTGCGGCGGGATTTCGCTCGATGGCTCGGACAAGCCCCGTGAAACCATGACGTCGGTGGGAACTGTGCTGCCGGGCGTGGAGGTGGTGATTTCTAAATCCGGCAGGATGCAGGTCGCCAGCAGCAGCGTGGCGGTGGGCTATGATGAACACCGGGCGGACGATTTGCTCGGAAACGGCGTTTATCTCACGAGAGATCGAGGACATTTCGATGGAAACGGGACGTTGTATCTCACCGGAACCGTCGGCGGCGCGATCAACGTGGCGGGGCGAAAAGTGAGCCCGGCAAAAGTAGAGGCCGCGATTTTAGAAACGGGCCTCGTGGCGCAGGTGCATGTGCACGGCGTGCCGAGCAGTGATCCGGAACGGTTTGAGGAAATCGCGGCGGATTATGTCCTGCGGGATGGTAGGACTTTGGAAGAGCTGAAGAGCGCGCTGGTGGAGCGGGTGCAGCTTTGGGAAATGCCGCGGGTTTGGAGGAGAGCGGACGGATCTGTCTGATCGGACGGATCTTATCGAGCCGACGTGGACGTCGCGCTCCATAAAAAACCGCTGCCTGGCGGACCAGACAGCGGTTTTGAACTTTTCAGCGATATCGCGGATTAAGCGGAAGCTTTGGAAGCCTTGGCTTCGAGAGCTTTCTTCACTTGAGCGACGATGGCGGAGAAGGCGGCGGCGTCGCTGACTGCGAGATCGGCAAGGATCTTGCGGTCGGCTTCGATACCGGCGGCCTTGAGGCCTTCGATGAAGCGGGAGTAGGTGAGATCCTCGGCGCGGACGGCAGCGTTGATACGCTGGGTCCACAGGCGGCGGAACTGACCTTTACGCTTCTTGCGGTCGCGATATTCGTACGTTTGCGCCTTGCGGACTGCGTCCTTGGCGTAACGGAAGAGTTTCGAGCGGAAACCGCGGAAACCCTTGGCACGAAGCAATGTCCGCTTGCGGCGGGCACGGCTGGCCGGTGAATTGGTGGCACGTGGCATTTCTTTGTTTCAGTTTGAACAGACCGTTTTTTTCTTATCCTTCTCCAGTCTCGACTGTTCGTGTCTCCCTCGCGGGATCAGGCTGGATAAAGGCCGTCCGATTCGCGGACGGAGCTATTGTTCGTTACCGTGTTTCAATTAACGGGAGAAAGGAAGATTCTCTCTGACGTTGCGAAGGTCAGCGTCGGAGACAAGAGTAGCTTGCCCAAGACGACGCTTGCGCTTGCTGTTCTTGCCTTGCAGAAGGTGGCGGGCACCTTGCTTGCGACGAAGAATTTTCCCTGTTCCAGTGACTTTGAAACGCTTGGCAACGGCTTTCCGTGTTTTTGCTTTTCCTCCGACTCTTGGCATAGGGGCGGGCAAACTAGGAAACTCCGGCTTCTTGACAAGAGAAAACTGACACTATTTTGAAGAAGTTTATGGTTGGTGGTTGAGAGTTGATGGTCAGGGGAAGAGTTTCGTCCGCAGTTCTTCTCCGATCACTGATGACTGATCACTCGGCTTTCAGTAGCCCCAGCCCCTACAAATGCGCTGGTCTCTGGGCGGATGCTTGCTAAGAACTCCGCACCTCGCCGATGGCTGCCTCCTTTTCATTCGATTCCTTAAACAAAGCCCAGCGTGAAGCGGTGGGTTCGCTCGATGGTCCGTTGCTTTTGCTCGCCGGGGCGGGGACGGGGAAAACCCGCACCGTGACGTGTCGGATCGCCCACATGCTGGAGAAACGCATCCCGGCGGAAGAAATTCTGGCGGTGACATTCACCAACAAGGCGGCGGCGGAAATGCGGGAGCGGATCGGCGGGATGGTTTCGAAAAAAGCCGCGAACGCGATGACCGTCTGCACGTTCCATTCGCTCTGCGTGCGCATCCTGCGGGGGGGGATCGACAAGCTCGGATATAAGAAGAATTTCTCGATTTGCTCCGGATCTGACCAAGTCGGCATCATGAAACAACTGCTCGTCCGGATGGGTGGGGCGGAGGAGAAGATCAAGCCGGAGGCCGTGCTTTCGGCGATTTCCAAGGCGAAAAACAAGGGGCTGCCGCCAGAGGAAATGGAGGATGATTTTTTCGCATCGCTCGCTGTGGCTTATGCGAACGAGTTGCGCGCCCAGAACACGGTGGACTTCGATGATCTTTTGCTTCTCGCGGAACGCATCCTTCGGGAACATAGTGATGTGCGTGAATTTTTCCGAAAAAAATATACACGCGTCACGGTGGACGAATTCCAGGATACGAACGCCCTGCAAATGCAGCTTTTGCAGCAACTCGTGGGTCCGCCGTATCATGTTTGCGTGGTCGGCGACGATGATCAATCGATCTACGGTTTCCGGGGTGCCGAGGTGGCGAATATTCTCCAGTTCGAGCAGTTTTTCCCGAATCCGAAAATCCTGCGTCTGGAGGAAAACTACCGCTCGACCCACGCGGTGCTGCACACGGCGAACAGCCTGATCAAACACAACAAGGGACGGCGGGAAAAAATCCTGCGCTCGACCCGCAAGGACGGCGATCCGGTGCGGATCATCGCCATGCCCGGCGACGAGGAGGAGGCGGAGTTCATCGCGGACGCGGTGCAGGAGGAAAAAGGCGCGGTGGGCCGGAAGTGGGAGGATTTCGCGATTTTATTCCGCACGAACGGCCAGAGCCGGAAACTGGAATTGGCGTTGCGCGAGCGGAAAATCCCTTACCGCATGGTCGGCGCGCAGAGTTTTTATGACCGGCGGGAGGTCAGGGATGTTTTGGCTTATATCCAGCTTCTTGCCGCTCCGGATACGGATGTGCCGTTGCTGCGGGTGCTCAACGCGCCGAACCGTGGAATCGGTCAAACGACGGCGGTTCTGGCCACGGATTGGAGCCGCGAGCGGGATTACTCGGTTTGGGAAGCCCTGTGTGATCCCGAATTCACCGACACGCTCGGCCCGAAGGCGCGGACGGCGGTGCAGGAATTCGTCGCGCTGATCGCCGGCCACAAGGCCCGGATCGAGGTCGGCCACGAAAACGCCGCCGATGTGCTGAGCGCGATGCTGAAGGAAATGGATTATCTGCCGTGGCTGGAGCGCGGTTGCAAAACCGAGCAGGAGCGCATCCAGCGGGCCGAGGGGATTTCAAACGTCACCGACAGCTTGAGAGCGGCCATTGCCAAAGGGAAAAAGCTGCAAGGTTTCCTCGATGACAGCGCCTTGGCTTCCGAGCGCGAAGACGACGATCTGGAGAAAAAGCAGGGCGCGACACTCATCACCCTGCACGCCTCGAAAGGGCTGGAATTTCCCATCGTTTTCCTGATCGGTTTGGAGGAAGGATTTCTTCCGCACACCCGCAGCATCGCGGAAGGAACGAAGGATGAGGAACGGCGTCTGCTTTACGTCGGCATCACGCGCGCGCAGGACCAGCTCACGATGACGTATTGCTCGAAGCGCATGAAATACGGACAGGAAACCCATTGCGAACCGAGCAGTTTCATCGGGGAGATGGACCTGGATTTCATCGTTCACACGTCGTTCGATGATATCATGGGAGCGGAGCCGAGCACGGAGGAATTGGGCAATTTCTTCGATAATCTCCATGGGTTTCTCGATGATTTATAGATATACATTACTAAGTTGCTTTATTTAGTGTAAATTATTCTTGCCAAGTGGGGCTATCGGAGTATTTTGCCTGCGGCTCTGAGTCAGATCCACGGTGCTCGCTGAGATTTCGACCAGGCTTTTCAAAAAGCCCACCCGAAACCATTTACGAAATCACCCTGAAACCAATGAAGTCCGCTTCTTTCGCCGCACTCGCCACCAACGTGTTCTCGACCCTTCACAGCCAATCACTCTCCCGAACCGTGGATTTTTGGGATGAAACCGCGCTCGACCTCACCGCCGGACGTTTCCCGTTTTCCGGCAAGAAGCTTTCCGAGGCCGAAGCGGAAACTCTGAGAGCCACCGCATCCATCGCCGTTTACGACGCGATCGACGCCGTGCTGCACGAAGGAGTAAGCATTTTTTACCAATCCCGCTCGCTGGCCACCACCGCCATCGGCGCGGAAGCCGCTGCTTCACAGGCCGCCTATGAAGTGCTGGCCACGTATTTTTCCAATCCGCTCGATCAAGCCGAGCTGAGATCCCGCCTGGCCCGCCGTCTCGCCGCCGTGGCGGATGGTCATGAAAAACGCGAAGGCGTGGCCACCGGCCGTGCTTCGGCGCAGGTGGCGCTCTCCGCCAGCCATCTCGACCTCGGCTCTACCCGCCGGGCCGCGTGATTTTTGGGCTTATCTCTTGAGTTGAAGGGATCGGGCCGTGGTGGTAATCCGCTGGCATGTTGTTTCATATCTCATGGCCCGTCGTTGGTGGGTTGTTGCTTTCAAGTCTTTTATTTTCATGCAAAGACCAAAACGTTTCCGTCGATAGCGACGCGATTCATGAGCTGAAAGGTAGAGATGGACGGTCCAGAAAGGGGAGTTGCGGATTTTTACGCCTTCGATGCGGACGTTTTTGCAACGGTTGAACTGGATGAATGGCGGGCGCAGGTTGTTTTCTCCTTCCGCCATTTGTCGTTCTTCGACGGGGGCGTTAGCGGAGGTGTAGTGATAGAGTTTTTTTAGCGCTTCGAGATGTGGTGCCGGGCGGTCCATCCATTTTTTCCAAATGCTCATGTCTGCCTTGAGAGTGCCTTCGCCGGTGATGGCGACGTTTTCACATTGGAAGGCGTAGATGAGGGAGGAGTAATTGAAGCACTCGAAGCCTTCCCAGCTTGACTGAACGGCGGGGAGGTAGGCTTTGGGATCGGGATCGAAGTTCAGCTCAGCGTCTTTGGCGAGGTGCAGGTTGACGTTGCTTTTGAAATGGATTTTGCCGGTTTTCCACTGGCCTTCCGGGATCACCACGCGGCCGCCTCCCGCTTGATGGCAGGCATCAATGGCTTTTGCGATGAACTCGGTGATGTCGGCTCCTTGTTTCGCGCCGTATTGGGTGATGTCGAAATCCTTGCTAGGGAAAAGCGGGGCTTGGATCTCCGGCATTTTGAACGGAGCCTTGACCGAGATTTTTTCGTAGCTGATTTGGGCGTGGAGCGGCAGGGCGGCGGCGCAGAGGGCGAGAGTGGTCCAGAGGGATTTCATCGAAGTCACTTTCGTGTCCGGGAGAGTTTCGGATGCCACGAGGCAGGGTTGCTGCGGAAGGGGAAGGCCGGCCATCCGGCGTCATTGGTCAGATTGGGATTGGCCGCTTCATGCCAGGCGTAGCGGACGGTGCTCGGCTGAGTGACGGTTTCGCTGGTTGCGACGATGGTGTCTGGTGATGTGACGCGTGCTTCGGCTGGTTGGAAAACGCCGTCCGCTCCGGCGATTTCAAAATGGGTGAGCGGCTTGCCGTCCACTGCTTGTAATCCTTTTCCGACGTGTTTGAAGGTGAGGGTGGCGGTGTTTTCGTTGAAGGTTGCGGATTGGAAAACCGGTCCGCTGGTGGTGAGGTTTTTTCGTTGGTAAACATCGGCCAGAGCGAGCGAAGCAAGCCGTTCGCCGATGGGGCGTTTGCGGAGCGGATGGATGTCCTTGTAGTTATCGACAATGTCCATGCTCGGGACGATGCCGGTGTGGGGAATCCGGGTTGTGAGAAACTGGGTTTCCCAAAATTCCGGCAAAGAGGCGGTGGTGTGGGTGACGGGATCCTTTTCCCGGATCGAGTAGAGATAGGGTGCGATCTGAACCGAAAACACCGGCAGGGATGGTTGGTGCCAGGCGGCGCGCCAGCTCTGGACCATGGCTTCGAATTTATCCGCGTAAGTGGGAGCGTCATTGAGATCGACGACATTGGATTCACCTTGATACCAGACAGCTCCTTTGATGGAGAAAGGTGCGAGAGGCAAAACCATCGCGGTGTAATGGCTGCCGGGAATGAGACCATCGATTTTCAGAGGGGATGCTTGTGTTGCTTGATGGAACGCGGGGTGGTTTTGGTAAGCTTCGGCGGGCGTCCAGACTTCGATGCGGGTGCCGCCCCATGCGGATTGGATCATTCCGACCGGGACACCTAATTCGCGCTGGAGTTTGCGGGCAAAGGTGTAGCCAACGGCCGAGTAGGGGGCGATGGCGTCGGGAGTCGCGATTTTCCAGCCTTCGCTGACGACATCCGGTGGCTGGAGTTTTTTCTCCACGCGGAACAAGCGGATCTCAGGGAAACCTTTTCCTTGTAGATCTTCGGCGAGCACCGGATCGGCGGTGGCGGCGGCCTTGAGGTTTTTGTGATCTTTTCCTGCCGGTGATTCCATGTTGGATTGGCCGGAGCAAAGCCAGACTTCGCCGACGAGAATGTCTCTCAGCACGATTTGATTGGTGCCGCTGATCGTCAGGGTGGCGGGGTGGTTCGATGCTTTCAGCGCGTCCAACGTCACGCTCCATTTGCCTCCGGCATCCGCCGTGGCGTGTTTTTCCTGTTGCTGGAATTTGACGGTCACGGTTTCACCCGGAGCGGCTTCGCCCCAAACCGGCACGGGTTGGGAGCGTTGCAAAACCATGTGGTCGCCCAGGACTTTCGGCAAGGTGACTTCAGCTATTAGCGATGGGCTCAATGCGGGAAGCAGGAGGCCGGTTGCAAAAATTCGTGGGAATAAGGAGCGCATGAGGCGGGATGATGTGAGGGTTCAATTCGCCGATTTGATCTCCAGGTCGTGATGAGAGGTTTCGGCCTCCCCCTCTTTTTGAAAGTGGTCGTCAATGTCTCAAAACGAGACGGGCTTGCCGTTGATGATGACGTTTTCCGTTTTGAAACCGGTGATTTCCCCGAGCTTGAGGGTGTCTTTTTTCAATTCGAGATGGATGTTTTCCAAGGTGATTCCGCTGATGGAGGTTTGGTCTTTGTTTCCATCGATGGTGCCGAATGAGCCGAATTTCCCGGTGATATTATTGAGGGAAATGTTCCGGACCGTCGATTGGGGCGGAGATTCACCTTTGAGGTCGAAGTATTGTTTCCACGGTTGTATCGAAATGACGGTGCCGTCTTCGTTGTCGAGGACGATATCGCTGTAGTGGATGTTTTCGTAGTGCTGCGGGGTGTCCGGGCGGAGCTTGAAATTCATCAGCGCCATGTGGCCATGCACTTTGCAGTTTTTGACGGTCACCTCTTTGACGATGGTGGCTTCGCTACCGAGGGTGACGGCTGAGTGGCCGCGCTTGAAGGTGCAATCGCTGATTGAAACGCGTTCCACAGGCGGGCTGTCTTTGTCATCGAGCGCATGAGGGCCTTTGGAGCCTTTCATGGCAATGCAGTCATCGGTGACAGAGAAGGTGCAGGATTGGATGGTGATGTCCTGGCTGCTGTCGATGTCGATGCCATCGCTGCTGGGCGCTTGCTTGTAATCGTCAGGGACGGAGATGCTGATGTTTTTGATGGTGACGTTTTGGCATTTGTAGATGTGGAGATTCCAAAACTGGGAGTCTTTGAAGGAAACTCCATCGATCGTCACGTTCTTGGAGTTTTCGATGAGGGCGAGCCGGGCGCGGGGGATGCTGAGGTTTTTGAAATTCCTTTTATCAGGAGCGGCGTTTCGGAGTTTCCAGAAGAGTTCCCAAACGGGCATGCCCGAGCCATCAAGTGTCCCCGCGCCGGATATTGTCAGGTTGTCGCAGCCATCCGCATTGATGAGGGCTGGGGTGAAACTTTCTTCGAAATGGCCTTCGATGCGGGTGCGGCGTGGCGGGAAGTTCGCCATGTCCGTGGAGCACTTCAGGACGGCGTCTTTTTCGAGATGAAGATTCACGCCGGGTTTCAGAAAAAGCGCTCCGCTGACGAATGTTCCCTGAGGGATGATCACGGTGCCGCCTCCCGAATTTGCTGCTGCGGTGTCGATGGTTTTTTGAATGGCGGCTGTATTGACCGTCCGTGCGTCCGAGATCGCGCCGTGGGTGGTGATGAGGAAGGATTTGGATGGTCCGGCGATGGTTGCGCTGATACCGAAAGCAAAGAGAAGAGCGGCGGGAAGAAGATGTTTCTTCATTTCAAAGGGAGAGGGGATGCAGGGGTGAAATTCAAGGTTTGGCGGGCAATGGTTCGTAAACCTCGGCTTCGACGATTTCGAGGGTTCCCTTGTCATTGCCGGTGGCAACGGCGTCATCGAGTTTTTTACCGGTGACTTCGACCATGCCGAAGGAATCTTCTTCGTAAATGGGGCCAATGAGTTCGATGCGGAGTTCATCACCTTGTGCGGGTTTTAGCGGCAGGGTGACGTAGCCGAGGCTGCGCGGGGTGATGGCGTTGTAAACTTCCGTTCCATTGAGGGTGACGCGCACGGGGTAGGAGAATTTACGCCAGCCACCGAGCTTCAAGGTGAGTTCGTTGGGTTTTGCGGTCCGTTCGAGTTTGAACTGGATCCACGCGGTGGCGCGCTTGCCGTCGTTTTTCCACGAGGTTTCTTCGTTGTCATCGAAGGCGGCGGAGGAGGAATCGGTGTTGGTCCCTGCGGTGGCGCCGACGATGCGGATCGGCGTGCGGGTGAGCGTCACCGAATCTCCGGCAGGCGTGGGGCCGCGTTCGAGGTGGGGTTTCAAACCTTCGTCCGGCAGGGTTTTACTCAAGCCGTCGGTGGTGGGAAATGCGGTGGAGGTGAGTTTGATTTCCGCGGATTTGAGCCCCGGAGTGCTTGCTTTCAGAACGATTTCTCCGGCCTGGGTGGAGGAGCGGATGGCGACTCGGTTGATGCCGCATTCGACCGGAAGTTCTTTTGATAGAATGCCGTTGTCGACGGCCTGGGCGATGCCGCCGCGCCATTCGGCCGGGCCTTGCAGGTCGAAGGTGATGGGATTCAATGCGAGCGGGCAACGCTGGCCGTTTGCATCGACGACTTCCACATCGACAAGGGCGATGTCCGCTCCATCGGCCTTGAGGCCTTGTGGGGCTGTGTATGGAGTGAGTTTGATGGAAACGGGTTCGCCGACGGTTTTGATATTCGTCTGGCAGATTTGCTTGCCGTCCGCGTCGTAGCCGATGGCTTTGATTTCTCCGGCTTCAAAGGAAATGGATGGCCAGGTGTAGAGGAAACGGGAGCTTTGCTCGCCGAAGCCACGGGATTTTCCGTTGATGAAAAGCTCTACCTTTTCGGCGGAGGAAACGGCGTGGATTGGCTTTTTGACGTTGGCGTCGTAGTTCCAGTGGCCGATGAGGTGGACGCGTGGTTTTTCCACATCCACCCAGCCGTCCCACATGACTTTGTGGGCGTGGAAGGCGTCTTTCGGGATGCGCATGGCATCGACTTCACCGCTGCGGCGGTAGTTTTCGATGCCGCGTGCGTGGGTGTTTGAATCGGCGAAAATGATGTTCACGCCGCCGGAACTGACGCGTTTGCCGGTGCCGGGACGCTCGCGCCAGTAGTCGTACCAGCGGACGACGTCTTGAATCGCGAAGGAATCCTGATTTCTGTTATAAGGTGCGCCGCTTTCACCGGGTTTCACTTCCGGGCCGTCGCCGTCTTTATGGAATGGCGGACTCCAGTGATCCCAATATTTGCGCAAACCTTCGTCGCGGTTGTATTCGGTGGCCCACATGGGAATGCGGGCGCTTTTGTTCACGTAGAGCATTTCACCGCCGTATTCGGCGATCTTGCTGCCGAGCATTTCGCGGGCACCCGCGGCGCGTCCACCGTGGGGGTCGTATTGATCACGCACGGCTTTGAGATCGGCCATGTGTTCTTCGCTGATGTTTTCATTGCCGCCTTCATACATGACGACGCTCGGATTGTTTCGGTTGTAAATGGTGGCATCGCGCATCACGAGGACGCGCTGTTCCCACTGGCGGCCCACGGCATCCTGCTCCGCATCTCCAGCGGGGAGTGCTTGCATGAGTCCGACTCGATCGCAGGATTCGACATCCTGTTTCCACGGGGTGACGTGCATCCAGCGGAAGAGATTCGCATTGCTCTTCACGGCGAGGCCGTTGGAAAAATCGCTCATCCATGGCGGCACGCTGCTGCCGAGGGCTGGCCATTCGTTGGTCGAACGCGGAGCGTAGCCGTGGATCTGAATGGTGCGGTCGTTCAGCTTGATCACGCCGTTGCCGAATTCCAGCTTGCGGAAACCGGTGCGGGTGACGACTTGATCGACGATTTGATCCTCCACTTTGAGGGTGGTGGTGACGTCGTAAAGATAGCCGTAGCCCCAGCTCCAGAAGTTCAGGTTGGAAACTGCCGCGCTGGCGCTGAGGGTGGCGGTTTCTCCTGCGGCGAGTGTTTTTTCACCGCCTTTGAAGGATTTCACCGGTTTGCCATCGGTCCCGGTGATGCTGACTTCGTAGCTGAAGGTTTTCGGCTCCTTGTAATCGTTTTTTACTTCGGACTCGGCGGTGACTTTGGCGGTCCTGCCTTTGATGTCGAAGTCCTGCGCGTAAACGTAAACGCCGGTGGTGCCGAGATTCGAGTAAAGAGGGAGTGTCTGGTGGAGCTTGTCGGTGACGTGGAGGAAGACGTTTTTATTGATGCCGCCGTAGTTCGCGTAGAAGTTTTTGTTCGACCACTGGAAGGTGATGCCGGTGGCGCTCTCCTTATAATCCCAATCATTATCAACGCGTGCGGCGATGATGTTCTCCTCGGGCCACGGTTTGAGTTTGTCGGTCACATCGAAGCCGAAGGCGGTGATGCCGTTTTCGTGAAGGCCGATGAGTTCGCCATTGATGTAAAAGCGGCCCGCCTGGCGGATGCCTTCGAATTCGAGGAAGATTTTCTTGTCCGCGGAGTTTTTCGGCAGCTTGAAGTGCTTCCGATACCACGCGACGCCGGTAGGGAGGTAATTGATTTTGACTTTGAACGCGCTGTCTTCGTTCCAGGAATGGGGAAGCGTGATGGGCTTCCAATCCGCATCGGAAAATCCGGGGGATTCCGCGCCGTAGATGTCGCTGACCTTAAGACGCCAATCCGAGTTGAAGTTATACTTCGCGCGCGGAGATGAGGAAATTTCCGCACCGATGGAACTGGCGATGAATGCCCCGGAAAGGGCGGATGTGGTGAGGAAGATATGGGCGTTCATGGGAAAATATCGACAAGATTCCTACAGGCTGGAAATGACCTGAGGGAATCCTGAAGATATAAACGCAGCAAAAAAACCGTTTCTTTCACTGATCGTAGCTGTGATAGAATGGGTGAAAAACGTTTTTGGCGGCCGCAGGCTTGCCGAACCAGCGGGTGAGCATGGCGGGCCAGGTGTTATCGAGCGGGATCAGGGTGAAGCCGCCGGAAATCGATTCGGTTTTGTCAGCTTTGACCGAATACTCCGGTGAAGCGCCCTTGTTGCCGGTGCTGGAAATGACGGCATTGTGGGAAAGCAATGTTTTATCGCCATCGCGTTCCACGGCAACATCGGCCAAGTTGGAAAGCGCCATGGCAATACCGGAGCCCGAGGGAGTGGTGAGCATCGCGAGTTCGGTTCCACGGCGGTTGCCTTCGAAGTGAAGATCTTCGCGATTGAGATGGAAGATTCCGAATTCATTCAGGCGATCCTTGCCGGGGTATCCGGCGTAAGGGCCTTGGCCGATCCAGCGGAATTCCGTGAGTTCAGGCGCGAGTGCGATCGTGAGCCCTGCTTCAGTGATTCTACCGGTTCCCTTCGGGGTGAAATGGTAGCTGAGTGTGAGCGTGCCATTGGCGGAAACCGTCACGTTGTACCCGCCTACGAATGCTTCATCCTTTTTGGGTTCTGCATCTTTCTGCTTTTGCTTTTGATCGAACAACGGATCGCCTTCCGTCATTTTCGCATTTTGATCCGGGTCTTCGGTTGGCTGAGGCCGGGGATAGCTGCCTGAGACGGCAAGGAGAAGATTGGTGTCTGCGCGGGAGGTTTTGATTTCGAGGTTTTCGACCTTGGAGAGTGTGGTTCCGACCCATGTTCCGGCTTTTTTGACATCCAGTTTTTCAGCCATGGTGAGCTTGCGGCCGGAATGCGGATAGATGCCTGAAATCAAAGTTTTTCCTTGGGGATCGAGAAGAGTGAGCTCTCCGGTGGCTCGTTTGACGTGAAGCACCCAGTTTGGATGTTCGATTTTCAGTTCGGTGTCGGATTCGGTGAGCTTTGGATCCTTGCCAGCAGGCAGGGAGGCGAGCCATGAGTTCGTCGGAGTGTTTTCAACGGCTAGCGGCCATGCGCGTTCCGTGATCTGCAAGCCGTTTTCGTCGATGCATCGAATACCGAGGGTGAGAATGTCTTTTTCCGTATCCGTCGGGATATTCAAGGTGATGCCTGCATTCTCTTTTTCGTGTGCCGCGGCTTTTAATGAAGTTTCACCTTTTGCGATTTCAGCTCCGTTGCGTTGAAGAGACCACGCCAGTTTCATTCCTGCCAGTGAGCGGAAGTCGTGGCGGTTTTCCACGGTGAGCGAGATTTTTTGTTCTCCTGCTTTGACCGTTGGAGAGGGAGCGGAGATTTGGACGGGGGCGTAAACTTTGCGCAGTTGCCAATAGTCGGTCTGCGGGGTGCGATCCGAGTAAACGATGCCGTCCGCACCCTTGATGCCATAGCTGTCGAAAAAGCGATGCTCGTCCTGCCAGACGACTTCGGTCGGCTTGCTCAAGTCCGCCGCTTTTTCACTGCGGCGTTCCAGGCCTTGATCCTGGAACATCCAGACGGAGCCACCGGCGAAACCGGGCGTTTTCTGCAAGGTGTCCCATTGATCTTGAATGCGATCCGTGGCGAGGCCGAGTGCGTGGGCATACTCGGTCAGGATGAGGGGGCGTTTGAGATTCCGCGCATAGCGGCTGAGGGTGGTATTGCCGGGGTAGTGCGGTGCGTAAATATCGACGTATTCGGGGAAGCGTTCGTAATTTTTCTCAAAGTAGCTGCCGATGGTCGGGTAGCAGATCGGGCGCGATGGATCGAGCTCTTTCGCCAGCCGGCCTGCTTGAAGCAATGAGTCGGCGATCGGGTTTTCATTGCCGATGCTCCAGATGATGACCGAGGCGTGGTTCTTGTCACGGGTGACGGTGGGTTTCACCCGTGCCAGGATGTTTTCCAGATAGGCGGCTTTGTTGAGGTTTTTCTCGCCTTTTCCGATGGAGACTTCATCCATGACATAAAAACCCATCTCATCGCACAGGTCGAGGAGGTGTTGGTCAGGTGGATAATGAGCGGAGCGGACATAGTTGATGTTCGCTTTTTTCATCAAATCGAGATCCTGCCGCATTTCTTCCCCGGTGATGGCACGTCCGTATTTGGGAGAAAGATCGTGGTGGTTGACGCCGCGGAGCTTGATCGGTCTGCCATTCAGCAGGAGGATGCCATCCTTGATGCTGACTTCACGCAGGCCGATGCGTTTCTCGATCGTTTGCAGCGGCTTGTCTTTGGCATCGGAGAGGGTGAGCTGAAGACGGTAAAGATCAGGTGTCTCCGCAGTCCACAGCCGGGGGTTTTCAACGCGTACGACGGTTTGATGCACTCCATCATGGAGGGGAATCCGGAACTCGCTCACTTGCTTGCCGTCAGGTCCGAGCAGCTTGCCGCGCACGACGCCATCCGGTTGGCTCACTTGAAGAGAAACGGACAAATCCACGGCGCCCTCATCGGTCAGCTTCGAACGGGTCGTCAGATCCTGCAAATGAGTCGCCGGAAGGGAAAAGAGCGTGACGTCCCGATAGATGCCGGAGAGGGACCAATCATCGTTGATGTCGAACTCCCAGCCGTGGGGTTTGGTCGTCACCTTGACGGCTAACACATTATCCGCCTTTGGGTCGGGCTTGATGGCATCCGTGACGTCAAACGTGTGTGGATTGAAGGCGCTGGCGGTGGAGGCGCCTGCTTTGATGCCGTTCACCCAAACTTCGTAGCCGAACGCAACACCTTCAAACCGCAGGTAGGAGCGTTGACCGCTTTTTTGCCAGTCTGTCGGGATGCGGAAGGTCCGGCGATAGAGACCGAGTCCGTCCTGCAGTTCATCGTCATAGCGAGGTTCCGCGAAACCTTGTATTTCCCAGTTTGCGGGTACGGGAATGGTTTTCCATGCAGACACACTAAAGTCCGGCTGGGAAAAATTCACATCCGCTCCCGGCTCCAGAGAAGGCAGATACTTGAACGACCACTGTCCGTTCAGGGATTGAATTCCGTCTTTGGTTTGTGGCGATAGCACATCGACCGATTGGGCGGACGCGATTACCGTTCCGATAAGGAAAAGCGGCAGGAAAATACAATTTCTCATGACGTAAAGAGTCTCGGTATTAACGAAGGCGGGTTTCCGCCGGGCCGTCATAGGAAGACGAGAGGCCTCCGAGATCGATCACGAATTTATCGACGACGACGCCGGTATCCACGGCGAGCAGGCGCAGGGTGTGCCAGCCGGGGCTGAGTTTGTGAGGGAGCTTGATGCTGGTCTCGGTGGAGTTCGAAAGGACGCGAAGTTGCCATGGGCTGAAGGTATTTTTGCCCTTGGAGGGTTCGAAGCCTTCGGTGATCGCTACAGGGATCGCCGGTCCGTCATCGATGGCGACGGAGAGGCGCAAGCCTTGATCGGTGATCAATGGATGTGTCGGCAAAAGGCGGACATGGAGGGTGGCGGGTGCGTCGGAGGAAACGTAGAAGCGGTAGTCGAGGCTCGGAGTTGCTTCCGACGTGATGGTGGCGGTGGATGGAAGCACGGTGACGGCGGAGCCGGTGCGTCCGAGGCCGGGGATGGCTTTCCAGCCCGCGCCGGAGGAGAGGTCTTTTTTCGCGGTGAAATTCCCGGCGTTGATGGAAACGACGCGGCCTTGTTCGATGAAGTCACCAGGCTTCGCGTCTTGCGGGCGGACACTTGTGGTGACGGCGGGCGGAGCGGCGGGCATGACGTTGTTTTCCGCAGGTTGTGGCGGGACGGTGGTGGTATCGCGCTGGAAGCGTTTCCAGTTGTTCGGAGTGACGCCGTTTTCCGTGACGATGTGCCGCCATTTTCCTTTGGCGACTTCGTTGTTATAGAACGCGGTGGCGTCGAGAATGCGTTTTTGCGCGGCCTCGGCGGCTTCCTGATTGGCTTTCGGGGCGCGTCCGCGTGCTTGGTCGGCGCGGGCGAGTTCGCTGTGGAGGTAGCGGGAGTTCGCCGCTTCGGTGATGGCGACAGGATAACCGACGAGTTCGTAGTAAGCATCGCGTGCGTTTGCCGGGAGCTTGGCGGCGAGGGCGTCGCTATCGCGTTTGAGTTCGCCGACGGCTTTGAGGCGTTGGGCGGCTTCGGCTTCGTTGAACTGAGTCGGCTGATACTCGGTCATGGTGGGGAACCATTGGAGGTGCTCGTTTTTGCGGGTGAAGTTGATCGCCTGCATGCGGGTGAGGATGTCGACGACGGCGGGGGCGTGGTCTTTTCCGAAATCGCGGGCGGCGGTTTCTTTCATGAAGCGGACGGGGGCTTCCAGATCGGTGCGGTCCGCGTGCCAGGCGAGATCGAGGAAGAACTCGGTGGAGCGCTCGGTGCCTTTGAGGTCGCCGGAATTGACGATCCAGAGGGTGTGGGCGCCTTGTTCATGGGCGCGCATCATTTCAGACCAGGTGAGCGCGGGTGGGAGGGTGTCCACCCAGAGCCATGAAAATGGCAGGCCGCTGTAGGAAACGTGATAGTAAACACCGAGGCCGCCGGAGCGTTTGCGCTCTTCCGGGGTGGCGTAGCGGCGGATGTAGCCGTAGTTGTCATCCGGCCAGACGAGGGTGACGTCGTCCGGGACTTTGAGGCCGGCGTTGTAGTCCGCGAGCACTTCCTTGTAAGGGCAGAAGAGCTGGGGGACGCGGGTGGCATCACCCTTGCCGATGTATTTCGCGAGAAGGCCGCGCTGGTCGGCGAAGACTTTTTCGAGGGTGGCGATGCGCTCTTTCTGGTTTTTCGGCCCGATGATGGGGCTGTCATCGATGCCGCGCATGCCGATGGTGAAAATGCTTTCCCCGGAGGTGCGTTGTTTCACGCGGTTTTCCCAGTATTCGAAGACGTTTTTCTGGTTGGTGAGGTAGTTGAATTCCTTTTTCTCGCCTTTCCATTCCTGGCCGTTGTTGAGGAGCATCGGCTCGGCGTGGCTGGAGCCTACGAAGATGGCGTGGGCATCCGCTGCGGCGGCGTTTCCGGGAACGAGGTGGAAGGGGGTGGTGGTGGGGTGCATGCCCGGCCAGATGTAGTTCGCGCGGAGGCGGAGCAGGAGGGTGAAGAGGCGGGCGTAGGTTTTCGGACCGATGTTTCCGACTTCGGGTTCGTGGGTTTTCGAGGCCCAGGGTTCGAGTCCCCAGTCTTCGTCATTGATGAAAACGCCGCGGTATTTGACGGCGGGTTGGTCGATCGGTTCTTCGCCGATGGTGAGTTTCAGTTCCGGGCGTTGCGGTGCGGGGACGTCTGCCCACCAGATCCATGGGGAAACGCCGATGCGTTTTGAGATTTCGAAAATGCCGTAGGTGAGGCCGCGCTTGTCGGAGCCGGAAATGGTGAGGGTGTCCGGAGTGGCGGAAAGCTGGTAGGCCTCCCAGCGGTTTTGAAGTTTCGGAGAGATGGAGAACTTGATGCAGGGTGATTTTCCGTTCGCGGAGGTCAGGATTTCAGGTTTTTTCCCGGTGACGGCTTCGATGTCCGAGGCGAGTTCACGGGCGGCGATTTTCACCACTTCGGGAGCTCCGTCCGGGACGATGAGCGGAGCCGCTTTTCCCGCGGCGACAAGGGGGAATGCCGGTGCTTGTGAAGCGTCGTTGATCAGATCCACGGCGGCATGGGCGTGGCCGGAGATGGCTAAGGCAATGAAAACGGCGGTGAGGGTTGCGGATTTTGGCTTCATTGGGAAATAGAGGAAAGAATGGAGTCGGTGTGGTTTGCGATGCTAATTTTCTGGAGCCTTTTGCCGGAGGTGGGTCATGCAGGCAGAAAAAAGAGAAAATGACAGCCGGAAAAGCAGCCGGGATTTACTCATTCCCGGAGTTTTCGTTTTGGTCTTTGGATCGGTTGATGATGACGTTTTGTAAGGTGGGTTTCTCCGCTTTGCTGATGCGGTCGGCTTTTTTCACTCCGTTGAAGGTGCTGTTTTTGATGGTGATGTTTTCAATCACGGCACCGGGAAAGCTACCGATGTTGATGGCTTGGCCGCAGGATTCGGTGGTGAGGTTTTCGATGACGACGTCTTTCAGCACGGGTTTGTGCGGGCCTTTGGCTCCTTCTTCGTAATCGAACTCGATGGAAATGGCGCTGACGCCGACTTTGCCGATTTGGATGTCGCGGATTTGGATGTTTTCGATGACGCCGCCGCGCCGGGCGTTGGATTTGAAACGGATGGCCTGATTGAGGTCCGGGCTGTCCATTTTGATGTTGCTGACGAAGATATTGCGGCATCCGCCGGAAATTTCACTGCCGATGGTCATGCCGCCGTGGCCGTCGTGCATGATGCAGTTCCGGATGACGAAGTTTTCCGATGGGACATTGATGCGGCGTCCGTCGTTGTTGCGTCCGGATTTGATGGCGATGCAGTCGTCTCCGGTGATGAAGGTGCAGTTTTCAATGAGCACGTCCTTGCAGGATTCCGGGTCGCAACCATCGTTGTTGCGGCCGACGCTGTTTACGGTGACGCCACGAATGGTGACGTTGGTGCAGAGGATGGGGTGGATGACCCACATCGGGGAGCCGGTGATGGTGACATCTTCGATGAGGATGTTTTTCCCGTTGTAGATCTGGATGAAATCCGGGCGGAGGTAGCCGCCTTCTCCGAAGACGCGCTGTTCCACGGGGACGTTGTCCTCGCCCATTTTGAAGAGTGTGTCGCGGGCTGGAGTTTGCAGGGCGGGCTTGGCGGCTTTCCATTTCAGCCAGTTTTTGCCGCTTGCGGAGCCATCCAGCGTTCCTTTTCCGGTGATGGCGACATTGTTCTGGCCGAAGGAGTAAATGAGCGGCGAGTAGTTCATGCACTCGACGCCTTCCCAACGGGTGTAAACGATGGGGTATTTCGCGGGATCGGGGTCGAATTTCAGAGTGGCGCCTTCGGAAATGTGGAGATTGACGTTGCTTTTCAGATGGACCGCGCCGGTGAGGAACACGCCTTCGGGAATCACGACGCGGCCTCCTCCCGCAGCATGGCAGGCATTGATGGCTTTCCGGATCGCGTCGGTGGCATCGGAGCCGGGTTTCGCGCCGAAGCCGGTGATGGGGAAGTCCTGTTTTTGAAATTCCGGAGCCTTGATGCGTGCGAGGATGCTTTCAGCGGTTTCCTGGGAAAATCCGGCCATTACCATGCTCAGAGAAATCAGCAAAAGACGGGGGATGAGGCGCATGCGGGTCTGAATCATGAAGTAAACGGATGAGCGCGTGAGAAGATTGATTTCAAACAATGAAGACGGCGGCAGCGGGTTTTCAAACTTGAAGGGATGATTTGGTTTCCAGATTTCGATAAACGGTGATTATACGCAAGAGTCCCACTGCTTTTTTCAAAAAAGATCCTTAATTTCATGATCGGGGCATCTTCAGGTAATCAATGAGGGGCTCATGGATAGAAATCGGGAGGCTTTCAGGAGCGGAAAAGGATTGAACCGGAGAAATGAAAGAATCTTCCGCCAGTCCGGGAAACCATTTCTCTTGCTTCGCAGGGGGAGACGCTCCACAAAAGCGCTCCGCC
>JASGGK010000017.1:0-51856 GCA_047605125.1 Luteolibacter sp.
CCCGTGGCGAGCCGCGCAGCATTTCCATCGCCGCCATTCCCACCGTCAGCGATCTAAATGCTTTCTCGGAAAAACTCGCCGTCCACCCGCAAACCGCGCTCAGCCCGGACGATTACGAAAGCTGGCGGAAAAACCACCTCATCCGCCCCACCGCCTGCCCGTGTTGCCAGGAAGCCGCGGAAGAACGCCGGAAAAATCCCGAAAACAACCCGATCACCCGCATCCTCTGCCACGCCATCGATCACCGCCAGGCGCTGCATTGCACGCTCCATGCGAATGCCTTCCAGTTCACCCAAACCATCACACCCGGCCACATCCTGCTCTCGGATAAAAATATCAGCATCACCGGGGACGACCACCGCAGCATGCTGGAAATCGACCCCGGCCTCTGCCATTCCCTGCACATCGACCGCCGCGTGGTCGATGCGGAAAAAACCACCCGTCTCACCATTTACAACTCCCTCGGCATCCCCGAGCTGAGGCTGGAAACCACCGGCTGGGCATCCGCCAACCAATGGAAAAACCTCTGCGCGTGACGGCGTGGAGCGCTGGTGTCCCCACCGGCTCTTGGGGTGGATGTTTTTCCAGAAGCCCCTAGCCCCCCAAAAAAAGAGCCGATGTGAACGTCAGCGGTCCCTCCGCTTCGGCAACGGCGGCGGCTCGCCCGTATCCGCAAGGGAGCCAATGGCCGGAGACCCTTTGCGCCTTTTTCCCGGATCATCCGGAACACCAGCCATCAATGGTGCTTGGCGGGCCCCCGCCTCCCTTCCATATTTGCGATGCATGACAACGAATGAACCTTCAGCCACCGATTCCGGGCCGATCTTCACGCCGTCTTTCCTGCTGAAATGTTTCTTCCTGCTTCTGTTCTGCACAGGCGCGGGATTTCTCGCGGCGAAAAAGCTGGAACTTGGAAACGTCGCGGGCGGCGTGATTTCACTATCTCTCGCGGGTGTCGGTATTTTCTCGCTGATGAAACTGCGCGGCGCGCCCCGCGAGATGGGAATCACCTTCGGTTTGAAATTCCTCAGCGTCACGGCTTACAAGATCCTGAACTTCACCCTCGTCATGTGGCTGCTGAAGGATCTCGGCTACGCGGAAACCGGAGCGTCTTCACTCATCGTCGGCTGGTCGCTTTTCATGACCTGCGCCACCATCGTCGCCGGCCCGCTCACGGATGCGCTCGGCTTGCGGAGAACCTTGTTCATCGGTGTCACGCTGTGCGTTCTCACCCGTTTGGTGATGGTTTTCTGCGGGGTGAAATGGATCGCGCTCGCCGCCGGTCTCATGCCCCTGGCCATCGGCGAGGCGCTCTGCACGCCGGTGCTCGTCGCCGCCATCCGCCGTTATTCGAAGCCCAGCCAGCGCACCGTGGCCTTCTCGCTGTTCTACGCGCTCATGAACTTCGGCTTCATGTTCGGCTATTTCATCTCGGATGCGGTGAAAGGCAGCGTGACGGAACATGCGACCTACACCCTGCCGGTTCTAAACACCGCACTCTCCCAGCATTCCCTGCTCATCTTCGTCAGCCTGATTTTCGACCTGCTGATGATCCCGCTGATTTCCTTTTTGAAATCCGGCGTGCAAATGACGGAAACCGGCTTCACCTCTCTGCAAGAAGGCCATGAACACAAGGAAGGCTCTCTCGGACACCGCCTCCTTTTAACCGCCAAGGATGCCTTGATCGATACCGGAAACAGCCTCGGAAAACTCGTGCGCTCGGATGGCTTCACCAAGCTCATCGTTTTCCTGCTGATGATCGGCCTGCTGAAACTCGTCTTCAACATCATGGACTACGTCCTCACGCCCTTCGCCAACCGCGAGATCGGCCCGGAAGCCGCCGCCCGCGTGGGGCGTCTGAATGCGACCAACAGCATCATGATCCTCATCCTCGCCCCCGCCGTCGGCATGATGACGCGCAAGCTTCCTTCCTACTCCATGGTCATCGTCGGCGGATTCATCACCGCGCTTTCCTTCGTTTTCATGGCGATGCCGACCTCCGCGTTCCAAGGACTCGCAGACGGTTGGCTCGGAAAAATCATCGGCCATGATTATCTCGGCATCGTCGGCGACGTTCATCCGTATTACATCATGATCTTCCTCTGGCAGATCGCCTTTTCCATCGGCGAGGCGTTCTACTCGCCGCGCGTTTACGAATACGCCGCATCCATTTCCCCGCCCGGCCAGGAAGCATCCTACTCCTCGCTCTCCTACGTTCCCCTGCTCGTCGGAAAACTCTCCGTCGGCGCCATGTTCGCGGGACTCCTGACAAAATACTGCCCGGAGACCGGACCGCGCGATTCTCCCACCATGTGGCTGATCGTCGGCCTGATGGTCCTCGTCGCGCCCGTCGCCTTGCTCGCGATGCAACGCTTCATCCGCGTGAAGGAAGAAGGCCGCGAAGCTTGAAAACCCTCGAACTCCCCATGAGATTGACCCGTTATCCCTGCTTCTGGATCGCGCTCGCCTGCGCCTCGTTGCAAGCGCAGCCGGAACCCCGCGACTGGACGGATGACAAAGGCCGCAAACTCGCCGGCACCTATCTTTCCGCCACCGACACCACGGTGGAAATCCGCCGCGCCGACGGGAAATCCTTCACCATTCCGCGCGCCACGCTCAGCACGGACGACAACCATTACATCGACGAAACCCGCGCGAAAACCTCCGCTCCGGGCAAAAAACACAATCCGATGCTCGCCGGCTACGATGGCACGACCACCAATTTCAACGACCCGTGGCCCGAGAGCACGAGCTACGAAGGCGACGCGCCGATCACCGTGATCGAGGAAGTGCCCGCCGAACACCGCTTCATCTACGAAAGCCCGCATTTCCGTTTCCAAAGCAACGTCGTGCTGCGGCCCAGCCTGATTTCGAAAGTCGCGACGATGTTCGAAGCCTGTTACGAACTCCACCGGAAAGTCCCTTTCAACAACCGCCGCACGCGTTCGCCGGAAGCGGGAAAGTTCAACGCCAAACTCTTCGAAACGCCGGAGGAATACTACTCCGCGGGCGGCGCTCCGGGAACCAGCGGTTTTTACTTCGGCCGCACGGATGAATTCATCGTCCCGCTCACCAGTCTCGGCGTGCAGAAAGTCGGAAACGGCTACATGTTCGACTTCAAAGGTGACAACCAGGTGATGTTCCACGAGATCACCCACCAGCTGTGGGCGGATCTCAACGAATACGCCGGGACATGGATGGCGGAAGGTTTCGCTGAATTCATGAGCACCGCACCCTACCGCAACGGACGGTTTTCACTCACCCAGCAACCAGGCGCCGCGCTCGAATACGCCACCGCCTACGGCAAGGGAAACCACGGCGGCCGCGCCTTGGGGAAAGACATCCGGATGCCCCGCCTGCAAACCCTGATGACGATGACGCAGGCGGAGTTCTATCAAAACCCGAACGCCAACTACGGCTACGGACTGCTGCTCGTCTACTACTTCATCTATCTGGATGAAGGAAACGATTCCTCCCGCTTCAAGGACTGCATCCGCGCCCTTCAGGACGGCAAAGACGCCTCCGCCGCCCGTGCCGTGCTGCTCGGCGGGCGCTCGTGGGAACAACTCGAAGCCGACGTTGCCCTGAAATTCCGCGCCAAAGGCATCCGGATCAAATTCCAGTAGCCGGAAGGCCGCAACCGACCATTCCAGAGGACGAGGAACTCCCTCAAGCGTGAAACACACCCGTCGCCACCAGCGAGCCGATCACCACGCCGATGGCGATGCGGTACCAGCCGAACACGGAAAGCCCGTGGCTTTGCAGATAGGAAACCAGCCACTTCACGGCCAGAGCCGCTGACACCGCCGCCGCCACCACGCCCACGATCATCGGCATCGCGCCGTATTCGTGGTACATGAGCTTGCTCCCGCCGAACAACGTGTCGTAGGCCGGATCCAACCCCTCGACTTTATCGATCGCGTCCTTTGCCGTCGCCGCCGTCAGCGTGACCACCCCGAGCAAAAACGAGTATTCCACCGCCGCCCGCACCGAGAGGCCGACGAGCAAACCACCGCAAATCGTCATCAAACTGCGGCTCGTCCCCGGACACATCGCCACACATTGCAACAGGCCGATCATCAACGCCATTTGCCATGTGAGCTGGCCGAGTTCCAATCCACCGTTCAGCGTTTTCCGCTTGTTCCAGCAGGCCGTCAGCAAAATCGCCACCCCACCGACGATCCATGCCACGATCACCGGCCAGATACCGAAAAGGTGCTCCTTGATCCAATGATTCAGCAACAAACCCGCGATCGCCGCCGGTAAAAATCCCGCGATCATCGCGATCGCCAACCGCAAGCCCTCCGGGTTTTTCCCCAGCACTCCGTGAATCATTTGCAACACACGCTTCGAATACAGCCCGAGCACCGCCAAAATCGCGCCGCCCTGGATACACACCGCGAACGCATCCGCCGCTTCCTTCGCCGTGGGGTTTTCCAACCCAATGCCCATCAAGCGCTGTGCGACAATCAAATGCCCCGTCGAACTGACCGGGAGATACTCCGTGATTCCTTCGATCACCCCTAAGATCAACGCCTGCAATGCATTCATGAATGCGCGGACCTTGCAGGTTCCATTCCGATCCGGCAAGGGATTTACGGTTGCACGATGGCCGCCCAGCACTGAGTTTGCCGGTGTTGCGAATTCCTCCAGTTCATGAAACAGCGTTACCTCAGACTTGTCCGTAAAACCTTCCGGACGCTCCGGCACCGCCGCCTGCGCCACCGATCATGGTGGCAATCCCTGACGCGCCCGCTTTTCGCACGCAATCTCTGGGTGCCGTGCCGCGACAGCGTCGCCATCGGACTCTCCATCGGCCTGTTTTTCTCGATGATTCCGGCCATCCCGCAATCGATCTGCGCCGCGATTCTAGCGATGCGGTTCAAGGGCAATGTCCCTTTCGCCATCGCCGCCTGTTTCATCAGCAACATCTTCACCAACGGCCCGATCTGGTTGATTCAGGCGAAACTCGGCGTCTGGCTTCATGAAATCGGCGTCCCGATCCCGCAAATGTTCCTGAAAGCCAACATGAAAATCCCCGGCGTGGGCGTGGTGGATGTCGGCAGCTTCACCCTCGGTTGCATCGCCACCGGCGTGATCCTCGCTCTGGCCGCCTTTCCCATCGTGCACCTTTTTTCCGCGCTCCAGCCGCACCATTTGCCGGTGAAAAAGAAAAAAGGCCCGCCCCTCACTCCGCTGGGCCAAAACGCCGAACCATGACTTTCCCGCCTCCGAAGGGAGCTTTCAGGCGCTGGGGCACATCGGTTTTCGGAAACCGGTACTTCGGCGCACGGCCGTGACCCAGCCCGCTCAGCAACACCCTCAGCCCGAAGCCAACCAGCGCCAGCAACAAAAACGCGCCGAAAGCCAGCACCGCCAGCCGCCCGATCCGCCCGCCCGGAGCAGGCTCATCCATTTTCGCAAAATAGCCGGAACACTCCGCCGCCAATCGTAAAATCAAGCGCTCCATGAACTCGGCCGGAGGCAGTCTTCCTTCCAGCGATTTCGTCGAACCGGAGAAAATTCCCATCATCTCGTGCGAAGGAATCAACCACTTCTGGTCCGGAGCCGTCACATCCTCATCGTAGCCGCGCCCCATCCCCAGTGACTTGCTGTTCGATTCATAAACCAGCACCAGCCCATCGCCCTGCGGCACCCATGCTTGTTGAAGCTGCCCGGCGAGTTGGGTGGAATTGCTGCCGATCAACACCGAACGGATGACCACATAGATTTTAAAACCCCGTTCCTCCGCCAGCTTCCGCAGCGCCTGCCGCATGCGTTGCAACGCCTGCGGATTGCCTTCAAACAGCCCGCTCTCGTCCGTCACCATATCCTGTGGAGGCGGCGGAATGTTCTCATCCCTCAGCCAGGCCGGAAGCTGCTGGGCCGAAGCCAGCCCGGAAATCAGCAAGAACAAAGAAAAAAGCCACCTGCGGAAAAGGTTCACCCGCTCAAACTGTCAGAGAATCCCGAAGGAGCACAAGCCCCCGCTCGGGAAAAAGCCCCGCGCCTTGGCATTCATCCTTCTTGAGCCCCATCCGCAATCCTTTGTTGGATTTCCTTGCGATTTCATCTTAAACCACTCCTGACCCACTCCGTTTCCCATCCCCCCAGACTCACCCACAACCATGTCCCGACTCCTCATCACCGGCCACCGCGGAATGGTGGGCTCCGCCCTCGTCCGTGAAGCGAACCGCCTCGGAAATTTCGAAATCCTCACCGCCAACCGCGACCTCCTCGACCTCTCCAACCAGGCCCAGACCCACGACTACCTCGTCCGGGAAAAGCCAGACACCGTCATCGTCGCCGCCGCCAAAGTCGGAGGCATCCACGCGAACTCCACCTACCCGGCCGATTTCATCTACGACAACCTCATGATCGCGGCCAACCTCATCGAAGGCTGCCGCCGCGCCGGAGTCCCCCGCGTGCTTTTCCTCGGCTCCTCCTGCATCTATCCCAAACACGCCCCGCAGCCCATGCCGGAAAGCTGCCTGCTCACCAGCGCCCTCGAGCCCACCAACGAAGCCTACGCCATCGCCAAAATCGCCGGCCTCAAACTCTGCCAGCACTACCGCGCCCAGCACGGCCTGATGTACCACTCCGCCATGCCCACCAACCTCTACGGCCCCGGCGACAACTATCACCCGGAAAACTCCCACGTCATCCCCGCCATGCTCCGCCGTTTCCACGAAGCGACAGCGCGCGGAGACTCCTCCGTCACCATCTGGGGCACCGGCACCCCCCGCCGCGAATTCCTCCACGTCGATGACCTCGCCTCCGCCTGCTTCCACCTCCTCGCGCTGGAAAACCCGCCGGACTGGGTCAACGTCGGCTACGGCGATGACGTCACCATTTTCGACCTCGCCCGGCACGTCGCCAAAACCGTCGGCTTCGAAGGCGAAATCCTCACCGATCCCGCCAAACCCGACGGCACCCCGCGCAAACTGATGGACAACACCCTCCTCCACCAAAGCGGCTGGAAACCCACCATCGACCTCGAGACCGGCCTCGCCTCCGCCTACCGCGACTTCCTCGCCAACCTCGAAACCGGCTCCGCCCGCCTCTGACCGTAGCCGGGCCATCCTGGCCCAGGCCGTTGCCGGGACGTCCCGTCCCGGTTTCCCTCCATCCCCAACGTTTCCACCACCATGACCGAGAAAAAAGCCATCTGCGTGCAGGGATTGATCCCCTTCCTCCTCCTCCTCGCCCTCTGCGGCGGCGGGATTTACACCGGGAAATTCACCTGGATCCGCGAAGAAGCCCCCTACCTCTTCGCCCTCATCATTCCCCTCGTCATGCTCTGGCTGAAGGGACTCTTCATCGTATCCCCGAACGAAGGAAAAATCCTCACCTTCTTCGGCAAATACACCGGCACCGTCCGCACCCCCGGCTTCTGGTTCGCCAACCCCTTCGCCAATAAATCCCGCATTTCCCTCAAGATCAGCAATTTCCAAAGCCCCCAGCTCAAGGTCAACGACGCCCACGGCAACCCGATCGAAATCGCCTGCGTCATCGTCTGGCGCGTCGTCGATACCGCCAAGGCCGCCTTCGACGTGCAGGACCACCACGCCTTCGTCCAGATCCAGTGCGAAACCGCCCTCCGCCACCTCGCCAACCACTACCCTTACGAACCGCACGATACCGGTGAAATCTCCCTGCGCGGCTCCCCGGAAAAAGTCGCCGAAACCCTCCAGCAGGAAGTGCAGAACCGCGTCAAAATCGCCGGCATCGAGATTCTCGAAGCCCAGCTCTCCCACCTCGCCTACAGCCCGGAAATCGCCCAGGCCATGCTCCGCCGCCAACAGGCCGCCGCCGTCATCGGCGCCCGCCAGATGATCGTCGAAGGCGCCGTCAGCATGGTCGAGATGGCCCTCAAAAAACTCGAAGACGACAACATTGTGAATCTCGACGAGAAAAACAAATCCATCATGGTCAACAACCTCATGATCGCCCTCGTCTCCGAATCCCACATCCAGCCCGTCCTCGCCACCAGCCAGGCGAATTGAACGTGGTTGACGCGTCCTGCGGCAACACCTTCCTCAAACAATGTTTCCGGGGACTGGAGCTCCTCCATTCCAGGACAAATACTTCCTGTCCGATTCATGTCTAAAATTCACGGTAAAGAGCAACGCATTGGCGAAGTATTCAGTTCCGCATACGCATTCACAATTCCACCTTATCAACGCCCTTATCGTTGGGAGCTTCAGCAGGCATCGGAACTGTTTGACGACATTCTCTCAGCAAGCCGCGAAGCTGGAAAAAATTCGGACGATCCTTACTTCCTCGGCAGCATTGTGCTCATCAAAGAGGAATCCAAGCCCGAGGCAGATGTGATCGACGGGCAACAGCGCCTGACCACCCTTTCTTTGCTACTCGCTGTCATACTGAAATCCCTGCCTTCCACAGACGTCGAAGCCATGAAAGCCCTGCTTTATGAACGGGGGAACGAAATCATGGGCACCAAGGACCGCTACCGCCTGCAACTGCGAGATCGGGAAAATCCTTTCTACGAGCAGCATGTCCTGAAAAGTCCGGACTTTTCCTCCCTTGAGGCACTTGATCCCGCCCAACTAAGCGATCCAAAAAAACGGCTGAGGGAAAACCTGCTTCTTTTTCAACAAAGGATCGAATCCCTCTCTTCCATAGAACGCCAGACATTCGCGAAATACCTCATCCAAAGCACATTCCTGATCGTCGTCTTCACCCCAAGTCTCGATTCCGCTTTTCGTATTTTTTCGGTGCTTAACGATCGGGGCTTGGACCTCTCGGCATCCGATATCCTTAAAGCGGAAATCATTGGAGTGATCGGGACCATGGAACGCGCGGCCTATACCAAAAAATGGGAGGACGCGGAAGAGTTACTGGGGAATCAGACATTCTCGGAACTGTTTTCCAACATCCGCTTCATTCATACGTGTAAAAAACAAAAGGCTTCGGTACTCAACGAAGTGCGCGAATTCGTGAAACCAAAAGATCGGCCCAAAGAGTTCATCGATACCGAATTGACTCCCTATTCGATAGCCTTGGAACAAATTCGCAATCGTACTTACGAAAGCACCACGGCGGCCGAGGAAGTGAATCGTCTGCTCGGTTATTTGGCCAGGCTCGAAGAAAGGGACTGGACAGCTCCAGCGCTCCTCTACCATTCCCGTCACGCACATGATTCATCCAAACTGAAGATCTTTTACGCCGATCTCGAACGCCTTTCTTCCATCATGTGGATACTTGGCTACGACGTAAACAAGCGTATCGAGCGTTATGGTAGGTTGCTCGGAGCCATCATCCGCGATGAAAATCTCTGCGCGACGGATTCTCCCCTCCAACTCTCCGACACGGAACGCACCGAGGCTCTGGAATTACTCGATGGCGAAATTTACACAATCAGTCCGAAGAAACGGACAATGATCCTCTTACGGCTCGATGGAGAGCTCAGTTCCGGAGAAGCCAGCTACAGTTTCACGACCATCACCGTTGAGCATATCGCACCGCAGAACCCGAAGGAAGGGAGCCAATGGCTCACGTGGTGGACCAACGAAGAACGGAGGCTCGCCGCCTTGCATCGGTTGGGGAATCTCACTCTGCTTAATGGCCGACAAAACCCTGCTGCGGGCAATTATGAGTTCGATATCAAAAAATCAGCCTACTTCTCCAAGCGCCACGGAAGCTGCCCTTTCAGTCTTACAGCTCAAGTGCTTAAAGAACCCGAATGGACTCCTTCAGTCTTCGAACATCGTCAGCGCCTGCTTCTTCAGACGCTCAAAAAAGCTTGGCGGCTCTAACCTCACTTTGATTTCATCCTTCTTCACTCTCCGTTTACAGGTCATCAGGAGCCTGAACCATTACGGATACGTCGATAAGAATTATCGGGCGACCGGCACGGGATGATCCGCTTCGGAGGCATCTTGCTCCAGACGGAACCCTCCCCCTGAAAACCAAACCTTGAAAAACTAGCAAACTCCGCCCGGCCCGCTAGGCTTGGAGCATGCTGTTCCCCACATTCGACCAATCGACCTGGCTGGGTCTCGCGGCGGTGATCGTTTTTTACGTGGTCGGCTGGCTGCATGTGCTGCACGCGCTGATGACGGTGAGGACCTCGCAGGGGACCATCGCCTGGGTCATCGCCCTGCTGACGGTGCCGTTCGTGGCCATTCCGCTTTACTGGTTGCTCGGGCGTTCGCGGTTTTCCGGCTACATCCGCGCCCGCCGGGCGGAGGACCACCGGCTGCGGAGGCTGGCCGAGTCCATGCACCTGCGGCTGCTCGCCTATGAAACGGAAGTGCCGGAGGAAGCGGTGTTTTCCAAAGCCGCGCTGATTCTCGGAGGGCTGCCTTTCATGAAAGGAAACTCGCTCGATCTGCTGATCGATGGCGAGGAGACCTTCCACAGCCTGTTCGAGGAAATCGCCAAGGCGGAACATTACCTGTGCGTGAATTTCTACATCATCAAGAACGACCGCATCGGGCAACGCTTCCAGCAGGCCCTGATCGAGCGGGTGAAGGCGGGCGTGCGGGTTTATTTCCTGTTCGATGAAATCGGTTCGCACAAGCTCACGCGCAGCTATCTGAAGCCGTTGAAGGACGCCGGGGTCCACTGTTGCGCTTTCGGTTCCAACCGTTTGTGGATTTCCCGGCTCCAGCTCAATTTCCGGAACCACCGGAAAATCGTGGTGATCGATGGTCTCACCGCGTTTCTCGGCGGCCTGAACGTCGGCGACGAATACCTCGGCCGCGACCAGCGTTATGGAAAATGGCGGGACACCCATCTCAAGATCACCGGTCCGGCCGTGCATGCCGTCCAGATGGTTTTCCTCGAAGACTGGTTCTGGGCCACCGGCACCGTGCCGGAACTGTCATGGGAAACCGAGCCCGAACCGGCGGACCAGATCGCCGCCATCATTCCGACCGGCCCCGCCGATCCGGCGGACACCTGGCAGCTCGTCGTCGCGCAGGCCGCGAACAGCTCGCGCCATCGCCTCTGGATCACCTCCCCGTATTTCGTCCCGGACGAAGGCGTGCTCACCGCCCTGCAAACCGCCGCCCTGCGGGGCGTGGATGTCCGGATCATGATCCCGGAGCGCGCGGACCACCTGCTCGTCTGGCTTTCCGCCTTCTCCTACTACGAAAACGCCATTCCCTACGGCGTGAAGCTCTTCCGCTACCATCGCGGTTTCCTTCACCAGAAAGTCATCCTCGTGGACGACGATCTCGCGATGGTCGGCACCGCGAACCTCGACAACCGCTCGATCCGCCTGAACTTCGAAATCACCGCCGTTTCTCCCGATCCCCGGTTCATCCGGGAAGTCCGGGAAATGTTGGAGGAGGACTTCAAACATTGCTCGGAAGCCACCCTGGGCGAGTTCACCCAAAAGCCATTCCTCTTCCGCGCGGCCTGCCGGGCCGCGAGGTTGCTGGCACCCGTACAATGAAAAGGCCTGCGGGACGGAAGTCCCACAGGCCTTTTTCGAAAGGCATCCGCACTCAGCGCATCGCCGTGGCGCCCAGCTGCGGCTGTTGGCGCACGATGTTCGCCAGCATGCTGCGGCAATGGCTGTAGCTGGTGCGCTTCGCCAGAATTTCCGCACTGCGGGTGAAGGAGCCCCACTGCACGATGGTGATCTCCACGTTGCGGCGGCCCCACTGGTTCATGATCTCCTTTGAAGGCTTGTAAATATCGATCGTGCCGGTGCCGGTAAGGGCGGATCCGTAATCATCCACGACGTAGAGATAAGGAAGCCCCTTGATGCGGAAGGTGGTGCCAACCGGATAGAAAGACCAGTCCGCCGCCGCACTGCGGACCCGGTCCGTGTAGCGGAGCTGGGTCCCGGTCGCGTTCTTGCTGCCGTAAACCAGGTGATCGGATTCGCTGCACGTATAGGCGGTGGTGCGGACGATGCGGTTGCGGTCACTGAACGCATACACCGGCATCGAGTGCTTGTCCCGTGGCTTCCCGGCGGCAGCGGTCACGGCGGAAGCGGAAGGAGCGGCGGTAGAGAAGGACTCGGACTTCGCGATGGAAGCCCTGCTTCCGCCACTACTCCCATTGCGAATGGCGGATTTATCGAGAACGGTAAGGGTGGAATTGGTACCGCAGCTTGTCAGAAAGACGGCGGTGGAAATGGCGATCGTGGCGAGGGAAAGGGATCTGAAAGTCATGCAGTGTGTGTGTAGTAAGGTCGCTGGAGCGGATGCATTTTGTTGTGACTCGCCCGCTTACTACCCGGAAATGGCCTTTCCGGCAAACTGAAAAAGCCGGTTATACCATCAGCCGGTAGGAATTTATAAAATTTCCCGCCTAGGAACATCCGGGTTTTCCCAGGCTTCCCTAAGGTTTGATCGACACTTCGCAAAACCTTATAAAAATTTCATTTCCCGGACTTGGGGAGCTTTTTGAGGATAAAAAAGCCCCTCTTTTTGACATCGGCGGAGCTTTCTCCGTGGAACGCCCCTCGTGCCCTTGAGCCACAATTTTAAAAAGATCCTCTCTCTGGAAGAGATCCATCGGCATCCACGCTTTCGCTTGCCTCCCCCTCCTGTCTTCTGCTGAATGATAGAGCATGAAACTCATTCCCTACATCTCCGCCGCTCTCATCTCACTGACTTCCCTCGCCTCGGCGGTGGATTATAAAATCGAGCACGTCAGCCGCGGCAAGCAGTGGGCGTGGGTCGATGACGCCTGGAACGAAGGCGCGGAGTGCGTGGAGCTGAAAATTTCCGCCAGCGAAAAGCAGGAGCCGAAGCAGGTTTATTACAAAGCCTATTTCTACGATAAGGACGACAAGCTGCTCTTTGCCGCCAAACAGGCCTTCGCGCATTTACGAATATGGCGGCGTGAACGCATTCGTGCCACCGGCGCTGGAAGCCGGAAAGAAATACTCCGTCTACTTCGCGGTGCCGAAGGCCTACACCGCTGGCGACAAGAAATGGCGGCGCGTGGTCGTCGTTTTCGGCAACAAGGAAACCGCCGTCGCCGAGCTGTTCCCGAAAGGTGAAATCAAACCCTACGATTTCCCGGAAAAATCCAAGGTGAAGTAAGCCGCGCCCCCACCTTCCCCCTTGTTTCAATATTTCCGGTTCGTTGGTTTTTCCGGCCATCGCAAAATCGGGAATCCTCCTGAACGAGCTCCGGGAATGGCAAGGGCCAAGGAGGGATTTCGTCGTTGCTTTACTCTTTTGCCCTTGAAGCTCTCCGTGCCAAAGAAAATGCAAGTCTGACGATCTGCTGCGTCTTTGGAGCAATCCTGGGATTTTTAAGCGGCTGCTTGTGTTTGTTGATCAACTCAGATGCCACGATCTTGAGAACCATGGTTTTACCCGGAGCCATCATTGGAGGCATGATCCCTCTGCTTCTTTATCAAATCGAATGACCTCTGGTAGAAAGTTCCTTGAGGTGCCGTCATATCTTCGCGAGCCGGTGCGAACACCGGCGCTCCATCTTTGCACCAAAAAGCCTCTCACCGTGAAGTGAGAGGCCTTTTTGAAAAACAGGGCGATCAACCGCGGTTGCTGCGGTCTTCGGCACCGGAGCCGACTTTCTGCGCGCGCTTGCGGGCGTTGGCGTCGAGGATGCGCTTGCGGAGGCGGATGTTTTTCGGGGTGGCTTCCACCAGTTCGTCGGCATCGATGTATTCGATGGCGCGCTCAAGGGAGAAGCGGACCGGCGGTGTGAGCTTGGACGTTTTGTCCTTGCCGGAGGAACGCATGTTATCGAGGTGCTTTTCCTTCACCGGGTTCACCGGCAGGTCGCCGACGCGCGGGTTTTCACCGACGAGCATGCCCGCGTATACCGCGTCGTTCGGGCCGACGAACAGGATGCCGCGTTCTTCGAGCGCTTGCAGCGAATAGGTCGTCGCCGCGCCGGAATCCATGGAAACGAGCGTGCCGGTCGTGCGGGTGACGATTTCCCCGGCGTGCTCGGCGTATTCCTTGAAGAGGTGGGACATGATGCCGTGGCCGGAAGTCAGGTTTACGAGCTCGGTTTCGAAACCGATCAAACCACGGGTCGGGATGGCGGCCTGGATGAACACGCGGCCGGAAGCCTCGGTATCCATGTTTTCGAGCAGGCCCTTGCGGCTGGAAATGCTCTTGAGGATGCCTTGGGCGTAGTCGCCCGGAGCTTCGACGTAGAGGGTCTCGAACGGTTCGAGGAGTTTGCCGTTTTCATCGCGGCGGTAAATCACGGTCGGCCGGGAGACGCAGACTTCGAAGCCTTCGCGGCGCATGGTTTCCACGAGCACGGCGATCTGCATCGCGCCACGGGCGGAAACGTTGAAAACGCCGGCCTGATCGGTGTCTTCCACCTGGACGGAAATGTTGGTCTTCAGCTCGTGCATCAGACGATCGCGGATGGCGCGGGAGGTGACGTGCTTGCCTTCCTTACCGGCGAGCGGGCCGTCGTTGATGGAAAACTGCATCTGCACGGTCGGCGGATCGATTTCCACGAAGGGAAGCGCTTCGAGATCCGGGGAGCCGACGAGGGTTTCACCGATGTCGATGTCATCGATGCCTGCCGCAACACCGACGATGCCGCCCGCGCTACAACCTTCGGAGTCCGTGGTGGCGAGGCCGGAGTAGCTGAAGGTTTTCATCACCTTCGATTGTTTCTTGGTGCCGTCCTTGCGGACGAGCCAGATGGTATCACCCTTCTTCACGCTGCCACCGAGGACTTTTCCGACGGCAACGCGGCCGACGAAGTTGTCCCACTCGATATTGGAAACGAGCATGGAAAACGGTGCTTCCGGGTCGGCCTTCGGCTCGGGGATGAATTCGACGATTTTCTTGAGAAGCGGGATGCAGTCTTTGCGCTCGTCTTCCGGATGATCCATGAAATAGCCGTCGCGGGCGGAGCCGTAGGCGAAAGGCGCGTTGAACTGGTCTTCGGTGGCGTCGAGGTCGAGGAAAAGTTCGAGCACCTGGTCGTGCACTTTCATCGGGTCGGCCAGCGGGCGGTCGATCTTGTTGATGACGACGATCGGCTTCAGACCTTCCGCGAGCGCCTTGCGCAGCACGAAGCGGGTCTGCGCCTGCGGACCACCGAAGGCGTCCACCACGAGCAGCACGCCGTCCACCATTTTCATCACGCGCTCCACCTCGGCGCCGAAGTCGGCGTGGCCCGGAGTGTCCACGATGTTGATGGTGTAGCCTTCCCAGAGAATGGCGGTGTTTTTCGCCTTGATGGTGATGCCCTTTTCTTTTTCGAGATCCATCGAGTCCATCGCGCGCTCCTGGGTCGCCTGGTTTTCACGATAGGTGCCACCGGCTTGCAGCAATTGGTCCACGAGCGTGGTTTTGCCGTGGTCAACGTGGGCGATGATGGCGAGATTTCGAATTTTCAAAGACATGGGAAATAGGGTCGGGATTGAACCTTTGGTGATGCGGGCGCGGGGCTATGCACGGATTTTCCCGCAATGGCAAGGCGCGATTGTGAATTCCCCGTCACGGGATCGCCGGAAACGAGAGGTTTCGGGCATCGTGTCTTCGTTGGTCTGCTGAATTTTTCGGAATCCCAGCTGCCTGCCGATACCAAACGCTGATTTTCACCGCACTGGAAGAAATTCCGGAGAACCCCCAACTTCGCGGTTCAAAAGCCATCGCAGGGATTTCTGCCGAAATCTGCTCCTACCACCTGCGCGACAGCGGCCACCGGGCAGAGGTCAACGGAGTCATCGTGAAAACACCCCGCCATTTTGGGATCTACCGGCAAAAAGATGAAAAAGTGCTTCAGATCGTGCGGGGCTTGCACGATTCCATGGATATCGCACGTCATTTGGAGAAAGAATGAATTCTTGTCTCCCCGGAGACATGCTGCCTTTCTCCGCTGCATGACCTATTCGCAAATTCTCACCCATCCCGGCGGCTCGCATAAGGATGAATTCCTCGCCTGCTGCCTGCTCGCGGCGGGGCACCGCGCGCCCATCGTCCGTCGCGAGCCGACGGTGGAGGACTTGGCGGATCTTTCCACCGTCGTCGTCGATGTCGGCGGCGAACATGATCCGGCACGGGGAAATTTCGACCACCACCAGTTCCCGCGCGATGCCGAGCCGCTGTGCGCGCTGAGCCTCGTGCTGAAAGACCTCGGCGTTTATGAAGACGCGAGAGAGTTTTGCGATTGGCTGGAGCCAGCCGAATGGTTCGACACGCGCGGCCCCATCGAGACCGCGAAATGGCTCGGCCTGCCGCGCGAGGTGCTTTTCAAACTGAACTCTCCCATCGATACCACGCTGCTGCGCCGCTTCGCCTCCTCCTCCGAACTCAAACCGGGCGAGCCGCTCTGGGAAATCATGAGCTGGATCGGCGAGGATTTGCTCAATTACCTGAAATCCCTGCGCCAGCGCCTCGATTTCATCGATGAAAACGTCGAGTTCTGGGACATCGAGAAGGGCGACGAAGTGTTCACCGTGCTTTTCATGCCGCGCACCGAGCCGATGCCGGAAGAACCATCGTCCGGCATGGGGCGCTACATCGACAAGCATCCCGCCGGGAAAAACATCGTCGGCATGGTGTATCCGGACCGCCGGGGCACGGGCTTCGGGCTTTCCCGCCACAACGACCATCCGAGACTGGATTTCACCAAGCTCGAATTCTGCGAAGACGTCCACTTCGCGCACGCCCGCGGGTTCATCGCGAAAACCACCGCGACCGATCCGCGCCGCCTGCGGGAACTCCTGCGCATGGCCTGGACGCGAGAGACCTACGCGGATTCGTGAAAATCCTCCCTTGCACCTTGCGGCGGCGCGTGGAATGTCCTTCACACGCGCACGTTGTGTCCGCGCCCTCCCCGCCCGATCTCCCATGCGTGAAACCTTGTTTGTCGTTGGCCTGCTGATCCTTGCGATCGCTCTGCGCACTGCGCGCATGAACGTGCTGCGCAAGATGGGTGCCGTGACGTTTCTCGCCGCCAGTTTCTGCTTTTTCTACTTCATCACCCGTAGCGTGATCGCCGGAGTTTTCGGGATCTCGTTGTGGTTTTTACTGCCGTGGGTCGAGCTGCTCACGCGTGTCCGCCGGATGCGCCTACCGCTCGACAATCGATTGAACCACAAGGAATTACCCAATCCGGCGTGCTACCCGAATGCCAATGAAGCCGCCGCCGCGATGGAGGAAGCGGGATTCGAGCATGTCTCGGACTGCGGCTGGGAATGGGCGGGCATGCAGCAGTTTTTCCGGCTCTTCTGGCACCCGGAAGAACGCGCCGTCGCCGCCGTCTGCCTCTGCGAGCAAAGCGATGTCGCCTTCGCGTTCGTATCCGTCACTTCGTATTGCGAAAAGGGAAACACCTGGCGCACCACGAATTTCCCCTTCGCTCCCACGCTGCGCTGCCCGCCGAATATCCGGTGGAACCACGTCGCCTGCGAAAAAAACTGCTTCCATCAGATTCTCGCCGATCATCAGGCCTACCTGCGTCGCTCGAAGGTCACCACCGATCTTCTGCGCATGCCGGATCCCGACGAAATCGAGCAATCCATCGAGCGGGAAATGCGGCAGCAGGTGGAGCACAACCTCGCCAGCGGCATCATCCGCCTCACGGGCGACGGCTATTTCGCCTACTCATGCCGCGGGTTGTTCTTCCTCTGGGGCCAGTTCATCAAAGACATGATCCGCCTCTGCTGAACCCGGCGCGATATCCGGCGGCAGCTGGAAATGCGCGCACGCTTCCTTGTATAAATCGCGGAAAACCCCTTCAAGCTCCCGCCCGAATGCAGCGCGTCCGCCACGGCCTTTCGCCGAAGTCTTCGCCGGGATCGGCTCGCCGAAATATACCCAGAGCTTCCCGCGCTTCGCCGGCAGCCACGGCCCGACTTCCGCCAAGCGGTGCGAACCCAGCACCACCACCGGCACGATCGGTTTTCCCGAATACGCCGAAAGCACGCACACGCCCCGCTTGATCCGCCCGCCGTAAAAAACCGAATCCGCGCCGCCCACCACTTCGCCTTCCGGGAAAATCCCCACCATTTCCCCGCAAGCCAGCCGTTTCAACCCTTCCCGGATCGTCGGCAAAGCCTGCCCTTTACGATCCACCTGAAACGCTCCGCCATGTTGCAGGATCGGACGCATCAAGCAGTTCTGGAAAAACTCCTTCCGCGAAACCCAACTCACCTTCCGCTCCAGCAGCACGCTGATGATCACCGGATCGAGATGACTCAAGTGACTCACCGCCAACAAGGCACCCTCTTCATTTTCCGCCCGCTCCAATCCGAAACAACGGACGCGCATCGTAAACCAAAATGCCACCCGCCATGGCAAACGCGTCAACGCGTAAAACCACCCCGGCCTGCGGGACCAAGGGTAAGAAGCCGGATGAGGTGAAAAACGCATTTCGCAAGCACGTATCAGAACGCGGGAAAAAAGCCAGACCCATCACTGGCTGCCTCCGCATCCCACTTGCAACCGAAACTCGTTCATCATCCCAGCGCCTCGATCCGGAAAACCACCGGCGCGCTGTTGATGCAATCGAGAGCTTCGATTTCCTTCAGCGCCTGCTGGAGTTTTCCGAACGGGCAGGTGTGAAGCAGGAAAACCATATCGACGAATTCCGCATCCGGGTTCGATGAATTCACCGGCGAATGCGTGCCGGAAATCCCGATCTGGTGGTCCGCCAGCACGCGCGCGATTTCCGCCACCACACCCGGACGGTCCGTCACATCGAAACGCACGTAATATGCCGTCGAAGTTTCCGCGACCGGAATCACCCGGCCGCTTTCGCGATACGGCAGGAAACCGCGATGCCCGGAGGTGTGGCGCAGCGAACGCGCCGCTTCCACCAAGTCCGCCACTGCGGAAGACGCGGTTGGGTCCTGGCCGGCGCCGCGTCCGTAGAAGAGGGATTCGCCCGCCGCATCGCCGTGAACGGCCACCGCATTGAAAACTCCGTGCACGGAAGCCAGAATGTGGGATTTCGAGATGAAAGAAGGCTGCACGCGCAGCTCCACCGAGTGGTCCTTGTGCTCGCGGATCACGGCGAGAAGTTTCACCACATAGCCGAGGCTCTTGGCGAAATGGATATCGATCGGCCGCACTTGCTCGATCCCGGAAACATGGATGTCCGCCGGGGCGATCGGGAAACCATAGGCCAGCGTCGCCAGCAGGATCGCCTTATGCGCGGCATCCCAGCCGTTCACGTCCAGCGCGGGATCGGCTTCGGCGTAACCGAGCGCTTGGGCTTCGGCCAGCGCGGCATCGAAAGTCAGCCCCTCGTCCGTCATGCGGCCGAGGATGTAGTTCGAAGTGCCGTTGATGATGCCGCTGAAAGAATGGATCCGGTTTCCGACGAAGGAATCCTGCACCGTGCGGATGATCGGAATGCCGCCCGCTACTGCTGCTTCGAAGTGGATCGGCGTGTCCATTTCTTTGGAAAGCGCGAACAGCTCGACACCACGCTCGGCCAGCAGCGCCTTGTTTCCGGTGACGACCGGTTTTTTCGCGCGCAAGGCGGCGGCGACGATCTCGAAAGCATCCGTGGTGCCGCCGATCAGCTCGACCACGATGTCCACCGCCGGATCAGCGACGAGCGCTTTCCAGTCGGTCGTGAAAAGATCTCCCGGCGCGTCGCTGTTGGTGGCGCGGGCCTTGGCCGGATCGCGGACGAGGATTTTCGCGACGTGCAGGGCGACGTTGCCGCCAGTGCGGCCGGTAATCAGATCGCCATTGCGTTGAAGCGTATTCCAGACGCCGGAACCGACGGTTCCGAAGCCGGCCAAGCCAATGCCAAGTGAGGAGCAGGAATTCACGCGGCAAACTGTGGCCGCCCCGGACGCTTCCTCCAAGCCGGAAGAGAAGGAAATTTCAGGCGGTGTGAAAATGGATTTCCGCCATCGGATCGCGCAGGGAATCGGTGAAGCGCTCCCATTCCTTCGTTTCCTCCGGGCTGGGCTGGAGCGCGAGGAATTTGATCAAGGTTTCCGGGCCGGAAAGTTTGCGGATTTCCGCATGCAGCTTCGTCATGCGCGGAACGGAAAGCGCCCAACCTTCCGAAACGATGACCACGCCAGCGGGAGCTTTTCGCAGAGCCTCAGTGACTTGGGCGGGATTGGCGGTCATCACGGCGACTTCCAGCCACTGGCTGGGATTCACGCGCAAATGGCGGAGAAAATACGGACGCAGGGTTTCCGGGGAAACATTGATGCCGCCTACGGAAAGGACGAGCACGCCATCGCGAGGTGCGGATTCGCTTTCGGTGCGGACGGTGCCGGTGAGCTTCCGCCACAAGGCGCGGTGGTGACGGCCTTGGAAATCCACGGCGGCGAGGGCGCGATTTTCTTCGTAGCTGGCCAGAAACCGCAGCGCGAGGCGCGGGAGAAATCCCCAAACGACGACGGCGGCGAGCAGGAATTGCCACCACGCGGCGGGGCCGGGCGGCAGGGCGGCGGTTCTTTCAGGAAGCCAGCGGGTGGCGGCGATGATTTCGGCGGAAGGAACGGCGGACGGCCACCACGCGGCCCACGGGAATGAGAGAATGGTGACGATTTTTCCGAGCAAGGCGTGCATCGCCTCGTCGGTGGTGGTTTCCCAATAAAACCCGATGTGGCGGACGAGCACGAGCCCGGCGAGTCCGGTGAGAATCCCGAGATTGAAGGAAATTCCGGCGGATTGAGCATGGCGGGCAAGCCGCCAGAGCAACGCGGCGCGAGCGGAGGGACCGCTTTCCATCAAGCCCTGCCACCAATTTTGCGAATCCTTGCCGCTGCCGCGCCGGGCGAGGTGGCCGATCAGCGATTGGAAGGCGCTGAAACCTTCCGCAGCCTTGCGGCGCAGGAGCCATGCGAGAAACGAAAAGATCAAAATGAGCCACTGCGTGCCGAGCAGCAGGGCGAGAAAGAGGGTGACGTTGATGCCGCGCTTTTCGGAATCGTGGAGCAACCCGACGACGGCACTGCTGCCGGAGATGAAGAACAATACAGCGAGGCCAGCGCCGATCAGGCTGAGCGAGCTGGAAAAGCGCTTGCCGGGAGAGGATTTCCGGACGTTTTGCAGCCAGACGAGAAGGCCGGAGCGGCGGGCGGCGGTGCCTTCGAGACCGCGAGTGGCGGAAATGACAGCGGAGCAATCGGCGGGCGTGACTTCGGGATTCGCGGCGATTTCGTGTTCGAAATCGATCAGCTCTTCCAGTGTCCACCGCGTTTCCCTTGGCCGCATGGTGGGATTGCAGCGGGTTTTCTCGAGGATGACAATGAATCAAAGGTAGGGCGGCATCGCCGAGGCCGCTTGGGGGTTGGCGCTCTCGGCGAGAGCGCGCCACCTTTCCCTCAACGCTTGGCGATTTGTTTGCGGAAAAGCGGGACGAGCTGGGCGTCCATCCAGGCGAAGGCGGCATCGAGGCCTCCTTCGAGGTAGAGGCGGCCGATGGAGGCTTCGACGCGGGTCGGGTTTCCGAAGGCGCTCAGGAACTCGTTGGAAGTCAGTCGGGTAAACCACTCGCCGTCCATGGCATTGCGTTCGCGAAGCACGAATTGGCGGGCGAAAAGCGCGAGCACGGCATCGCCGATCCAGGCTTGTTCACGTTCTTGGCGGAGTTCTTCGTCTTTGCGGCTCACGGGCGGAGCATGCACGGCCATCACGGGTGCGCCAGTTTTTCCATGCGCTCTTTCTCGATTCTTTGGCGCAGGCGGGACTCGGAATCGGAATCCCAGTAGCCGGGTTGGAGCTCCATGAAGACGGAGGTGTAGGGCAGCGCGGTGGGCGTGCGGATGACGAGAACGTCGAAACTGCGGTTCGCATCCTGCGTCAGGGTGACGAGCGATTGCTGGTCGAGTTCGGTCGTTTCATGGCCGTGCATCGAGTTTTTCAGCTTGGAACGGAACCCATCGATGCCGGGGGCGAAGTCGTTTTCGAGGGAGCGCAGCTCGCGGGTGACGTAAACGCGCGGGCGGACGTTTTCCGTTTGCTCCATCGATTGCAGGACGTAATCGAGCACTTCCGGGATTTCCTTGTCGGTGGTCACCTGATGGATGCCGGGGCGGTTTTGCGCCGGGTAGGATGCTTCGGCGATGATGATCCAGTTCCGGTAACCGAGCTGCTGGACCTG
This sequence comes from Luteolibacter sp., assembly GCA_047605125.1. Lineage (GTDB taxonomy): Bacteria > Verrucomicrobiota > Verrucomicrobiia > Verrucomicrobiales > Akkermansiaceae > Luteolibacter. The sequence goes on from JASGGK010000017.1 coordinate 22,018, forward strand.
GCGGTCGATGGCCTTCTCCCAATCGGCTTTCTGAAGGGAAACCTCGGACCACGGCACGGTGGCGCAGCCGAAAGAAGCAACGACCAATCCAAGAAGGAGGAGGAAGTTGCGGACGTTCATGGGCGGTGAGTTAAGTGGGTGGCGGTGCGGCTGTCAACGATGGGTGGAACCCGGAGAGTGCGTTGGGGAACCGAACAAACGCCCCGTCAGCGAGCGCTGGCGGGGCGTTTAATTGCTTGTGTTTGTAAGCGTCACATCAACTGCGCGCCCGCTTCGGCGAGTTCGGAGCGCTCGCCGCGGTTGAGGGCGACGTGGGCGACGAACGATTGGCCTTTCAGGCGGTTCCGGGTGTAAACGAGGCCGTTGCTGCGGCTGTCCACATACGGGTTGTCGATCTGCGCCGGATCGCCGACGAGGACGAGTTTGGAATCGCGGGACATGCGGGTGACGATGGTTTTCGCTTCCTGCGGCGTGAGCTGCTGGGCTTCGTCGAGGATGAAGAAGCGGTTCGGGATCGAGCGGCCGCGGATGTAGCAGAGCGCTTCGATTTCCAGAATGCCTTGTTCCATGAGAAGCTCGTGCGGTTTTTTCGCCTGGGTGGCTCCCGGAGCGTCCGGTTTTTGTTGTTTCCGGCGCGGGCCGAGCGGGGTACTCGGGCGCATGAGCAGCTCGAGCGCGTCGTGGATCGGTTGCAGCCAGGGGCGCATCTTTTCATCGAGCGAACCGGGCAGGAATCCGAGCTGGTCTCCCATGGCGACGACGGGACGGCTGACGGTGATGCCGTTGTAGCGGCGGTTGAACATTTCGTGGAGACCGGCGGCGACGGCGACGAGCGTTTTACCGGTGCCGGCGTGGCCGTAGCAGGTGACGAGGGAAATGTCCGGATTGAGCAGGGCGTCGATCAGGCAGCGTTGGCCGAGGTTGAGCGGCTTGAGCGTTTGGCCGTCCGGGATTTTGAGCACTTCGGGGATGTTGAGGCGGACAAACCGGGCGTCCGCGGTGAAGCGGGCGGGGATGGTTTGTTTTTCGCCGGAACCCAGCAGGACGTATTCGTTGATGGAGACGCCTTGATAGCGATCTTCTTCGATGACCAGCTCGCCGGTGCTGGCGAAGCGGTGAAGCTCGGTGGGATCGACATCAATACGACGAACCTCGTAGTTGGAAACCTCGCGGGCATCCACCTTGTCGTTGAGGTAGTCCTGGCAATCGATGCCGACGGAGCGCGCCTTGAGCTGCATGTTGATGTCCTTCGTGACGAGCACGACGGGCGAGCTGTTATGCTGCATCAGCAAAAGGCAGGCGGCGAGGATGCGGTGATCGACACGTTCACGGTCCGGGAAAATGCGGTGGAAGCGGTTGAGTTCCTCGGAATTTTTCGGGCAGCTCGAAGGATCGTAAATCACCAATCGGATGGTGCCTCCGCCGGTGGTCTGCACCCCCTCGGTGACTTTTTTCGCGCAGGAAAACATTTCCGTCAGCCTGCGATGGACGCGGCGGGCGTTGGCTCCGCGCTCGCTTTGTTCGGATTTGAACTTGTCCAACTCGGATAGCACGTCCACGAGGATGCAGAGGTGGTTGTCCTTGAATCGCTCCAGCGCGGCGGGGTCGTGCAGGAGGACGTTGGTATCCAGAACGTAGTTTTTGACGATCTGGGATGGAGCTTTGAATCCGAAGTCCGTGGGTTTCGGGGCTTCGCCGTTCGCTCGTTTCCGGCGGATGTTGAAGGTGGCTTCTTCTTCAAACAGCGCGGATTGAGCTTCTTCGGTGCGATGGCTCATCGATAGGTGGGTTGATGGGGTGTTGGGGCGGGGAAACGGGGACGTTCCGCCGGCCCGCAACCGGTGAACGCACGATCCTCTTTCGAGAACGACTGACAAATGGGTCTGATCAAGCGATACTAGCTAGACCCATGCCACGCGGATTATCAATCCACAAATTTGTCACGCACCCGGGCGATGAGTTCGGCGCGAAGCGGTTTTCCTAACGAAGAACGCGGAAATGTTTCGAGAATGACAGGCTTTGCGAGCCGCAGCAGGCCGGGCGCGGCGGCTTGATATGCGTTGAGAAAATTTTCGATCTCGGGCGCGGGAACGTTGCTCAGGAAGACCGGAACAAGAATGTGCTCCGCGCGGGTGTCCGGCAGCGGGACGACGGTGAAATTTTCCGCAGAAAATTTGCCGCCCGCGAGGCGCAGGATTTTCCGGATGATCTCTTCAGGATCAATCAGTTCTCCAAGAACTTTGACGAGGTGATCCGCCCGGCCGAGCGGGCAAATCGCATCGTTTTCCAGCCGCACGCGGTCCGAAGTGGCATGCCAATCGCCGGAGCGCGGGATGTAGGTGTCTTCGATAAACGTTCCGGTGAAAAGTGCCGGGCCGGAAATGGAGAGGCAGCCGTCGGTTTCCACGCGGGTTTTCCAGATCGGTAAAACGGCAATCGGCGAAGGACAATACGGAGCTTCCAGCGCGGAAAGCGGCTGGGTGGCGATCTGCGAGCAGGCTTCCGTCATGCCGTAGCTGGCGAGCACGGGCCAGCCGAGATCCCGCGCGGCTTGGCCGGCGGCGGTGTCCATTTTCCCGCCGCCGACGACGATGGCGCGGAGTGAGGATGGCGCGCGGAGATTGGTTTTTACGAGATCGTGGACTTGGGTGGGGACCAGCGAAGCGTGAGTGACTTGCGATTTTTCCACCCAAGCGGTGAAAGCGGCGGGTTCCCAACGTGGCGTGAATTCCGCGAGGTGGCAGCCCGCTTCATAGGCGCGGGCGACGACGCCGAATCCGCCGACGTGGTGGATCGGCAGCGGCAGGCCCCAGACGGAGTCTTCGGTGACGTCGAGGTGGCGGTTGACGGCCGCAGCGGAGGTGAGGAGCGCGGTTTTCGAGAGGGCGATCCATTTCGGAACGCCGGTGCTGCCGGAGGTGCGGAAAAACACGTGGCCGCGCAGATCGGTGGCGTGCGGAAAAGGCTCGCCGCTCCAGTTTTCCGGGCTGGCCCAGAAGGCGGGATCTTTCAGTAGAGGCGGGACCATGGCAGGGTATCGAGAAGGTTGTCGAAACCGATGCCGGTGCCTTCCGGCGGGTGGAATTCCGGCGTCCAGGCACCGAGGGCTTCGGTCCATTCGTCCGGCTCGAAGAGATGGTGGGTTTGCAGCCCGCACAGGCCGACGAGGCCGGGAAATTGCAGCTCCAGCCGCGCGGCTTCCCAAGCGGCGAATGCCTGGCCGACGGGGTGGTCCATATAGCTCGTCAGGATCGCGCGCTGGCGGTGTTGAATCGCGGATTCGCCGAGCAGAAACGGTTCGTCGATGGCGGGTTTGATGACCATGAAAGACGCGGAGCCGGAGAGCGGCGCGGCTTCGCGATCGACGGCGAATTTCAGCTTCAGCTCCTTGGAAAGCGCGGTCCAGCCGCTGTCCGAATACGGCGTCGGGTCTTCGAAGAAATCGATGGCGTTTTTCGCGGCCTCGCCCAGTGCGGCGGCGAAATGGCGGATCTCGTCCGGAGTTTGGGACTCGTTGAAATCGAGCCGCCAGCGAAGTTGGGGAAATTCGGCGGCCATTTCATTGAGCAGCTTCGCTTCCGACGCGGGGAGTCGGCCGAATTTCAGTTTGATCGTGGAAAACCCGGCTTCCACCGCGAGCGCGACGTCCTGGATGGTGGCGGATGCGAGCGTGGCGTGGCTCCGCGGCACTTCCATTTCCTCGAACAACGAGTGATCGAAGGCGCGGGCGGTGCGGTCGTATTCCGCCATGCGGATCGCGCGGCGGACGATCGGCCAACGGCGCGCGCCTTTGAGGTCTTCGAGGCATTTTTCCAGGGTTGGATCACCGAGCTCCGGCCATGGGTGGATGCAGCCGAAGCCTCCATCGATCTCGATGAGCGCGCCTTCGAAGGTGGTGCGGTTTGAAAGCGCATTGAGACGCCGCAGGCTTTTCAGCCGGTAGCGGGCGATCATCGGTTTTCGTTCGGGTTCGAACATGGAAAGGAATTAGAACATCGAACGCCCAACACCGAACGTCGCAGTGAAGAAAAAGAATCAACGCGTGACGCCGCGTTCCGAGGATTCGATGAAGGCGATCAGGCTCTCGACGTGCGGATTGGCCGTGGAGGCGTTTTCGCGGAAGGCGGCGATGGCCTGGGTGAGGTTGCCGTCTTTTTTGAAGAGGATCTTTTTGTAAGCCGTCTTGAGCTGGCGGATATCGTCTTCGGTGAATCCCCTGCGCTGGAGGCCGATGAGGTTCAGGCCGCGGGTTTCCGCCGGGTTTCCGACAGCCATGGTGAACGGGGCGATGTCCTGCGTGACGCGGGAACAGCCGCCGATGATCGAGTGGGCGCCGACGCGGCAGAACTGGTGGATGGCGGTGAGGCCGGAAACGATGGCGTGATCCCCGACGATGACATGGCCGGCGAGGGTGCCGTTGTTGGAAAGAATGACGTGATTGCCGACCTGGCAATCGTGGGCGACGTGTGCGTAGCAGAGGAAGTGGTTGTGCGAGCCGATGCGGGTGGGCAGGCGCTCGAAGGTGCCGCGATGGACGGTGGTGTTTTCGCGGAAGACGTTGGAATCACCGATTTCGAGGTAGGTCGGCTCGCCGTTGTATTTGAGATCCTGGGTTTTGCCGCCAATCATGGCAAAGGGGAAAAACTCGTTGTTCTTGCCGATCCTGGTGATGCCCTCGATGACGACGTGGGAGTGCAGCACGCAGTCATCGCCGATTTCCACATCGTCGCCGATGATACAAAAGGGGCCGACTCGGACGTTATCGCCGAGCTTGGCTTTGGGGGAAACGATGGCTGTCGAGTGGATCACGCCGCAATCACGCCGAATAGAGCAGGAAATGACGAGTGCAAATTTACGGAGGTGACGCTTGCTTCAGGGGATCGAAACCGGAGGAAAATTTCGGACGGATTCCGATTTGGTCACATTTTTTTATTTACGCCTCTTAAGTTTAGCGCATTTTATTCCTATTCCTCACTGCTGGCACGCGTGTGGTTGAGAATCCGGGGGGAAGATCGATCACTTTGAACGCAACCCGGCGGTGATGGGGGGATAATGATTAGGCGCGAGTTCTTCATGAGCTCGCGCCTTCATTTTTTCAGAACGACGCGCCGAATTGCACGCCGAGCACGGTGGCGTCGCGGATGTCTCCGGTGCCGCCGGGGCGGTGGATGAATTGGACGTCAGGCTGGATGTAGGCGGACGGCGTGACCTGGAAGCGGTGGCCGATTTCAGCGACCAGTTCGTAGTCCGGGCGGCTGGCTCCGGCTGCGGTTTTTTCATCTCCGTAGGCGTCGCTGAATTGGCCGTAAGTCAGGAAAAACACGGTCTTGTCCTTTTCCCGGCCGGGGAAAAGGCCGGTGTAGTGCGCGCCGAAGGTGGACTGGACGGGGATGATGGCGACGTCGTCATATGGCGTGTAACCGAGCGTCGCGAACAGGACGAGACCTTCGTCGCTGCCGGGCGCTTCGGCGAAAACCTGATAGTCGGCGTGGCCGTAGTAGCGGGTGAATTTTCCACGGGTGTCATCGCTGTCGAAGCGGTCCATGTGGAAAAAGGCGTTGTTCATCCCGGCGAAGAAGTGCGCGGGGCGGTTGTCGAATTTCGGATTCCAGCCGACTTGGGTGAAAACGGAGAGGCCGTCGCTGCCACGGAAGGCGAGGTCGAGGCCGTGTTCCTCGCGGCTCCACATCTTTTCGGTGAGCTGGAAGGCGCCGAGCATGACGTAGAATTCATCGCACGGCTGGTATTTCAACCGCGTGCCCCAGACGGGAAACGGATAGGACGTCATCACGCCGTCGAACAAAGCGGCGCGGATCTGGCCGTTGACCGCGTTGTTGAGCGAGTAGCTGTAATACGGCGAGCCGACGAAATCATCGGTGGCGGTCATGCGGCCGAGCTTCACGGAGAAGGTGTCGTCGAGGAATTTTTTCTCCAGCGTGACGTTGTAGAGGAAGGCGTTTTGACCACCGACGTTTTGCTGCACGCTGTATTGGCCGCCGACGGCGTGGTCGATGCTGTTGCCGTGGCGGTCGATGCCGGAAAGGGTGAACGCCGTGCTGTCCCAGCCGAGGATTTTTTCAAGATCGAGTTCCACGCCCGCGAAGAGATCGCCGGAGTAGTCCGAGTCCTGAGAGATGCCGCCGGAAACGTTGGTGGCGAAAATCCCGGCGTAGTAAGCGAAGATTTTGACGCCGGAGTTTTCCTGGGTGGTGCGGAGGCCTTGCCAATCGCCGGTGAGGCGGTCGCCATCCAGCCAGGATGCCTGGGCGAGCAGAGGAGAGCTTGCGAGAAGCAGTGTGAGGAGCGGGGTTTTCATAGGTTTTGTGGGAAATGGGTCTTAAGCGGTGAGAGGCTGGCGTTTTTTCAGCAAGAACAGCGCACCGGTGGTCACGAGGGTGCCCGCAACGATGGCGAGGAAATAGGCGAGGCCGTGATTGATGGCGTTCGGAATCGCGAGGACGAAAATGCCGCCGTGCGGGACCATCAGCTTGCAGCCGAGGAACATGGAGATTCCTCCGGTGACGGCGGCTCCGGCGACGGTCGCGGGGATCACACGCAGCGGATCGGCGGCGGCGTAGGGGATGGCGCCTTCGGTGACGAAGGAAATCCCGAGCACCGCCGTGGCCTTGCTGGCTTGTTGTTCGTCTTTGGTGAAGCGGTTTTTGAAAAGCGTGGAGGCCAGCGCGAGGCCGAGTGGAGGGACCATGCCCGCCGCCATCACCGCGGCCATCGGTCCGTAAACCTGCGAGGTGACGAGGCCGACGCCGAAGGTGTAAGCAGCCTTGTTGATCGGACCGCCCATGTCGAAGGCCATCATGCCGCCGAGGATGATGCCGAGCAGAAGCGCGCTGCTGCCTTGCATGGATTGCAGCCAGGCGGAAACGCCGTCCATGATGCCTTTCACCGGCGGGCCGATCAAATAGATCATGGCGAGGCCGATCACGAGCGAGGAGATCAGCGGCAGGATGAGGATGGGTTTCAGGCCGTCGAGTCCTTGCGGGAGTTTCAGCGAGCGGTTCAGCCACAGCGTGAAATATCCGGCGAGAAATCCCGCGGCGATGCCGCCGAGGAATCCCGCGCCGAGCGAGGTGGCGAGCATGCCGCCGATGAGGCCGGGTGTGAGGCCGGGGCGATCCGCGATGGAAAACGCGATGAATCCGGCGAAGATCGGGACGAAGAGAGCGAAGGCGGATTTCGCGCCGATTTGCATCAGCGCCCAGCCGAGCGTGCCGGTTGCGTCACCGGCGTTGATGCCGCCGATGGCGAAGGCGAGAGCGATCATCAGGCCGCCCGCGACGACGAGCGGCAGCATGTGGGAAACGCCGGTCATCAGGTGTTTGTAAACGCCTTTGCGCTCGGTTTTCGGCGCGGCTTGGGTTTCGGAAACGGCGGTGGACGGCGTGAGGGCGAGCGCCTGGTGGATGAGTCCTTTCGCATCGCTGATGGCGGCCTTGGTGCCGGTTTGCAGCAGGCGTTTTCCGGCGAAGCGGGCGGTTTCCACATTCGCGTCGGCGGCGACGATCACGGCATCGGCGGCGGAGATTTCATCGGGTGTGATTTCGTTTTTCGCGCCGACGGAGCCGCGGGTTTCCACCTTGATCTGATAGCCGAGGGCGGCGGCTCCCTTGGCGAGCGCTTCCGCCGCCATGAAGGTGTGGGCGATGCCGGTCGGGCATGAGGTGACTGCGACAAGAAACGGCGTGGCGGTCTTCGCGGGAGCTTCGGTTTTTTCCGCGCGCGGAGCGAAGGCGTCCAGCACTTCGGCGGTGTGGCGGATGAGGTTCGGGCGGTTGATGATGGTGATGTTTTCCGCAGGCGCGGATTTTTCATCGGTGACGAGCAGGGCGGGGCCGGTGAGCTGCCGCGTGTCCTCGACGATGGAAAGCGTGATACCGCGCAGCTTGGCTTCCGCTTCGAGCGCGGAGACAGCCATGCGCGTGAGAGGATCGGCTGAGGGATATTGGAAAAAGGCGGAGAGGGTTTTCATGATGGAAGGAATGGGGTTTGATGGGGAGCACACGCGCCCTCGCGTGTTGAGGAGCGCGCCTCGCGCTCCGGTGGGATGAATGATGGATTTCGGTGATGGGTTTGGTGGCTTGCAGGTGGTTTTCGGCGGGGTGCCGAAAACGGCACGCGGGGGCGCGTGCGGTCCCCGGTTTCAGAGCGGCTGGATTTGGATCGAAGAAAGGCGGGGTTCGAGTTCGGAGCGGCGGGGAAGCGTGCGGGAAACATCTTCCAGCGCTGCCCAGGCGAAGGCGGTGGCGAGGCGGGCGCGCTCGCCGAGCGGCAGATCGGAAACCAGCCCGGCGAGATAACCTGCCAGAATGGAATCTCCGGCACCCACGGTGCTCATTACTTTCACCGGCGGAGCGGAGGCCATGACGGCTTTTTCCGGCGAAAGAAACAACGCGCCCTCGCTGCCGAGCGAGAGGATGACGTGCGGGACTTTCGTCGCTTGCAGCTCGCGCGCGGCGGCAAGACGCGACGGGAAATCCGGCAGCTCGTGGCCGAGCATTTCGGCGAGTTCGTGTTCGTTGGGTTTCACCAGATCCGCGCCGCCTTTGACGGCGATTTTCAGGGCATCACCACTGGTATCCGCCGCGACGAGCGCGCCGCCGTTTTTGATCAGCGCGAGGATCTCCTCGAAAAAATCGAGGTTGAAGCCCGCGGGCAAGCTTCCGGCGAGGACGAACCAGCGGCCCGGCCGCACGAGGCTGCGGAGTTTTTTCTCGAACTTCCGGATCTCCTCGAACGTCGGTTGCAGGCCGGGGAAGTTGATGTCGGTGGTCTCGTGCGAGGCGGTATCGACGAGCTTGATGCCGGTGCGGGTCTCACCGGGAATGCGGATGAATTCGTCGGTGATTTTTTGATTCCGGAACAGCTCCTCGAACAACCGGGGATTTTCCGAGCCGAGGAAACCGGTGGCGATACTAGGAATGCCGTACTGGCCGAGCATCGAGGAAACGTTGATGCCCTTGCCGCCGGGCTGGCGGTGGTAGCGGTGGGTGCGGTTCACCTTGCCGACGGCGAGGTGATCGAGGAAGACCGTCTGGTCGATGGCCGGATTGAGCGTGATGGTGACGATGTCCATGATGACAAAAGGTTGGAAATTTCAATGGGCGGGACGCAGGGCGCGGACAGCGCGGGCATCGCGTTGGGCGAGGGCCTTGTTGGCGAGCGCGCCGAGGGTTTCCCGGTCCTCGCGGCGGAGCAGGGTTTTGATCTGCGGCACGAGCGCGGGCGGCATGCTGAGCTCGTCGATGCCGAGGCCGGTGAGGATCAGCGCGCCGAGCGGATCGGCGGCGAGACCACCGCAAACGCCGACCCATTTTCCCTTCGCATGCGCGGCGGTGACGGTATCCCGGATGAGCCGAAGAACCGCCGGGTGCAGGCTGTCCGCACGATGCGCGAGCAGCGGGTGGGTGCGGTCGATGGCGAGCGCGTATTGCGTGAGATCGTTGGTGCCGATGGAGAAAAAGTCGGCGAGTTCCGCGAGTTCCGCGGCCATGGTCACGGCGGACGGAACCTCGATCATCACGCCGAGTTCGACCTTGTTCGCGCCCATTTCACGGCGGACTTTTTCCGTCATTTCGCGGGCGCGGAGGAAATCGTTCGGCGTGGCGATCATCGGGAACATCAGGCGGATCGGCCCGTGCTCCGCGGCGCGGAAGATCGCGCGGAGCTGGGTCATCGCGAGGTCCGGGCGGGCCTGGCTGAGGCGGAATCCGCGCAGGCCGAGGAATGATAGATCCAGCTCGCTGAGGCCGAGATACGACACGGGCTTGTCGCCGCCGATGTCGAGCGTGCGGACGATCATCGGCATGCCTTCGAGGGCGAGGATCATTTCCTTCAGCGCCTGATATTGCCCTTCTTCGTCCGGCGCGTGATCGCGGTCTAGGAACAAAAATTCGGTGCGCAAGAGGCCGACTCCCTCCGCGCCGGACTGGATCACGGCGTGCGCTTCTTCGGTCTGGCCGATATTGGCGACGATTTCCACGCGGTGGCCGTCGCGCAACATGGCGGGTGAGAAACGGTTTTCCCAATCGAGATTCCGCTGTTGGTTGACTTCCTGAATCGCGATGGCGGCGGAGGCGAGATCGTCGGCGGATGGTTGTAAAATCACGCGGCCGGACGAGGCGTCGAGGATCACCGTCTCTCCGATGGCGAGATTTTCCAAGGAGCTTCCCATCGCGACGAGCATGGGAATGCCGAGCGAACGGGAAACAATGGCGGCGTGGGCGTTCGGGCTGCCTTTTTGCAGGAGAATGCCGTGGATTTTATCGGCCTTGAGCTGCGCGGCTTGCGAGGGTTCGAGGTCTTCCGCAACGAGGATCACCGGATCGGAAACGGAGGCGAGCGGATCGAGATCGATGCCGAGCAGGATGCGCTGCACGCGCTGGCCGACGTCGCGGATGTCGTGGGCGCGCTCGGCGAGATGCGCATCGGCGAGGGCGGAAATGTTTTCGGCGCGACTGCGGATCGTATTCGTCCAGGCGGTGAGCGCGTCATCTCCTTCGCGGATACAGGAGATGGCTTCGGCGGCGAGTTCGTGATCGGAAACGAGCGAGGCGTGGGCTTCGAAAAGGCCGCGCTGCACGGCGTTGAGTTTGCCTTCCGTGAGCGCGAGCAGTTGCCGCTTCGCGGTGTGGATGGCGTGCTTCAGCGCGGCGACTTCCGCCTCGGTATCGCCGACAGGGCGTTTGTGCTGGGAAAGCTCGGCGGTCTGCCATTTCCAGATCGGGGCGATCGCGAGGCCGGGCGAGGCCATGGTGCCTTTGAGGGTGGCGAGCGGCTGGCCTTCACCCGGCGTCCAGGTGGAGGCGACGGGAGCGTCCGCGTCTTCTTCCTGCGGCTCGTTGTTGATCTCTTCCATCAGCGCGGCGAGCGAGGAAAGCGTGTCCGTTTCATCATCACCCCGCACGCGGATGCGGATGGAATCTCCCGCCGCGATGCCGAGCGCGAGAATGCGGGACGGGCTGTCCGCCTCGACTTCGCGGCGTTTCACGACGAGGGTGACTTTCCCCGGATACGCTTGCACGGCGCGGGCGAATTTCCCGGCGGGGCGCAGGTGGAAACCGCGTGGATTGGAAAACCGCACTTCCATTTCGCTGCCTTCGAAATCCTCGGCCGCGGCGGCTTCTTCTTCCGGCGCGATGGAAACGGCGTCGAGAATTTCCCGGGGATCGGTGGTGCGGGCGAGGCGTTCGGCAAGGGCGGCATCGGCGACGATTCCGGTGAGCTGGCGCAGCAGGCCGATGTGCTCGTCGGATTTCGCGGCGATGCCGAAAACGAGGTGAGTGGTTTTTCCGGCTCCCCATTCGACGCCGCCGGGGATTTGCAGCACGGCGACTCGGGTTTGCAGGATGTGGTGAGAGTCCTGCGGCCGGCCATGGGGAATGGCGAGGCCGTTGCCGAGGAAAGTCGTCGCCGTTTTTTCACGGGCGAGCATGCTTTCCACATACTCCGGCTGGATGGAGGCGCTGGAGAGCAGGATTTCTCCGACGGCACGGATCGCGGCTTCCTTCGTGGAAACTTCCGCTCCGAGCCGCACGTCGTGGACGGTCATGGCGAGCATGGGATTTTTTGGTGGGTTTTGGGTTTTTATTCGCAAGCAAAGCGAACGATGTGAGGGGCTATGTAAACGTTTACATAAAAATCGTCAAACAAGATTCTTCAGAAATTCGATGAGCGCATCTGAAATTTTGCGGAATTTTTTAAATTCTTCTCGATTTCAAAAGGAATTGGCATTCTTTAATGAGGAAGAATTTTTCTGAAATTTTCACTCATTTTCCTGTAAACGATCTCATTTCATGGCTCATTCGATCAAAGATGTGGCGGAAAAAGCCGGGGTTTCCATCGCCACCGTTTCGCGGGTTTTGGCGGGAAAAGGCTACATCAGCGCCGCAGCGCGGGAGCGGGTGGAAGCGGCGGTGAAAGAGCTGGGCTACAAGCCAAACCGCGTGGCGAGGAACCTGCGGGCGCGGCAATCGAAGGTGATCGGCCTGATTTTATCCGACATCCGGAACCCGTTTTTCAGCGAGATCAGCCGCGCGGTGGAGGCGGTGGCGATGAAATCCGGCTACAGCGTGCTGATCTGCAACACGGATGAGGATCCGAAAAAAGAGGCGAAATTCCTCGATCTGATGAGCGAGGAAAAAGTCGCGGGGGTGCTGCTCTCGCCGACGCGCGCCGGGGCGAAGCGCTTGCAGGAATACCGGAAAAACAGCCCGCCGCTGGTGCTCTTCGACCGCAAGCTGGACGGCTCGGGGCTGGATTCGGTGGTGATCGATAATTTCGACGCGGCCTTCAAGCTGACGCGCACGTTGATCGACGGCGGCTTTCAAAGGATCGCCGGGATTTTCGGGGCGAAGAGCTACACGGCGGGCGAGCGGATTCGCGGGTTCCGCGCGGCCTTCGGGGACGAGGAGGGGAAAATCGCGGGCGTTTATCAGATTCCGGCGTTCGAGTCCGAGAGCGAAAAAGTGATCAAGGAAATCCTGAAGCTGGAGCCCGCGGTGGATGCAGTACTGTGCAGCAGCGCGCTGATCGCCAGCGGTGCTTACAAGGCATTGGTGCAGCGCGGGGTGAAGATGCCGGAACAAATGGGCTTCGCCGCCTTCGATGATCCGACGTGGGCTGGCTTCGTGCGCCCGTCCGTCACGGTGATCCGCCAACCCGCCGTCGCGATCGGCCAAGCGGGTGCGGAGTTGTTATTGAAGCGCATCGAAGATACGGGCAGGCCGGTGACGGAGATGTGCCTGCTGGGTGAGCTGGTGGTGAGGGAGTCACATGCGGGGGCTGCAAGAGCAGGGAGTTTTTCCGCTATTTCCAATCATCCCGGCGTCCTTGCCGGCTCAGCGCGAGGCCATGAACAAGCAAAGCCACCAGCTACAGCAAAAAGCAGGATACCGTAGCTCGGAGCATCGATTTCTCCAGCCTCTTTCATCGGCGTTTCCGAGGTTTTCTGGGCGAAAAATCGACAGCGGCGGGATCAAATTTTTCCGGCTCGTATCCGGGGTGCATCCAAGCGATCTCACCGTGAAGGGCTTGCATATATTGGAAATGACCTCCGAAGTCTTCAGGCGGGCAGGCCCGTTCTCCTCCGAGGATGCGCGGCGGCCCTTCTCCGTCGGCTTTTTTCTCGAAGACGATCTCGTGAACCCATTCGTCGGCAAAGTCGTAACGATAAAGGATACGGATCGGCAAACGGCGTTTGCCGAGGAAGTCTTTCACCGTTGTAACAGCTTCATCCTGGAATTCGCCGACGGTCATTTCTTCCAACCCGATCGGGCCGATGACATCGACAAGACGTTTGCCTTTTCCGTGGCGGAACTCGTGGGGGCTTTTGTTTTCCCAACCCATGGCTGCCTGAATGGAGTCATGCAACGCAGCGAAGGTTACGTCTTCGGAAATTTCGAAGCGGCGCCAGATCTCGGGTTTGATCCCGTAAAGGAAGACCTTGATGACGACGCGGGAACCGTCCTTGGGCTTGGCTGACATATGCCGGAGTCTAGGAAAAGGCGACTCCGGGAGGCAAACGGTAATTTTGTCCGCTTACTTGTCCGCCGGGTAGCGGTAGTGCCCGAGAATTTGATATTCAAAGAGGACGTTTTCCCATTTTACGCCGGAGCCGTTGTTATGAACGATCCAAGGTTCTTTGGAATCATTGCCCGGTCCGGGAACGATGATTCCCACATGGGTTTCGGCGCTGCGGGTTTGGGGATTGCTGATACCCCAGACAACGAGATCTCCGGGTTTGTAATCAGCGGCATTGCGGCTGGGACCGAGATCCTGGCCGTGGCGGGTGAAAAAGCGGTGGAGGTTTTGCGTGCGGCGGTGATCGATGTTGGTATCCGTTTTGGTGGCGTTCCAGAAATTCGGGTAAACGCCGAAGTTCGCCTGCATGTCCTCGTGGACTTCTTTCTGAAGATCGACGCCGATTTTACGGAAACTGCGGACGACAACATCCGCCGCCATGCCCTTGTGGGCCGGCACATCGCCATTTGGATAAGCGATTTCGTAATACGAAGAATCGTAGGAAACACGTTCTTTGCTCTGCGCCAAAGCAGCGGCGGCGATTTTCGAACCGGAGGTGGCGGAGTGATTGAGGGAGGAAATGAGCTGGTCGGCTTCTTCCGGGGAGGCGGTGACGCGCTCGCTGACCATGGCGGAATAGATCGGCTGGCCAAACCAGAAGCCTAAACCAACGGCGATCAGCACAATCACCCAACCTCCGAAGATATTGTTCGGACGCTTCTTTTTCTGCGGACGGGGTCCGATATACTCGATGGTATCGTAAAAGCCTGAATGGTAACGAGGCATGGCGGTGTGACAGCTGGGGACATCAAGCAAAATTCGGGCAAAAAATCCATAAAAAACCTGATAAGCACGGCAAATACGTAAAAAAACCGTGTTTTTGTAATCTGGACAGTGCTAGGATGTTACGATTTTCATATAGAAATGCGGATATTCACGAGTGATCGAGCGTTGAAATGGGGGGGGCTGGACGTGCCTCTGCTGGCTTTGGGGCTGGATTGTTACGGGCAATCCATGGAGACGGTGCCTGGCTACTGCCTCATCCTGGATCCGGAAAAGCTGTGGTTTTTGGCAACGCATCGCTCGCCAGCCGTAGTGCATCCGAAGTCGCGACGGGGTGTTTTTTTACCGGAATTGTGGAAATACGATGTGGCGGAGGTGTTTATCGCACATCCGCCGAGCGGTAGGTATTTCGAGTTTAACCTAGCGCCGAATGGCGCGTGGTGGTGTTGCGAGTTTACCGCGCCGCGCCAGCGGGCGCAGCAAGAGGAGGAGCGGATGCCGGGAGTGGAAACTTATGCCGATCTTGCGCCGGATGGTGGATGGCTGGCGGCGATGGCTCTGCCGCTGGATCTTCTGAAAGCGCGGTTGGATTTTGGCGAAACATCCACTCTGAATGTGGCGATGATTTTGAATTCTCCGGAGCAACGTTTTTTAAGTGTGGAGCCTTTGCCCGGAGAATCTCCGGATTTCCATCAGCCCGCTTCATTTCCGCAGGCGGAGTTCATGGCATTGCAAGACGCGATGAAATAGCGGAAAGGTATGGCCATGAATGCGCCGGTGCTTTCCGCGATCCCGACCTTTGCGGTGGTGGGCCGTGTGAACATGGGGAAATCCGCGGTGATCGCGACGTTGTTGGAGATTGATGACAACGAGGTGATCCGCGTGAGCCCGACGCCGGGCGAGACAACGCGATGCCAGCCGCACCCGGTGGTTTTCGGGCACAAGGAATGTTTGAGGTTTATCGACACACCGGGGTTTTCCCAGCCGATCGAAGCGATGCGGGCGATCCGTCAACTGCACGGAGAAGGCACGCCGGGATTGGAAACGTTGCGGCGTTTCACCCAGGAAGCGGGTGAGGAATTCGGCGATGAGAAGCGGTTGCTGCAGCCGCTGTTGGATGGGGCGGGCGTGCTTTACATCGTCGATCCCGCGAAGCCGTTACGGGATGATTTTCTAGCGGAAATGGAAATCCTGCGATGGACGGGACGCCCCCGATTGGCGTTGTTGAACCGCCATGCGGAAACGACGGCGGCACAGGAGGAAATGTGGCGGGAAAAGCTCGGCGGCGCTTTCAATCTGGTGCGCACGTTCGACGCGCATCATGCCCGCTATGAAGAGCGGCTGCGCTTGTTGAAATCGCTGCTGGAAATCGAGGAACGGCATCGCCCGCAGCTTGAGGAAACGATCCGTTTGGTGGAAAGCGAGTGGGACCAGCGCAGGGATGAAGCGGCGGAACGCATCCTGACGTTTCTGGAAGAAGCGCTGTGTCTGCGGGTGAGCGCGACGTTGGAAGAAAAGGATTTGTTGATTCCTTCCCGCAAACAAAAGAAAGGGGAACTGCTGACGCGGCGGTATCTGGATGCGTTGAAGAAACTGGAAAAACGCTGCTTCGAGGAGTTGTTGAAAATTTACCGCCATCATTTGCTGAAGGCGGATGTGGCGGAACAGGCATTCACGGGCATCGATCTCGAAAGCGATGAAACGTGGACGAAGTGGGGGCTTGAGCGCGGCCAGCTTGCCATCGCGGCGGCGGTTACGGGTGGTGCGGCTGGGTTCGCGGTGGATGCGATGACCGGATTTCTATCACATGGCGTGGGAACATTGATCGGATCGTTGGGGATGGGCGCTGCCGCTTGGTTGAAAGGCGGGAGCTTGCCGGACCTTCGGTTGAGCCTCTTGGATGGAATGAAAATCAGTGCGGGCGAAGGCCGGACGTTGACGATGGGGCCGCTGAAATCGGCGAATTTCCCGTGGATTTTATTCGATGGCGTCTTGGCGCGTTACCAGCAGATTCTGGCGCGCGCGCATGGCCGTCGCGACGAGCAGGTTTTATCGAATAGCGAAACCAGCTACACGCGGGGCATGGCGCGCGAGCAGCGCGATGTGTTGGCGAAGTGGTTTGGAAGCTGTTTGAAAGGCTCGCCGAACCGGGCGCTCGAGCCGGAGGTTTTCCGGGTGATTGGCGAAGTGCTGGAAAAGGCTTCGGTGGGATAAACATTCGTCATTTGCCGGAAAGCGCATCGAATCCACAGAAGAGTTTTGAATCCAACGGAGGAAACGCGGGCAAGGGTTTTGCGTGATCGAGATGCGAGGCGCAGATGGCGTGGAAATCTTCCGGTGCTTTCACGCGGCGGATTTGATTTTCGAATTCGGCATCGAGTCCGTGGCTGATGAAAACGAGCGTTTTTTTCATCCGTTGCACGTGCGTGAGCGGATCGAAGCGCAGGCTTTCGCGAGCGAGTTCGTCATAAAGATCGCGGATGTAACCGAGCAGATCGCGATGCGTGGGCGTGATCGGTTTTTCCCCGAGAAAAGCGGCGGTGAGCTGCAAGAAGATCCACGGGTTGCGGATCGCGCCGCGACCGATCATGAGCCCGGCCGCGCGGGTTTGGTGATGATAAGAAAGGCCGGTGGAAACATCGACGACGTTGCCGTTCGCGATCACCGGACATGGCATCGTCTCGACGGCGAGTTTCACGCAATCCGGGTGCACGGGTGTCTGGTAGCGCTCGGAAACGGTGCGGCCATGGATGGTGAGGCCATCGATGGCGTGGCTTTTGAAGATCCCGAGCAACCGCGGAAACTCGTCTTCGGAATGATAACCGATGCGGGTCTTCACGGTGAAACGTCCGGGGATGGCGGCGCGGAGTTCGCCGATGATGCGGTTCACCATTTCCGGATCGCGCAGCAAGCCGCCGCCGGCGTTTTTGCTGCACACGATGGGCGCGGGGCAGCCGAGGTTGAGATCGATGCCCGCGACGGGATATTGCGCTAATTCACGGGCGTTGCGGATGAGGCCGGGAATATCACGGCCGATCATCTGGGCGAAGATCGGTTTTCCCGTTTCGTTTTCCGTGATCGAGCGCAGGATGTATTTGTTCAGGCGGGAATCCGGGTGAACGCGGAAATACTCGGTGACGAACCAGTCCGGCAAACTGCGGCGCGCGAGCACGCGCATGAACGGCAAGTCCGTGACATCCTGCATGGGTGCGAGGACGAGTGCCGGGCGCCGGGTTGGAAGAAAATCTCGCATGGAACGGCGTGGCGGTATCAGCCGCGGGCGGGGATTTCAATTGACATGTGCGGACCCAACATGATCGATCAATACCGTATCAACAACCAAAGGAGGTATTGAGTGGAAAGTGATTTGCTACACACGGAAAAGATCCTCGCGGATCGAAAGGTATTCTTTCTCGATCTGAAACAGAACGCGCGCGGGATGGTCGTGAAGATCACGGAAGACGTCGGCGGAAACCGCGATACGATCATGGTGCCAGCGGACATTCTGGGTGATTTCATCGCCGCGCTCCAGGACATCAAGGAAACGGCGGACGAGCAGGGTTGAGGCGGACATTGCCCGGTGTGACGATTGGCCTTGCTGGATCACGGCCGGTCATGGAAAACTGCCGGTAATCATTTCACCATGGCCTCCGTTCCTTCCGTCAATGTCGCGCGACTCACGTATTTGTTAGTTTGCGAGGCGGCGGGCGTCGCCATCGCGCTGAGCACGAAGGGCACGGCTTTCGAAGTGCCGCTGACGACGGGGCTGGTCGTCAGCCTTTTGGTCGCCGGATTGTTCATCGGCATCGAGACGTTGATGAAAGGATTCACCCTGCGGGGATTTTCCACCGCGACGTTCGGTCTGGGCGTGGGATTGTTTTGCGCGTGGCTGCTCACGCGGGTGCAGATTTCGAACCTGCTCGAACTGGCGTTCCGCGACCGCTTGGAAAAGCAGGATAACCCGGAAGTGTTGGTGAATGTCCTGCGGCTGGCGGTGGATATCACGTTGTATGCGAGCCTCGGTTTCCTCGGCGCGGTGTTGGCGCTGCGGAGCAATCGGGATGATTTCGCTTTCATCATTCCTTACGTGCGCTTCCGCCAGGACGCGGCGAGCGGCCAGCCGGTCGTGCTGGATTCGGAAGCGATCATGGACGGGAGGGTGCCTGCGATTCTCGGCTCAGGCTTCCTGCATGGGCGGCTGATCGTGCCGCGCTACGTGCTCCAGCAGCTTCAGGCATTGGCGAACGCGAGCCAAAACGGCAGCCGCCAGCGCGGCCAGCGCGGCCTCGATTGCCTGGAGATGATGCAGAAAAATCCGGACATCCAGATCACGCTGCACGATGAACGGACTTCCGGCGAAGGCGATCCGCTCAACAACCGCCTCATCGAAACGGCGAAGTTGCTTTCGGCGCGATTGATGACGACCGATGACAATCTGACCAAGGTCGCGAAACTTCAGGGCATCGATGTGTTGAACATTCACGAACTCGACGATGCCTTGAAACCCAGCGTCGTGGTGGGCCAGCGCGTGCGTTTGCCCTTGGTGCGTACCGGCAAGGAAGACCACCAGGCGGTAGGCTACCTGCCGGATGGCACGATGATCGTGGTGAATCACGCCATCTCGAAGCTGAACACGACGGTGGATGCGACGGTGGTCAGCACCCTCCAGACCGCGAGCGGGACGCTGGTGTTCGCGGAGCTGTATGCGGTTTGATGTCGGGTGAATTCAGTTGCTTTTCCTCATCTGTTTTTTAACCCACTCGATATTTTCAGGGGTGGCTTCCAAAAAAGAGCTTTCTTTGGTGATTTCCCGGAAGACTTCATTTTCAGGTTCTGGTGTCAAAAACCAGATGACCGAGCCTTCATCGGGAAGATGCGGATGATTTTGTGAATCCATTGAGTAAAAAACGGTGATGTCTTTGCGACCCATCAGAGTGGAATGTCCCTTGATGGTTTCAGACACCAAAAAGCCGGAAGTTACTCCGCCGCCGCCCGCCGCTGTCTGATGAGGTCGACCGATTACAATCAATGAGGCTTTTGAGATGGAGGCCGCGTAACCATCCCGCTTCAAGCGGGAGAGAAAGGTGTCCAAAGTGTGCTCAGTATCCAAATCCAAGCCGGCTTCAGAAACGATTTGAGCCAGGCGGGCAAGGTCTGCCGTTTCGAGGGTATTGGATTGATCCATTGTCCGAATTTCCGGCATCGTCTTTACCCGACAACATGAAAAGCATACTTCAATCGCCGCCGTCGGTTTACCTGCCGGATCGTAAAAGACGAAAAGATGGTGAGGGTTGTAACAATCCTTGATAAGGTAACTTTTGGACCCCGAGAGAACACTACTGGCAACGCTTTTAGCGGATTCATGACTCAGAATCGAGCTTTTTACGATCCGAGTGCTTGGTGCGGCGATATCAATAATTTCTCGCCCTGAGACCAGCAGGTTTTGAGGCATATATTTTACGTCACTGCGGAACGGATCTTTTGTATTTTGGGGCGCAGGTCGGGCGTCCTTCTGATCGTCCGTGTCTCGAAGTTGGTAAACGATACAAAATTTCCAAGGTGGCAGGCTTGTTTTCGCATGTTCCAAAGTTTCCCGAGCGTGGAGAGGAAACGCAATTTGTAAAAGTGCGGCGGCAATGACGAAAAAAGCCCGATGCTTCATGGTAACCTCAGATCTTCCGGATCACCTGCTTCCGGTCGAAGCGGACTTTCGGATAGCGGCTGGCTTTGTCATCGGCGGCGCGGTAGCCGAGGGCGCAGGCGACAGCGGTGTGGTAGCCGGTGTTTTCCAAACCGAGAATGCGGTCGTAGGCTTTCGCGTCGAGACCTTCCATGGGACAGGCGTCGATGCCGAGCAGAGCGGCGGAGCTCATGAGCTGGCCGAGGGCGATGTAAACCTGGCGGCCATTCCAGATGCGCAGGCTTTCGGGGGATTGCGGCTCGATGAAGGAGGCGATGAGTTGCTGGAACGGCGCGAGGTTTTCCACCGGGACGCCTTGAATCTCCGCCATGCGGGCGACCCAGGAGCTGATGTCACCGGCGTGCATGTCGTCACGGGCGGTCATGACGACGAAGTGCGAGGCTCCGGTGACTTGCGTCTGGTTCCAGGAAACTTCCTGCAACTGTTTGCGGATTTCCGGGTTTTCCACGACGAGGAATTGCCATGGCTGAAGGCCGAAGGATGATGGGGTGAGCACCAGCGATTCTTCCAGAGATTCCCAAACGGGCTCGGGGATGCGTTTCGCGGCGTCGAATTTTTTCGTGGCATACCGCCATTGCAGGACGGCCAGTAATTGCTCCGGGGTGACGTTCATGGATCGATGGGACTTATTCACCGTTGAATTCCAAAGGCAAGGAGACGCTTGGGAAATCTTTGAGGACGATGTTGAAGATGATCCCGTATTCCTGTTTCACACGGTTGTCGTTGTGGTTGAAGCCGATGCCTGCCACCCAATTTCCGAGATCGCGGTACAGCATGTAATCCTGATTTTGGAGCACGCCGTCTTCGGCTTCGAATTCATGACGAGTGCTGATGCTCCACCAGTCGTTGAAGCGATAGGAGGTGCGGAGGCTGATCAAGCTGGAATCGAGCAGAATCGGATGACCTTCCAGGTAACGGTAACCGATACGGACTTCGAAATTCTTGTTCGGCATGAATTGGACATAGGGATTTACCTCGGTAAACCCGGAGCCGCTGGAAACAACAGGGAACTGGGTGTTCAGCCCGACATTCATCCATGGCAGGGGATTCCACCGGAGATCGTTGTAGAGATTGGATACTTCCCGATCTCCCGTCGGATCTTTGATGAAGAAATCGACATAGGTATCGAGGAACAGCCAGTCGAACTCTTGGCCGTCACGTTTGGTAATCAAACGGTTGCGCGCGCCGACACGCAGAATGTTCCAGCTGTTCATTTCATCGATCGCAGTGAAAAGCGAAGGATCGAGAGATTGCGGCCGCGTTGTGGCGGTTAAGCGGTCTATTTCCGGGAAATCGGAGTCTTTGTTTCCGGCGTGGAGGATGGACCAGTTTCCGTAGGGTTGGAAAATGTGGAGCAGGCCGTTCAGTCCGATGCCTGGATCGAACATCGGGCCGTAGTCCTTGGTGAATTTCACGGATGCTTCCAAGCCGAAGTGTAGCAGCGATTGGTCTTCGGTGCCGAACGGGCCGTTTACGGAATCATAGCGATTGTAGCCCACGCCGATATCCGGGGTGAGGCTGAGGAAGTTTTTCACCATCAACGGCATGGTGAATTCCTGATAGGTATGGAAGCGGGCGTAGCCGATATCGAGGAGATTGGAACGCAGGCGGTCGCGGCGCGGATCGGTGAGCGGCAACGACACCATTTCCAGAGCCAGCGTCCGCTCATAGCCGCTGAGCTGGGAAATCAACCCGGCGACCCGAGCGTCCGACGCGGGCAGGGTGGAAAGCGCTTCAATGGTGCCGGAAGTCGTATCCGGCGCGCGTTCCTGGATGATGGAAAACGAAGTGGAACCTTCGTGCTGGATCGGTGAATCGAAGATCGGGCGGCGGGGTTGATCGAATGCGATTTCCGGCAGGCGCTGGTCCGTGCGATAGAATTGATCCCAATCGATGCGGGTGAAAAATGAGAACAAGGAATTGTCCGAACGGCGGAAAAGGCCGATGGTATTGTCCGGATATGGATCAGTGCGGTAGGCACTGCGGTCAAAGTCCTCCAAATAATATGCGTCGCTGAGGAACGTCAGATTGGTGTCCAGCCGCCAATCCGCCTTGGTTTCAAATTCCAGCGGCAGGCGGTGTTTCAGGCTCAGGCGGTAGCGGTCTTCATTGACCGATTCACGATCAAGGCCCGAGCGTGACGTATCCGGTGCGAGATCGTTCAGATAATAAAGGCTGAGGCCGGTGAATTCATTTTCATCGAGCCGGGTGTCCAGCAAGTCCACGCCGGTGCCGATACCGCGTTTGGTGCGGATGTCGAATTTCCATAAGGAAAGCAGCCAGGCATTTTCCCGCTCCTCGGTCTCGGCATTGTATTCTCCACCGAGCATGATGCCGTAGCTGTTGAGGAGGAAGGGACCCCAGTTTGAACGGAGACCGGGCAGGAAATGGTAGCCGAGCTTCGAATCCAGCGGCTGGCTCAGGTAGGGCAGCCAGAAAACCGGCGTGTCACCAGCGTAGAGCAGCATGTTTTTAAAAACAATCTTATCCCCGGCGTAAACCTTCACGTCCTTGCCACGCACCCAATAGCTCGGGTGTTCTTCATCCGCGGTGGTGACACCGGTGTCCGTGCCGTGGTAGATCCGTTTTTTGCCTTTTTGTTCGGAGGTGAATTTCCCGGCCTCCAGCAGGATGGAATCCAGGCTCGTGCGCATCTCTTCGGTTTCGAGAAACTTCGTGTCGTAATGATAAACCGCGCGATCCCCCCGGCGCAGGGTGTTGCCCTGATACAGGCTGACGTTTCCTTCCAGCGTCAGGGTCTTCCGCTTGAAATCGATCTCCGCCGTGTCGGAGAACGCCTCCAGGCCGTTATCGCCGCGGAATTTGACCGGACCACCCAGATGAACGCCGGTTTCCGCATTTCCGGAAATCTCCCCGCCGGAGTTCACGAGCTGGAAATCCTTCGGCAGCGACTTCGGATCGAGCGTGGGAGTTACCTTGAAGGGCACGTTCGGCGCCGGCACCGGCTTCATCAAGTCCACGGGTGGCGATGAAATGTCCGGCAGCACCGGCGAAGGAACGGCTGCTGGCTCCTGCGCTGCGAGCGACAGGGCCATCAGTGGGAAAAGCGTCCACGCACGTAGGTTCAGCATCGCGCCGATCAAAAATTGGGACCCAGCTGAAGTAAAGGTGGAAGATCAGGCGTGGCTTCCGGGCTTGAGCGAAAAACCCGGTTTACCTTCGCGATTTCGGACGCATCCTTTCCCTATGTCATCCGCGCCAGCCATCGCCATCATCGGAGTGTCGGGATTTATCGGCAGCGGCTTGCCGGAACTCTTGAAAAAACGCGGCGCCACCGTCCTCGGGATCAGCCGCTCGGGTAAGGGCGAAGTCCCCGGCGTGGACCGCTGGCAATCGCTGGATGCGCTCGACCTGCGCGGCATTTCCACCGTGATCAATCTCGCGGGCGAACCCATCGACAAGCGCTGGAACGAGGAAAACCGCCACCGTTTTTTCGACAGCCGCGTCGCGCTGACCCAACGTCTGGTTTCCCATTTTGCGGCCCTGCCGGAAGACAATCGCCCGCAAACCCTCATCAACGGCTCCGCCGTCGGCTACTACGGAAATGGCGGGGATCGCCCGTTGATCGAGTCCGCACCACCGGGCGACGGCTATTTGGCGAAACTCTGCCTCGATTGGGAAAACGCCGCGCGTGAAGCCGAAGCACTGCGCATGCGGGTGGTCACCGTGCGCACCGGCGTCGTGCTCGGCGCGGGAGGTGCGGCATTTGAAAAGCTCACGAAAGTCTTCCGTCTCGGCATTGGCGGGCGTTTGGGAAACGGCCGCCAATGGATGCCGTGGATTCATGTAGACGATCTCCGCGCCGCCTTCGTCCGCGCAATTTTCACCGAATCCTTGCGCGGACCGCTCAATGGAACCGCGCCGACTCCGGAGCGGAATGCCGATTTCACCCGGAAACTCGCCGCCGCCCTGCACCGCCCGGCGATTTTTCCCGTTCCGCCGTTTGCTCTGAAACTCGCGCTGGGCGAATTCGCCACCGCGCTTCTGGAAGGCCAGCACGCCCTGCCGCTCTCGCTCGAACAAAGCGGCTTCGAGTTCCAATATCCCACGCTGGAAAAAGCCCTGAAAAATCTCCTCGCGTGACACCGCCGCCCTTTTGCCATCTCCTGTAAATCATATGTTCCAGCGCATCCTCCTTTCCGCTTTCGCGTTTTGCGCCACGGCCTTTTCCGCGGACTTGACACAAATTCCCTTCGCCGATGCCGAAGGGAAAACCACCTCCCTCGCCGCCTATTCCGGCAAGGTCGTCCTCGTCGTGAACACCGCTTCGAAGTGCGGCCTCACCAAG
This sequence comes from Luteolibacter sp., assembly GCA_047605125.1. Taxonomy (GTDB): domain Bacteria; phylum Verrucomicrobiota; class Verrucomicrobiia; order Verrucomicrobiales; family Akkermansiaceae; genus Luteolibacter. Next base: position 46,347 of record JASGGK010000017.1, read on the forward strand.
CAATACACCGCCCTCGAAGCCATCTATAAAAAGTATCAGGACCAGGGCTTCGTGATCCTCGGTTTCCCGTGCAACGATTTCAACAATCAGGAACCCGGCCCCATCACCGAGATCCAGCGGTTTTGCAAAGAAAAGTATGACGTCACCTTCCCGATCATGGGGAAACTCAGCGTCAAAGGGGAAAACCAGCACGCACTCTACAAGGCGCTCACCGGCCCGGAAGGTGCCTTTCCCGGTGATGTGAAATGGAACTTCGGAAAATTCCTCATCTCCCGCGACGGCAGGCCGCTCGCCCGCTTCGAGCCGAAAACCACGCCGGACCACCCGGAAGTCGTCGCCGCCATCGAAAAGGCGCTCGCTCCTTGAGACGTTGATGGTCATGAGTTGATGGTTGATGGAAATCATTCTTGGCCATCAACCAGCCGCAAACTCCCATCAATCTTCTTTAAATGCCCAGCCGCGCCGTACAACTCGATGGTCTCCGCGCGATTTCCATGATCGCGATTTGTTGGGACCATTGGTTGCCAAAGGGATGGCCGCGGCTGTTTCCCTTTGAAGTCTTTCTGTTCTTCTTCCTCGTCCTCACCGGCTACCTCATCACCGGCGGGCTGCTGCGGGAAAGAGACCGCCGCGAGGAACACAACCGCCCGTGGAGGAAACAGGCGCTGAAAAATTTCCACCTCCGGCGCGGCATGCGGATTCTCGCGCCCTACTACGTCGCGTTCGCCTTCGCGCTGCTCGTTCAGGCGCCGGATGCCTGGCATGCGCCGTTCTGGTATTTGTTCCACCTTTCAAACATCCACATGGCCACCCTCGCGGACTGGCCCGGCGGCACCTCGCATTTCTGGTCGCTCGCGATGCAACAGCAGTTCTACCTGTTCTGGCCGTTCGTCATTTGGTTCCTGCCGCGAAAATGGCTCGCGCCGACCATCCTTCTCGTCGCCACCATCGCGCCGGTCATGCGGTTTTTGCATCCGCAAATCGCTCACTTCTTCACCAGACCGGAGATTCTCACCTGGGCATCGCTCGATTACTTCGCCCTCGGCTCGCTCTTCGCCCTCTCCGTGCATCGCGGGATGTCGCTGGAAAGCCCCGGCCTGCGGCTGATCTCGTGGCTCGGTTTTACCATTTATCTGATCATCTTTACCGCCAGCGCCTTGCATCTCCCGACGTTCGGTCTGAGGCCTTTGCAGCAAACCGCGCTTTCCATCGCGCTTTGCGGATTCATCGCCGCGGCCATCGTCGGATTCACAGGCCCGGCCAAGCGCCTGCTCGAATCCGCACCGCTCCAAAAAATCGGACAGTTGTCTTACGGAGTATATCTTTATCATAATCTCGCGCCACTCGCTTCCGGGAAAATCCTGCCGTGGATTTTCTGGAATCCGTGGTTTGAGACCGCACCCGGATTTTTCGTTCGTCTGGCGGTCTTCGCGGGGATCACCTGGCTGTTGACCCTCGCGTCCTGGCGCTGGATCGAAAAGCCGCTGCAGGAAGTTCGCGGGAAGTTGGCTGTATGAAGCGGAGCGCCGGTGTCCTCACCGGCTTGGTTGGAAGAGCCGGTGAGGACACCGGCGCTCCATCCAAAGAATTCCTTGGAATTTCCTCATTTCATGCCATGGATTCGGGTGCTGGAGATCGGCATCCAGGCCGGTATTTCCGTTCACATTTTCCCTTTGTAACCATGTCTTCATCCTTCCTGCCAGAGCCGTTCGCCCACACTTACGAAATCGACCCGCAATACGCCAAAAGCGCGGTCTATTTTTCCTGTGAATTCGCCATCGATCAGAGCTTCAAAATCTACTCCGGAGGCCTCGGGTTTCTCGCCGGTTCGCACATGCGTTCCGCTGCGGAGCTCCGGCAAAACCTCTGCGGCATCGGCATTCTCTGGTCATATGGTTATTACAACCAGGTCCGCGGCGAAAACGGCGAGCTGGCCGTGCAATTCAGCCGCAAGGAATACGCGTTCCTGCAAGACACCGGCCTGCGCTTCACCATCCCCATCCACGGCCATCCGGTCTGGATCAAGGCGATGTATCTGCCGGGAGAGATTTTCGGCACCGTGCCGATGTTTTTCCTCACCACCGATATCGAGGAAAACGACGCGCTTTCCCGCGCCATCACCCAGCGGCTTTACGATAACGACGAGCTCCGCCGCATCGCCCAATACATCGTCCTCGGTGTCGGCGGCGCGCGGTTGCTGGATGAACTCGGCGTCGATCCCGAAGTCTGGCATCTCAACGAAGCCCACGGGCTATCCGCCGCCTTCCACGTTTACTCGAAATTCCAGAGCCTCGACGAAGTGAAAAAACGCTTCGTTTTCACCACCCACACGCCGGAAGAAGCGGGCAACGAAAAACACGACTTCAAGCTGCTGCGGGACTTCTCCTTTTTCTCCGGCCTTTCCGAAGAAACCATCCGGGAAATCACCGGCACGCAGGACAACGTCTTCAACCACTCCCTCGCCGCCCTGCGCGTTTCCCGCCTCGCCAATGGCGTCTCGAAACTCCACGGCGAAGTCTCCCGGCAGATGTGGAAAAATTTCACGGATATTTGCCCCATCACCCACATCACCAATGCCCAGAACAAGAAATACTGGGCCGATCACGGATTGGAAAACGCCCGCATCCACGGTGATCCCGAAACGCTCCGCCTCCGCAAACGCGAACTCAAGGAACGTCTTTTCCGCACCGTCGCGGACCAAACCGGCAAGCTCTTCAACCCGGATGTCCTCACGCTCGTGTGGGCCCGCCGTTTCGCCGCCTACAAGCGTCCGGACCTCATCACCCGTGACGCCCGGCTTTTCCGCGAGCTCCTCACCCACTCGAAATATCCGATCCAGATCCTCTGGGCCGGAAAACCGTATCCGTTCGATTACGGCGCGATCGATATTTTCAACAACCTCATCCGTCTGACGCGCGATTTCCCGAATGCCACCGTGCTGACCGGCTACGAACTCGAACTCTCGCGCCTGATGAAATACGGCTCCGACGTTTGGCTGAACAACCCCGTCGTCACCCGCGAAGCCTCCGGCACCTCCGGCATGACCGCCGCGATGAACGCCTCCGTCAACCTTTCCACCTATGACGGCTGGGTCTGCGAATTCGCCAAACACGGGGAAAACGCCTTCATCATCCCTCCCGCCGATCCTGCTCTCAGCCCAGCGGACCGTGATCGCCAGGACATGCTCGGAGCTTACACCCTGCTCAATGAGACCATCCTGCCGCTCTATTACGATAACCCGGACGGCTGGGGGAAAATCGTCCTGAATTCCATGAACGACGTGGCTCCCGCCTTCGAGGCAAACCGCATGGCTGACGAATATTACAAAAAAATCTACGCGTGAAGGGGAGCTATCGGTTATTTGTTATCAGGGAGGAGTCCAGATCGGGCGATTCCGGGGTGACTGATATCTTTCCGCGCCGCAGACACTCTGCAAGCGAGTTCGGGGCCAAATTCTCCATTTTCCATCCATGTTTGAGAACCGTCTCCCCGTCGATTCCTTCACCGGGTTTCTGATCTGGGGCGCCTTGGCTGGTTTGTGGATCGTCGGGAACTTATTCATGCGCTGGGCGAGCGGATGGCAATCCTTGTCCCGTTTTGCTTGTGATCCTGCGGAGTTCCCGTCAGGCGAGGTCCGGAAAGTTTTGATGAGACGAAGTTCTTGGGTATCGTGCTCAAGACCCTGCCGTGTCCGGTTGGATACATCTTCGGAAATTCTTTGGATTCGTCCGCAGTTTGGTTTCGGCTTCTTTCATCGGCCGTTGCGGATTCCGCTCGTCGCTTTTTCCCCGTGCTGGCCGATCGCCGGAACCCCCGGTTTTGTTGTGGCTGAATCATGCGGCACAAGCGGAGTGACGTTTTACTTCACCGAGGAGCTCACCCGGCAGCTTTTGGATTGGAGCGAACACCGTTGACGCGTCTTCCCTCTCGCCAGCCGGGGCAATGTGCCTCATATTCCGCTCATGATGAGGATTCTTATGGTGATGGGCATCATGTGTTCCATCTGCATCGGTCGATTGCAGGCGGGAGATGCGGACCCTCTTCATTTTACGAATCCTGAGAAACCTTTTACCATCCAAGCCGGGAGTGTTGGCGATGAGCTGAGTTATAACCGGATCTACCCTCTGAACTGGGTTTCCAAGGTTTTCCCGGAAGTCAAAAAGCAAACGATTTTCAGAATCACGAGGAGCGGTGGCTGGAGCAAAGACAGCTTCCTTATCATTCCTTTGGTGGATAGGGAAGCTTTCCAAATCGACTGGCATACTTCGAGATGGAATTCCCAAAAAGGGAAAGCAGGTGATGGGATGGCTGAAATCATTATCACTTCAGGAACATTCCAAAAAACTGAAAACGTCGTGGAAATCCGGTCGATTCTCGAAAACAAACTGATCAAATCCCCCGCCGCTTTCAGCAATTTGCAGATTGGTGAAGCCGGCGATGATTTGCCTTTTCTCTTGGTGGAACAATCCGGTCCGAAAAGCGATGAGGGCTATCTTCTCCCCATGATGATCTATCAATTTCAAGTCGGGAAAGAAGGAGAGGCGCTTTTGGAAAGGTTGGAAAAACTATTTCTTTCTCCAGATGCGAATCCCGACATTCATTGAACATCTGCAAAATCTTTTCCCATCTGATTCATCATGAAAACCCGAGCGCTATGTTGTCTTCTCACCCTGACGGTGGTTTTGTCGTTGTCCGCCCAAACGTCATCTTCCTCCCCGGCGGCGGAGGTCTCCGCCTCCTATCAGGACCGCTTCCTCACCGTCGTTCTGGCAACCGGGGAATACAATGCCCTGCTTGCCCGCATCACTTCCATCAGCCGCCACAAATACCTTTTGGATAACACGCTCATCGTCGATGAAGTCACCATCGATACCGACGGCCAGGCCTTGGCGCGGTTTTATCACCTCACGCCGCTTGCGGATGCTTCCTCATCCTCCACCGCGAAAAGCCTTTCCGAGCGATCGCAAGAACTGTCGGAAAAAACCGGAGAGGGGGCGAATACCGACGTTCGGAACATGGTCGTGAAAAAATACCCCGAAACCACCCACGCCAGGACCATCGAATACCGCCTGCTTTCCACCAGCCAGTTGGACACGCTTTTCAACGGCGCGAAAACAGCCTGGCAACTCGGCAAGGGCAAAAAGCTCACGATCAAGTGATTCTGGAATAGAACCGTACGTCCATGATCTACGCCGATTTTCAGGCAAGAACCGCCGGTGTCCTCACCCGCTATTAAACCTCGCCGACGTGTAAAATCACCCCGGCCACCGGGACCATGGGTAAGAATCACCGGAGAAAAACGGAGTGATCCTCACATCCAATCTTTACAATCGGAACTCATTTTCAATGAAGCGCCGAAGTCGAGAAGAACTGGCTTTTCAGTGGCGAGCGCAGCGCCATCCTCCACACCCTGATTGAAAGCGCCAAATGAACCCTACGCCTATCTCAAAGATCTCCTAGGTCGTGTTGATGAATTCACCTGATATAAAGGAACGCTGAGACGAGTTGGA
>JASGGK010000018.1:0-48842 GCA_047605125.1 Luteolibacter sp.
ATCACGCTCATGGACATCGCCCTCATCGGCATGCGCGAGCTGAAAGCCTCCGGCGAACTCGACAACCTCGAAGTCTCCGAAGAAGTCAACGCCGCCTCCATCGTCGTTCCGGTTGAAATCTTCCAACCATCAACCATCAACCAGCAACCATCAACCACCACCGAAGAGTGGCTCGTGATGTTCAAAAACGAAACGCACAACCACCCGACGGAAATCGAGCCGTTCGGTGGTGCCGCCACCTGCCTCGGAGGTTGCATCCGCGATCCCCTTTCCGGCCGCTCCTACGTCTATCAGGCCATGCGCGTCACCGGCGCGGGCAATCCGCTCACGCCGTTTTCCGAAACCCTTCCCGGCAAGCTTCCGCAGAAGAAAATCTGCCAAACCGCAGCCGCAGGTTACGCCTCTTACGGCAACCAGATCGGCCTCGCCACCGGCCAGGTTTCCGAAATCTATCATCCGGGCTATGTCGCGAAGCGCATGGAAATCGGTGCCGTCGTCGCCGCTGCTCCACGCTCCCAGGTTTTCCGCGGTTCCCCCGCTCCCGGCGATGTGATCCTGCTCATCGGTGGCCGCACCGGTCGCGATGGCGTCGGCGGTGCCACCGGTTCTTCCAAAGAACACACCGACACCGCTCTGGAAAATTCCGCCGAAGTCCAAAAAGGCGACGCGCCGACCGAGCGGAAAATCCAGCGCCTGTTCCGCAACCCGGAACTCACCCGCAAAATCAAGATCTGCAACGACTTCGGCGCGGGCGGCGTTTCCGTCGCTATTGGTGAAATCGCTCCATCACTCGTCATCAATCTCGATGCCGTGCCGAAGAAATACGACGGACTCGATGGCACCGAACTCGCGATTTCCGAATCGCAGGAACGTATGGCCGTTTGCGTCGATCCTTCCGAAATCGCCTACTTCATCGCTGAAGCCGACAAGGAAAACCTCGAATGCGTCCACGTCGCCGACGTCACCGACAGCGGCCGCCTCGTCATGCAATGGCGCGGAAAAACCATCGTCGATCTCTCCCGCGCCTTCCTCGACACCAACGGCGTCCAGCAATCCGCGAAAATCCACGTCACCGCTCCATCCCCGCTTTTCCCATCTTCCACTGATCACCGATCACGGATCACGGATCACCTCTCCGACCTCAACGCCTGCTCGCAAAAAGGTCTCGGCGAACGTTTCGACGGCTCTGTCGGCGCGGGCACCGTGCTGTGGCCATTTGGCGGCAAAGAGCAACTCACGCCGCCTGACGCGATGGTTGCGAAACTGCCGCTTCTCGAAGGTGACACCGATGTGGCCACCTTCATGAGCTGGGGCTACAACCCCGTCGTTTCCTCGAATTCCCCATTCCACGGCGCGGTTTATGCCGTTACCGAATCCGTCTGCAAAGTCGTCTCCGCCGGAGCCAAACTCTCGGATGTCCGCCTCACGCTTCAGGAATATTTCCCGAAACTCGGAAACAATCCATCCCGCTGGGGACTTCCGTTTGCCGCGCTTCTCGGAGCCTATCACGCCCAGCACGGCTTGCGCCTCGCGGCCATCGGCGGCAAGGATTCGATGTCCGGTTCCTTCAACGATCTCGACGTCCCGCCAACTCTCGTTTCCTTCGCCCTCGCCCCCGGCAAGGCAAGCCTCGCGCTCTCTCCGGAGTTCAAGAAATCCGGCTCCACGATTTCCCTCATCGAGGTGAAACGCGATGCCGATCAACTCCCGGATTACGAACACCTCAAATCCGTCGCCGCCACGCTGCACGAGCTGAACTCCGCCGGAAAAATCATTTCCCTCCACACACCGGGACACGTCGGGATTTCCGTCGCTCTCGCCAAAATGGCTTTCGGCAACCGCATCGGCGCGGAAATTTCCAGCTCGCTCGATCTCACCAGCGAACGCTATTTCGCCTTCATCGTCGAGCACACCGCCGATCTCCCGGCTTCGCTCAACCCGCAAAAACTCGGCCAAACCACCGAAGCGGAAACCCTCGTTCTCAACGGCGAAACCCACAGCCTCGACACCCTGCTCACCGCCTGGACCGGAACCCTCGAACCGATTTTCCCAACGAAAACGTCGGAGTGCGGAACGCGGAGTGCGGAATGCGGAGTGAAGATTTCTTCCAAATCCCCAATCTCCAATCCCAAATCCCCAATCTCAAAACCGAAGGTTTTAATCCCCGCCTTCCCCGGCACCAATTCGGAATACGATTCAGCCAAAGCGTTCCGTGAAGCCGGAGCCAATGCCGAGATCCTGGTGTTCCGCAACCTCACCGCGAACCACGTCGAAGAATCGCTCGAAGCCTTCGCCGGGCAAATCCGCAAGTCCCAGATCCTCATGATCCCCGGTGGCTTCAGCGCCGGTGACGAGCCTGATGGTTCCGGAAAATTCATCGCCACCGTGCTGCGCAGCCCGCGCGTCGCCGATGCCGTGATGGATCTCCTGAAAAACCGCGACGGCCTCATCCTCGGCATCTGCAACGGCTTTCAGGCACTCGTCAAAACCGGCCTCGTCCCTTACGGCGAAATCCGCGAGCCGAAGTCCGATGCGCCGACGCTCACTTTCAACGACATCGGCCGCCACATTTCCTGCTACGCCCACACCAAGATCGTCAGCAAGCTTTCTCCGTGGCTCGCGGAAACCGAACTGGATGAGCTCCACACCATCCCGCTTTCCCACGGCGAAGGCAAATTCTGGGGCACCCCGGAAACTCTCGCCGCACTCGCCGCCAACGGCCAGATCGCCACGCAATACGTCGATGTTTCCGGCACGCCGTCCATGGACATCGCCATCAACCCGAACGGCTCGCTGGTCGCCATCGAAGGCATCACCAGCCCGTGCGGACGCGTCTTCGGCAAGATGGGCCACACCGAGCGCCGCGGCACACAAGTCGCGAAAAACATCCCCGGCAACAAGATCCAGCCGATCTTCACCGCCGGTGCCCGTTATTTCGCCTGATATAAGGAGTCGGAACGCCTCGAAACAAATCCCCTTGCCATCCCCCACGGCGGCTCACTAGAACATGCCCGCCGTGGGAATCCTCTTCTCACGTTTCAATGCCGCTGTGATGGAATGGTAGACATCGCAGACTTAAAATCTGTTGGGCGCAAGCCCGTGCCGGTTCGAGTCCGGCCAGCGGTATTCTTTGAATTTTAATGAATTAAAAGAATCAAAAGACTCTCTTCTTTCGTTTCAAAAGAAGGGGTGCATTCAAAACGCATGGTGGATTGATTCCTATTTTTCCCTTCGCCACCGCTCGCTTTTCAGCAGCTCCCAATCGTAAGTGATGCGTGCTTTCAAATGGAAACCATGCTCCGCCAGCCATGGCTCGGGCGAAACCAGTTGTTGCGGACGCAGGGCACTCACGATCCGGAAAAATCGATAGAGCAATGCAAGGATGACCCGGCTGCGCCATTTCGCGAGTCCACGGGATGCGATTTGAAAATCCGCCAGCAACCATGTGGCTTCATCCGTGGCAGCACGACTCAGTAAAGCGATGACCGCGGGCATTTCCTCACGGGTGAAGCAATCGAGGAAGAAGTGAGTCACGATAAGATCGTAAGTATTTTCCGGTGCTTCCCATCGGAGAATGTCTGCATGCATCCATTCGATGTCCTGTCTCTTGGTGCGGCTCTTCGCGATTTCCAGCATGCGCCCGCTGGCATCGATCACCGTGATTTCCGCTTCCGGGAATTTTTCCGCGCAGACCGGGAGGAAACGTCCGTGACCTTCACCAAGAATCAGGATGTGTTTCGGATGACCCACCGAATCCAGATGGGCGGTACGGCAACGCTGTAATTTCCCGCCGGCGGACAGCATTTCCATCCAGCGGTAAAATGGAGCGATCCGGTCGAAGCTCATGCAAACTCAGGATTGCTTCTCCAGCATCGGAGCGAGATCGGGATAATGTTTTTCGATGCAACTGCCGCAAATGCCGTGAGAGAACAGGGCGTTGCTGTGAGACTGGATGTAGGATTCGAGCTGGTGCCACTTGCCGTGCTCGTCACGGATGTCCTTGCAGTAAGCGCAGGTGGGAAGGATGCCGCGCAGGGTTTTGACTTCCTGGAGGGCGTTTTGCAGGGAGGAAATGAGTTGCTCGTTTTTCTTTTCGAGCACTTTGCTCCGTTCGATTTCCGATTGGGCCAGGCTGAGTTCCATCCGGACTTCGGAGACTTCCTTCAGGATGGAAAGCATCGGGCGGTTTTCGATTTCCATGCCGTAGCGGCGGTTCTGCCACGAGAGATACAGATAGAGGAAGGGGAAGGCGAAAAGGCTGATGCCGAGACGGCTGATGAACGTTCCCGCCATGATGTGCAGGTAGTCCGGCTTCCCGAAAAACGCCCCGGTGGCGAATAGAACCACATCCAGCCACATCACGCCGAGCAGGGTGAGGAAGGCGCGCAACCACAGCCGCACCTTGAACTGGGGTTTGCCGAGGAATTCCCACGCGACGGCCAGGAAAATCAGATCCGCCAGGGAGGAGAGGATGGAGGCGGAATAAATCCGCAGGCTTTGCGGGGGGAAATATTCGGGTTGATCCGGCCCTGCGATCCGAATCTGCCAGTGCAGGATCATCGTGATGACCGGCACGATGACCGAAACGCCGATGATGGTGGAGATCGCGATCCGGGTGGCGCGCGGGCCGTCGAAAACATAGACCACGAACACACCCAGTAACAGGGAGGTGAAAAACACCGTCGAGCCGACCATGAAGGAAATATCGCCGATTTCCACTCTCACTCCGGCGTCGGTCGTCCAGATCATGATGGCCGCCAGACAGCCGATCAGCCCGTAAAAGTAAGCCAGCCCGATCCGGTTCCGCAGGGAGTGGGCGAACAGCACGAGAAAGTAGACCGTAATGGCTTCGCAGATCAGAACGATCAGTTCCTTGTCGAAAAGACTCATGGGATTTTGTGGCGGAAGACTTCCGTATGCCAGGCGGTTTTGCCGTGCGGAGACCGTTCACCGTGGCAGTTGCCGCCATCGAGAACAACACTTGTCATCGCCGGATGCGTGGTTTTTGCTCGACCTCCTATGAGTTTGCCTCCTTGCCCCCTATGCGAAATGTCCGATGTGATGTCGTATGACGATCATTACGAATGCCTGACCTGCGGCCACGAGTGGGAACTGGCGCCGGATGCCGGGGAAGCGGGGGCGGCGGATCGCATCGTGAAGGACGCCTATGGAAACGTGCTCGCGGACGGCGATGTGGTGGCCATGATCAAGGATCTGAAACTCAAGGGGACTTCGCAGGTGCTGAAAGTCGGCACCAAGTCCAGGCCGATCCGGCTGGTGGATGGCGATCACGAGATTTCCTGCAAAATGGACGGTCTGTCCATCGGGCTGAAGGCGTGTTTCGTCAAAAAAGTGACGGCATGAGCCTCGATCACTGGAAACAGGAACGCGAACGCCTCCAGGAAGAACTCGGCGAACGCATCACGCTGGATGCTCTTACCGGAGCGAACGGAATTTCCCGTGAGGAACCGTGGACCGATGATGCGGGAAGCGCCGCCGGATGGTTGATCGCCCAGCGTTTAAAGGGTCATCGCCATTCCATCGACGATGTGCTCACCGCCTGGTATGCCCTGCAACACACGCCGAAAGTCACGGAACACCTCGACCTCGGCACCGGGATCGGCACGGTGGGGTTGCTGACTTTATGGGGCATGGGCGAGGCGGCACGCCTGACCTGTGTGGAAGCACAGGAGATCAGCTATCGCCTGCTCCAGGCGAACCTTGATTTCAACGGGCTGAGGTCGCGGGTGGATTGCTCCCATGGCGATCTGCGCGAGCTGGCGCTGGACCGGAAATTTCCCCTGATTACCGGGAGTCCGCCGTATTTCCCGGCAGGAACCGGGGTAATTCCCAAGGATTCGCAAAAAGCCCATGCGCGCTTCGAGCTGCGCGGCGATGTCTCGGACTATGCCCGTGCCGCCAAGAAGCATTTGGCCGAGAATGGCTGGTTCGTGCTGTGTTTCCCGACCCGCCAGAAGCAACGGGCGCTCGATGGCATTGGAGCAGGAGGCTTCGGCATCGAAAGGATGCGGGACGTCATCCCAAGGGAAAGTCTGGAACCCTTGTTCAGTCTCTTCGCCTGCCGTCATATCGAAGCGTTTTCCGGTAAGGTTCTGGAAGAAAACCCATTGGTGGTACGCCATCAGAACGGTAGGTTGACCGCAGAAATGGCAGGTGTCCGCCGGGGATTCGGCTTTGAAGACGGCGAAGCCCATGGTGGACACGGAGGGAAACTCATAAAAAGTCGGGACAATGTCCCTGCTCCTTATAGCTCCCCGTTCAAACAGGCTCTTCGATCAAGATCCTTGGAAACGCCGGCTTCGGTTTCCCGATGGCGTGGCCTTCCGGCAGCAAGCCCCATTTCAGATCATCGAGCTTGAGTGTGGTCAGCGATGGAAGCTGCAACTGCTCCGCAAGCTTCGAAGTAATCTCCGGCAGCACCGGCGAGATCAGCACCGCGATGTGCGCGACGCTTTCCGCGAAGTGATAGAGAATCGTGGAAACGCGCGGTTTGTTATCCGGGTTCTTGTTCAGCTCCCACGGTTTCATGCGTTCGGCATAGCCGTTGCAATGCACCACGTGGCGGTTGATCGCTTCGAGACCTTTGGAAATGTCGTAATCATCCATCGCCGCGCGATACGCCGCGATGGATTCCTCCAGCGATTTCTGCAATGCCAGATCGTCCTCCGTGAGTTCCCCGCCGAGCGACAACACGCCGCCGGTGAAACGCTGGCTCATGTTGAGCGCGCGGTTGCAAAGGTTGCCCAGTTCATTCGCCAGCTCGGTGTTGTAGAGCATGACGAGGCGATCCAGATCGAAATCCGAGTCCTTGCCGGTGGTGATGTCACGGGTGAGGTAGTAGCGCACGGCATCCGTGCCGAACTTATCGGCCAGTTCGTTCGGATCGACGATGTTGCCGAGCGACTTCGACATTTTTTCCCCGCGCAGACCGTTCCAGAACCCGTGGACCAGAAGTTGCGGCATCCGCGCGTCGCTGAAGCCCATCGCATGCAGCATGCACAGCCAGTAAATCCCGTGCGCCGGGATCAGGATGTCCTTGCCGATGATGTGCACCGGACGGCTGTCCGCAGGCCAGATTTTCGAAAAATCCGGCAGCGCCGAGCCATCGGCCGCCTTGTATCCGGCGAAGGAGATATAGTTGATCAGTGCATCGAACCACACGTAGGTGACGTAGTTTTCATCGAAGGGAAACTCGATGCCCCAGCGCAACCGCTCTTTCGGGCGGGAAATGCACAGGTCGGTGCCCGAGTTCCGCTCCAGCGCGTTGATCAGCTCCGTCTTGCGGAACGCCGGAATCACCACGTCCGGGGTGGCCTCCAGATAACTCTTCAGCCAATCCGTGTGATCGCTGAGTTTGAAATACCAGTTTTCCTCCTGAATCTCGACGACCTCGCCCCATTCCGGGCCGAAATTTCCCGCTTCATCGCGGTCCCGATCCGTCAAGAACTGCTCCTGCCGCACCGAGTAAAACCCGGCGTAGCCCTTCTTGTAGAGCTGGCCCTGTTCCTTCAGCTCCGAGAGAATCGCCCGCACACAATCCTTGTGCAGAGCGTTCGTCGTTTCCGCCCAACCGTCGTATTTCACGTCCAGCTTCGCCCACAGATCCGAGAATTTCGTGGTCGTCTGCTTCACGTAATCGGCAGGGGAAACGCCCTCTTTTTCCGCCGTTTGCTGCACTTTCTGCCCGTGTTGATCCACGCCCGTCAGGAAAAACACCTCGTCCCCGCGAAGGCGGCGGTAACGCGCAATCACATCCGCCAGCACTTTTTCATAAGCATGGCCGATGTGCGGTGAGCCGTTGGTATAGTCGATGGCAGTAGTCAGGAAAAACATGGAGAGAAGGGAAAAAAGTGGTGCCCCGTAAGGCGCGGAGAGGGAAACACAGTTTTCCAGACCAGTGCAAGTCGGGAGCGTCGGTGTCCCCACCAGCTTGAAGAAGCCTTCCTATTTCCTCGTTGGTCGGGAAATGGCACGGGAAAGAAATTTAAACCGCAGATGAACGGGAAGAACGCAGATGGAAGAATGGGATCTACCCAACAGCCAAGGAGTTCCTTGGTGTTCCAGTCCCCTCAAATTTTCTTTAAAATATGGATGACAGGACAAATGTGTGTTTGTAGAGAAAAGGAATGCTTAAATGTGTCTATTGTGTCCGTCGATTACCTTCCTTAACCGAAGAGGAGTTTTATGACTATTGGCTGAACCGCCATGGTCCGTTGGTGCGCAAGCATGCTCCGGTTCTCGGGATGAAACGCTACGTTCAGAGCCACACGATTCAAAATCCGATGTTGAATGCTGCTGCGCAACAACCTCGCGGGATCACGGAAATGTATGACGGGATCACCGAAGTGTGGTGGGATAGTGCGGAAGCTCTTGCCGCCGCATTGCAGACAGCGGAGGGACAAGAAGCGAACAGGATTTTGTCCGAGGATGAGGCGCGGTTTGTGGACATGTCCACCTCGGCCATCTTTTTTACCACCGAACACACCATCTTTGAATTTTGATTTCATGCTGCCATGAAGAGGTTTTTTCCAGTCGGTTTGATCGTTTGGTCTGCGGCGGGTGCCGCGGCGCTGGCAAACGGATTTTACATTCCTGTTCAGGCTCCGGAAGCTACGGGTCGTGGCAATGCCTGGCTCGCAACTGCTGATACCGCCTCCGCCGTTTACTACAATGCGGCAGGCTTGACACAGCAGACGAGTGCAAATGTGGTCGTCGGAAGTTATGCTGTCCTGCTGGGATTGGAGGCGGAGACTGCTTCGGGAAATTTTGAAAATGATAAGGAATGGTCGTTTCTTCCTCAGATTTATGCGGCACTGCCTGTCAATGATCGTCTGGTCGCGGGATTTGGAATCAACACGCCGTTCGGACTCTCTACGAGTTGGGGGGATGAAACGCCATTCCGGCAGATTGCGACGGAAACCGAACTGAAATATGTCACCTCCTGGTTGGTGTTAGGTTTCAAGGTGACGGATAGTTTTTCCGTGGGTGGCGGCATCGGCGTCCACTATGCGGATGCGACGATCCAGCGGGGTTTGTTCGTTCCTGGGGATTATTTCAAATTTGAAGGCGATGATGAGGCTCTGAGCTGGACGGTTTCAGCTCGTTGGCAACCTGCTCCAGAGCATGCATTCGGTTTGGTTTACCGCAGTAAGACCGAGTTCACTCTCGATGGTTCTACCGAAAATACTTACTTGCCTGGTAGTCAAAAGGCTTCTCTGGATTTTATTACACCTGCTACCGCTGGAGCTGGATATGCCTACCGGCCGTGTCGGGAATGGTTGTTGGAAGCAAATATCGAATGGGTAAACTGGGATGAGCTAAACGATCTCACGCTTTCCTCTGGTGGAACTGATACGGACATCGCGTTCGACTGGAATTCGAACTTCATCTACTCGGCAGGATTTACTCGTTTCTTCGATGGGGGTTGGAATGCTTCGCTCGGCTATAACTACATTGAAAACAGCCAGCCGAACGCGACTTTCAATCCTGGAATTTCTGATGCGAACCGCCATTGGCTCAATATCGGATGCGGTCAGGATTTGGAGAATTTCAAGTGGAGCTTGGCTTACCAGTTTGCATTCTCGGATCGTGATGTAAGCGGTTCTCCAGGTGGATTGGCGGATGGAACATATAAATCGCGATTCCACGGCTTGATGGCAAACTGCCGCTGGTCATTCTAAAAACAAGATGGCCCAACATGCGCTTTTTCAATAATGCGTCGGAATAGACTCTTTGCCAAAAATAAATTCCGATTCCGAAAGTCCCGACAAAAGACTGTTACTATCGTTTGAAGCATTTACGGTCTCTGGATCTGCCGTCCCCGTCAGCTTCCCAATCCTGAGACCTGTTCCATCCATGAGCTGGAACTGGCCATGGAGTGCAATCCTGATGGTAAATCCTACCGGCGCCTTGCCGCCATCCACCTTCTCCTCATTGGAGTGTCGTTTGACCATGTCCTGCGCAATTCCAGACGCAGTGAACGTTGTCTGCGGCTTTGGATTTGCCGTTTCAATACCCAAGGCATCGACGCCCTCATCTATCGCCCATGTGCAGGGCGCCCCCGCAAGCTGGACGCCGCCCTTGTCAAATCCGAGATCCTGCCCTTGGTCGATGATCCATCAAAAGCGGACCAACTTCATTGGACTGCCGTCAAACTCTGCGGCTGGCTCAAGGAACATACCTCCTACGATCTCTCCTACCGAACCCTTGTCCGGTATCTTCATGAACAGGACTATGCCCGCCGCATCCCCCGGCCCATGCCCGAGCCCCCCGATCCGGAAAAATGGCAGCTCCAGCGTGAGAAATGTGCCGCCGACCTCTCCGATCTGTTGGCAAATTCCACGGCCCGGGTCTTCTTTGGTGATGAAGCGGGCTTCGAGGGCGATCCCCGCCCCCGTCACAAATGGGTCAAGCGCGGCACCCGCCCCACCCAAGGCTACTACGGAGGCCACCTCCGCCGCAATATCGTGGGCGCAGTAGAACCCTCAAGCGGCCAGCTCGTCAGCCTGATCGTCGCTCATTGCAACACCGAAGTTTTCCAAGCCTTCCTCGACACCATGGCTGAAGAAATACCCAGGGAAGAAGGCAAAAGCGTTCATCTGGTGTTGGATAACGCAGGTTGGCACAAAAGCGTGAATCTCAACCGGCACCACATCCAGCCGTTCGATCTATCACCCTACAGCCCAGACTTCAATCCGATCGAAAGGCTGTGGCAGCACCTGAAAGGTCATTTCATGGCAGGCTTTCTGACCAATGACGGAGCCAAACTGACAGACAAGCTCCTGGCCTCGCTCCAAACGCTTCTCGATCAACCAGGCACGGTGAGTTCCGTGTGCGCACTTCCGAATCTCAATCGGAAATAAATTTTGGCATTCGGTCTATGGCGCCGGAATCCGCAGCCTTTCTGTTTGAGTGATTGTCGTTTTCGTACGCAGCGGCAGTGGAAAGGATGAGTCCTTACGGTCCCAACGGAGAATCAGGATAGGGTTCTCCGGTGGCGCGGGAAGCCTACAGATTTTCGACAAGCAAAGAGTGCCGGTGACTCTCACGCCCCCAGATAACTCGCCTGCACCTGCGGGTCCGCTTTCAACTGTGCGGACGGACCTTCGAGCAAAATCCGTCCTGTTTCCAAAACGTAGGCGTAACTCGAAACATCCAGCGCGAGATTCGCATTCTGCTCGACCAAAAGAATCGTCAATCCCTGCTCCCGGTTGATCTCCACGATCCGTTCGAAAATCGACTTCACCAGCAACGGCGCGATTCCCAGCGATGGCTCATCGAGCATCAGAAACTTCGGCTTGCTCAACAGCGCCCGGCCAATCGCCAGCATCTGCTGCTCACCACCGGACAAGGTTCCCGCCGCCTGATTCTCGCGTTCTTTCAAACGTGGGAAAAGTCCGAACACGTAATCCGTCTGCTCAGCAATCCACTTGCGGTCCTTCTGCAAATAAGCGCCCATTTTCAGGTTTTCCGCCACCGTTAAATTCGCAAACACCATTCGTCCCTCCGGCACGTGGCAGAGGCCTTTGGAAACGATCACGTTCGCAGGAAGTTTCGAAACATCCTCGCCTTCGTAGGAAATCCTCCCCGTCGATTTCACCAATCCCGAAAGCGCCCGCAGCGTCGTCGATTTCCCCGCGCCATTCGCGCCGATCAACGTCACGATACCGCCCTGCGGAACCTTGAGACTGATGCCGTGCAGCGCCTTGATGGCACCGTAGGAAACGTGGAGATTGTCGACCGTTAGCATTCGAAGAGGTTGATGGTTTGGTGTTGATGGTTGATGGTCAAGATTCCCGCAACAGCGAGTTTTTCAGGCCACTCAACATTTTACCCTGCTTCTCGGCAGCGAGGTAAATTGTCTCAAAATCCGCATCCGAAAGGAATCCTTGGTTTCGTCCAATGTAAGATTGTGAGACGACTTCAAAAAGAGATCCGCTGGCGATTTCAAGAAAACGGGTGAAATCCTTGCGGGAAAGTCGGGAAGTTCCCTCGGCAATGTTGGAAGAAATCGAAACCGCCGCGCGGCGCATCTGATTGGTAAGCCCGAAACGCTCATCCGCAGGAAAATGGCGGGTAATCGCATAAACGGTATCCGCAAATTCAATGGCGCACTGCCAGACTTCGAGTTTTTCAAATCCAAACATAGCGCGAATTCCTAACTCTTACCATCAACTATCAACCAAAAACCATCAATCCTCTTCAGACCGCCGCCGCCCCCAGATACGCCTCGATCACCTTCGGATGGCACTGGATTTCCTTCGGGGTTCCTTCGGCGATTTTCCGCCCGTATTCCAAAACGGCGATGCGCTGGCAGATGCCCATGACGACTTTCATGTCATGTTCGACCAAGAGCACGGAAAGTTTGTAGCGCTCTTGAACAAAACGGATGAGATGCATGAGGTCGTCTTTTTCCGACGGATTCATGCCTGCGGCGGGTTCGTCGAGCAGCAGGAGTTTCGGCCGGGTGGCGAGGGCGCGGACAATTTCGAGGCGACGTTGATCGCCGTAAGGAAGCGAAGTTGCAATCTCGTCGCGTTGATTCGCGAGGTCGAAAATTTCGAGCAGTTCCAGCGCGGTTTTCTCGGTCTGGGCTTCGGAGTTTTTCCAGTCTTTGCCGCGCCACAACGCTCCGAAGTAGCCTTGGCCATTGTGCAACCGGGCGGCGACGCGGATGTTGTCCAACACGCTCAGCGATTTGAAGAGCCGGATGTTTTGAAACGTGCGGGCGATGCCGTGGGCGGCGAGCTTGTTCGGCTTGATGCCGCGCGTGTTTTGCCCCGCAAAGCGGATCATTCCTGACGTCGGTTGATAGACGCCTGTGATCATGTTGAACGCCGTGGTTTT
The DNA here is from genome assembly GCA_047605125.1 of Luteolibacter sp. GTDB lineage: Bacteria > Verrucomicrobiota > Verrucomicrobiia > Verrucomicrobiales > Akkermansiaceae > Luteolibacter. The sequence continues at coordinate 12,868 of JASGGK010000018.1, forward strand.
TCCCGCGCCGTTCGGACCGATCAGTCCGATCAGCTCGCCTTCACCGATGGTGAGGCTGAGTTCGGAAACCGCCGTCAAACCGCCGAAACGGATGGTGGCCTTGTCGAGTTCCAGCAAGGGCGCACTCATGATTGTTTCGAGCGTTTGAAGTTCAAAAGGGAAAACAAACCTTCCGGACGCAGCAGCATCAGCAGGATGATGAGCAGCGCGTAGAGGATCATGCGGTATTCGGAAAAATCGCGGAGAAACTCGGGCATCAGCGTGAGAATGATCGCCGCGGCAATGACGCCGACGGTGCGGCCCATGCCACCGAGAATCACCATCACCACGATTTCAATCGACTTGATCCAGTCGAACCCTGTCGGAGAAAGGAACTGCTTGTGATGCGCCCACAAACCACCGGCGATGCCTGCGAAAAACGCACCGGTCACAAAGGCGGTCACCTTGGTGCGAGTGGTGTTCACGCCATTGGATTCGGCGGCGATTTCATCGTCATGCACCGCGATGAAGCCGCGTCCGTAAGTGGAATTCACCAGCGCGGTGACCGCGTAAATCGTGATCGCCGCGCAGCCGAACGTCCACCCGAGCGTCGTGAGTTTCGGAATACCTTTCAAACCACTCGCCGCACCCACGGCTTGGGTGTTTTGTGCGATGACCCGGATGATTTCACCAAATCCCAGCGTCACAATGGCCAGGTAATCCCCACGCAACCGTAACGACGGCACACCGACCACCAATCCGACGAGCGCCGCGAGCAAGCCGCCTGAGATCAAGACTACCGGGAAAAACCAAATTTCCCGCGCCATCGCGCCGGACTCCAGCGTCAGCCACGCCGCAAAGTAACCACCGACCGCCATGAATCCGGCGTGTCCGAGACTGAATTGCCCGGTGTGGCCGTTGATCAGATTCAGGCTCGTCGCCAGAATGATCGCGATGCCCACATCGATGACGATCCCAAGGTAGTAGCGGTTGAACTGCGGGGTGAAATAAGAAGCGAGGATCGCGAGGGCGATACCGACCAATAGCCAACGTTTTGCTCCGGGGAAGGGCATCAGACTTTTTCGATGGTGGAGCGGCCCAGCAGGCCGGCAGGTTTGAACAGGAGAATGAGAATCAGAATGCCGAAGGCGATGGCGTCCCGGTAGTTGGACAATCCCGGAATGCCTCCCGCGAAGGTTTCCACCAAGCCGATCAACACGCCGCCGAGCACCGCTCCCGGAAGATTACCAATGCCGCCGACAACCGCCGCGATGAACGCGCGAAGCCCCGGCTGCACGCCCATCAACGGCTCGATGCCCGGTGCTTTGATCGAATAAAGCAAACCTGCCACCGCCGCCAACGCGGAACCGATACCGAAGGTAAATGAGATGATTTTATTTACGGAAACTCCCATCAGCAATGCGGCGCCCTGATTGTAGGAAACCGCTCTCATCGCCATGCCCAAACGGGTTTTTTGGACGATGAACCACATGATGGCCAAAAGCACCGCCGTCACGCCGATCATCAGCAAGTCATTGCCGGAAACAATCAAATCGCCCCATTGAAAAGACCGGTCAGGAATCAACTGCGGGAATGGCTTCGGCGCGGCGCCGAACACCCGCTCGTTTTGACACGTGAACTCGATCAGCAACGAGACCCCGATCGCAGTAATCAAGACCGTCAATTTCGGACGGGATCTCAGCGGACGATAGGCAAGGCGCTCAATGGTCATGCCGATGCCCGCGCAGACCACCGCCGCGAGAATGAACACCAGGATCGTGGAAGCGGGAGAATTCCCCCCCATCGCTTTCTCGACCGCCGGAGCAAGGTAAAATCCGCTGAACGCGCCCAACATCAGAACATCGGCGTGGGCAAAGTTGATGAAACGGAGAACCCCGTAGACCATCGTGTATCCCAGAGCGATGAGAGCATAGATCGCTCCCAGACCGAGGCCGTTGATTATCTGCTGAAAGATGAAGTCCAAAATGAAAGCTTGGGGGATGATCGATCAAAAACCGCGCCGCTTCTCCCTTACGGATTCACCGTGGCGTGATAGACGAATTTTCCATTCTGGATCCGGGCGAAGACGAGAGCTTTCACCGCATCCCGGTTTTCATCGAGACTGAATGTTCCACTGACGCCTTCGAAGTTCTTCGTGGCCGCGATCGAATCCCGCAGAGCGATCGAATCGGTGGTTCCGGCACGCTTGATCGCATCGATCAACACCGCGGCCGAATCATAGCCAAGGGTGGCCATCGCATCCGGGGATTTGTTGAAACGCTTTTTATAAGCGGCGACGAAAGCGGTCATCTTCGGCGTATCTTGGTCCACCAGGCAGTGGGTCGAGAAATAATGTCCTTCCACGGCATCTTTGGCGATTTCCGTCAGCATGTGGCTTTCCCAGCCGTCGCCGCCGAAGAACGGTTTATCGAGGCCGATTTGCTTCGCTTGGATGCAGATCAGCGCCACATCGTTGTAATATCCGGGGACGAACACCGCATCCGGATTGGAGTTTTTGATCGTCGTCAACTGTGCCTTGAACTCCTTGTCGCCGCCGTTGAAATCCAGCTCGGCCGTGATCTGCCCGCCCAAGGCGGTGTAGCGTTCCTTGAAATAACGTGCCAAACCCTTGCTGTAGTCGCTTTTCACATCGGTGAGGATCGCCACTTTTTTCGCCTTCAGCGAAGAATCCGCGAAATTCGCCAAGGCCGCTCCTTGGAACGGATCCGTGAAACAAACCCGGAAAATGTAATTCCCGATTTTCGTCACATCGGCGTTGGTCGATCCCGGAGAAATCATCGGGATCTGGTTTTGCTGGCAAATCGGCCCGCCTTCGAGCGAACGACTGGAAGCGAACTCGCCCAACACCGCCACGACACCGTCGCGGGAAATCAATTTACTCACCACATTGGCCGGCTCGCCCGCCTTCGATTGGTCGTCCTCGACGAGCAGCTCGATCTTTTTACCCAGCACGCCGCCCGCTTCGTTCGCTTGCTCGATCGCCAGCAACGTTCCTTCGTGCATCGCGATGCCATAGGTCGCTTCCTTTCCGGTCAATGAAGCGTATTCGCCCACTTTGATGGCATCCCCGCCACCGGATTTGCACCCGATCAGGGCGAGGGCGGCGGCGGCGACGGCAGGAATCAGAAAATGGATCGGTTTCATGGGCACAACTTGCTCGAAAGTGGCCCGCAAACTAGGAAACCACACCAGCCAGCGCAACAGCATTTTGCATGCCTTTGAAATCCATTTGAAACACCGAAAAGAAAGGATGTCCTGTCCGTTCAGTTTTCGGAAGAAAACGAAACCCGGAGATAAGCGCGGAGTTCCTCTTCAATCCGTATTCGGATTTACCCCAGGACGTCCATCTTCCTTAATTTCCTGGAAACGGATTCGCACTGAGGCGGATTTGGACTTCCGCTTGAGAAACCGGCATTTCATCGATGCCTAGCACGGTCATGAGCACCAACACCAGCGCAGCCATCATCCCGAGCGCCAAATAAACGCCGAGCCAACGGCTTTTTTCCGACTTCATTGCCACCATCCGGCGAATGCGTTTTCCCAGCGATCCCGCCTCCGCCATGGCAAACGAAGGCGCGGTATTTTTGGGCTCAGCGAAGTCGCATAACACGCTCGCATACTTCTTCAACGTCACGCCGTTTTTTAAAACCGCCGCGTCACAGGCGTATTCGCATGGATCGATCCAGCGCTTCGCCATCCAGTGAACGAGCGGTTGATACCAATGAATCGCCCGCACAATTTCGATCATCCAGAGCCAAAGTGGATCACGACGCCGATGATGCTGCATCTCATGGAAAATCACGACTTGGCGCGTCTCTTCCGGCAAATCCCGCCAACCTCCCGGCACATAAATCACCGAGCGAAAAACTCCCGCCGCGACAGGCCCGTGGAGTCCACCCAACTTCCGGATTTCCACTCGCCCTTGGCGCCCGATCAAAACCGAACGACGATGCCATTCCTGCAATCCGACCGCCGCAAAAACCAACCGCATCAGAAAAAATCCCACGCCGATCCCCCATCCGGCCATCAGCCAGGAAACCCCGACTTTTCCGAATCCGCCGCGATTCCCGGCAGGATTTCCCACTTCGGCAACACCCCGCGAAACACCGGAAACGCCAGCAACCAAACCAGCACCGTCACGCTCAATCGGGGATCACGCGCCGCATCCTTCCGCCCCGCGATGAAAACGAGCGCGGCTGCAATTACGGAAAATAACAGGATGGAAATCACCGCAAACGATTTATGAATTTAAAATGAACCGCAGATGAACACGAATCAACGCAGATCAAGAGCTCTGGCTTCTGAATTCTTCCATCTGCGTGCATCCGTGTTCATCTGCGGTTAAAATATTTCTTCACTTTTCCCTACGTCGTCAATCAACCTGCGAATCTCCGCTATCTCATTTGCTCTCAGTTCTTGAATCGCATCAATCCTTCGATGAACCGCTGCAAAATGACTTCGAATACTGATAGCGACCCAGATAATAACGAGCCACAAGTAATTGACGATTTCCCCTCGAAGCAGGATTACAGCAACAATACCCACCCCCGCAAAGCCCCATCCAATCCAAGAGGATGTAGGAGCTTTAGCAGCTTCTATGAGTCGGACTTTCTTCAGTGCGGTTTCAAGTGCCAAATTCTCAGCCGCTTCAGCTTGCGCTGAGGAATTTTCATTGGTGGGAGAGATCATCGAATTGAGTTGTCCATCATTCACTTTTCCCCCGCTTCGTCAATCAGCCTGCGAATGCCTTCGATTTCCTCCGCGCTGAGTTTTTGATCGCGGGGCTCGAGTAGAGACGCGACGAGTTTTTGCGGGCTGCCGTCGAAAAACGTGGTGAGCAACTGCCGCAGCGCGATTTGTTTCGCGCGTTTTTCCGGGACAGCGGGTAGATAGACATAGCGCCGCGATTCCTTGGTGTGGGAAACGAGTTGTTTTTGCTCAAGCGTGACCAGCAACGCGCGCACGGCGGAATAACTCGGCGGATCCGGCAATTCATTCATCACCTCTTCCGCCGTGGCTTTTCCGAGACGGAATAAAATATCCATCACCTGCCGCTCCCGGCGGGAAATCTGTCCGTCCTCAAATCGCTTCATGCACGCAATTTAAGGAAATGCTGAAAAACCCGCAACTCAAATGCTGTTTTTTCTGCATATAGACCGATTGCCAAAAATAGTTGCCGAAACTCCTCATAAAAAGCTGGTACGACTGTTTGAAGCCCTTTAGCCTTCTTCATCTGCCGTCCCCGTCAGCTTCCCAATCCTGAGACCTGTTCCATCCATGAGCTGGAACTGGCCATGGAGTGCAATCCTGATGGTAAATCCTACCGGCGCCTTGCCGCCATCCACCTTCTCCTCATTGGAGTGTCGTTTGACCATGTCCTGCGCAATTCCAGACGCAGTGAACGTTGTCTGCGGCTTTGGATTTGCCGTTTCAATACCCAAGGCATCGACGCCCTCATCTATCGCCCATGTGCAGGGCGCCCCCGCAAGCTGGACGCCGCCCTTGTCAAATCCGAGATCCTGCCCTTGGTCGATGATCCATCAAAAGCGGACCAACTTCATTGGACTGCCGTCAAACTCTGCGGCTGGCTCAAGGAACATACCTCCTACGATCTCTCCTACCGAACCCTTGTCCGGTATCTTCATGAACAGGACTATGCCCGCCGCATCCCCCGGCCCATGCCCGAGCCCCCCGATCCGGAAAAATGGCAGCTCCAGCGTGAGAAATGTGCCGCCGACCTCTCCGATCTGTTGGCAAATTCCACGGCCCGGGTCTTCTTTGGTGATGAAGCGGGCTTCGAGGGCGATCCCCGCCCCCGTCACAAATGGGTCAAGCGCGGCACCCGCCCCACCCAAGGCTACTACGGAGGCCACCTCCGCCGCAATATCGTGGGCGCAGTAGAACCCTCAAGCGGCCAGCTCGTCAGCCTGATCGTCGCTCATTGCAACACCGAAGTTTTCCAAGCCTTCCTCGACACCATGGCTGAAGAAATACCCAGGGAAGAAGGCAAAAGCGTTCATCTGGTGTTGGATAACGCAGGTTGGCACAAAAGCGTGAATCTCAACCGGCACCACATCCAGCCGTTCGATCTATCACCCTACAGCCCAGACTTCAATCCGATCGAAAGGCTGTGGCAGCACCTGAAAGGTCATTTCATGGCAGGCTTTCTGACCAATGACGGAGCCAAACTGACAGACAAGCTCCTGGCCTCGCTCCAAACGCTTCTCGATCAACCAGGCACGGTGAGTTCCGTGTGCGCACTTCCGAATCTCAATCGGAAATAAATTTTGGCATTCGGTCTATTTTGTTATTTGGTATTAGACCCAGACAGAGAGGAGAGCTGATGAAGCTCTTTGTTGCCGGATGTACTGGTCCATGCCGCAGAGGAACTCTATTGACTCATGCGAATTAAAGTGACTTCGTCATGGTCTTCTGCTAGCATTGCCCATGCTCACCGGTCCCGTTGATCAAGCCGAACTCCAGAAACGGAGAATGAAGGCCGTCCGCCTCTTCGAAAAGAACATCGCTCCCGCCGAGGTTGCCCGCCGTCTCGGCGTCCACCGCCAGTCCGCTGGCAGGTGGCGCAAGCAATGGCTCGCCGAAGGCAAGGACGCCTTGGCCAGCAAAGGTCGCCTCGGCCGCAAACGCGATCTTACCCCGGAACAGGAACAACAACTTGCTGCCCTCATCGAAGCCGGCGCCGTGGCCGCCGGATTTCCCAACGAGGCATGGACCTTGCCTCGCTTGGCCAAGCTGGTGCGCGAGCGTTTCGGCGTGGACCATCATCCTTCCCACTTGTCCCGCGTGCTCTCGGCCATGGGTTTCAGCTGCCAGCGTCCCGCCCGCCGCGCCATCGAGCGCGACGAGGAGAAGATCCGGCATTGGAAGCGCTATCAATGGCCCTCGCTCAAAAAAAAGCCCGGCGCGAAGGACGTGTGATCGTCTTCATCGACGAAACCGGAGTGAGCACCCGTCCCCACCGGGTGCGCACCTGGGCACTCCGTGGCAAGACCCCGGTCATCCGTGAAACCTTCGGCTGGAAAAGTCTCTCGATCATCGGCGGCATCAGTTTGTGGCGCATCCTGTTCCGGCTCCACCCCGGGGCGATCAAGTCACCGCAGGTGGTTGACTTCCTCAAAGTATTGCAACGCCGGATCCGCAAACCCCTGCTGGTGATTTGGGACGGAGCGGCCATCCATCGGTCCCAGCTGGTGAACGGGCATCTGGCATCGACGAAAGGCAAGGTCGTCGCGGAGCGGCTTCCCGCCTACGCGCCGGAACTCAATCCGGCGGAATACATTTGGGCGCATCTCAAGCAGCACGAAATCGGCAACCTGTTGGTGAAGGAAGCGTGGCAACTCTCGCACCACGCCACGTCGGCGTTGAGGAAAATGAGGCGCAGGCCGAAAATCATCCGGGCATGTTTCGCGCAAGCTTCGCTCTGCCCTGAATAGTCACTTTATTATGCAGTGATCAATAAATTATAATTTGCGTTTATCTGCCGTTGGAAAATTCTTTCATCCCCCAAGGTAACTCATCTCCGCCTTCGGGCGATGCACCTTGCCGCGTTCTTCGGAATAGCGGTCGGCGCGGACTTGCCAGAGGGAACTCACGACATTTCCCACCGTTTCCTCGGGCATGCCGCTACGTAAAATCCCGCGCAAATCATGGCCGTTCTCTGCGAACAGGCAGGTAAAAATCTTGCCGTCCGCTGAAAGCCGCAAGCGTTGGCAATCACTGCAAAACGGCTTTGTCACCGAGCGAATCAATCCGATTTCCCGGCCATTTTCATGTTTCCAATGCGCCGCCACTTCCCCGCGATACGCCGGATCACGCGGCACGAGCGGAAACTCTAGCGCGAGAATATCGAGAATCTCCGCGCCGGAAACGACGTCGTCCATTTTCCAGCCGTTCGTTTCGCCAACGTCCATGAATTCAATGAAACGCAGATCCACGCCCGTGGATTTCGCCCAGCGCGCGAGCGGCAGAATTTCGCCGTCATTCACGCCGCGCTGGATCACCGCATTCACTTTCACCGGCAATCCGAACGTTTGCGCAGCCTGAATCCCGGCGATCACGCGATCCACCTTCGCGCCGACGCCGTTCATTTTTCCGAAAATCACGGGGTCGAGCGCATCCATGCTCACCGTCACACGATTCAGCCCCGCGAGCGCAAGCGCTTCCGCATGATGCGCCAGCAGCACCCCATTGGTCGTCAGCGCGATGTCGCGGATGCCCTCCGTCGCGGCGATCATGGCGATGAGATCTTCCAGCCCGCGCCGCAGCAAAGGCTCGCCGCCGGTAAGCCGGATTTTTTCCACACCCAGCGGGACAAGCTGGCGGACGAGCCGCACGATTTCTTCGAAGGTCAGCAGTTCTTCGCGCGGCTTGAAAGCATAGCCGGGGCCGAAGGTTTCCACCGGCATGCAATAGCGGCAACGGAAATTACAGCGATCCGTCACGGAAATCCGTAAATCGCGCAGTCCGCGGCCCAGTTTGTCTGTCGGGAAAACCATCTGTTTTCAGCATGAAGCAGATCCCGCGCCCCGCAATCTTCAACCCGCCGCGTGATGAGGAATCGCGCGCATGTTTGAAATGAACATTTCTGGAATGGACAGCGCCGCCACTTTTTCCATGCTCCGCGCATGCCAATCGTCCGCGTTGATTTAGCCGAAAGAGCTTACGAAGTAATCGTCGAATCCGGCGTAATTTCCCGCGCCGGAGCCGCGATTTCCGCCGTGGGCTTGGCGGGTAGAAAGGCCGCGATCATCACGGATGAAACCGTGGCGAGCTTCCACGCACCGGCGCTGGTTTCCTCACTCGAAGCCGCCGGATTTTCCCCGACGCTGCACACCGTTCCCGCCGGTGAAGCTTCGAAATCCATGACGCACGTGGAAACGCTCTGCCGCGAAATGACCCGCGCGGGCCATGACCGGAAATCCTTCGTCATCGCGCTCGGTGGTGGCGTGGTGGGCGATCTCGCGGGCTTCGTCGCCGCGATTTTCTACCGGGGGATTCCCTTCGTGCAAATCCCGACGACGATTGTTTCACAGGTCGATTCCTCCGTCGGTGGAAAAACCGGCGTGAATATTGCCGAAGGGAAAAACCTGCTCGGGGCCTTCCATCAGCCGACGCTGGTTCTCCTTGATCCTGAGACGTTGCGCACCCTTCCCGCGCGAGAGTTCAACGAAGGTTTCGCGGAAGCGATCAAACACGCCGCGATTCGAGATGCGGAGATGATCACGGAAATCGCGTCGCTGGACCCCGCGAACCGCGACGTTCCCGCCGATCTCATCGCCCGCAATATCGCCATCAAGGCGCGTGTGGTGGAAGAAGATGAATACGAGACGAAAGACATCCGCGCCCTGCTGAATTTCGGCCACACCATCGGCCACGGCATCGAAGCGGCGGTTCCTTACGGGCAATTGCTGCACGGAGAAGCGATTTCGTTAGGCATGCGTGCCGCTCTTTTCCTTTCCGAAAAACACGGAGGGCTTTCGCCGCAGGCATCCCGGAAAATAATCGACCTGCTGGAGCGCTTCCAGCTTCCGCTGGTTCTCCCGGAAACAATCACAACGGATGTTGTGATGGAAAAACTCGCCCATGATAAAAAATTCTCCGCCGGAGCCATCCGCTTTGTGGTGCTCGATTCGTTAGGTAGCGCGAAAGTGGTGAAATCCGTCACTGGTGATGATCTGCGCGAAGCGATCGAACACCTGAGAAAATAAGGAGGCGGGACGTCTTGTCCCGCCTTTTATGATGGAGAAAAGCGGGACGAGAACGTCCCGCCTCCTCAGTTACGCGAGTTGTAGTGTCAGCAATGCCTTCTGGCTGTGCTCGCGGTAGAATCCGGCGTTTTCCGGTTTCTTGATGTCCACGTCCCAGGTCGGGATCATTTCCTTCATGCGGGCGGAGCCTTCCGGGGTGTTGAGCAAGTGGCCGAAGCACTTTTTCACGATTTCGAGCACGATGTTCACGCACACCGAAGCACCGGGCGATGCGCCGAGCAGGGCGGAAATGGTGTGATCCTTGTCGGTGATGACTTCCGTGCCGTAGTGGACGATACCGGCTTCGCCGTCGGTTTTCTTGATCGCCTGCACACGGATGCCTGCGTCGATGAGCTTCCAGTCTTCCTTCTTCGCGCCCGGATAGAATACGTGGAGGACTTCCAGACGGTCATCCATGCTCTGCGTGCCTTGTTGCACGAGATAACGGACGAGATCGAGATTGTTGATACCGATCTTGACCAGCGTCGCAAGGTTGTCCGGTTTCACGGAAAGCGGCAGATCGAGATAGGAGCCTTCTTTGTGAAGGAACTTGGTGGTCCACGCCGCGAACGGTCCGAACAGCAGCGTTTTCTTGCCGTCGAGAATACGGGTATCAAGGTGCGGCACGGCCATGGTCGGCGCGGCGTCGAGCGCCTGGCCGTACACTTTGGCTTCGTGTTGTGAGACGATTTCCGGGTTGTCGCAGATCAACCATTGGCCGCCGATCGGGAAACCGCCGAGACCTTTGGCTTCCGGGATGCCGGATTTCTGAAGAAGCGGCAGGCTTCCCCCGCCCGCTCCGACGAAAACGAATTTCGCGTTGTTTTGGAAAACCGCGTCGGTCTTGAGATTTTTCACCGTCACTTCCCAGCCTTCGCTGGTGCGGTTCAGGTTGGTGACACGATGTCCGGAAGCGACGCCGCAGCCTTCCTGCCGTTCCAGCCAGCCGAGGAGTTTGCGGGAAATGTTGCCGAAGTTCACATCGGTGCCAGCGTCGAGTTTAGTCGCGGCGATCGGAACGTTCGGCGAACGGCCATCGAGCAGCAGCGGTGCCCAGGATGCGATTTTTTCGCGATCCGTGGAGTATTCGATGCCTTCGAAAAAGTGGTGGGCGGCCATGCCCGCGTGGCGCTGTTTCAGGAAATCCACTTGGTCATCACCGTGCACAAAGCTGAGGTGTTGGACCGGATTGATGAAATCCTTCGGATTGTCCACCAGACCGTTTTCCACGGCGTAGCTCCAGAAGAGTTTGGTTTGTTCGAACTGCTCGAAAATATCGATCAGCTTCTGGACGTTCACGCTGCCGTCGGCTTCGCGTTTCGGGGTGTAGCTGAGTTCGCAAATCCCCGCATGGCCGGTGCCCGCGTTGTTCCAGCCGTCTGAACTTTCTTGCGAGAGTTCTTCGGTGACTTCGTAAACCTGGATCCGGAGATCCGGCTGGAGGCGTTTCAGCATGACGCCGAGGTTGGAAGACATGACGCCGCTGCCGATGAGGATGACGTCGGGATTCTGAATATGCGTGGAGTGAGGCATGGCGGATCAAAACAAGGAGAGGCGGTCTCCGAAACCGCCTTCTCGAAAAAGAAAGATCGAACCAAAAAGAGGAGATTTCGGAGATCGCCCCTCTTTGTTTGAAGGAATGTCAGCGCAGGAACGCTTCGTGCAGACCGCCGTCGACGGTGATCACCTGACCGGTGGTCTTGCTGAGGCGGTTCGTGATGAGCAGGAAGTAAGCTTCCGCTTGGTCCGCCGGAGTGATCGGGGCCTTGGTCAGCGTGCGATCCGCGTAGAACTGGGCGAGCTTGCCCACCAGCGATTCGGTCGCTTCGTCATCCGTGTAAGGGATGGCGTATTTGGCGAGGGAACCAATGACGCGGTCACGCGGGAACATGGCGGAACCTTGCACCACGGTGGCAGGAGCCACACCGTTGACGCGCACCAGCGGAGAAAGCTCCATGGCGAGTTCGCGGACGAGGTGGTTCGCGGCGGCTTTCGAGGTGTCGTAAGCAACAGAACCTTTCTTCGCCACGGCGGCGTTGGCCGAGGTGGTGAGGACGAGGTTGCCGCGCAGACCTTGCTCTTTCCAAGTCTTGAACGCTTCGTCGGCGACGAAATACGAACCGGTGACGTTGATGTTGAAGGTGAGCGCCCACTTGTCATCCGGGATGTGGCCGGAAGTGTCGGATGGCACGAAGATACCGGCGGTGACGGCGATGTGGTCGAAGCCACCGTAAGCCAGAGCCACTTCATCGAGCATCTTGCGGATGCTCGCGCGGTCCGTGATGTTCGCGGCGAGGCCGATGGCCGGGCCGCAACCGGAAAGGCCGGTGCCTGCCACGCCGATGCCGACTCCATATTTGGCTTCGATTTCCTTGGCGGTCGCTTCGGCGGCTTCCTTGTTGAGGTCTACGGCAACGATGTGCGCGCCGTCCTTCACGAGGCGGTGGGCGGTTTCCTTGCCGATGCCGGAACCAGCGCCGATGACGACGACGATCTGGCGGGCGAGTTCCTTCTCAGCGGGCATGCGCTGGAGTTTCGCTTCTTCGAGGAGCCAATATTCGATGTCGAACGCTTCCTGTTGTGGAAGAGCGATGTATTCGTCGATGGCTTCCGCACCGCGCATCACTTCGACGGCGCAGTTGTAGAACTCGGCGGTCACGCGGGACTCGGACTTGTCCTTGCCCCAGGCGATCATGCCGAGGCCTGGAATGAGAACCACGGTCGGGTTCGGGTCGCGCATCGCCGGGCTGTTCGCGTGTTTGCAGGCAGCGTAGTAGGCGGCGTAATCCTTGCGGTATTGCTCGAGACCGGCGGCAAGCTTGGACTTGAGTTTGTCGATGGTTTCGGTTTGTGGATTCCAGTCGACGTAGAGCGGTTTGATCTTCGTCCGGAGGAAGTGGTCCGGGCAGGAAGTGCCGAGTTCGGCGAGACGCGGAGCGTCGTTCGAGTTGACGAAGCGCAGGATTTTTTCGTCGTCCTGCACGGTGCCGATGAAGCGTTTCTGTTGGGAAACCTGGCCGCGGAGCCATGGAAGGATCGCCGCGAAGGTGACATCGCGCTGTTCTTTCGGAAGCGTCTGGAATTTCTGGCCGCCGAAGACGGTCGCGTCGCCGCCCTTGGCTTGGTATTTTTCATCGATGTAAGCGGCTGCTTTTTCGATGAAGTTCAGCGTGAGGGTGTAACAAGCCTTGTCGTCGTCGTCCCAGGAAATGAAGCCATGCTGGCCCATCATGATCGCCTGGACGTTCGGCTGGGCCTTGGAGATTTCCTGCATGGCGAGGCCGAGTTCGAAGCCGGGGCGCATCCATGGCACGTAGGCCATTTCGCCGCCGAAGATTTCCTTGGTGAGCTTCTCGCAGTTTTTCGAAGCGGCGATGGCGATGATCGCGTTCGGGTGCATGTGATCGACGTGTTTGCCCGGCAGGAAGCTGTGCAACGGCGTGTCGATGGAGGATGCGCGCGGGTTGAGATTGAACGTGGTGTGGAAATACATCGCCACCATGTCGTCTTCCGCCTGGGACTTCAGGCCTTTGTCGGCGCGGGCAGCGTAGACTTTCTGGAGATCGATGAGTTTGCTTTGATAGAGGGAGGAAAAGTTTTCCTTCTTGGAAGTGCGGAGGTCGCCGCCGGAGCCTTTGACCCAGAGCACTTCGGTGGATTCGCCGGAGAGCGGGTCTTTTTCGACGATCTTCGAAGAGGTGTTGCCACCACCGGTGTTCGTGATGCGTTGATCGCCGCCGAGGAGGTTCGAGCGGTAAACGAGGCGCTCAACAGGATCGAGGGACGCAGCTTTTGCATCATCCCAGCCAAAGTTCACATATTTGTAGGTAGCCATTGGATCTTAGGGGAAACGTGGGTTTCAGATTGACGAGGGTGGAAATAGTAAGCAAAACCCACATAAGCAAGCAATTTCCCACAAAAACCCACATGATCGCGGCCGAACGCCATTTACGAATTCTCGAACTCGCACGCCGTGAAGGCTCGGTGCGGACGACGGAACTGGCGCGTGATTATGATGTCACCGAGGAAACCATCCGCCGCGATCTCGATCTGCTCACGCGTCAGGGAAAGCTCCGGCGCATCCACGGCGGCGCGATGGACGTCAGCTCGGCCCGCGAGGAACTCCCTCAAAACGAGCGCCGGACGCGGCAACTCACGGAAAAAACCGCCATCGCCAAAACCGCGGCGACGTTGCTTTCCCCCTCGGAAACCATCCTGCTGGATGCCAGCTCCACGGCCATCGAGTTCGCCGCGCAGCTCCCCATCGGCATGCCGTTGCGAGTGGTGACCTATTCGCTGGATGTCGTGGACCAACTCATCCACCAGCCGCATATCGAGATCATCCAGCTCGGCGGCAGCTATGAAGCCCGTGGCCGGCGTTTTTCCGGATTCATCACCGAAGCCTCCCTAAGCGCCATCCGCATCGACCGCTTCTTCTATTCCGGCGGCGGCTTTGATCTCGAACGCGGCCTCAGCGAGCCGAATCAGGAACAAGCCCGTCTGAAACGCCTGATGATCCACCATGCGGCGTGGAACTGCGTGCTCATCGACCATACGAAACTCGGCGCCCAGGCGGACTTTTTCGCCGCCACGCCGGAGCAAATCCACGCCGTGGTCAGCGATGCCGCCGCCGCCGAATACTTCAACGATTTATCGACCTCCTACGATCTGCATTTCGCCCCCTGATCCCTCTTCCACCAAAACCACCATGCCTGTCTTTTTATCCATCGACCTCGGAGCCGGAAGCGGCCGTGTCATCGCCGCCGAAACCGATCTCAAAACCCTCCAATTCAAAGAAATTCATCGCTTTGATAATCCCGGCACCGACCTCCCCGGCGGCAGCTTCTGGAATCTCATCGGCCTTTTCCGCGATATCCAGGAAGGTATCCGCCTCGCGGTGGAAACCTACGGCAGCGAAATCGCCGCGATCGGCGTCGATACCTGGGGCTGCGACCACGGATTTCTCGATGAACACGGCCGTTTGCTCGGACTGCTCCATCAATACCGCGATCCCCGCCACGAAGGCATGCCGGAGAAAATGCACGCGCTGATGTCCGAAAAGGACATCTACGCCCACACCGGTATCACCACGAATTTCTACAACACTTCGCTTCACCTGTTCGCCGAAAAAAAGCTTGGCTCCCCCGCCCTCGCGAACGCGGACACGCTGTTGTTCGTGCCGGACCTTCTCGCGTATTGGCTCTGCGGTGAAAAAGCCGTCGAGCGCACCGTCGCGTCCACCGCGCAGTTGCTTGATCCCGCCACCGGCGATTGGTCTTGGCCGGTGATCGACGCCCTCGGCCTGCCACGCCGCATTTTCGGAAAAATCGTCGCACCCGGCACCGTGCTCGGCCCGATCCGCCCGGAAGTCGCCGCCGTGGTCGGAATCGCAGGCATCCCGGTCGTCGCCAGCGCCTCGCACGATACCGCATCCGCCGTCGCGGGCATCCCGATGCAGGACGCGGAATCCCTCTGGCTGTCCTGCGGCACCTGGTCGATCATGGGCTTGGAAACCAAGTCGCCGATCCTCAGCGACGAAGCCTTCGCCGCCCGTTGCTGCAACGAACTCGGCGTGGATGACACCGTGCGTTTCCTCAAAAACATCTCCGGCCTCTGGATCATCCAGGAATGCAAACGCTACTGGAACGCCAAAGGTCATCCGCATTCCTACGCGGATCTCGCCAAGCTCGCCGCCGAAGCTCCGGCCTTCATCGCCTTCATCGATCCCGACGATACGGTCTTCGCCTCGCCCGGCGACATGCCGAAGAAAATCCAGGCGTATTGCGAACGCACCGGCCAAACCGTGCCGCAAACCCATGGTGAAATCCTCCGCGTCGCCACCGAATCGCTCGCGCTCAAATACCGCGTTACCTACGAAAAATTCTGCGCCCTCAGCGGCAAACGTTTCCCCCGCCTCCACATCGGCGGCGGCGGCATCCAAAACGCCCAACTCGTCCAAGCCACCGCAAACGCCCTCGGTATCGAAGTCATCGCCGGCCCCGTCGAAGCCACTTCCTGCGGCAACGTCATCACCCAAATGATCGGCATCGGACTGCTGCCGGATCTCGCCGCCGGACGCGAATTGATCCAAAATTCGTTCGCCTTTGAAACCTATCAACCGAAAGACACTTCGATCTGGGCGGAAGCTTACGAAAAATTCCTGAAAGTGATCGGTTGATCCGACTTTCGTGTGAAATCGGAAAATTCATCTTCCTCAAAACCCGTTCCACCACCGTCCCTGGATCGCAGCGCGTATCTTCGCGAGCGATCCAGAGATATTCATCGGGGAAGACCGGGATGGAATCTTCTGGATATCGAAACACGTCCTTTGGAAAAACCTCCGAAATTCCCCCTGCTTCTCAGGCTTTTCGACCGTTTCATGGTCTTGTTATCCCTCTCGATCATTTTCGTCTTATGTGGCGGCTTTCTTGTCCTCCGCAGCTCGCGCTTTCTCATTGGTCCTGATGCGGAAACATCCGCTCTCACGGTGTTCATCTGCGGTGGGATTTTCGGGGTTTTGTGGATTCTCAAATATTATTTCCGCAAGCACTGAACCTTGCCGCCGGAGATCACCGGCCTTCGGAAAAAATTTCACCTTTCCATAAAAAAGGGGTTGCGGAAACCCGCTCCCCTCATTTACCACTGCGCCCCCGAGCGGGACATGGAGCGGTAGCTCAGTTGGTTAGAGCGCCAGCCTGTCACGTTGGAGGTCGCGGGTTCGAGCCCCGTCCGCTCCGCCATCCCTCTCTCGGAAAAACAGCCCTGCCCGTCAAACGGCAGGGCTTTTTTGTCGGTACTTCCCGCCTTCTGAAAAATTTCACTTTCCTGCAAAAAAGAGATTGCGCGGACCCGGAGCGCCCCCTAGCGTCCGCCGCACCCGAGCGGGACATGGAGCGGTAGCTCAGTTGGTTAGAGCGCCAGCCTGTCACGTTGGAGGTCGCGGGTTCGAGCCCCGTCCGCTCCGCCATCCCTCTCTTGGTAAATCACCCCGCCCGTCAAAAGGCGGGGTTTTTCTTTCTCGGCAAATCCCGCCGTTTCATTGATTCTACGCCCATGCCTACCGTCGCCATCGTTGGACGCCCGAATGTCGGGAAGTCCGCCCTCTTCAACCGCCTCGCCGGTCGGAAGATCGCCATCGTGCACGATCAGCCGGGCGTCACCCGGGATCGGATCTCCGCTCCCAGCAAAGCCACCGCCACCCCCTGCACCCTGATCGATACCGGCGGTATCGGCGCCACCATTGACGATGGCTTCGGCGATCAAGTGACCGTGGAAGCGGACATCGCCATGCAAACGGCGGATCTCATTCTCTTCGTCGTCGATGCCCACGACGGCCTCACCGCCATCGATCAGGCGCTTTCGCAAAAACTCCGCAAGGCCAAGCCGCCCGTCCTCCTCGTCATCAACAAGGTGGACGATCCGAAGCACGAAAGCTCCTACTCGGATTTCACCCGCCTCGGTTTTTCCAACACCGTCTTTGTTTCCGCGGAACACGGCCGCAACGTCGGCCAGCTCGTCGATGAAATCGACGCCGTCATTTCCCCGCTCGCCCAGGAAGATGAAGCGGGCCACGAGGAAGCCGAAGTCGTCGGCATCAAGCTCGCCATCGTCGGCAAGCCGAACGCCGGCAAATCCTCGCTCGTCAACGCCATCCTCAAGGACGAACGCACCATCGTTTCCAACATCGCCGGCACCACCCGCGACGCCGTCGATCTCCCCTATTCGTTCCAAGGCGAAAACTTCACGCTCATCGACACCGCCGGCCTCCGCCCGCGTGGAAAACGCGACAACTCCGTCGAGGTTTTCTCCGCGATGCGCACGGAGAAAGCCATCCGCCGCGCCGACCTCTGCGTGCTCGTCATCGACCTCGTCGAAGGCATTTCCTCGCAGGACCGCAAGATCGCCCAGCTCATCAAGGAGGAGAAAAAACCCTGCCTCATCGTGCTGAACAAGTTCGACATCTTCCAGCCGGACGCGAAGCGCGAAGTCCGCCTCGCCCAAGCCAAGGAACACGTCAAACGCGAGCTGTTCTTCCTCGCCTACGCGCCGTTCGTCATCTGCTCCGCCAAGGAAGGCACCGCGGTCGATTCCGTGCTCAAGGAAGCCCTGAAAATCCGCAAAGGCGCCCAGGACATTCCGAGCACCGGCAAGCTCAACCGCATCCTGCAAACGGCGATGGAAGAAAACGTCCCGCCGCTCGACAGCAAGCTCAAGAAGCGCCTCAAACTCTACTACGCCACCGCCGCGCTGAACGAAAAATACAGCGTCATCCCCGTGCCGACCATCGTGCTTTTCGTCAACGACAAGCGCCTCGCACCGGCCAGCTACGAGTCCTACCTCACCAACCAATACCGCGCCGCCCACCCGGCTCCCGGTATTCCCATCATCCTCTCCATCCGCTCCCGCGAACGCCGCGAATGGAGACCGAACAAGAAGTTCCAAGGTCACTGATTTTTTATGGAGACGGGACATTCTCATCCCGCCTTTCTTTCTCATTCATCATGAAAAAAGTTTTCCCACTCACCTCGCCCACGCATCAACCGGCACGCGTTGTCGAACAAATCAAAAGCGACGTCCGCAAATACGTGAAACGCGAGCGCAAGAAGACTCTGCCGGAAGGCGTCGATTTCTGGGATTTCAACTGCGCCGTCGGTTTCGGAGATGAAACCCCGGAAACCAAGCACGTCGAAGAACTCATCCCCGCCATCGACGAAGCCGCGAAAAAAGACTGCGCTTCGATCTACATCGAAATCCTCTCCAAGCCCGGCCACCGCACAGCGAAAGCGCCAAAAGAAGAAGGCGATGGTTGAGGAGGCCTCCGCGCTCCTCGCCGATCCACGATTTTCACTTGCGTGGTAACATCGCTGTTTCGCGGTGCAATCGAGGTTGATATTTCGAAAAATTATACCAAATTCCCATCATGGCCAAAATCATCCCTCTCATCAGCTCCGGAATCGCCGGACCACTCGGTGTGCTCCACCTCCCCCGCCTTTGGCAAAAAGCCTCGCTCGGCGCGGTCGGCAAGCTTCACCCCGATTACCCATCCTGCGGCCAAGGCTATGACCAAATGGTGCTCGATGGCCTCGGCTTGGATCGTACGAAGTTCGAAGAATTCATCGCCACAAAACGCCCGACTTATCCTCAGCTGGAAGCCTGGGTGCTCGATCAATCCGGCGGCGCGCTCGATCCCGACAAGGTCACGAAATTGAACGCCGCCATCATCGGCTACAACCACTCGGATGATGTCCGCACCGCGATTCTGAAATTCGCCGATATTCCCGACGAAGGAAAAATCCGCGATGCGATCAACCTCAACAACCTCGACGACTGGGCCGCTTTCCATAAGGAAGTGATCGGCTGAGAAAACGTCTTCCGATTACATGCAAAAAAGCCCCGCGCATCAGGAGACGCGCGGGGCTTTTGGTGAAAAGCGGAGATCAACCGAGAACCTTCAGCTTCTTGACGCCGAAGACGGCGTCGTCACCGAGTTGTTCCTCGATGCGGAGCAGTTGGTTGTATTTGGCGATACGGTCGGAGCGGCTCATGGAGCCGGTCTTGATCTGGCCGCAGTTGGTGGCGACGGCGAGGTCGGCGATGGTGCTGTCTTCCGTTTCACCGGAGCGGTGGGAAAGGACGGCGGTGTAGCCGTTTTCCTTGGCGAGTTCGACGGCGTCGAAAGTCTCGGTGAGGGAACCGATCTGGTTCACTTTGACGAGGATCGAGTTCGCCACGCCTTCCTTGATGCCACGGCCGAGGAAATCGACATTGGTGACGAAGAGGTCGTCTCCGACGAGCTGGGTCTTGGCACCGAGCTTGTCGGTGAGGACTTTCCAACCGGCCCAATCGTTTTCGGCACAGCCGTCTTCGATGGAGATGATCGGGTAGTTCTTCTGGAGACCGGCGTAGTATTCGACGAGTTCTTCGGCGGATTTCACGGAACCATCGGACTTCTTGAAGACGTAGGCGTTTTTGGAAGCGTCGAAGAATTCGGAGGATGCGACGTCGAGCGCGATGCTGATGTCTTCACCCATCTTGTAGCCTGCTTTTTCGATGGCTTGGGCGATGACGGCGAGCGCGTCATCCGCACCCTTGAGGGCTGGGGCGAAGCCGCCTTCGTCACCGACGGCGGTGGAGAGGCCGCGATCGTGAAGGACTTTCTTCAGAGCGTGGAAAACTTCGGCACCGTAGCGGAGGGACTCACGGAAGGTCGGCGCGCCGTGAGGAACGATCATGAACTCCTGGAAATCGATCGGAGCGTCCGAGTGGGCACCACCGTTGATGATGTTCATCATCGGCACCGGCAGCACCTTGGCGTTCGGGCCGCCGAGGTATTTGTAAAGCGGGGAGCCGAGGGCGGAAGCGGCGGCCTTCGCGACGGCGAGGGAAACACCGAGAATGGCATTGGCACCGAGCGCTTTCTTGGTGGAAGTGCCGTCGAGCGCGAGCATGGCGGCATCGATGGTGGCTTGTTCGGTGGCACAGTAACCGAGGAGCGCCGGGGCGATCACCGAGTTGACGTTTTCGACAGCCTTGAGCACGCCTTTGCCAAGGTAGCGGGACTTGTCGCCATCACGAAGCTCGACGGCTTCGTGCTCGCCGGTGGAAGCACCGGAAGGAACAGCGGCACGGCCGATCGCTCCGCCGTCGAGGTGCACGTCGACTTCGACGGTAGGATTGCCGCGCGAGTCGATGACTTCGCGCCCGCGGATTTCAACAATGGTAGTGTATTCCATGATAGATATGTGGGAGAAAGTGAATCAGGGGTTGTAAGGGCGGATGGAGACGAGGGTCACCGTTTGGAGCTGCTCGGTGGCTTCGTCGCGGATTTTGACTTCATCGCCCGGAGCATGGCCGACGAGCGCCTTGCCAACTTCGGAGAGGTAGGAAACGGTGCGGGTTTCCGGAATGGAATCCCATGCCCCAAGAACAGTAACGTCCTGCTGGGTGCCGTTCGAATCTTTCAGGGTGACGATCGTGCCAATGTTCACCTTGGAAGGATCGGAGCCTTTGAAATCGGTGCCGCGGGCGCGGGCGATGTCTTTCTCCAGCTCGCTCTTGCGGTGCATGAGGTATTTCTGGAGATCCTTGGCGGATTTGTATTCGAAGTTCTCGCGAAGGTCGCCGTAGCTGCGGGCGATGGAAATATCCTTGGTGTTTTGCGGGATGCGGACGCGGATGATTTCATCCAGCTCCGTCTTCTTGCGCTCAAGGCTTTCCCAGGAAACGAGCAGGTTTTCCTCACGCTTCTTGTTTTCACCACTGACAAGTTCGCCGGTTTCCGGACGGGCCTTGATGATGCGGGCCATGAGCGATTTTTTCTCAAGCTCGCCGAACACGGGGCAATCGAGCAAGCGGCGCGCGAAGTTCCGGGATTCGTTCACGTCCATGATCGCCACCAGATCGGCGAGCAGATTTTTGTCATCACCGAGCAAGGTTTGCAGGCGGGAAGTTTTGCGCGGACCGTCGGAAAGGTGATCGTTTTCCAGCAGGTTGAGGATGGAAGCGCCGACATCGGCGGAGAAAACCTCGGCGGAGGAGGATTTCCGCTCGCGGCAAACCCAGATCAGAGCGTCCGGGCCGAGTGCCCGGCGGGCGATCGCGGAACGCAGATGGGTTACAAGGGCTGCCATTTCGTCCTTCTCCAGCAGGATTCGTGCAATTTCCGTGACTCCCCGCGCGCCGACGCGGTCAAAAACCTGCACGATTTTCTGAACCCATTCATCACCAAAGGCCGCGGGAAACGCTTCGTAAACCGCGCGCTGGCGGCCGGATGGCAAAGCACCGGCTTCATCCGCCAAACGCGACGAATCCGCCGTTTGCACGAGATCGGATAGACGGACGGCGGTGGCGCCGAGTTCGAGAGCTTGGGAAGAACCGATCACTTCATCGCGCGCGGCGACGAGCTGGAGCGCCTGTCCGAGCTGGACGCGGGCGGCTTTTTTCGCGCCTTCGTCGATATCATTCAGAAGGCGTTTCAGCGATTCGGAATCGTTTTCGAAGGCTCCGATGTCCGCCGCGATGGCTTCCAGCGCGCGGATCATGCCTTTGATATCGCGGGCGGCTTCGAAATCAGAAACCAGCGCTTCCGCCGGAGAACGATCCCCCTTGCGCAGAACAATCGGCTCGGTGCGCTTTTGCGGGACGACGGCGAGGCGGCTGTCACGCAGGGCTTTTTTGGAATTGTCCCACCACTTTTTGAAAGTCTCGGCGGGAATCACCGCGCCGGAGAGTTCTTTTTCCAAAGCATCCCCCGTCATGCTGCCGCCGTGGCTTTCCAGCAGGTGGACGAGGAGCTTGATCGGGTCTTGTTTGGAAAGGGAGCGGAGTTCTTCGAGTTGCTCGATTTTCTTCGCGCGGAAATCCTCCGCCGGAATCCACTCGGTTTTTTGAAACGCGAACTGCAGTTCCATCGATTGGCCGGACGATTTTTCGAAATCGATGACCACCTTCTTCGAGGGCAGATCCCAGTCAACGACCTTCCCCGCGCCGAAGGATTTGTGAATACAGAAATTTCCGGGAGCCAATTGAGAAAGGCGCTCACCGACCGGTTTTGGAATACGGCCGGCTTCCACCAGCTTCGCCACGTCAGGATGCATGGCGCGGAAGATGGAAAGCCTGAAAGTAAAAGGCAAGGGAATCCCGGTGTTTAACCCCGGATTGATTGAACTTTCAGACTTTTTGCTCCATTTTTCGGAAATTCCGCATCAATCGAGAAACTTGATCCTGCCCGGAACAGGCAGGCGGCCGAGA
The DNA here is from genome assembly GCA_047605125.1 of Luteolibacter sp. Classification (GTDB taxonomy): domain Bacteria; phylum Verrucomicrobiota; class Verrucomicrobiia; order Verrucomicrobiales; family Akkermansiaceae; genus Luteolibacter. The sequence continues at coordinate 35,385 of JASGGK010000018.1, forward strand.
GCCATCGCCGCGTGTTGCTCGTCGGTGCAGGAAGCGTTGATCGGTGCGTCCGGCGCGGCGTCATTGGCGGCGACGAGGCCGTTTTCGAGCAGCCATTTTTCCACTTCCTCGCCGCTGATATCCGCGAGCATATGGCCGTTCACTTCCACGCACGGGGAAAGCGGCTGGCCGCTGCGTTGCTCCATTTCCCAACGAAACGCCGGGTTTTTGATGATGTCCTTCTCTTCGAATTCGAGGCCGTATTTGCGCATGATCGAGCGGACGCCTTCGCTCCAGCCGCAGAAGGTTTTCAGATACGCGGTGATTTGTGGGGGTGTGGTGGACATGGAAAATCGGTGTTTGGTTGGCGGAAGATTAGTGCGAGTTGAAAAAATCGCAAGTGATGATGGAGCGCAGGCGTTTGCGTCGGCTTTTGATTATTTCACCCGCTTCGCCGCTTCGTAAAACCGGGAGAGGTCGCCATCGCACCCGGCGAGCAGTTTTTCGAACTCGGGCATGCGGTCTGCGTAGAGGTTCAGGGAAACGATGTGGCCGTTATTGATATCTTCGTGCAGCCAGCCTTCGAGGCCGTGGCCACCCCAGCGGCGGCGGAGTTCGCGGAATTGATCGCGCAGTTTCGCCAGAATCCGGGCTTTTTCACGGCGTTTTTCCGCATTGGATTGAGGCGAGGCGTAGAGTTTCACCAACCGCCCGCGAGCGATGTCGATTTCCCGGTAAAATTCACGGCGACGCACCAACCGGCCTTGGTATTTCTTTAAATCGGCGAGCCGTCCCTCGTGTTTCAGCCAGCGCTTCACGCCTTCTTCCGCGACGACGTTGGCCAGCGATTCGTTGTAAAGCGTATCGCCCCTGTGGAAGATTTTCCGATGCAGCAGTTCGTGGAAAATCGTTTCCGCCAGATCCATGTCCGGGTAATGGATGAACGTATTCAGCACCGGATCGTGAAACCAGCCGAGCGTCGAGTAAGCGTCCACGCCTCCGACGCAGACGTCGTAGCCTTCGGCCTTCAATTGCCGCGCGAGACCGACAGTCTCCTCTTCGCGAAAATACCCGCGATAACCCATTTCGCCGACCGCCGGGTAATGCCACGTTTTCGGCTCCAGCGAAAATTCCGGCGCGGCATAGAGCACCCAGACGACGTGTTCACGGCCAAGGTCTGCATATTTCCCGTAACTTTTATCACCGGGAAGCAGCAGATATTCGCTGGCAAACCGTCGGATCTTTTCCACAGCGACCAATTGCCCGCGGACTTTCGGCGGAGTCCCGGCGGAGGCGATCACCTGCGCATTCGGCCTGCTTTTTCTCAAAATCTCGACCTGCCCGCCGACCGCCTGCCCGTAGAAACGAAACGTCCCGCAGGATGGCAAAATCGCACACAAGGCAAGCAAAGGAAGAAGACGCATTGGGATCGGGTGGATACTCGATGGAAAAGACCCATTTCAACCTCTTCCTTCAATCTTCAATCTTCAACGTTCGATGTCCAACGTTCTTTCCCCTTCCCTCATCATGGAGATTTCCTTAGCTTCGCCGGACATGAGCAATATCGTTCTCCTCTTCTCCGGACAGGGCGCCCAGAAAGTGGGCATGGGCAAGGATTTCGTGGAAAATTCCGCCACCGCCCGCGCGCTGGCCGTCCAAGCGGACAAGGCCCTCGGCTACTCCCTGACCGACCTGATGTTCGATGGCCCGGATGAAGAACTCACCCGCACCGCGCATTGCCAACCCGCGCTTTATCTTCACGGCCTGATCGCCCTCGCCCTTCTCAAAGAACGCGTGCCGAATCTCAATCCGGTCGCCGCCGCCGGTCTTTCGCTCGGAGAATTCACCGCCCACGCCGCCGCCGGCACGTTCTCGTTCGAAGAAGGTCTCCGCCTCGTTTCCCAGCGCGGGAAATTCATGGAAGAAGCCTGTGCCGCCACCCAAGGCTCCATGGCCGCGCTCATCGGCGGTGAAGAGGAAAAAATCCGCGAACTCGCGAAAACCGCCGATGTGGACGTGGCGAACCTCAACGCGCCGGGCCAGATCGTGCTTTCCGGCAACGCCGAAGGCATCGATTCCGCCATCGCCCAAGCCAAGGATTTCGGCATCCGCCGCGCGATCAAACTCAACGTCGCGGGAGCCTATCACTCGCGCCTCATGCAATCCGCGCAGGACAAACTCCGCGCCGAACTTGCCTCCGCGAACATCGCCACGCCTTCGATCCCGGTCGTGTGCAACCACGGCGCATCCGTGGTTTCCGCAGCGGATGAAATCCGTTCGACCTTGGAAAATCAAGTCACCGGTTCCGTGCGCTGGACGGAATCCATCCAGGCGCTGATCGCGATGGGCCACCGCACGTTCGTGGAACTCGGACCGGGAAAAGTCGTGGCGGGTCTCGTTTCGAAAATCGACAAGGACACCACGGTTCATTCGGTGGAGGATCTTCCATCGCTGGAAGCCGCCATTGAGGCGCTTTCCTGAATGATTACGTAGTCCAGCCCATCAGGGCGTTTTGATTTCCATCAAAACGCCCTGATGGCTTGCCTCAAACACGGTGAAAGATTCCAACGAAAGCATCTGGACCCGGAAAACGCATCGCACCCTCTTCGACGATGCGGAAAATCGGGCCGCCCCCCGAAGGCGGGCCGTTCAATCAACGGATCGCGGGAGCCGCATTGCCCGTCATTCCCGTTGTTTATGGGATTTTTTGCATTTCAAGCGGCTCCACGATTTTATGCGGCAGCCGGGGAGCACCCGGAAATCTGACAGGTTCTGCCGCGATCTCACTGGCCATCGCCTGCATCACCCTCGGCACGTTCGTTCACTTCCACTATTTCCGGGGATTGAGTGATCGGCTTTGGAAATTCAGCCGGTGGTTTCGATGGTTCATGGCCTCGCACGAAGCCGCAAAGGACTCGGAGAGAGACGCTGGGTTTTTCGTTGTCTCGCGAATCGGCGCTTTGTGGCAGGCATCTCTCAAAGCGGTAGAATCCCGGCCAAATCCCGGTCGGTCCGCGCGTATTCGTAAAAACTTCCATCCAGTTCGATCGCCTGCTGGAGATGGGATTTCGCGCGCGATTCTTCCCCGAGAATCCACAGGTAGCATGAAAGATTGTAGTGAAAAATCGCCATCTCGAAGAGAGACTTCGGCCCGCGCAACAATTGATTGCAAGCCGCCAATGTATCCCCGGTTTCATGCAAACAATACGCGGCATGGATGAAATACTGCGGCTCTTCCGCCACCTTGCCGCATAGCAACCGCCCCGTTTCCGCCGCCGCGTTCCACTGCTCCGCCTGCATCTGCGCGGAAAGTCTCAATTCCAACACTTGCGGCTGATGTTGAGCATCTTGCGGCAGGCACTGGAGTTCATATAAAGCCTCATCCGCCAATCCCAAGTCCAGCCAGCCGCTGGCCGCTCGTAGAGTGCGATCATCCACCATGGCGCGGAGTGTAGAAAATTCCGTGCCAAGCTGCAATGTTCAATGACCCGTGGTGGTTTGCAATATCCCTGTTTCGAAGTTGAACCTCAAACGGACGGTTCCGTCCCCCGCCTCGTTTACGGCTCTTCCCAGACCGATTATCTCCAGAATCTCGCAAAAACCACCAACCGCCTTTTCCAAGGTGCATCCATCCTCGATGTCTTCCACGAGGAATTCCACGGCCTCCGCGCCCGCGCCCGCGCTCAGAACGTCGTCACCCGCGACGAGGAGCTTTCATGGATTCGCGCCGTGGATTCCATCCTCGCAGGGAAGACCGACCGTGAGGGCCGAAATCTAACATTACTCCCGGAAAACTTCGATTCCCTTTCCGAGGCGGACCAAGACGTTGTCATCGATGAAGCATCCTCCAAGATCGCGGAGGCGGAGATCATCCGGAACCGCAAAGGCGGCGGCATGCGTGGCATCCCCGTCGGCATCGTTTCCCGGAATCTCGCCGCCATTTCCAAGATTATCGGCGACAAGCAGTCCCGGAAATTCCGGAGTTTCCTCAATGCCTTCCGCTCCTTTTTCGGTCTGGCCACCACCCGCGCCCACGAAATCCAGCGCTCCATCGCCGACGGCACCCTCTCCCGCGACCAATACGAAGACCACCTCGCCAAAATCTACGGCATCGACGAACAGCAGGAATACGACGCGGGTGTTTCCGCTCAAGCCGCCGCCCTCACGGAGGGCCTCGACGTGTCGCAAAACTCGGAAAATCTAAACACATCCGGCGAACGTGTATCCGAAAATGACATTTCCTTTACAGATGAGGAACTCCCAGACTTCCTTCGCCCTCGCTCAACGTCCTTCGCCCTTCGCTCCCATCGGCTTTGGTACTCGAGCAATCACCGATCTCCCTGGAGTCGTCGTCATCAAAGAAGACCCCTTCAAAGGATTTTCCTCCGATAAAAAAGGCGAGTGGCTGAAACAGTGGAAGGCTTGGGAAACGGAAAACAAAGCCGAATGGCGCCAGACCGTGGACTTGCCCGAGGGAAAGGTTACTATCACGGGCACCACCGCTCACGAAGTCCGGCAGGCAAAACGATTGGAATCACTTCCTCACCACTTTCAAGCCGTAGCTCGTCTGCCGGAATTACTCACAAATTCCCGCCTTGCCATCGTCGAAAAACCGGAAGGCAAACCCAATGTCGCGGAAGTCCACAAACGCTACGCATGGGCGGATTTCCCGGACGGCTCCCGCAAGCACGTCCTCATGACGGTATTGCGCTGGAAAGGAGACGTGGACTCGGACACCGCTTATTCGCTCGAAGCAATTGAGGTACAAGAAAAAGCGCCAGACGCTATCCAAGGGGTTGAATCCTCGACGCCTGACGCCAATACCGCCATCGCTGGCGTTGCTGACACTATCACACAATTCCTCGCCGGGATCAAGCCGGAACATCGCTCGTCGGGAGGATCAGCCTTCTCTCTGGCCGAGATCGAAACCAAGTGGGAAGCTCAAGGCGTTCGCTCTTCACTTTCCGAGAACGAGGAATCCGTCACGCTCCACAAGATCGTTGTTCCTGAGGAGGAACGAGGACAGGGAAAAGGGACTGCCTTCATGAATGATCTCGTGCGATACGCGGACCAACATCAAAAGGCGATTCTCCTTAGCCCATCCATCGACTTCGGCGGAACGTCAGAGTCACGACTTAAGAATTTCTACAAGCGCTTCGGATTCGTCGAAAACAAAGGAAAGAAGCGCAATTTCAAAACGCGGGAATCCATGATTCGACAAGGAGACTCCTCTTTCTCCCTCGGCCCTGCCGCCGTCGCCGACGCCCTGCGCGGTGACGTCATTTCCCGGATCAAAGCTCCGGACCAACGCATTGAGATGATGAGCCGCATCTCGCGGAACGTGGAGGGAATTTCCCTCCAGCTCAAACGTCTCGAACTCCTCGCCGGCGGCAAACGCCTGCGGAAATCACTCATGAAGGAAGCCGCGATGCGTGAGGCCACCCGCGCCGAGGAACTGGAACAACAGGCATGGGCACGCCACTACACCCTCTTTGAGGATGATGATTTGGTGAAAATCAAATCCCAGCCGCTCCACGCCTTGCTCGCAGACCCGTCCTCCGCCCTTCGTGGCCGCCTCATGTCTAAGAACCCGTTTAAAGTCTTTGGAAACGCTGAATAAAACGCCTTTTCAAATTTCCGGGCCGGAATAGGGCTGGTTTGCATGACCGTTGACGGGCTGTTAGCAATCCGAACGCCCTTTCCCGCAGCGACTTACGCAGATCGGCGCGACGCCATGACCAAGTTCGCCAGCCCGAATAGAACCTGCAACTGGTGGTGATTCTTGGTCAGTCCCCGGTAGCGGACTTTCCGGTGTTTGAAGAGATTCTTGATGATGTGGAAAGGATGCTCGACCCGTGATCTCAGGGACGATTTGCCGTGCTCCTCTTCCTTAAGCCGCTCCTTTTCCGAGCCCTCTTCCATGCCGTGGACTACGGTGCGTTTGCGGGCCACCTGCCAGTCGATCCGGCCTGCCGGATCCACTCGGATCACTTCCTCCCGCTTCTCGATCCCGATGTAGCCCGCATCGGCATGCACTTGCACTTCGCCGCCGTGCGGCAGGCCGGCTGCTTGCGAGATGTCGGAAACGTTGGCCGCTGTCGAAACCACCGTGTGCACAAGCCCGCTATCGCGATCCGCCCCGATGGGCGCTTTCATGCCGAAATACCACTGGTTGCCTTTGCGGGTTTGGTGCATTTCCGGATCACGCGTCTTGTCCTTGTTCTTTGTCGAGGGCGGCGCGTGAATGATCGTGGCGTCCACCAAAGTGCCCTCGCGCATGAGCGGTCCGCGCTGCTCCAAGTGCCGGTTGATGGTTTCAAAAAGGATGGCACAAAGGTCGTTCCTCTCCAATAAATGCCGGAACTTTAACAGGGTGGTGGCATCGGGAACCGGATCGGAGGCAAGTTGGATGCCAAGGAAGGAGCGCATCGCCTGGCTGTCATAAACGGCATCTTCCAAGGCCTCATCGGCAAGGCCATACCACTGCTGGAGGAAATAGAGGCGCAGCATGCGCTCCAGCCCGATGGGAGGGCGGCCCCGTTCACCGGATGGATAGGAAGGCTTGAGGACTTCGAGAAGTTCGTCCCAAGGCACGACCAACTCCATTTCATGGAGAAACTTCTCACGGCGCGTTTGCTTGCGCTTTCCGGCGAATTCCATTTCAGAAAATCCAAGCTGGTGGTCCATGCGCAAATCTTTCGGATTTTTCCCTTTGCCGCCATTCTGAATTAATCAGCGTTTCCCTTTAAGAAATCCTAAAAATCGTCAAGATGAGGAGCGTGAGTTCATCCGTCAGCCGTCCCGATCAAATCTATCCAAGCGATCTGAATCGCAAACAGTTTGAAGTCATTCGCCCGCTGCTCGAAGGCGCCCGCAAAAAGACTGCTCCTCATCAGGTGGATCGTCTCCATATTTTCAACGGCGTTCTCTATATCCTGCGCGAAGGCTGCCGCCGGCGTTCCCTGCCCAAGGACTACCCCGACTGGAATCTTTGCTATTATTACTATCGTGTGTGGCGCGATCACACCGATGCCGAGACCAACCTGCCCCTGCTGGAGCTGGTCCTGAAAAAAATTGGTCTCCGGCGACCGGGCATCCGCTGGAAAGGAAGAGCAAACCACCTTTCTGATCATTGACGCCCAGAGCGTCAAAAACACCGATCCGGCGGAGCAAAAAGGATACGACGCGGGGAAAAAAGTATCCGGCATCAAGCGCCATCTTGCCGTGGACAGCCGGGGCCTTCCGCACCTGCTTCATGTGACCACGGCGAATATCAGCGACAAAGCCGGAGCGAAGGAAATGCTGCAAGCCGCCGCAGGACGATTGCAACGCGCGGAAGCGGTTCTGGTAGACGGAGGCTATGGCGGGCGGCCTTTTGCTGATTTTGTCCAAGAGCAACTCAACGCGAAAGTCGAAGTGGCGAAACGCAATGAACCGCACACCTTTGCGGTGATACCAAAGCGCTGGGTGGTCGAGCGCACGATTTCCTGGTTGGAAAAATGCCGCCGCTTATGGAAAAACTGTGAGCGGAAGCTCTCGTCATCGTTGGCAATGATCCGCCCGATCAGTCGAATAAGACCAATCGGACGGATCTGAAAAAGCCAACCAATCTCAGAGTTCCACGCTCTGGTCCTTGTAAGTTCCCGCCGCCACCGTCTTGCGCTCGGCGGAGCTATTGGAAATCGTGACATCGCCTTCGATCACCACGCCATCGGCGAAATGCACCGGGCCGGAAACCTTCAGCGAACGGCATTTCAACAATCCCGGCACGCCGAGCGGATCGAGCTGATCCACCAGCTTGTAATCATCGGAAAGTGAAATGATCGGCGGCGCGCTCTTGCGCTCCGCATGCAGGCGGACCTGGCCGTTTGGCAAGATCTCATAGGCATCCGAGCGCAGCGCGAGAAGATCACCCGTCGTTTTCACCGGAGCGAAACGGCTGCGCGGTACCTCAATCGCAGAAGAACCGTCAAAACACTCGATCGCCGCGCCCATCGCGACTTCCAGCTGGATCACCGGCGTGGATTTCTTGTCGCGCGGGTCCACCGTCTTGTTGTTGCGGATCATCGGCAGCGGCAACACGCCGGAATCCGCTGCGAGCTGGGCTTTCAGCAGATCGAGACGCAGCCACAGGCTGTTCGTGTTGAAATAACGGTGACGGTCGACGTTCTGGAAATCGTCCACATTTTCGTCCGGGCACTGCGCCACTTCACGCAGCAGCAAGCGGCCATCGGACTTCCGCACCGCGAGGTGACCGCCCTTGCGGTCCGCCGCCGTGCGGCGCGTGACTTCCATCAAAAACGGCGCGCCGGAATCCGCGAAGTGTTTCAAAAGCGCCGGATCGAGGATCGCGCCGAGATTGTCCGAATTCGAAACGAACGCGTATTTCACCCCGTCCGCCAAAAGCTTGTCCAGCCAGCCGCTGCCCACCAGCGCCGGGAAAAGATCTCCGTGGCCCGGCGGACACCACTCGAGATCCGGATCGGCGGGCCATGTGGCAGGCGCGAACGTCACCGCATCGATTTTCGGGATCTGATTCTGCATCAGCTCCACCTCGGACGCCGCCGCGAGGCCGTCCGCCGCGTATTTTTTCAAGTGATCCAGCGTGTCCTCGCTGGTGCTGAAGCTGTTCATGAGCAGCAGCCGGACATTCGCGCCGGTTTGTTTCCGCAGATCGAGGATTTGCCGCACCATCAGATCGAGGAAATTCGTCCCCTCGCGCACCGGCAGCAGGCTCTTCGGCCCGACGAGGCCCATGCTGGTGCCAAGGCCGCCGTTCAGCTTGATCACCACCGCCTGGGACAACAGCGTGGCATCGGCGGTTCCGCCTTTCGCGAGCGATTCGAACGACGCCAACCTTTCGGCCGGAGCGATGGCATCCTCGGGAATCATCCCTGTTTCCTGACGCAAAAGCGCTTCATAATTGCGGCGGAAAGCACGGATTGCGGCATCTCCCATGCCGGCGGCGGTCATTTTTTTCTCAAAAGGGGCGAAGTTGGACATCGTTATAGAAATTAGGGTTACGGAGGAAATTGAATGATTCCCGCAATCTGGTCACGCTCGGATTGAAGATTTTTTCGGTAAATCCGTCAGAGATTCGAAGCAGCGGGGAAAGATTGAAAAACTCCGGATTTCCCTATGTTTACGAGACTTCAGCCATGAAATTCAATCCGTCCGGGAATCAGCCCATTTCACCTAAAAATCCCGCGCGCATTGCTGATCCGGCTTGCCCTTTTCCCCCAACCCATTCATGGGGAGCCGTGAGCCGCGACCTAACAGCCAATCCAGCCTGGCAAGAAGAAGACCTGGGGCATCCGCTCCCGGATTCCCTGCACGCCTGCTCGGTGTGCCTTCCCACCTGGGATGCCGTCGTCGGCTACGAAGAAGGCCGTGAAAAGGTGCTGAAGCGCCTCCGCACCGGCTATCCCCGGTTTTTCAAGCACCCGACCGTCGAACGCCTGATCGAAGCCGCCCGCGCCGAAGTGGCCGGAGAAAACGAAGAGGTCATCGTTTTACCGACACGCGGCTCCGTCATCCGCGCCCACCGCTGGGTGGAACGCCGTGCGGAAACCGCCGTGCGCATCGCCAGTTTCCACGGCCTGCAAGCACTCGTCGTCCCGTCGAAAGCAAAAGCCGAAGCCAATTTCTACTGGCGCTTCACCGGTGAAGTCGTCAGCAGCCGCCAGGCGCAGGATTACTTCGATGGAAACCTCCGCGAAGGATCGAAATCTCATCTCATTTCCCGCGCGCTGTCGAAATACGTCAGCGCCGCGCCGGAAGACATTTTCATTTTCACCAGCGGCATGTCCGCCGTCACCGCCTCGATGCGCGCCCTGCCGGGCCTCGGCGAAGGCAAAAAAACGCTGCAACTCGAGTTTCCTTACGTCGATTCCCTGAAAGTGCAGGAACTCTTCGGCCACGGCGTCGTTTACCTGAACGATGCCACCGGAGAATCATTCGACGAAGCTCTCCAACGCATCCGCCAAGGAGAATTCGCCGGAGTTTTCACGGAAATCCCGAGCAACCCGCTGCTTCACACCGTCGATATCCAACGCGTCGCCGAAGCCTGCCAGCAAGGAAACACACCGCTCATTGTCGATGATTCCACCGTCGGGCCGTTCAACGTCGATGTCCTGCGCTACGCGGATGTCGCCACCGGCAGCCTGACGAAATGGGTTTCCGGCGCGGGCGACGTGATGGCCGGCATGGTCAGCGTGCGCGCCGATTCGCCGTTTGCGAACGCCTTCAGGGAATCGCTCGCCACCGATTCCACCGAAGTCGCCCCGCTTTACATCGGCGACGCCGAAGTCCTGCTTTCCAACCTCAAGGACTACGCCAAGCGGATGAAACAAGTGAACTCCAACGGCGAAGCCCTCGCTGCCTGGCTCGCCGCCCACCCCGCCGTCGCGGAAGTGTGGCATCCATCGCTCACCCAACGCGAACATTACGAAAAGTTGATTCGCAAAGACGGCGGCTACGGCGGCCTGCTTTCCTTCTCGCTGAAAGCACCGAAAAAAGCGCCGAAAGTCTACGACTCCCTGCGCGTGAACAAAGGACCGAGCTTCGGCACGCCGTTCACCCTTGTCTGCCCCTATCCGCTGCTCGCCCACTACAACGAGCTCGAATGGGTGGAAGCCTGCGGCGTCCCCGCCCATCTCCTGCGCGTCTCCTGCGGGCTGGAAAAAACCGATGCGCTCATCGCGACGTTTGAAGAAGCACTGGCGAACGGGTGATACTGGCAGCACCAAAGGTGCAACACATCTATCACGCCAACCCCTGTCCTAACTCCACCTGCGCGCTGACCACTTTCGGCAAGCCCACTTCATTCGCAAATTTCTCCCAATCGGAAATCGCACCCAATACCTGATCGATCACCTCGCTCACCCGTCTCACTCCTTGGTCTTCGCCGAGGCGCTTCAGGTCTTTCCGCGTGATATTGGCCGCTTTTCCATTCACCCGCGCGGCGCGGAAGCCGCTGGCGAGCGGATAAGTCGCCAGTGTGAGATCGTATGCCGGAGCCAATGACCACGTTCCGGCGGCATCCATCAGAAACGCGTGGTTGCGACCGTGATCGTCGTCATTTCCCGCAATGATATTGAAAACCGCACGCCGGAACACCTCTTCAACGGCGCGTTGATCTTCCGTCAACACGCGCGCGAGATTCATCAGATCGCCGTATTCCAAACCATCCCGCAGCGGCGTCTGGGTGATGCCGGAGTAGGAATGCAGATGCAGCCGCCCGCCGGAATCCGTGCGATCAAACCGCCGAGAAAGGAAATGACAACCGCCCGCCGCTTCCAGCAAACGCGTTTCCGGCACGGAAATTCCGGCTGCTCTGGCCATCGCCGCATACGCCGCCTCGATCCTGCCTTCATGCAAAACCGGCTCGACGTCGAATTTGATCAGCCAATTTCCAAATCCCGCCGATGCCGGATCGTCCACCCGGATTTCTTTGAAATCATCGGAAATCGCCAGCAAGGCCTTCGGTTGCGCGCCGCCCGGACTCATCCCGGATTGCAGCAGCTCCGCTAAAACCTCGCCGCTTTCGCCACGTAACGTCTCCCGCGCCGCCTCCACCAGTGAACCCAGTTCCGCGACCAGGCCATCGTTGAAATCCGCCGCATCCAGATCCGGCCGGAACGCCAAGACCCCCATTTTCCGATCTCCCTGGCAGGCGAGCTTCCGCAAAACCGTCACCTTTTTCCACGGAATCCCGCGCTCTTCAAAATGCCGCCGCATCAACCGCTCGCCCCACCAATCGGGCAACGCATCCTGAAAAAGCCCGTGCAATTCCCCGAACGCAGGCAACGCCACACTCACCGCGCCGCTGGTCGAATTCGGCAAATACAGCGGTGAAAGCTCGCGATTCCCCGACCGCCACGCCGCGTCGTATTCGAAAAAAACCGTGCCGCGTGAGTCCTGATAAAGCTGCCCGACCCGTTCCTCGCCGTTTCCCGTCCAATAAACTTCAAGCTCCATCGCCCCCTCCTTCCCGCTTCCGGCGTGGCGCGCGCTGGCGTTCCGCCGATTTCACCGCCTCGATGGATTCCATCGTCTCGCTGCGCACAAACAACCCGCGTAGCTCGCCATCCACTCCGAGCGCCACCGCTACCCGGATCAACCGTTGAAACGATCCCTGCCCTTTCGCTTCCAACAATTTCAACGTGGAAACCGCCACCCCGGCCCGCTCGGCAAGCTCGTCCTGCGTCCAGCCCTTCGCCAAACGCAATCCTTTCAGCCTCGCGCCGACATCGCGGGCGAGTGAAACGGGATTCCGCTGATTAAGAGATGATATTTTGTCCACAAATCATCAAATACATCATAATAGCCAAAATTTCAACTTTTAATTAAACATCCACCACACAATCCCACCCACACCAATCATGATCACCGTCGCGACAATGCCGCAGCCTTTCCAAAACTCCTGCGTCTCCCGATCCATCGGCGAAGTGCCGATCCGGGAATCTTCGCCGGATCGTTTCCACGCCAGATAGGGAAACCAAACGATGCGAATCAAAATCTCTATAAGATCCCAAATCATTATCTCCACATCCTATGCTTTGATTTTCTCGCGCAAAGACGCAAAGACGCAAAGACGCAAAGACGCAAAGGAAGAGAAGAAAAAATTTCAATTCAAAGAAGCAATTTCAGCTTATCGAGTCTTCCTTTGCGTCTTTGCGCCTTTGCGCGAGAACCCAATCTTCAAAATCGAGGACACAAAAAAGGGCGGTTCATCGAACCGCCCTTTTAGGAAAATCAGAAAAATCAACCTTGCTCCTTCAGGCGCTTCAGCACCTCTTCGTAGGCTTCCATCACCCCGCCGAGGTCGCGGCGGAAGCGGTCCTTGTCCATCTTCTCGCCGGTTTTCAAATCCCACAAACGGCAACCGTCCGGGCTGATTTCATCGGCCAGCACGATTTTCGATGGATCGGACGCCAGACGGCCGAACTCCAGTTTGAAGTCCACCAGCTTGAGGCCCACTTTCGCGAAGAAATCGATCAGGATTTCGTTCACCTTCAGCGCGCTCTTGCGCAGGTGTGCGAGATCTTCCGGGCTGGCGAGCTTCATTTCACGGATGTAGTCATCGTTGATCAACGGATCGCCGAGTTCGTCGCTCTTGTAGGAAAATTCGATGATCGGCTGGCTGAATGGAACCCCTTCCGCCATGCCGGTGCGCTTGCAGAAACTACCGGCGGAAACGTTGCGGATGATGACTTCCACCATCAGGATTTCCACCTTCTTCACCTCGACGTTCGTCTCATCGATCTCGCGCACGAAGTGGGTCGGCACGCCTTCTTTTTCGAGGAAACCGTAAATCAGCGTGCTGATCGCGTTGTTCAGGCGACCCTTGTTTTCAAAGCTCGCCTTCTTCTCGCCATTGAAGGCCGTGGCGTCGTTTTTGAACTCCATGCGGAGCGTGTCGGGATTTTCCGTCGTCCAGAGACGCTTGCCCTTGCCTTCGTAAAGCGGTGTCATTGG
>JASGGK010000019.1:0-43669 GCA_047605125.1 Luteolibacter sp.
AGAACAAGACGCCGGAGCCAACCGCGTCCCGCGGTGGCTCAGCTCAAACGTTCTGCCAAGAAACGAAACCCATCACCATGAATGCCATTCGCCCAATCATCATTCTACTGCGTAATACCGTTTTGGTGACTTTAGCGGTAGTCGTGGGCTTCCTTGTGGGTAGTGCGATTGGACTGCCGAACTGGCTCCAAGTTGTCTGTATTCTTCCCGCAGGTTACCTTTTTCTCCGCTTGTCGGGAGATCCGATACCATCGTCCAAGCATTGGATTCCACATGCGCTCGCAATCACTATTCTTGTGGCTATTATGTCACTGGTTACAGGTCTCGTGCGGACGCGTTTCCCTGCTCTCTATGAATCATCTTGGACATTTATCATGATTTTCTTCATCATGTCCATGCCCATGAGAGCACTTGCAGCACTATTTGAGCGCCACTGGCCAATCAAGGACGACGGAACTTCACCTGAAGCCAAGACACCATGATTTCTATCCTCCATTTTGCACACAATCGTAGCGACAAGGCAGAACAAGCGGGTGCAGGCAACCGGCGGAAGCCGGTTGTTTCCGAAGCGGAGTCCTGCGCCGCCGGTGCCTGACCCTTGACGTTCTCCATAAAATGCATCACTTATTGTTACTTTTTACCCTTCTCGTGACCGTTCAGGTCGTTCATGCAATAGAAGTCGACGTGCCTTCATCTTGGACTCACTTGGAAGTTCCTTCGGAGAGACCAAAATCCATAAAATCGATGGTTAGGGTTCTGGCTCCTGATGGTAATGCCGAGGTCTCCATAAACGACATGGAGATACTCATGTCCTTAGATGAAGCTGCGGAGAGTTTCGTGCGTGGAGCCGCCAAGCGAGGTTTTAAGCATTCTTCTACCTCCACTGTGGAGTACAAGGAACACGAAGGGAGGCACATCACAGGTATTTTGCCGCTCCCCGACGGTGGTGGAGACCTTCCGATCGAAGCTTACATTATTCGGACGCCGGACAGTATGATGACTGCGAGTGTCATTGGACTGGATGCTTCATCGAAGATCAATGAGGTTCTGGGATGGATTAAGCTCCCTGTAGGTGGGACTACGACGGCGGCTAAAGTGGAAGTTGCTAATGTAGGTCGAAGTTTGTGGGAATACCTTGGTATCGGAGTAGTTTTCGCTGCAGTAGTCTACGCCATTATCAACTCGAAATCCCGGAAAAAACAAAAAGGAGAACAAGCGGATGCAGGCAACCGCGCTTCGCGCGGTGCCTGATCCTTGACGTTCGGTAAAAAAATACATTATGCGCCTAGCAATCAGTATCGTCGCATCCGCCGCTCTTTGGATGATCCTGCCCTTCGCTTATGATTTACTCTCAAGTGGCACTCGGACATCCCACGGATGGAGTATGTTCTGGAATGACCTTCCCGCCTACCTATTCAGGTGGTTTAGCGTATTTTTGATTGTAGCGACCCTAATGCATTTAGCGTTTGCGAGAGTCACTCTTAGCCTCGGGAAGTTGAGTTTTTTTATTTTTCCTCTCTTGTCGCTCCTTTGTGCTTCAATTGTTTTTGTCTTTTTTTGGTGTCTCCTGATCCAACCATTTATGATGGGTGATTTAGGTTATGCGCTCCTTGGTGCGCTCGCCGTTGTCTTTGTCCATATGATTTGGATCACGTATCCTCTCGCACTGGCCAACCAATGGCTTGTCAAAGAGATTCTGGACACCACTATCAGGCAACAGGAGCGAATTGTGCGACGTGACGGATTCCTAGACCGTCTAGTTGCCTTCCTCAGAAGCAAGATTTGATCCATCGTCACCAATGAATCCAAGAAACCGAACAAGGTGGTGGAGGCAATCCGGCTTCGCCGGATGCCTCACCTTTGACGTTAGCCAAAGAATGAACATCCTTAAAGACATCCTCACCTACGCATATCGCGGCAGCGGCAAATATGTCCTCATTGTTTGCGTAATTCTCTCCGTTGTGGCCAAGTTAGCGGGAATCGCACCGCTGCTCGGGCCAATCGCCACCTTGTTGCTTAGCGCCTATTTTTGTGCAATTTACTTCCAGATGATTCAGTCTTCGGCCACAGGGGGGAAGGAAGCTCCGGAGTTTCCCGATACAGCGAACATCTTTGAGGATATCATTTGGCCTATGCTCCAGATCTTCGTTGTAGGTTTGGTGTCGTTTGGTCCGTTGGTCGGGTATTCGATTTGGGCTGGCGAAGATCGATTCAATTCCATGGTCGGCTACGGGCTCGTTGGCTTTGGAGTGGTCTATTTCCCCATGGCGATGCTCGCAGTGGTTGTGTTAGGTTATACAGGTGCTCTCAGCCCACACATTGTGATTCCAGCGATTTTTCGCGGCGGATGGCTTTACTGGATTGGCGTGTTGATGCTTTGCCTACTATACGTATCTGGTTCTCTCATTGAAGACGCCTTGGCCGGCAGCCTTATTATCGGCACTCTACTGATGTCCTTGGTAAGTTCCTACACACTTATGACCAATGCTCGAATCCTCGGTGTAGTATATCGTGAGCGCCAAGAAGAACTCGGATGGCTCTAGAATCAACAAACAAGGCTAACAATACGGTGGAGGCAACCCGCTGAAGCGGGTGCCTCACCTTTCACGTTATGGAAGAAGACCGAAATAAATTGAGTTCCTTTTCCAGATGCTTGGCTTTTCGGCAAGATTCTTCGCTACGTTCGATTCCCGTCCGCTCTTGCGTTCCAGATTCTCAGACAGTTGGTTTTTACGCTCTCTTCTCCGCCAGATTCTTCGCCGCACGCATTCCAGTCGGCTCATTCGCGCCAGATTCTCCGGCTCGGGTTCCGGCGGGATTCTTCGAACCGCCAGTTCCAATCCTTTCTCTCCATTTTTCGTCTTCTCAGATTCGATCTCTTGCGATAAAAATCCATAACAATACGGTGGAGCCAACCCCGCTTCGCAGGTTGGCTCACCTTTCACGTTCGCTCAAATCGGCAACGCCTCCCGCAAAATCATGAAGCGATTCACATCGATAATATGGGCAGCATCCATAGTGACAGTCGCCATCCTTTGCCTACTCCAGTTCCACGTTGATAACCTTTGGCCGGTAGGGTCTGCTATTCTGATTTTTACACTCATATGGCGATTTCGCCCTCGATTGAAGGTGATCTCCGGGATCGTTCTGTGCCTTGGCATTGCTGCTTTTATTGCCGATTTTACGGTGCTTCGGCATCGGATTAGTCTTGAGCTTCGCACTTGGAACCCTGTCTGGGATGTTGCAGAGATTGTGGACATTCTTCCATCGCCATCGGGACGCGCTACCGCTTATATTGTCGGAGGCGGTTTTCTTGACTCGGCATATTGGGCCTACATTTCAGATGGCAGCATGTTTCCGAAGCATTCCTATATTGAGACCGGGGTCAGTGACGTTTCTTACCCGAAGGACATGTCCGGTTCATGGTCAGGATCCGTATTTTCCATTGCCAAGCTTCGATATGACGAGAAGAGTCGTATATTAGCACCTTTTCAGTGAATCCACTCCAAACACCAACCAAGAGCGAACAAGCGGGTGCAGGCAACCGGCGGAAGCCGGTTGTTCCCGAAGCGGAGTCCTGCGCCGCCGGTGCCTGACCCTTGACGTTCGCCAAATAACCGCGTCCATCGCCATGCTTCGTCAAATCCTCTATAATGAAGGTGCTTCGCCAGCAAGTGCAATCTACCGCTGGGGCATGCTGACCGTGATACTGGCGCTCATCGGATGGAACATCCAGATTGAGATGGCGTCAGTTGAGTTTAATTGGAGACACCTCGGACGAGGACTTATTGTGCCCGCAATGTTGCTCTTCAACCATCTGGCCTTTGCTTTTCGTTGGCCTGGGTTGCTTGGTTTTGCCATGAACGTCTTGGCGTTTGGCTGGATTATCATAGGAGGATTTCTTGTCTTTTATCGTTTTTAGTCCACGGATACCCATTGGAGCAGCTCCATGACAACATTCAACAAAGGCGAACAAGCGGGTGCAGGCAACCGGCGTTCCGCCGGTGCCTGACCCTTGACGTTATGGAAGAAGACCGAAATAAATTGAGTTCCTTTTCCAGATGCTTGGCTTTTCGGCAAGATTCTTCGCTACGTTCGATTCCCGTCCGCTCTTGCGTTCCAGATTCTCAGACAGTTGGTTTTTACGCTCTCTTCTCCGCCAGATTCTTCGCCGCACGCATTCCAGTCGGCTCATTCGCGCCAGATTCTCCGGCTCGGGTTCCGGCGGGATTCTTCGAACCGCCAGTTCCAATCCTTTCTCTCCATTTTTCGTCTTCTCAGATTCGATCTCTTGCGATAAAAATCCATAACAATACGGTGGAGCCAACCCCGCTTCGCAGGTTGGCTCACCTTTCACGTTCTGTCAGACCGGCACGACGTTTTCCTTTTGCATTTCGGGTGCTTCGCGACGCTTCATTCCAGTCCTCTCTTGCGCGCCAGATTCTTGAGCACGCATGTCCGTTCGCCCACTCGCGCCAGATTCTACGCCAGTTGGTGATTCATTGTCTTCTCCGCCAGATTCTCCGCGGCACGCATGCCCGTCCACTCTCTCGCGCCAGATTCTACGGCTCAGGTTCCGGCGGGATTCTACGCGACGAGATTTTTCACCAACTCCCCACTGATTTGAGTTCCCAAGGCCCGCTCCCTTCTGCTATCCGATGACAGAACAAGACGCAGGAGCCAACCGCGTTCCGCGGTGGCTCAGCTCAAACGTTCGGCTAAACCCACATGGCATCCATCACACGAGAAGAGCTAGAATGGCTTCGATCCCCCGAGGCGATCGGGAAAGGAGTAAGTGCGGCGGAGATTATCGCCTATGAAGAACTACTTTATCGCAGGGAGAAGCTGGAATTACACATCAAAACAGCGTTTTCGGGTTGTCGCCTAGGGGATGGGATTGGCCTCCTTGAGGCAGACGCATGGGATATGTGCGTTGATCCCGAAAAGCCAAAACAAGCACGAGAAAAGGACGAACGAGAGGATTGGCAGAAGCTTTCACGTGATGATCTCTACTGGTGTAATTCAGCCCTGAGTTTTACCGATTCTCTGGGATATCGGTTTCTCCTTCCGGCATTCATGCTGGCCGACCTAGATGGGGATATTGATGAGCTTATCATTATTCATTTGAGCCTCACCAAAGAAGATCGACTTGGAAAGCGCTCCCTTTTGAACTCCGATCAGATACGCACGATCATTGAGTTTCTCATGTTGATTTTGGACGACTCTGATAGTATTTCCCATCATGAAGCAATTGCTGAGTCACTGAATGTTTTCTGGAACCCACTCTTACAACAAAGAACTGAAAACACCGAACAAGCGGATGCAGGCAACCGCGCTACGCGCGGTGCCTGATCCTTGACGTTCTGTCAGAGAGCCAGCACGACGCTCTGCTTTTGCATTTCAGGTGCTCCGCGACGTTCGGTTCCAGTCCGCCCGCGCGTTCCTGATTCTCCGCCTATTGGTCATTCGTTGTTTTCTCAGCCAGATTCTTCGCGGCACGCATGCCCGTCCGCTCTCGTGCGCCAGATTCTCCGCCTCGGGTTACGGCGCGATTCTCCGCGACGAGATTTTTCACCAGATCCACACTGATTTGAGTTCCCAAGGTCCACTCCCTTCTGCTATCCAAGACAGAACAAGACGCAGGAGCCAACCCCGCTGCGCGGGTTGGCTCACCTCTCACGTTGGGCAACAAAATATGCGCTTTAGCCAAGTCCTTGCTCTTATCTGGTTGTTGACCCCATTCATTGTCGGGACAGCCTTTTTGCTGCGAAAAGGCAGGTGGACATTTTTGAAGCCTTTTCTGATTTCGGCGTTTATTGGATATGCTCTAGTGATCGCGTCAGCCCGGATAAGTGAAGTCGAACTCAAAGCAAGATTATATGAACTTGATACGAACGGCGATGGGACTTTTACGAATGAAGAAATTACGCCAGAAGTGAATAGGAGACTGATGGCTGTTGCCAGTGACACGGGCAGAACATTTGCGCCATTTACTGGTCTGCCGATGAGTGCTATCTGGTCGGCAATCAATCTGGGAGCATTTGCGCTTTGTATAAGAATCGTCAACTCAATCAAACAAAAAAGCCCAACAAGGCGCTGCACCTAATGGCTACCCGTGTCACGCCTCGTGCTTGGTCGCTTCGCTCCCGGCACGAGTCGCGCCACGGGTAGCCATAGGTGAGCTTGGACGCTAGGCGTGACGACTTACGCGCTACGTGTAGGGCACGCTGAATCCCGTGTCACATATCCCCTTCGCTTGTTCTTCTCGGTGGCTGTATTTCCCCAATGGTGTGACAGCTTTGTCTCCCGACTTTGTGAGATCTTCCACAAGCGTTCCCTTTCCCACGATTTCAAGCCGTGATCTGTTGCGGCACAAATATCAGTTTCTTCTGATCCTTGCTTCTTGCTGCCCGCTTGTGGATTCAAAGACACGTAGCAACGTCCACACACAATTCGTTTTTCCGATATTCACATCGATTGTGATTTTCCACAAAGAGATCATTTTTGGATTCGCATTCCACAAGAGACATGTGTAGAAGAGTTCCGCTATCCGACTTCAGCCACTTCCGGCCTGAGTTCGCCTAGCAAGCGGGTGCAGGCAACCGGGCAAAGCCCGGTGCCTGATCCTTGACGTTCTGTCAGATCATTCCGACGCTTTTCCTTTTTGCGCTCCGGGGGCTTCGTGACGCACGGTTTCGTTCGCTCCTGCGCGCTGGTTTCTTCAGCACGCATGCCTGTCAGCTATCGCGCGCCAGATTCTCCGCCAGTTGATGATTCACTGCCTTATCCGCCAGATTCTCCGCTGCACGCATTTATGTCAGCTCTTCACCGCCTGATTCTCCGGCCCGGGTTCCGGCGAGATTCTGCGCGACGAGATTTTTCTGTGGCCACCCACTGATTTGCATTCCCAAGGTCCGCCCCACTCTGCTATTCAATGACAGAACAAAACGCAGGAGCCAACCGCGTCCCGCGGTGGCTCAGCTCAAACGTTCGCTGAAAATACCCTTGCAATCAGCTCGGTATCGCCGACAATACCTTCACAGTGTATGCGATTCTTGACACGTGCGTTCTGGTTTCAGCCCTTCGCTCCAAAGATGGCGCAAGTCATCTCATTCTGCGCGCGGCTCTCGCCGGGAAGATTCGTTTGGCTCTTTCGGTTTCCCTCGCCATTGAATATGAAGATGTCGCCCTCCGGCCTGGGCTCATTCCGGCACTCAAGCCAGAACAGATCGTCAAGGTCATCGACGCTTTATGCCGACTCTCCCAGCACCAAAGGATTTTCTACACTTGGAGACCTTTTCTTCCTGATCCGGGTGATGACCTTGTGCTGGAGCTCGCTTTGGCTGCGGGCGCACCTTTTATCATCACTCAGAATCTTAAAGATTTCCGGGGTGCCGATTCACTCGGCATCCGCACCATCACACCTGCTCAAGCCTTAACCATTATTTGACTTATGGCCACCATGTCCATCCGTGTTCCAGAATCTCTTCATCGTGCCATCAAAGAATTGGCCACGAAAGATGGGTATTCGATGAATCAGTTTCTCATTTCAGCCGCCGCTGAAAAGCTCTCGGCCTTGGATACTGTAGATTATTTGAGACAGCGAGCAGAGCGAGCCGACTTGAAGGAGTTTGAGCGCATCCTTGACCTTGTTCCTTCGTGTCCGCCAGATCCCGGAGACGAGCTCCCACCCAACTACAACAGCGAACAAGCGGATGCAGGCAACCGGGCAAAGCCCGGTGCCTGATCCTTGACGTTCGGCGAAGAAAAATCACTTGCAGATACCCAAGTGCCACTTTAGTATCACCCTCATGCGAACGGAACTCGTCACCACCCTGAAACGGAAGGCGACCGAATTGATCTCAGAGGTCTCTTCCGCCCACGAACCGCTTTTAATCACGCAGCATGGTCTCCCTGCCGCCTACCTCGTTGATGTAGCGAGCTATGAATTGATGGAATCAAGAATAGAACTCCTTGAAGGCATCGCCAAAGGCGAAAAGGCGATCTTTGAGGGACGAGTGATTTCTCACATAGACGCAAAAACCCGAATGTCACGATGGCTCGACTGATTTGGACCGAGCCCGCTCTGGAAGACTTGGGGCAGATTGCAGACTATATTGCCCTCGATAATCCTGTTGCAGCCAAGAGATTGGTCCGAAAGGTATTCACCAAGGTTGCGCTTCTACAGGATTTTCCTGAGATGTGCCCCGTTCCCCATGATCTTCCTGATTCAAGGTACCGTCATCTTGTTGTAAGGCCACTCCGGATTTTTTACAGAATTCAGGATGATTCGGTCTTCATCGTCTATGTGATGAGATCAGAGAGACTTCTCAAGGCATCCGATCTCGAAGAACACGACCCATAAGCCGAACAAGGCGGTGGAGGCAACGGGTGAAGCCCGTGCCTCACCTTTGACGTTAGGCAGGGCGGATTCAACCGGCTAGCGCAACCGGCGGGGTTGAGTGGAAGATATCTTGGGGTGTTTGATAGGACAGACATTTCCGGGGGCGTCTATTGAGACGGTGTTCGATCTGTTTGACGTCCTGATGAGTCAGCTTGTCAAAGCTGCTCCCTTTCGGGAAATATTGCCGGATCAGGCCGTTGGTGTTTTCATTCAGACCCCGCTCCCATGAGTGATAGGGATGGGCGAAGTAGGTGGACGCCTCAAGCACTTCCGCCACCAGCTCGTGCCACGCAAATTCCTTCCCGTTATCGAAGGTCAGTGTCTCCACCTTTTCCCGATGGCCGGAGAGCGCTTCGAGCAGCCGCTCGGTGACCGACCGGGCCTCCTTGCTTTCAGCGAGTTCGATCAGGGTGTAACGGCTTTTGCGCTCCACCAGGGTGACGAGCACTTTTCCGCCCGGACGGCCGATGATGGTGTCCGCTTCCCAATCGCCGATCCGGGAGCGGTTTTCAGCCTCCGGAGGGCGTTGGTCGATCATGACCTGGTTACGGATCCGCCCGCGCCGTTCGCGTCCGGAACCGCGTTTGCGGTAAGATTTGCACTTGTGGTGGAGGTTGCCGCCCGTACGCTTGTCGGCGTAGATGTGCTGATAGATCGCTTCGTGGCTGACCGATCCGATGCCTTCTTTTTTCAAAACCGCACTGATCTGCTCCGGGCTCCATTGCTCCGTGCGCAAACGGGTTTCCACTTCGGCCCGGAGCTCCGGAGAAATGGGGGAACCGGGTCTTCGGCGGCAGGACCGTGCGTGTTGTTCGGCGACGATGGCGGAGTAGGTGTCGCGGTTCATGCCGTTGCGATTCAGTTCGCGGGAAACTGTCGTTTGGCAGACGCCAATGGCCGCCGCAATCTCCGGGGGAGAAGAACCCTTGCGGATCATGGCTTCGATGGTGTAGCGTTTTTCGTAGGTCAGGCGGCTGTAGGAGGGCATTTCGAGTTCGGCTTGGTCGTTGAACCGGAAGCCTCTACAGCCCCTGGCCTATTTACCAACCCTGCCGGTTGCGCTAGCCGGTTGAATCCGCCGGAATCCCAAGCCAAGCCCTCAACTATTGGGAGGAAAAATACAACGCCCTCCGCCATCGTGGCCGTCGCCCGAAAACTCCTCATCCACCTCAACACCCAAATGGCAAAATTTCTCGGAAATCCTCTTGCCGCTTAGGTCGTGTTGATGAATTCACCTGATATAAAGGAACGCTGAGACGAGTTGGATCATCGCCAGGAAGGTAGACTCGTATTTTTCATAACGAGTGGCTATCCGGCGGAAATGTTTGATCCGATTGAAGAAACGCTCCACCCGGTTGCGTTCTTTGTAGAGAGTTACATCAT
This sequence comes from Luteolibacter sp., assembly GCA_047605125.1. Taxonomy (GTDB): domain Bacteria; phylum Verrucomicrobiota; class Verrucomicrobiia; order Verrucomicrobiales; family Akkermansiaceae; genus Luteolibacter. Next base: position 9,788 of record JASGGK010000019.1, read on the forward strand.
GGGGAAACTTTGCCCTGCGATTGGATTTTGAGGGAATGACTGGTTCTATCCCATCTTCCGCCAATCGGTCTCGGATGGCGTTGGTGTCATCGCCTTTGTCGAGTGCGGATGCCTCCAACACATTGTCTTTGTCCAAGGTGTCGAACAGTTCGTCGAAATGTCTGCAATCGGCATTTTGACCAGGACTGAGGATCAGGCCCACGCTTCGGATTTCATCCACACAAGCTGCGTGAATTTTGGTGGTCAGTCCCCCGCGAGAGCGTCCCAAAGCTTGATCGCCGCCGTTTTTTTTGGCGCTCCTGCGGCGTGCTGATGAGCACGGATGGCAGTGGAGTCGATGAAAAGAATCCGGGCGTCGGCAAATGCATCCTGTTGGAGGAGGTGCCAAAGTCTGCCCCAAACGCCTCGCTTTTCCCATCGGCGGAAGCGCACGTAAATATGGTTCCAATGGCCCAATTCCGGCGGCAGATCCCGCCAAGGACTGCCAGTGCGGGCGATCCACAGGACTGCTTCAATAAAATCCCGGTCGGGAACCACAGCTGGAGAGCCAGCAGCTGAATGTTTTGCCTGATCAACCAAAGGCTGAAGCTTTTTCCAGATTACGTCCGTAATCACCTTTCTTACCGATAACCGAGTCATTCCAAGGAATGAAGAGAAACCACCCCTAACATTACAGAATGAAATTCATCAACACAACCCAACACTGTTACTCCCCACCCATTTTCACCCTCAAGGCGCTACCGCAAGCCGCTCGGTCGGGCTGTCGCCCTCGAAAAGGAAACCGTTTTCCTTATACGTCTTGAGGCGGAAATGGGTGGCGGTGGAAAGAATCCCTTCCAGCGAGCTGAGTTTTTCCGAAACGAACCGGGCCACTTCGCGGAGATCCTTGCCTTCCACCACGATCATCAGATCATAGCCACCGCTCGCGAGATAGCAGGAAACCACCTGATCGAAACGCGCGATGCGCATCGCCAAACGGTCAAAACCGCCGCCTCGTTCCGGAGTGACTTTCACTTCGATGAATGCGGAAACGAAGGTGTCTCCGGCTTGCTCGGCATCCACCACGGTGTGATAGCCGAGAATCGTGCCGTCTTTTTCCCACCCGCCGATTTTTTGCCCGACAGCTTCCGGTGTCAGGGAAAGAAGTTCCGCGATTTCCTGATGGCTCAAACGCGCCTTGGAACGGAGAAGCTGAAGCAATGGGTCTGAAGACATGCCGGAATAAATGCCGAAAACTGAAAACTGAAAACTGAAAACTCAGTCACCAAAGCAAATGCCCACCGCTTTGGCGGCTTTCACCAATTCCCCTTCCGGCTCCACGAGGCGCAGCTTGTTCACCGCTTCCTCGATCGGCACGGAACCCACGTGATACGATTGGTAGCTCACCATCCGTCCGAATGCCTGCTGGACGGCAAGTTTTACCGCCATGACGCCGAAACGAACCCCGAGAATCCGGTCCAGGGAAGTCGGCGCGCCGCCGCGTTGAAGATGCCCCAACGTACAGGCACGGGTGTCTTTTCCTGTTAATTCGGAAAGGTGGCTGGCGACGTGATCACCGATTCCGCCGAGACGGACTTCCCCGCCCCGGTTGTCATTCACGGTCACCAAATCTCCTTCCGGCAGTTTCGCTCCCTCCGCGACCACCACCAGGCTGCTGTGATATCCTTGGGCGTCCCGCTGCTTGATGTGCTCGGCGACTTTTTCGATGGAGAATGGAATTTCCGGCACCAGAATGGCGTTCGCCCCTCCGGCAAGGCCGCCCCAAAGCGCGATCCATCCCGCATGGCGGCCCATCACTTCCAGCACCATCACGCGCTTGTGGCTGTCCGCCGTCGTGTGAAGGCGGTCCAACCCATCGACGACGGTGGAAACCGCGCTGTCGAAGCCGAAAGTCATCGCCGTGGCGCTGAGATCGTTATCGATGGTCTTCGGCACCCCGATGACCGGCCAGCCTTGGCGGTAAAGTTGCAAGGCGGTGGTCAGCGAGCCATCGCCGCCGACGATGATCAGCGCCTTGATGTCCAGATGTTCCATCGTGCGCTTGGCCTTGTTCACGATTTCCTGGGGAACCTCGGCAATATCGCCTTTTCCCACTTTCGCGGCGAAATGCCCTTTGTTGGTAGTGCCTAAAATGGTGCCGCCGAGTTTCAAAATCCCGGTGGTATCCCGGGGTTTCAGAATCTTGTAATCCCCCGGAGGCAGAAGACCTTCAAATCCATCGCGAAAAGCGATCACTTCCCATCCAAGCTGATCGGCGGCTCCCACCACCCCGTGAATCACCGCGTTCAGTCCCGGACAATCGCCACCGCTGTTGAGAATACCAATGCGCATTTTCTTTTAGAGTTTGATTCAATTTGGCAGCAACTTGCCTGCCATGTTTGACAACAATGCCGGGACGAAATCAAACGGTTATTTGAATCATTCCGGAATACGCATGCCCAGGATCTCTCGTTTGCGGTCCTGTACCGGCGCACCGGAAGAAAGCCATGCATCGTAAATCGACCATCCCTGATTGACCAAGCCCTGGGCGCGGGAATAGCGGTCCGGGTTGTTTAAAACCACGACGATCAACCGACGAGGCGTAACCCCTTTGCTCCCGTCGGCTTTTTTACGGATGACGGGGTCACGATCCTCCGTGACGGAAAGGCAAGGGCCGGCAGCCGCGCTATTGCCGGCTTTCAGGCCATTGATACCCATCACACCGGTGAGGTCATTGCCGTTTTTCACGGTGTATTTGCGTTGGCCGCCATTCACCTTCACCGCCTGCTGTTTCTGGCTGACCATGTAATGAATGGCGTTTTTCCGCATGGCGTAAATCGAAAGCCGGGCGATGTCCGCAGCGGTGGAATAACCGGAGTTTTTATTGAGATCAAGGCCGAGAGGATTGGTGAAGCGGGTGGATGTCATGCCGATCGCTTCGCTCAGGTGGTTCATTTCGCCGACAAAGGTCATCACCGGATCTCCGCTGCCGCCACGGCGACGCTGGATTTCACTACCGACGTGATGAGCGATGGTGAGAGCCGCGAAATTATCGGACCCCAGCAGAGTCGAGCGCAGAGCGTCCATGAGTGTGAGCGTGTCGCCCGGCTGGAGATTCATCGGGTTCGGCCCGCCGATGGATTGCACGACGGAAGGAACGGTGAGAGAGACAGAAGAGACTTCCTGGCCCGTCGCCGATGCCCAGTCCACGGCCACCGCTGCCGTCGCGACCTTGGTCAAGCTGGCGATCGAACGTTTCACCGTGGCATTTTGGGCGACGAGGATTTTCCCGGAATAGGCTTCCACCACCATCACGCTTTCCGGGGCCTGGGCGCTCAGTCCGGCAGGGAGCAGGAAAATGACGGCCGCGAGAGTTTTCAAAAATCGAAACGTTTTCATCTTGGGTCGAGGACGCGGAGCCTAGGTGTTCGCGTGCGCAACTCAACCCCAAAGCTGAGGGATTGCCGATGAGGTTTTCCGAGGGTAAAAAAACGCATGATGGATTTTCTGAGCGACCTGTCCTGGGCCGGCGAGTTTTGGCAAAACATGGGCCCCGGTGTGGCGTGGGTCGTCACCGGCTGCCTTCTGGCAGCGGGGATGGCGGGGTGCGTTCTTCCCATTTTACCCGGACACCTCATCCTGCTGATCGCGGTGATCGCGCATCGGTTGATGCTCGGAGCGGCTTCCGGGATCGCCTGGTGGTCGTTTTTGATTTTAATCGCGCTGATGGCAATTTCCCAAACCTTCGAAATGGTGAGTGGAGCCGCGGGCTCGAAGTTGTTTGGAGGAACCAAATGGGGTGCATGGGGAGCACTGGCCGGCAGTGTGGCGGGGCTGTTTTTCCTGCCCTTCGGCCTGCTGCTCGGCCCGCTCGCCGGTGCGATCGTGTTCGAACTCGCCTTTGCGAAACAGCGGCCCAAACCCGCCGTCACTTCCGGTGTGGGCTCCGTCGTGGGCACCTTGGCGGGCATGGGATTCAAGATCGTGATCGGCCTGCTGATGATCGTCTGGTTTTTTCTGGATGTCTTTTTGATTGGAAAATGAAACCACAGCCTGCACGGTGGCGCCGCCGCTCCCCGGGCGACCGCAATTCCGCGCAAGCTGGCATTGAGGAAAGTCCGGACACCACAGGGCAGCGCGCCTTGCGAAAGCGAGGGACGGAAGCCGCGAGGCAACCGGACGGAAAGTGCAACAGAAAGATACCGCCGATGGCCCGCAAGAGCACAGGCAAGGGTGAAATGGTGGAGTAAGAGCCCACCGCGAATCCGGGCAACCGGACGGCACGGCAAACCCCGCGTGGTGCAAGACAGAACAGGAGAAGGGCTGCCCGCCCGTTAAAACCTCCGGGTATTAGTCGCACTTCTGTGAAAACAGAGCCTTCGCTCCGGCGAAGTGAGAGAAATGGTCGCACAGTCCCGAATCCGGGATGGACAGAATCCGGCTTACAGGGGAGCGGCACTCTTTTTTCGCAAGTCATTGGCCATGGGTTAATGAGTCATGGGTATTTTCTTCATCCCATCAACTCATGACCCGTGTGCCCGTGACCTCCCTCACAGCTTCGGCAACTGGACGAGCTTCGTATACTGGAAGGAATTCTTCGCGAGGAATTCCGCCTTGGCATCGCCTTCCAGTTTACGGCGGCGCATTTGCTCCAGTCCGGTGTCTGAAAGAACCGAAAGTGAAATTTCCACGGAGATGATTTTCCCCGCTTGGAACTCCTCCGCCGTGATATCGCGGCTGCCGCCGAAATCCGGTGCCAGCAGGCCGATACCATTGATGCGAAGTTCCTTGATTTCCGAAGTGCCGGTTGAATTCGAAATGGTCACAGGCACCACCTGGGTGCGGGTGATGTTTTCGGTCGTGACATCCACCGCCACATTGAACGTGAGACTGAATTGATAGATATTCTCGCAAACAAAGTTCTTCGATTGTTCGATCGTCTTTTCGTAAGCCGCCCAGGTTTGCTCAAGGTCTTCCCGGCCCAGCAACCGCTGATACGTGTCATCCGGATCAACCAGTTTCCGATAGAGCACGAAGGTGGAAAGAGCGTCGTCCTGCTTTGCTCCGATCGGATTCAGATATGCCAGCTTGTAAGCCACGCTGGAAACATCGCCGCCCTTGTCAGCCTTATCGTCGCCTAAAAGACCATCGTAGCGATCGGAAGCGGCGGTGAAGAAATAGAGTTCCGCCGCATTGGTGTTCCGGGCATTTTCCGGCCCCATGGCATCGGCCGCTTTGACGAACAGCCAATCGATGTTGTTTCCTTTTCTGGCGACAAGGGACTCCATGTCGTGCGCCATGGTATCGACCATGGTCTTCGCCTGGCGTGCCGCGCGGGTTTCCGTGCGGCTGCGGTTCCAGGTATCGAGGGAAAGCGAGGTGATCGTCACCAGAATCGTGATGATGATCGTCGTGATCGCCATGGCGACCATCAGCTCCATCAGGGTGAAGCCTTTGGAACGCAGTGGGTTTTGAGGAGTTTTCATGATCTTCTGGCGCGGGAAATTACCGGGTAATAGCGATATTCCGGACCATGACCGGACTGTTCAGATTGGGAAAACGTTTCTTGAATGCCTCGCTCTTGAGATAATTCGGCGTGCGGGAAGGAAGGGGATAAAAGCTGGCCTCGAAGCAAATCACACCGTCCTTGAAGTTTTCGGCGTCCGAAGCGGAAGTATTGTCGGAGTTTTCGAATTCCTGCTTCGTGGAGGGCTTCATGGTCACTTTCGAGTCACTGCTGGAATCTCCACCGCCATTCAAAGGGCGGGCGCTCCGCATATCGGAATTGATGCTCAAACCTCCGCTGGATTGCAGGCCGGATCTCGGTTTATCCCCTCGAATCCCCGGTCCTGTTTGGCCTTCATATTCAAAAAGAAGCGGTCTGCATTTTACCACAAAGATATTTCCTTCCGCCGCGGCAATATCTTCCAGCACTTCTTTGTCGCTAACGCGGCGGACCATCGGCTGCAAAATGTAATCTTTTCCGGCTTGTCCGGTAATGGAGGTGTATGGCTCGCCGGTGCCATCAAGGCGTTTCTTCGAAATGTCCGAACGGTATTGATAAGCAAGAAGCGCTTCATCGGGATCGGTCGAATTGACCACCCATTCGAACGCCTTTTCAAATGCCGTGGTGATTTCGGTCGTGCCGCGTGTTTTGGTGGTCTCACGCGCGACATTCAATGTCATTTGCTGCTCCAGCGCGGAAGCGAGACGATCCGCTTCCTGACTGCTCAACGAACGTTTGATGCCTCCGGTCGCAGGAGCGAACACCGCGACGAAACCGGTGAGCAATACGGCGAGAACACCGATGGCGATCACGGTTTCCATCAGGGTGAATCCCTGTTTGCGAAATATGTTGATGGGTTTCATGGCTCAGAAATTTTTCACGTTGTCCGGCAGGTTCATTTGCTCGGGGGTGCGAATGAGCGAGGTGCGGCCATTGCGCCAGATCACGAAACCGCCGAAATCCTTTTTCGCGGCCGCCGTGACCATCGGCTTTTCAGCACTACCGGGACGGACGCCCGCGCCGATGATGAAGCTGGCACCAGGCGTGGTGCACAGGCCTTCGGGGTTGAATTCATAATAGACGTATTTCCCGACGTAATCCTTCTTGATGTCTTCTCCTTCGAGTTCCTGAACCGGGAGCTCCGCGCTTTCCGCTTCTCCCTGCACGTCGTTCACACTGAATTGACGGCTGAAAAACACCTGATCCGGCAAAATAAAACCACGGTTCAGGAGCTGCCATTCATCTTTGAGCAGCTTGCCATCTTCATCGGTTTTCTGGAAAACGATCAGCAAACGGCGGAGATAATTCTCCTTGTTGGCCGGATCGCTCACGTCCACGAGGACGCGGGCCGGGACATGAGCGGACATCGCTTGTGTCCGGGCTTCATCGAAAAAAGCTTCGGTGGACGCCAGCGCGGTGCTCACGCCTTTGCCACCTGTCATTCCGCCGATGCCAATGGCCGCCACGCTCATCAGCACGGAAATAATGGCAATCACGACCAACAACTCCACAAGGGAGAAGCCGCGTCTGTGACAGGCGGTCACAGACTCACTCAGATGGGTTTTCATGGGTTTAATCGAAAGCGGGTTTTTCAAATCCATGCGTCGAAAATAACGACGTCGCAAGACAAAATGTCAATACATCGCAATTACGCAGTCTTCTCATTCGGCGGGAAATGCCCCCCACTCGGACCACTGGTCCAAAGCCAGGCCGGGCACACCATATCGCGTATATCCTTGCGCCGGGCCTCCCATCCCAGGACCTCCCTCGCCATCGCAGGATCCGCCACCAGCATGTCCGGATCGCCTTCGCGGCGCGGACCGTATTTGACCGGCACTTTTTTCCCGCTGACTTCTTCCGCAGCGGCGATGATTTCCTTCACCGAAACACCAACGCCCGTTCCAAGGTTGCAACGGATCGATTCTCCACCGGAGGCAAGATAATCGAGAGCTTTTCCATGGGCATCCGCAAGATCTTCCACATGGATGTAATCCCGGATACAAGTGCCGTCCGGAGTATTGTAATCCGTGCCGAAAACTTCGATGTGATCGATTTCACCGGTCAGAGCCATGAGCACGCGCGGGATGAGGTGGGTTTCCGGGTTGTGATCTTCCCCGATGAGCCCGTCTTCCGAGCCGCCACTGGCGTTGAAATAACGGAGACAAGCACTGCGCAAGCCCCACGCATGGCCACAATCCTTGAGAACCCATTCGACCATCAGCTTGCTGCGACCGTAAGGGTTGATGGGATCTTGGGTGTTCGTTTCTGTAATCGGAAGCTTGTTCGGAACACCGTAAGTCGCGCAGGTTGAAGAAAAAACGAAAACCTTGCAGCCGAATTCCTGCATCACCTGGAGCAGCGAGATCGGTTCGGCGGTGTTGTTTTGATAATACTTCAGGGGATCGGTGACGGATTCACCGACATAGGCGTAAGCAGCGAAATGGATCACGGCACCAAAGCCATGTTTTTCGAAAAGGGAGCGAACCAGCGCCTTGTCCCCGACTTCACCCACCACCAATTCCACCCCGGGATCGACGATCGCCTTTTCGTGACCGTAGACGAGGTTGTCCAGAACCACGATTTTCCTCCCCTGCCCGGCCAGCAAACGAACGGTGTGGGAGCCAATGTATCCGGCACCGCCGGTGATGAGAATCGGACTTTGCATGATCATGGAGAGCTGGAATAGAAAACCGGAGAATCGATGATCCTGTCAATCCCCGCCACCATGTCGGAAAAAACTTCGCGAAAACATTTCTTCTTTTTGAATAATCCGGTCTGAAGTTACGTTCCACAACCATGATGAAAATCCTCACCAGCGCCGCCTTCGCCGTCTGTGCGATGGCTCTTTCCTCCTGCTACTATGATCCTTACTACTACGGAGGCGGCAGTGCTTCCGTAGGATATTCATCATACGGTTCCGGGGGCGGTTCCACTTCCATCTTTATCAGCACGGGAGACTCCCGTTGGGGGTACAGCCCTTATTACAACTGCTACTACGACTACTACCGCCGGGCTTATTACGATCCATACCTCTATGGCTACTATCCCGTCGGCTACCTTCCACCCGTGGTTTATGGCGTACCTCATCCTCATGGCTGGCGTCCGGGTTCGCGTTACTGCCCGCCGCCCTCCCGCGTAAGAACGGTCGTTTTGAGCAACTACAACTACCGCTCGGATGCCTACCGCCGTGGTAATTTCAATTGGTCCCGCAATGTCCGTGAAACCAATCGCGGTCGCATGGAACCTTCAAACCGCGCGTTTTCCGGAAACACGGAGCGCCGGGACTCGCCTCGGGAAAACAATCGCAACTCATCCCTCACCGCACCACGCCGCCATACCTCTTCCCAAACCGTCCAAACCACGGCTCCGGATCTATCCACCCGCCAAGGCCGGGTAACGGACTTCCAGCAACGCAGCGGAAATCAAACCCGCGAATCCTTCCGTTCCTCCGGAGAACGCCGTCCGTTTGACCGGCAAACCACAGATCGCCAGTCGCTCCAACGCCAAACACCGCAACCTCGCCAATCCGCGACCCCGGCCTCGTCCAATACAAGCGGAAGCTCGACTCGCGAACGCAAACTGCGGGATTTCGAAGAAAGGACCCGTGACTCGAATCTTTTCTGATAACAGCCACCTCACAGCCGGAGCTCCTCGTGAGCTTCGGCTTTTTTGCGCCCTTCAATCGAGCAAATTGCCGTAATGCTTGCGGGCCAAGTCCATGGAAGCATTCAAAATCCCGTCACTACGGGTCATTTTCAACACGGAATCCGCCATCGCCGCACACTCGGCGTAGCTCAGCGAACGAATCGCTTGTCCGACGCGCGGCACCTGCTGGGGCCCGACGGAAAGCTCTTCCACTCCCAAACCGATCAGCAGCGGGGTCAACCGGATATCCCCCGCCATTTCACCGCAAACACCGGTCCAGATGCCGTTGTCACTCGCCGCATCGATCGTGCGCTTGATCAGGCGGATCACCGCCGGATGAGTGGGCCGGTATAGATCGGCGACGTGGGGGTTCACCCGGTCCACCGCGACGGTGTATTGGATCAAATCATTCGTTCCGATCGAAAAGAAATCCACCTCGGGCGCCAGCATATCCGCGCAGACCGCAGCGGAAGGGACTTCGATCATGATGCCCACCGGCAGTTCGCGATTGAAAGCAACCCCCTCTTTTTCCAGCTCGTCCATGCAACGGCGGATCATTTCCTTACCGCGCTGGACTTCGGACAAACCGGAAACCAGCGGAAACATGACCGAGACATTTCCAAAAGCACTGGCACGCAAAATCGCGCGGATTTGCTCCCGGAACATCGCCGGACGGGAAAGTGAAACCCGGATGCCGCGCCACCCAAGAAACGGGTTCGGTTCCGGATCGGTCAGCGGCTCGATCGGCAATTTATCGCCACCCGCATCCAGCGTCCGGATGATCACCGCGTGCGGAGAAAGCTCATTCGCCACGCGGGAATAAGCCTCCGACTGCTCCAGTTCATCCGGCATTTCATCGCCGTTGAGCAGCATGAATTCCGTACGGAAAAGCCCGATGCCTTTTGCTCCGCTGTGCTTTACCTGAGCCAGTTCATCGATGATTTCAATGTTCGCGGAAACCGTCACCGGACGGCCATCGATCGTGTCCGTCGCTTCTCCACGCTTCGCTTCGAGCTGGCGGCGGACATTGTCCTTTTCCACCTGAAGCGCGCGGTAATGCATCAGCGTTTCCTCCCTCGGATGGAGGATCAATTTCCCCGTGTAACCATCGAGAATCGAGGGAGCCAGTTCCAGCACATCGATCACCGCGCCTTCCAAACCAACCACGGCGGGAATTCCGAAAGCCCGCGCCAAAATCGCGGTGTGCGAGTTCACACTGCCCTGTTCCGTCGCAAATCCGCGCACATGGCGGCGGTTCATTGATGCGGTGTCGGATGGAGTCAGATCGAAAGCCACCAGAATATGCCGACCATCCGGCAAAGGCTGGCGGTTATCCGCATCCAGGCGGAAATTCCGCAGCACGCGCTGGCAGACATCCTCAATATCCGCAGTACGCTCGCGCAGATAAGGATCAGGAATCCGGCGCATCGCCTCCAGAAAGTTTTGCATCACCGCGTAAAACGCGAACTCCGCATTCTGCTGGCGCGTCTCAATCGCGGCACGGACTTTGTCGATCACCGACTTATCCTCCAGAACCATCACGTGCGCTTCGAAAATCTCGGCTTCTTTCCCTCCGGACAAATCATCCAGACGTTCCTGAAGCTCAATGAGCTGCCGCTTCGTGACTTCCACCGCATCCGTGAAACGCGAATACTCGCCTTCCACCTCGGACTCGGAAATCTCGTAAACCTCAGGCGCGGAAAAACCCCGCGCAATCACATGGATCGGCGCGATGGCGATCCCCGGCGAAGCGGGAATCCCCACGTAGATCTCTTCTTGCGGCGCTTGATCTTTAGGCATCTCCGCCAACAGATTGCCTGCCCGGCGGGGGGGCATTCAAGACGCAATTTTCCCCCAAAGATCGAGATTCGGGGGAAAGACCTCATCAATCTTCCTCAAACTTCCGCTGGATCAGGTCTCCGATCGCGGCAAGCGCCTGATCGGCATCCGCTCCTTCCACATTGACGGAAATGACGGAACCATGCCCTGCGGCGAGCATCATCAGGCCCATGATGCTTTTCCCATCCACTTCCTCGCCGTCCTTTTCGACATAAATGTCAGATTGGAAACGGTTCGCGGTTTTGACGAATTGAGCGGCCGGACGTGCATGGATGCCCAGCTTGTTGAGAATCGTGAAATCTTGTTTTGGCATGGAAATGGGCTTACGCCGGGCGGAATGTAGAAAACCGAACCCCACGCTCCAAGGCAAAAATTTCCCATCGTCTCCGAGCCGGCTCAGAAATCACCAGGAAATGTTGAAAGGAACCGCTCCTCCTCCACGTTTCAGGCAGGGTAAAAACCTAGACACAATCGCACCCGCTTTCTAAAACCCATCCTCGTGTGAGTCAGCCTCTACCGTACCCCGACCGTCACGGTTTGTGGAAAAAATCACGCGGTGAAATATCCGCCGAATCACTCACGTAATCCAAAGGCCCGACTTTTTTCACTCATGTTTCCTTTGACCTCTCGTTCCAAACTCGCATCTCTGATGCTTATCCTCTCCACGCTTCACGCGTCCGCCGCATCACCCGCCGCACCCACCACCCTGCGCGTCAACGATGTGAACGCACCCGTCGGCACTCCCGCCTCCGTTTACTTCGGCTGGCAAGTCAACGATCCGGATTCTGACGAAATCCAATCCGCCCGGCAAATTCTCGTTTCCTCATCAGCGGAAAAACTCGCGGCAAACGAAAGCGATCTCTGGGACAGCGGGAAAATTTCCGCCCGCTCCCAAAACCACGTCACCTATGACGGCCCGTCATTGAAAAGCGACCAACGCTATTTCTGGAAAGTCCGCACTTGGGACAAAGACGGCAATGAAAGCCCCTACTCCGCTCCCTCATCCTTCACCGTTGGCTTGAATGAAAACACCGGGTGGCGGGGAGCTTCGTGGATCCGTCGCGAAAACAAAGACAAGGACGATTACACCTACTTCCGCAAAAAAGCCGCCATTCCGGACAAATCCATCGCCCGCGCCACGGTTTACATCTCAGCCACCCACAAATACTCGCTCTACCTCAACGGCAGGAAAATCGGCAAAGGCCAGGCGTATCATCAACCGGAATACCAATATTATAACGCATACGACGTCACCGATGCCTTGAAAGCCGGCGCGGATAACCAATTCGCGGTTCTCAATCATTGGTTCGGCGGTGGCCAAGGCCGTCCCGCCAGCGCGCGTGGAATCATCCTCAAAGCCATCATCCATCACACCGACGGCACGGAAACCATCATCAACACAGACGGCACCTGGCTTCAAAGCCGTGCCACCGCCTGGGTGCCGGATCAACCGGATCGGAACAAAGGCGAAGGCGTTGGATTTGTCGAAACCATCGACGCCCGCGAACTGAAAGACTGGACGTCACTTTCCTTCGACGACTCGACATGGGCTCCGGCCAAAGTCATCGGGGAACATCCGGTCGCTCCGTGGACGGGGCAGCTTGCTCCTGAACTCACCCGCATCGAGGAACAAGCCATCACTCCGGTTTCCATCACCCGAAAAGCACCCGGAAAATACGTCATCGATCTCGGCAAAGTATACGCCGGCATGCCGCGCGTCACTTTTTCCGGCGGAGAGGCAGGCACCACCATCACCATGCGCGGCGCTTACACGCTCGATGCCTCCGGACAAATCCCCCCCGATGCCAAAGAGCAATCCACCTTGATGGAATACCGCGCCGTTCTTGATGGAAAAACCTTCACCTACGAGCCATTCGAGTATCTCGGCTTGCGCTATTTCCAGATCGACAACTCCCCGATGCCGGTCACCAAGGAAAACTTCACCTTCCTTTCCCGCCACACCCGCCTCGATGACAGCGCGTCCTCTTTCGAATCTTCAAACACCACCCTGAATGCCGTTTGGGAGCTGATGAAACACTCCCTTTTTACCTGCGCTCAAGAGGAGTTTGTCGATACTCCCACTCGTGAAAAAGGAGGGTTCCTGCTCGATTCCATCTATCAAAGCATGGCAGGCATGCCGATCCTTCACGAGCGGGCGCTCACCCGGCGCGCGCTGCACGAGTTTCTCCAATCCATGGACCAGCATTGGTCCGGTGCCGAAGATCTCGGCCGCATGAACGCCGTCTACCCGACCAATGACAAGCGCCGCGACATTCCCGATTTCACCCAAGCCTATCTCACCTGGGTCTGGAACTACTACTTGGAAACAGGTGATCTCGATTTCCTCAAACAGCATTATCCGAAATTCAAAGCGATCGGCGACTACATGCATGGCCATCAGGATGCATCCACCGGCCTCATCACCAAGCTAACAGGCGGCACCAACGCTTACCTCTATGGCATCATCGATTGGCCGGCGACCATGCGTTTCGGCTATGACATGGAAACCGACGCCCGCACCGTCATCAACGGCTGGGGCTATGCCGGATATGACATCCTCGCCAAAATCGCCGGACAACTCGGCAACGCCGCCGATCAACAGGAATTCCGCTCGCGCGCGGATACCCTGAAAACCGCCTTCAATACGAAACTCATCGGCCCGGACAACCTCTACCGCGACGGCCTGCGCGCGGATGGCACCCTCAGTTCCCACGCTTCCCAACACGCCAACATGTTCCCTCTCGCCCTCGGCATCGTGCCGGAAGCGAATCGCAGTTCCGTCATCGACGAAGTGAAAAAACAACGCATGAGCGTCGGCATGGTCACCGTCCGCTGGCTCGTCCTCGCCCTTGGCGAAGCCCGGCAAGGCGCTCATTTGATCGATCTCTTCACCAATCCCGAATGGAACGGCTGGGCGCAAACCCTTTCCAAGGGAGCCACCGCCACTTGGGAATCCTGGGATGCCGACACCACCGGCCAGAGCATGTCCCATGCGTGGGGAGCCATCGGCCTCGAAGGCTATACCCGCTACATTCTCGGCATCACTCCGCTGAAAGCCCAATACGAAGAAGTTCAAATCAAGCCGCTCGATTTCGGCGAAAAACTGGCTTCCGCCAAAGGCAAAATCACCACAGATCGCGGAGCGATTTCCGTCGATTGGAAACGCACGGCGGATACTTACAACCTGCAAGTTTCCATCCCCGTCAACGTCACCGCCAAAGTCTCCGTGCCGAAAGGCTCATCGGCCCAAACCACTGTCAAAGTCGATGGAAAATCCGTCACCGCCACCGAGGAAGGAGACTATCTCATACTCAACGGCATCGGCTCCGGCAAGCATACCATCGTCCGGTAAAATCCGGGGCCATCAAGCGAAAAGAGTGACGACACGAGATTGCGGCCCGCATCAGGGCGCGGCGAATTTAAACGTCAGCCAAATACGATGAGGCTCGCTTGGCGGGGCGAGATGCCCCGCCATTGTTTGAGTTTCAAAAATGCATTTTCCACCCAATGCCTGGGCTTGTAGAGGCGTCCATCATACTCACGTCCCCCCCTGCGACTGGATTCGGGCGGAATGAAAAGTGTCATTTCCGCTGTTTTGGCCACCCATCCACGATGGCGTAGGTATTGTAACCTTTGTCCACAAGCTGGCATGTAGAAACCCTACCGATGGGAATAGCATCGCTTGTGGAACCGGGAATCCGAAAGGGTTGCTGAATTGGCGATGAAGGTTGGAGGCTGGCATCTCGAATCCTTCATCGGTGGAATGAAATGTCTGTGTGGATCAGCCTTGACCGCGCGTCTCGACATGACTCAACGCCACGAAACCCTGCTTCGACTCCTTGCCTACACTCTCTACCGGCAGGCCCAAAATGGTTTCAACACACCATCCGCAAGCCTAATGCCACAACGCGTGTCACGAAGGATAACTCACATCTACTAATCACCATTACTCCTTCCAACCACCAACAGGAAATACATGCGACCCGCTGACGCGAGTGCCCGATCCTTGACGTTAACACTCTTCTGAAAACCAGGAGGCGTCCCGCCTCCTGAACGGACTGGGCCAAAACGGCCCAGCCACTTTTTGAGGTCTCCTCTCACCCGCGGGTGGAGGCATCCGCTTCAATCGCCTTCCAGAGATTCTCGAGACCGGCTTTGACATTTGCTTTGGATTGCTCAAGGTCGGTGACGACTTCGGATTTTCCATAGAGGTAGAATTTGATTTTCGGCTCGGTGCCGGACGGACGGACGGCGAAGGAGCGACCGTCTTCGAGATCGACGAAGATCATTTTTTCCTTCGGCAAGAGATCGCCTTCCTGATCGAAAATATCCTGCTTGGCGAAATCGCGGACGCGGATGACGGCGGTGCCATCGAGCGTGGTCGGTGGGTTTTCGGCGTAGGAGGTGGCGAGCGCCTGGATTTTCGCGGCCCCATCGGCACCTTCCATCACGAGGGATTTGCCCGTTTCGAGGTAGTAGCCGTATTTGTTATAAATTTCATCGAGCAATTCCGGCAGGGTTTTGCCTTGGGATTTCGCGTAGGCGGCGACTTCCGCGAACATGAGCGTCGCGCCGTTGGCGTCCTTGTCGCGCACGGCGTCGGAGCCGAGGTAGCCGTAGCTTTCCTCGCCGCCGAAGACGAAGAAGCGCGAGTATTGCAGGCGCAGTTCTCGGGTTTCCGCTTCGCTGAGCGAACGGTAGTCGCCTTTTTTATCGGCGGGGATCGCTTCCTCATATTTGCGGAGCTTGCCGGCGATGTATTTGAAACCGGTGAGGGTATCGACCACGCTGACACCGAAGGCATCGGCGATGGCGCGTTGCAGCTCGGTGGTGACGAAGGTTTTCACCAGCACGCCGCGACTGCGGTTCGATTGGGTGAGCCAGCCGAGATCGAAGCAGGTTTTCAGGCGATACCATGCCATCAGCGAGCCGATCTGGTTCCCGGTGAGCAGCACCATTTTCCCGGAAGCATCGCGCACGGCGACGCCCATGCGGTCCGCATCAGGATCGGTGCCGACGACGATTTCCGCGCCGGATTCGTTCGCGAGATCGATGGCCATTTTCAACGCCGGACCGTTTTCCGGGTTGGGAGAATCAACCGTCGGGAAACGTCCGTCCTGCACGTCCTGTTCCGGCACGGTGAGCACCTCGAAACCGAAATCGCGCAGCATCGGCACGTTGATGTGGCCGCCGGTGCCGTGGAGGTTGGTGAAAACGATTTTGGTAGAAGCACCTTCAAGCAGCGATGGCTGGAGCAGCAGGGTTTTCAGGCGCTCGATGTAGCGGACATCCATTTCCGCACCGAGGATGGTGACGGTGCCGCGCTCGGCTTCCGGCACGGATTGATAGGTTTCGGAAACGATGGCGTTCACTTCCGCGATGATCGCCGGAGCGTGTGGATCGACGATTTGCGCGCCGTCGTTGAAATAGACTTTAAAGCCGTTGTCGTGCGAAGGGTTGTGGCTGGCGGTGAGCACCACGCCCGCGTCCGCCCGGAGTTCGCGGACGGCGAAGGAAAGCTGCGGCGTGGAGCGCGGGCCTTCGAACAGATAGGCGTTGCAACCGAGGTTCGCACAGGTTTGCGCGCAGAACTCCGCGAAATCACGGGAGAAATGGCGGGTATCGTGGGCGAAGACGATGGTCGGCTTGCGCTCGCTGCCTGCGAATTGCTTCGCATAGGCGATCAGGCCACGGACGGCGCGGCTGACGTTGTAGAAGTTCATGGTCGCGGTGCCCACGCATGGATGCTCGGGGCGCCCGTTCGGTCCGCCGTTTCCTTGTTCGGCGGAAGTCACGTTCCGGCCGATGGTGCGGCCTCGCAGACCACCGGTGCCGAAGGCGAGGGTTTTGAAAAACCGGTCGTTCAATTCCTCCCACTTTCCGGCCTCCGCCAGCTCCTGCACGGACTTGAGCGGAAGATCGCTGGACGCTCCGCCGAGCAACAGCTCGATGTTGTTTTTCGCGGATTCCAGAAGACGGCCATCGGCCACGGCGGAGGAGAGGAGATCGGAAATAGGGTTCATTTCAGACTGGATGGTAGTGAAAATTCCGTTCATGGCAATGCCATCCATGCACCCGCTTTGCGAAAAATCGATCCTCCGGCGAGAGTCCCTGCTTTCCGCCGAAACCGACGCCGTGCGCCTCATCGATGGCGCGGGCGATGGCTTGCCGGGACTGATTCTGGAAACCTTCGCGGATCGCTGGCTGATCTCCAGCACCTGCCCTACCATCCCGCCGGGCGTGACCGAATGGCTGCGCGATCAAAACCGCCCGACGTATTGGAAACAGCTCGATCAGCACCAGAAAGAATCCCCCGCCCTTCTGTGCGGCGCGGAAGTGAACCAACCGTTTCTGATGCGTGAAAACGGCGTGGCGTCCGAGATTTCCTTCCAGTCCGGCTATTCGCAAGGGATTTTCCTCGATCAACGCGACAACCGTGCGGAAGTCCGCCGCCGCATGGCCCCCGGATTGCGCTTATTGAACACGTTTTCCTACACCGGCGCGTTTTCCGTCCACGCCGCGATGGCCGGTGCGGAAACGACGACGCTCGATCTCTCGCAGCCGTATCTCGATTGGGCGAAGAGGAATTTTTCCCACAACGGGCTGGATCCCGCGCTGCATCATTTCTGCAAGGGCGACACCTTCCACTGGCTGCGCCGTTTTCAAAAACAAGGCCGTGTTTTCGATGGCATCGTGCTCGATCCTCCGACGTTTTCCCGCGATGAAAAAGGCAAGGTTTTCCGGGTGGAAAACGACTTCGGGGAACTCGCCGCGCTCGCCGTTTCCGTGCTCGCGCCGGGTGGTTTCGTCCTCTGCTGCACGAATTTCCGCCGCATGTCGCCGTTGGAATTCGAACGCCAGCTTCTCCGCGCCGCGCCACGCCGGATGCAGGCCACCCACTCGGAAATGCCGCCGGATTTCACCGATGTTTCGTATTTGAAATCAGTGTGGTTGCAGTGACTGAAAAACAAACTTGCCGATTTCACGTCCGGAGCGTAAAAAATCGCCCAACACGCAAGAGTTGCTCGCATTTGACGGCCACACCTCTGCGTGACCGGCCATTTCGCCGCTCAATGATTTTCCTGGAACGACCACTACAGAACCTCTCCGCCGATCCGTTTGATCGGACGTGCTCAACTGTCTCCGACGTATGAGCTGCTGCCGGGTTCCACGTTCCGCATCCCTCTTCGCACTGGATCCGTGCGGCGGTTTCGCCCGTCCATGTTCCGGTTCGTCGCATCTACCTACTGGAGGACACAGCCATCGCTAAGCCACAAAGAGACCAAAACAGGGGTCGTTACCGCGATATGACGCGGGTGAACGACCGCATCCGCGCACCGAAAGTCCGCGTCGTCACTGCTGACGGCCAACAACTTGGGGTGATGAACACTCGTGACGCCATGATCAAAGCCCAATCCCTGGGGCTCGATCTCGTCGAGATCGCCGGCCAGGCCGATCCGCCGGTCTGCAAGATCATCGACTACGGCAAGTTCAAGTACGAGCAATCGAAGCTGAAAAAACAGAAGTCCAAGGCTTCCACCCGCATGAAGGAAGTGAAATTCCGCGTCGGCACCGGCTCCCACGACTATAACATCAAGCTGGGTCGTGCCGAAGGCTTCCTCGATACGAACCACAAGGTGCGCTTCGTCCTTCAGTTCAAGGGCCGCGAAAACGCTCACAAGGATCTCGGTTTCGTCGTCCTGAACAAGATCGTCGAAGACCTCAAAACCATGGCTCAGGTGGACCAGGCACCGAAACTCAACGGTCGCGCCGTCGCCATGATCCTCTCCCCGCTTCCGCAACACCAGCGCAAGCGCAAGTTCCACCTCTTCCACGGTGAACTTCTGGAAGAAGATGATCACGATGACGATCACGAAGAAGATGAGGATTTCGACGAAATCCCGGAAGAAACTCCGGATGAGGAAACCGCCCAATAATTCACGGAAGAGGGACATTTTCGTCCCTCTTCGCTTTTACATTTGCGACATGCTCTATCTCTTCGACATCGACGGCACGCTGGTGGATACCGGCGGCGCGGGAATCGCCTCCATTCAGGAAACCTCCCACGCCATTTTCGGTGACAAAGGGCCCGAACTGGATCTCGCCGGCAGCACGGATCTCGGGATCATCACCTACATCCATTCCCACTTCGGCGAGGAAACAACCGAGGAAACGACCGCGCGGTTTTTCTCGCTCTATCAGCAGCGGCTGGACTGGAACCTCCGGCATGGAAATTTCGGCGGCCGGGTGATTCCCGGTGCCACCACTTTGCTTGCCGAACTCGCCAGCCGCCCGGATGCCACGCTGGGCCTGCTGACCGGAAACATCGCGGGCGGAGCCGCTGCCAAAATGAGCCATTTCGGCTTGGATTCTTATTTTCCGTTTGGCGCTTACGGCTGCGATTTCGCGGACCGCAACCTGCTCGGCCCCGTCGCGCTGGAACGTGCCAACGCCCATTCCGGGCTTTCGTTCACCGCCAATGAAACCTGGGTCATCGGAGATACTCCGAAAGACGTCGCCTGTGCGAAAGCCTTCGGAGCGCGTTGCCTCGCCGTGGCCACCGGCCGTTTCAGCGTCAGTGAATTGGAAGCCTGCGAGCCGGATCGGGTTGTCAGTTCGCTCGACGAAGCGGTCGGCTGGATTTGAAATTTTTTGGCAATCGATGACAGATCGGCCGAAGTTACATCGTAACTCCCGATGCATGAAATTTCATCGGCTCGCTTCCATCCTGTCACTCGGCCTGTCGCTGGCGGCCCCGGTGCGGGCGGGTGAAACCGTCGTCATGAACGAGGAAAACCCACAATCTCTCCCCGTTCTGACCCAGATTGAAAAACCCTTCGTCTTCATCTATGGCGAATGGCCTGGCAAGGTGTGGATCGAAGATGGCTCCGCAAAACTCATCACACCTAACGGAAAAGGCGCGGCGGGAGCCAATGAAAACATGTCCGCCGAGCCAGGGCAGCACCCTATTCTACGGATCACCATCAGCAAGGAAAACAAAGCCAGGTGCCTCTCGCTGGTCCTTCGTGATGCTTCCGGTTATTCCGCCCGATGGAATTACGATCTCACCGTGCTCACGCCGGAGATCCCCACCTTTCTCCGCCCCATCGGCAATCTCCCGCTCGGCCAGCCGCACTCGATCGATAAAATCAACGGCTCCCCCGGCACCCTGCCGGATCTGCAAAAACTAACCCAGTGGAAACTCTGCGGAGACCGGACCGATGACGCGCTGGATGCCGAAGTTTCCGTGATTCTTTTGGCGGACGATTGATCGCGTGCAGCGCCCATTTTTCCATCGCGTTTTCCCACCAGCAGCCTCATTTTTCCTCCATGGCAGTGAGCGAGGAAGAAAATCGCGATTTCTGGTGGTGCGCGGCCGGCCGGACCGCCCGGCGCATCAATCTCGGCTGGTGGCTGGACCGGCTTGCCATGCCTCTGCTGGTCGGCTCGATCATCGCGTCCGCCGCCACCTTGCTATTGCGGCGGCTTTTCCCCGTCTGGCCGATGGAAATGCTGGTCGGCGGTGGTATTCTGGTCATCACCGGCATTTCCCTCGCCACATACTTCCGCGCCCGCAAGCATTTTGAAACCACTGAAAACGGCCTCACCCGCCTCGAAGCGAACCTCGGCCTGCACAACGCCCTTCACGCCGCCGAAGCGGGCATTTGCCCGTGGCCGGAAAAAATCGGGACCCTCCCGTCCGGCTCGCACTGGAACTGGCCGCGCCTTGTCATTCCCCTGCTCGGCTCGCTCGCGCTGTTCTGCGGCGGCTGGTTTTTACCGATCTCCAAGATTCTTCCACCCGCGAAAACCCCGGATCAGCCGATAGCCTGGCAAAAACTCGACGCCGAACTCCAGCGTCTGGCCGATGAAAAACTCGTCGATGAACCTTATCTCGAAGAAACCCGCGAAAAACTCGACGACCTGAAATCCCAGGAAGAGCAGCAATGGTTCAGCCACTCATCCCTTGAAGCGACCGACGCCTTGGAAAAAAGCCACCAAGCCGAAAGCCAGCGCGTCCAGGATGAACTCGAAAACGCCCGTAAAGCGCTCGAAGCACTGGATGCCACCAGCGGAAAATCCAGCCAGGAAGAGCAGAAAAAACAGCTCGATTCCTACGAAAAAGCCCTGCAAGGCCTGCAAAACGGAGCGATGAAGCCCAATCCCCAGCTGCTTGAGCAAATGAAACAGCTCAACCCGGACACCTTGCGCCAGCTCACGCCGGAACAAATGCAGCAGCTGAAGGAAAACCTCCAAAAACAGGCCCAAGCCATGAAAAACGGTCAGGGAAACGGATTAGGCCAAGGTGAAAACGACGATTGGTCGGACGAACTGCTCTCCGGAGATCAGGAAAACAACGGAAAATCCCCCGGCCAGGGAAAACCCGGCGATAAACCCGGCTCCGGCAAAGGAGGAATCGACCGAGGCCCCGGCCATGATCCGAATCTTCTTGGCGATGGCAAAGACGGCACCGAAATCGGCGATCTCACCGGCCTCAATGCCGAAGATCTTTCCCGCGCGACACCAGGAGATTTACTGGAACTCCAGAACGGCGAACACGTTGTGGAGCAAAAAGGCACCCGCATCCAAAGCGGCGGCACCATCGATGCCACCGGCAAGGGCGGAGACCGAGTGTGGAAAGAATCACTTGACCCTGCGGAACAACGCGCCATCAAACGCTTTTTCGAGTGACTTCAGATATCCAGCAAGATATTCACAGCAGTTGCACAAAAGTCACAGAGACTATTTTTTCCGTGCCATTCATGTCTTCCACCGCTTCACTTCCCCGCGCCTCCACGATGCCGGAAAATTCTTCAGAAGAAACAACGCTACTCCTCGTAGACCCAGATCACGACTTTCTCGATTGGGCGACCAAACATCTGGCCGCTAAAAATCTGCGCGTCCTGCGTTGCGACAACTCGGCGAACGCCATCAAGGTGGTCGAAAAAACCCCCGTTTCTGTCGTCGTCTCCGCCATGCAGGTCGAGCCGTTCGACGGCATGGAATTGCTCGGCCGCATCATCCAGCAAAGTCCGCAGACACTTGTCATTCTCACCGCCGGATTTCCCACCACCGCCCAGATCATCGAAGCGACCCAACACGGCGCCCACGATGTTTTGCGCAAGGAATCGCTCGCTTTCGAACTCCGCCCGGTCATCGAATCCGCCCTGCAAACGCAGGAAGACCGCCGCAGCGCCGGACAACAGGACGCGGAGCTGCCGACGCCGGATGGCCGGGTGAAAATCATCGGCATTTCCCGCGCCCTGCAGGAAGTTTTCAAGCTCGTCGGCCGCGTCGCACGTTCCGACGCACCGGTTCTCATCGCCGGTGAAAGCGGCACCGGCAAGGAACTCGTGGCCAAGGCCGTACACGAATACAGCCCGCGCCGCCAAAAGGAGATGATCACCATCAACTGCGGTGCCATTCCGGAAAATCTGCTGGAAAGCGAACTCTTCGGCCACGAAAAAGGCTCGTTCACCGGAGCCATCGCCCGCCGGGCCGGACGTTTCGAACAGGCCGATGGCGGCACGCTTTTCCTCGACGAAATCGGCGACATGCCGCTTTCGATCCAGGTGAAACTCCTGCGAGTTCTTCAGGACGGCTCGTTTTCCCGCGTCGGCTCGAACGAAACACTCACCACCGACGTGCGGATCGTCGCCGCCACGCACAAGAATCTCTCCGCGGAAGTCGCCGCCGGACGTTTCCGGGAAGACCTTTACTACCGCTTGAACGTGGTGGAAATCCGTCTCCCCGCATTGCGCGAGCGCACCGAGGACATCCCGCTGCTGGCCGAGTATTTCCTGCAAAAAATCACGCGGAAAAACGGCATGGCCCGCATCCGCATTTCCGCCGAAGCCATCACCGCGCTGCAGGCCCACCATTGGCCGGGCAACGTGCGCGAGCTGGAAAACACGGTGGCCCGCGCCTGCGCCCTCGCGTCTTCGCAAATCCTTCTGCCTGCGGACATTCCCTTGGCGAATTCTCCGGCAAAAACACAGGAAACCCTCAGCCAGGCACTCGATCTGCTCATCAATGCAGCACCTGCCGGACGCAACATCCTCGATTGGACAAATGCCGAAATCGCCACCCGTGTGCTGGAAAATGCAGATGGCGATGTGAAGGCTGCGGCAGGCATACTCGGATTGTCCCTCGACGATCTGAAAACACTGCTCGCCCGCAAAATTTGACATGCCGCACGTCATCGATCATCCGCTGATTCAGGAAGAACTCACCCGCCTGCGTCACCCGGATTGCCCTTCGCAGGAATTCCGCCAACGCTTGCGCCGGGTCGCCTCGCTGATGGTTCCGAGCGTCACCGCGGACCTGAAAACCCGCGTGGTTCCCTGCCCCACGCCACTGGAAATCACCACCGGGCATCACCTGGTCCGCAACATCACGCTCGTGCCGGTTTTACGCGCCGGACTCGGATTTCTCGACGGATTTTTCGATCTCATTCCTCAGGCGTCCGTCGCCCACATCGGCATGGCGCGGAACGAGGAAACGCTGCTGCCGGAACCGTATTACATGAAACATCCGCCCGCGTTGGAAAACCGGGACATCATCGTGCTCGATCCGATGCTCGCCACCGGTGGTTCTTCCGTGGAGGCGGTCCGCGCTCTGAAAGCCGCCGGAGCCACCTCGATCCGCGCCGCATTTCTCGTCGCCGCTCCGGAAGGCGTCGCCGCGATGGAAGCCGCATTTCCCGACGTGCCGATCTTCGTCGCCGCGCTCGACCGCTGCCTGAATGACCGTGGTTACATCCTGCCCGGCCTCGGCGACGCGGGGGACCGGCTTTTCGGCACAAGTGTTTGATCGCGCGAATTTCCGTCATCTCCGGGCTGGCCATAGCCATGGAGCGCTTCTAGTTTTTCCGCATCTGATGAAGTTGTGGCCGTTCGTATTCACCCTGCTGGCGTTGCAGTCTCCGCTCAGCCTGGGGCAAACCACGCCTTCGCCATCGACGGCGGGTGATGACGCGCTGGCGTCCGGCCTGTGGGAGCTCGCCATTTCCCGCTACAAGGAACAACTCGCGAAACCCGGCCTGAAGACCGAGGAAAAATCCGCCCTCACGCTCAAACTCGCCGAAGCATGGCTGCGCTTTGATCGCCCGAAAGATGCCCTCGCGTTGCTCACGACACCCGCGATGGAGAAAAACCCGGATTCGCGCTTTTGGAAAGCCCAGGCACTGGCGCGGCTGGATCGCACGGATGAAGCGATCGCCATGTTCAAAACCTTGTGCGAGGAGCAGGAAAACCGTTTTTTCACCGAAGCTTCGTTGTCTCTCGCCAATCTGCTGATTTCGAAAAACCAGCAAACCGAAGCGTTCTTTGTGATGGACCGGCTGATTCATGAATCAGCCGGTGAAGCCCGGCTGGACGCCCGTTTGCGCAAAGTGGAAATCCTGCTCGATAGCGGCCGCAACGAAGAAGCGCGCGCCGCTTTCCCTCAGGCTAACGAAATTCCTGAAAACGACCGCCCGCTGGCGGATTTTCTCGAAGCGCAACTTCTGCTCGCCGAGCAAAAACCGGCCGATGCCGCCGCGAAATTTTCCGCTCTCCTGCAGGAACCGCAGGGGCAGTCGCTGATTCACTATCACTCGGCGGCTCTCGGTTTGGCCGATGCTCTGCAAGCCCGGCAAAACACCGACGATGCCATCCAAAGCTTGCTGGATTTCCTCCGGAATCATCCGGACACACCGCTGATCGAAAGCGTGTTCGACCGCCTGATCCAATGGATGCCGGAAACGCCGGAAACCAGCGATCCGCTTTTGCTCCAGCTAGCCCAATGGAGCAATACCGGAGTCTCTCCGACCGATTCCGATCTCGTCTCTTCCCGTGGCTGGCCCACCGATCAAACGCCGAATTTGTTAGCCGCATACGCCGCTTTCACCCGTGCGGTCGCGTTGCATCGGATCGGCACACCGGTCGGCAAAAATGAAGCGCGCATTTTGCTCAACCGTCTGCGGCTGGAACCTCTGCCCGGATTTTTCAAAAACCGCGTGTTGCTCCAGCAAGGACGCTGGCTTCTCGATGAGGGCAAGTTCAACCAAGCCTCGCTGATCCTCGATGCGCTGCGCGGCAGCAAGGATGGCTCGTCCGTGATCGGCGAAGCTGCTTTCCTGGAAGCCAGCGCGGCTTTCACCATGGGTGATTCAAAAAAAGCCTCCCAGCTTTTCGAAGAAGCAGCCGCGTCCCTCCACGGAGCATCCTCCCAGATCTCCCGCGTCAATGCCCGCTTGGCCATGCTGAAAGGAAACACCCTTCCCAGCGACGGCACGACCAAGGACCAGCTCCTTCAAACCGAGCTTCAGCTTGAGCGCGCCCTCAGCGAGCCCGATCCGGCAAAAGCCCGCAAACTGACGGATGCCTTCCTCAGCGAGCACCCGGATCATCCGCGCGTGCCGGAAGCCCGCTTGTGGGGCGCGGAATGCGCGCTTTCCACCGCTCCGCCCGATCTTTCCTACGCCGCCGCGCAATTGGACATCATCACCGCATTACCCGGCATCCGCGAAAGCCTCCCTGCCGCTTCGCTCGTCCACGCCCAGCTCCGTCTCGCCGATCTTTCGAAAAATCCGGCCGTCACCATGCCGCTCGCCCGCGCGGTGATGGAGCAATATGCCGACCAGCCCATCGCCTCCGAAGCCGCCTTCATTCTCGGACGGAATTTGTTCGAAACCGGAAATTTCAACGATGCGCGCCTCGTGTTGGAGCGTCTCGCCACCACCGACACGGACGCATCCCGCGCCCAAGCCTGCTGGCTCATCGCCGCCCGCTCCGCCGCCCTCGGTGGCACGCCGAAATCCCGCGAGGAAGCATTGATTTTGTTCGATAAAGCCATCAGCCAAAACGGTCCCCTCACACCCATCGCCGTTCTGGAAAAAGCGCGGCTCATGATTGATGTCGTCGATCTCAACAAACTGCCGGAGGCCATCAAATTCCTCGGCAAGTGGTTCAACACGCTCAAGCAAGACGATCCGCTGCGCCTTCCCGCCGGTTTTCTGCTGAGCGAAGCCTATTACGCCCAAGGATCCTCCGATCCGAAGTCGCTGGAAGAAGCACTCTCGATTTACAACCAGCTTCTCGTCCACGCCAAAGACCAGCCCGCCCTGCTTTACCGCCTCCAATACCTGCGCGGCATGGCGCTGGAGCACATGCCGATGCCGGAAAATCCGAAGCAAATGCGCACCGCCGAAGCCTTCGCCGCCTATTACTCGGTGCTCGAATCCGCCACCCCTTCCCGCCCGCCCGCCGAGTGGGATTACTTCGAACGCTGCGGTTTCAGCGCGTTCCTGATTTTAAAGAATGAAAAGCGCTGGAAAGCTGCGATTGATGTCGCGGAAAAAATCGCTTCCTTCAAAGGCCCCAAAGCGGCCGAAGCCGAAGCCGCCGCCCAGGCGATCCGTCTCAAATACATGATCTGGGAAGACTGATCTCCCTCAATCG
The DNA here is from genome assembly GCA_047605125.1 of Luteolibacter sp. Taxonomy (GTDB): domain Bacteria; phylum Verrucomicrobiota; class Verrucomicrobiia; order Verrucomicrobiales; family Akkermansiaceae; genus Luteolibacter. The sequence goes on from JASGGK010000019.1 coordinate 36,200, forward strand.
ACAATCTTCAATCCGAAATCTTCAATGCTCAACCTCCTCATCACCGGAATCTCGGGCCGCATGGGCCAAGCCATCCTCGCCGCCGCGCAAGCGGATCAAAATGCAGCCGTCGCCGCCACGCATGATCGCGGCGAAGATCTGGAAACCGCCATGGCCAAGGCGGATTGCGTGATCGATTTCACCACCCACACCTTCACCAAGAACGTGCTGGAAACCGCGAAAAAACTCGGCACCCGCCTCGTCATCGGCACCACCGGCCACACCGACGAAGAGCGCGCCCTCATCCATGAAACCGCGAAAACTCTGCCCATCGTTTTCGCCTCAAACTACTCCGTCGGCATGAACACCCTTTTCTGGCTCACCCGCCAGACCGCGCGCCTGCTCACGCAAGATCGCTTCGACATCGAAGTCATCGAAATGCACCACAAGCACAAGATCGACGCACCATCCGGCACCGCACGCACGATTCTTGAAATCCTCAACGAGGAAACCAAAACGTCCTACGAAAATGACATCTCCCACGGCCGCGTCGGCAATATCGGCCCGCGTCCGCCGCGTGAAATCGGCATGCACACCCTCCGAGGCGGAGATGTCGTCGGTGATCACACCGTGCTTTTCGCCGCCGATGGCGAGCGTTTCGAAATCACCCACAAAGCATCGTCCCGCATGACCTTCGCCGCCGGTTCCGTCCGCGCCGCCCACTGGCTCGCCGACAAACCCGCCGGTCTCTACGACATGCAGGATGTCCTCGGTTTGAAATAATCCTCCCCACCCGCTTCCGCCATATGCGCCCGCATTTCACCCTGCCCCTTGTTCTCCTGCTTGCCGCCTGCCAACCGCAGAAAAAAACGGCGGAAACGGCATCTCCCGCCGCCAGCCAGCCGATCATCATTCCCGGTGAAACGCGGCCCGCGCCGGTCGATATCAAGACCTCCGTCGTGCGCCTGAATTCCACCCAACAAAAATGGAATCCATCGCAACCATGGGAAAAACTCTCGCCCTCCTCGCGCCGCGCGCTCGCCGCCATCGTCGGCCCGCAGCAGGTTCTCACCTCCGCCGAGCTCGTCGCGGACGCCACCTATCTCGAATTCGAATCGCCCGATGGCACCCGCTTTGCCAAAGCAAAGGTCGTTGCCGTCGATTACGAAGCGAATCTCGCCCTGCTTGGTCCGGCGGATGAGGAAGAGGGAAAAACCTTCTTCGCCGGCACCAATCCGCTCGAAATCTCCGATCCATCCGCCATCGGCGACAATCTCGATATTCTCCAGATCGAGGAAAACGGTACCAGCCTGCTGACAGCCGGCACATTCCAGAGCATCGATCTCGCCGCGAATTTCCTGCCCGGCCAGAACTTCCTCACCTATCAGGTCAAAGCCTCCATGCAGGACGCCGCCAGCAGTTTCTCGCTGCCGGTCCTGCGTGACGGAAAACTCGCGGGCGTGCTCATCAGCTATGACGCGAAGGATCAAATCTGTGATGTCACCGCCACGGATATCATCCGCCGTTTCATCGATGGCGCGGCGGACGGCACCTATGACGGCTTCCCTTCACTCGGCGTCACCATCGCCCTCACCGAAGACGCATCATTCCGCAAGTGGCTCCAGCTTCAGGACGATGTCGGCGGCATCTACGTGAAATCCGTCCGCAAAGGTGGCTCCGCCGATCTCGCGGGCATCCGCCAAGGCGATGTGATCCTTTCCATCGACGGTCGGAAAATCGACCGTCTCGGCTACTTCGAGCACCCGAACTACGGCAGCGTCTTCTGGGGCCATCTCGTTCGCGGCAGCCACGCCACCGGCGATGTCATTTCCATTTCCCTCCAGCGCGAAGGCAAACCACTCGAAGTCAAAGCCACCCTCACCCGCGAGGAAGAATCAAAGAAACTCGTCCCCGGCTATCATTTCGGAAAAGCGCCCAGCTACCTCGTCAAAGGCGGCTTCATTTTCCAGGAACTCTCCCGCCCGCTCCTCGAAGCCTTCGGAGAAGAATGGACCAGCCGCGCTCCGCTCAATCTGTTGGACGCCTATGAAAATCCGGAAAAATACGAAGGTAAAATCGACCGCGTGATTTTCCTCAGCGGAGCGATTCCCACGCCCGCCACCGTCGGTTACGAGCGGTTGAGAAACCTCATCGTTTCCAAGGTGAACGGCCGCGAGATCAAGAACATGAACGATCTCATCTCCGCCTTCAACAGCAACCTCCAGCCGCTGCATTCCATCGAGTTCCTCGACGAAAATCTCACCATCTACCTCGACGAAAACACCTCCACCGCCGTGGACACCCAACTCGTCAAACGCGGCATCGGCAAGCTGTCGCGGACGAACTGATTTAGTTCTCGCGCAAAGACGCAGAGGCCAAAGGAAGAGAAGAAATTCAAGTTTAGGAAACAGGATGCGAAGAGCACGCAGCTGGCGCTCCTCAAAGTTATCCCCTCTTCCTTTGCGCCTTTGCGCGAGACCAAATTAAACAAAAGTGATTCAGCCGTAAAATGACTTCCACGGCCTGATTCCCAAAAGCAATCACACTTTTGCAATCACACTTTTTCAGCAGCCAGCACTTCGCTGTTTTCTTCCTCACGCAAGCGGCCGAACAACGTCAGCAACGGTCCGGTCATGCAGGTGGTTACCAGAGCCATGATCACGAACATCGTGAAAATGCGCGGTGACAGGATTCCGAGATCGTAGCCGATATTCAGCGCGATCAACTCCATCAAACCGCGCGTATTCATCAGCGCGCCAAGCCGAAGGGAATCCCGCCAACCGATCCCGGTGAAACGCGCGGTGATCGCGGTGCCACCGAGCTTTCCGAGCGTTGCGACGGAAATGATCAATCCGCAAAGCAGCCAGCCGTTCAGATCATTTACCAGACCGATCTGCGTGCGCAGACCGGTGTAGGCGAAGAACAATGGCAGCAACAAAACCGTACTGAAATTTTCCACCCTGACGGAAAGTTTGTGGCGGAAATTATTGATATCCGGCATGATCGCGCCGGCCAAAAACGCGCCGAACAACGCGTGGATGCCGATCACTTCCGTGCAGAACGCGGCACCGATCACCACACAGACGACCAACGCCAGCGTGCGCCGCGATGGATCGGGTTGGGCGAACTCTTGAGCGCCGATTACGCGCGGAAGCAGCAAGCGCACGCCGTAAAGCATCACCGCGATAAACAACACCACCAGGCTGAGATTCAGAGCCGAAGCGCCGATACTCGTCGCTTTCGCAATCGCCACCACAAAGGCCAGCGCGCTCCATGCGGTGACGTCATCCACCGCCGCGCAAGTGATCGCCGTGCTGCCGAGAAATGTTTTCGTCAGTTTCCGTTCGCCCAAAATCCGCGCGAGCACGGGAAACGCCGTGATGCTCATGGAAATTCCCATGAACAATGCGAACGCCGTAAAACTCGTGCCCGGTTGGGCCAGACGGCTGAACAAAAAGTAAGCCAACGCCACGCCAAGGAAATACGGCGCCACGATACTCGCATGGCTCACCACCACCGCGACATGCGCCTTGTGGCGCACGTGTTGCATGTTCAACTCCATCCCCACCGTGAACATGAAAAGACAAACGCCGAGCTGGCTGAGCAGCTTCAGCGTACCCAGCGATTCCGTGGGGAAAACAAAGTGAAACGCATCCGGCGCGAGCAACCCGAACAACGATGGTCCGAGCAAAATCCCCGCCGTCATTTCCCCGATCACCGAAGGTTGGCCGAGTTTCGTGAACAAACCTCCCAGCAATCGCGCGGCACCGATGATTACCAGAAGCTGCACGAAAAGATGGCTTAACGGCTGATTCACATGATGCTTCAGATCTTTCGCCACTGATTCCATCAGCGAATCGGAAAATGCGGTGGCTGAATGCTGCGGCACACCTCCCGGCGATGGAAGATCCTTGCCGAAATGAAGGATTGCGAGAATCCCAAACCCTACGACCAAAAGCGTCACCAGATAAAACAACGTCGTCTTTCTCATAAAATAAATCAGGGAACTTCGGGCATCGGATTGGCGTCCGGCATCGTTTCATCCCCCGCGCCCCACGAGCGCCAGCCTTCGCGCAGTTCCAGCATCGCCCACTCCCCGAGCATGCCGAACAGGCGGAACATGTCTTTCCGCTCCAGCGTGAATCCCGGAATGAGGCAGCGCTGGTCCTTGTTCGTGCGGCCCAACAAACCAAGCCGACGACGCCGTTTCGCGATCGCGGCGAAGCGTCTGTTATAAAGGCCCATCAACCCGGCGAACACCTTGCCGCTCGGCGGAGAATACGGCGGCGAATGCAGCGCGGTTTCTCCTTCGCGAAACGGAGGTTCCACCACGCCCCAATAGTAAAGACTGAGGTCCAGACGGAACGCGAGGCTCATGAGATCGAACTCGCCCATGTAGTGATACTTGTCTTTGTAAACGCTGTTGAACCAGCGCTTGTGGCAAATCGCGAAATCCCGGTTGTGCTTCGCCACCGCTTCCTTGATGCAGCCTTCACCCCTGCGTTGGCGCGTGATCAGATGCGCGGCGCTGGTGGTGGTGAAGGAAATCCAATCCATCCCCGGACTGTAGAACGGATCCATGAACGCGGCGGCATCACCGACCAAAACAAATCCATCGCCCGCAAAGGTCGTGCTGTAATACGCGAGATTCCGCCGCCAGTGGACGTCTTCTTCATCGTAGGTCGCGTCTTCCAGAATTTCCTTTGCGACGGGGTGTTCCATCAGGAAATTTTTCAGACGTTCGCCGACTTTGCCGCCTTCCGGCCAATCGACGATGCGCTGGTCGAACACGATGCCCACACTGGTATCCCCCCCCTTGAGAGGAATCCACCAACTCCACCAGCCGTCGCCGATGATGTGGTTCGTCGCGGTGCCGCGCACGCCGTGCACGACCTTCGACCACTCCGGATATTTCCGCGCAAGCTCCAGACCGTCCCAGTCCTTGAGACCTTTCCAGCGCGACCACGCCGCCGCCGTGGGATGCTCGTCATTGCGCCGCCACCAACCGTTTTTGCGGGCCAGCAACGCGGCAACGCCGGATGCATCGACCACCCAACGAGCTTTCACCGTGTGGATTTCGTCGCGGTATTTGAATTCGATCTTCTGTTCGCCCCCATCCACCAATTCCACATTGCGGATCGTCGCCGGGCGTAAAATCCGCGCTCCCGCCACTCCGGCACGGCGCAGCACTTCTTCATCGAAGGTCGCGCGATCCAGCTGATAGGAAGGAAGCCTCACCTGATAGCGCGCGCCGAGCTCGCTGGCGTGCGAGACGTTTTTCACCTCCTCATTCTTGAACCAGAAACGCAGTCCCTGTTTCGCGATGTGGTTTTCATTCAGATAGCGGGTCAGGCCGAGCACGCGGCCCATGAAAAACGCGCTCACTTCCACTGTCGCCTCTCCCACCCGACGCGTGAGTTGTTCGGTGCGTTCGAGAATGAGAATGCGGATGCCGGGATTGCGTTTCAGCAAAACGTTCGCCGTCGCACCGCCCGAGAGCGCGCCACCGAGGATCACCACATCATAGGTTTCAGCCGGTTCCTGAGACATGGTTCAGGGAGTGGAGGTTGTCGGGATGGGTTTCACTTCCGGCTGGGTCAGATCGAGCTTCGGCACCATACGGAAGAACCGTTGCAGCCAGCAGACCCGGTAGAAAAGCCAGACGTGGAATTGCAACCGCCAGCCGAGATGGGTGTTTCCTGCGACGAGATTGTTCACCGCCCATTCCATGCCTCGCGGTGGCTGAGGCGTCATGAAGACTTCGAAGGAATGGTTGTCGTAGAACATCTTGATCATGTTCAGGAAGACCTGCGCCATTTTGCCGACTTTCTTCGTGTAACGCTTCTGCGCGCTTTCGCTGAGCGAGCCGCCTTTTGCATCCGCCGCGACCACTTGCTTCGCCGCGAGATGGCCGGACTTGATGGCAAGCATCACACCGGAAGAGAAAATCGGATCGATGAAGCCCGCTGCATCACCGATCAGCAACCAGCGCGGACCGGCATTCTGCAAATGGCGATAGGTGTAATCGCCCGCAAACGAGTAATCACAAACACGCTCGGCATTTCCCATGCGCTTCCGGAGTTCGGTGGAATTCGCCACCACATATTCAAAACATGCTTCCGGGCTGAGTCCGGTGGCTTTGAAGTGTTCCAGCGTTTGCACCAGACCGACCGAGGTTTTTTCCGCATCGAGAGGAATCATCCAGAACCAGCCGAAATCGAGGCGCACAATGGTGATGTGCCCCTGCGACGGCGCGTCGTTGCGTTTCACGTTTTTGAAATGCGCGAAGGTAGCGAATTTTTTCGGAAGACCGAGATCGGTCTTCGGCAATTTCATCTGGCGGCCGAGAAACGCATCGCGTCCGCTGGCATCGAGAATCCAGCGCGAGGAAAGTTTGTGTGTTTGGCCTTGGTATTCGCATGTAACGGTCGCGCCGTTTTCCATGACTTCCGCAGAGGAAACTTTCGCCTGCTGCCAGACTTCACAGCCGAGCGAGACGGAGTTTTCCAAAAGCAGATTGTCGAAACGCGCACGCTCGACTTGAAATGTCTGCGCGTAACCGGGTTTCAGGTAGCGGCCGAAGATGATGTTGATCGCGGCCTTCGAGTTCCCGAGGACGAATTCCGCGCCAAGTTTTTCCATGAACCCGAGCTCCATCATCTTGTCCCACGCGCCGATTTCCTTCAGCACGTCATTGCCGTAAGGAATGAGCGATTCACCGACGTGGAAACGCGGAAAGTTTTCCCGCTCAAGGATGAGCACTTTTTTCCCGGCCTTTGCCAACACACTGCCTGCCGTGCTGCCTCCGGGGCCGCCTCCAATGATGATCGCGTCGTACATTTTCAGGGCGCAGCATCTGGAAAACCCGACCGTAGGCAAGATCGGAATGCAATCTCGAGGCGCAGAGCGATCAAACTAGGGCTGATCATCCGCAGAACCCTCGCGGCTGCAGAAGACTTGGCGAAGCAGAAGCACGAGCTGGAACGGGAGATCGAGAAGGTGAAGATCGACATTGCCTACCGTGAGCGAGCGGTGACGGACGAGCACCTTGTGGCCAAGAACCTCTTGGACTTTGAGCAGACGATTGCGGGCGTTTCTTTCGACGAGCAATGCGACCTTCTGCGGCTGCTTCTGCGTCAGGTTAGAGTTCACCGGCTGGACCCGAAAAAGGAACCGATTCAGGAAAATCCGCATACGTGGAGCACTCAAATACGAACTCAGTGGTTCGCGGTGAACTTGGACCTTTTCGCAAGTGACTTGATTTCAAAGAGTTGCGAAAATCCTACTGCGAGTTCGCATTTGGATCATGATGGCGGAGAGGGTGGGATTCGAACCCACGTTAGGTTTTTTGATTCCATAATATACTGATAACCAATAAAATACAATTTAAACTGACAACATTCTGACGACGGCAGGCAAATACACGTATGCTTAAAGATTGATTCTTCGGACCCGGCGGGGTTGGATTGAGGGGTGAAAATCCTCCTCCCC
>JASGGK010000020.1:0-41372 GCA_047605125.1 Luteolibacter sp.
GCTTCGACCGCGAGGAACGCCTCACCTTGGACCATCTCCCGGTCGTCTATCCACCGGCCGCCACCGGTGCGAAAACCTTCCGGCAACTCGCCGAAGCCATCGATTGCGTCTCACGGCGCAAGTACTCCGCCGATTGATGGGCGGAAATCCGCCCTTCCAGTCACGATACAAGACGAGTCCCGCCAGTGGTCCGATCCCCGGCGGGATTCTCATTTCCAAACCCAGAGCTATTACCCCGCATTTCGAAAGAAGTCCACCTAGTTGGGTTATCCTGCAATCGTAGAAGTGATTTTTCTGAATTTATTTCCGATGGCATGAAGGAAGGGGAAGCAACATTTCGCACCCACATGGGAACACCTGCGTTACGATTACGTGAAAGATTGTTTAAATGCAAAAAATCACCCCTGATAACTCCACCAATGTGACGCCGGACAATTCTGAAGAACCTTGGATTATTGATAATCGCATAATAGAGTGACGAATTTTCCTCCGTAGTTGTGGGGTTTCCGGCGTCACTTTTTTTTGCGGGTATCAATAATTCTTACGATGCTTGCCACCATTTGGGAATATCTCCTGCGACCCTCCATCGTTGGGTTAAAAGTGGGAAACTCAAACCTAGACGGACGCCCGGCGGAATTTTTCGGTTCCGAAGATCAGATTTGAACGACCTTCTCCGTTGAGACCAATGCTGGGGAATCAATTTTCCTACGAAGAAACTTCTTTGGGAGTCGCGATGAAGCCGTTTGGCTCCCCTGACTTCATTCAAAAATAGATGATGGTCATGTCGGGGAGCAAAACGGTGCAGGCCCTTCTAAGGCGTATGCTTTGGTGGGGTCGGGTATTTCTCATTTTTTGCAGTGGAAATATTGGCAGGAAGATGTTCTGGGTGGTTCTTGCTCAACATAAGGCCTAAAGACTTTGGCGTTACAACGGACTTTTTATCGGCGTAAACGGAGGCTGTTATTTGAATATCCGCATGGCGAAGATAACGACTGGCTGCAAAAATCCCATGTTCAGAGGCAATGATGCTTCCGATTTCTTTACGCAGAGTGTGAATAGGTTTTTGACTCTTTACGCCTTTGCTTTTTAGCCATTTAATTGCTGTGGAAAACTCGGAGTTGCACCGGTAACGGACCGCTTTCTTGAAGCCGGACAACGTAGGGTCATTGACACTGTTGACGACGAATAAAGCATCGGGTTGCTCTTTTCGATAGTTTTGAAAAAGGACTTTAGTGTTTGAATCAAGATCGATGGTACCTGCACTGTCATCACTTTTTAGTTGATGGTATTCCGAGGTTTCAATTTTCAGAGTGGATTGGTTGAAATCAAAAGCTCTCCATAACAGATTGTCGATTTCGCCACGCCGGAGTCCGCAAACCAGCGCCAAAACAAGAATTTTGAAAGCTTCCGGTTCGGAAGAAGAAAGCTCTTCTTTTGCTTCGGCAAGGATTTGATAAGGATCAATTTTTGAGATATACCGCATTGATCCGGCCTTTTCCAGTGGCACACCAGCAAAGGGAAGAGGGGATGGTAGAGTAATGGTTTGCTCAAGAAACGGCAGGATTTTTTTGCCCATCAAACCTCTGGCATTGCGAATGATGGAATTCGCTGTGATTTGAGCCTGTTTTTTGGCAATGGGATCTTTCCCTCTAGAACGGATCCTTTCGTTTTTCCAAGCCACCACATCGGCGGCCGTAAAGGAATCAAGTTTGACGGCATCAACTTTTTGCCTCCATGCTTTTGTTCCACCTTTACCGAAGTGTTCCACCTTTACCGAAGTCGTTTTTATCATCGGAAGTGATCCGGTGAATTTCACTCACAAGGCAGCGAAAAGCTTGAATGTAAAGTTGAAGCGTTTGGGGGCGAACTGAAGACAAACTGGATGCAGCCTCAATGAGATCACCAACCGTGGAGTAGGCCTGCTTTTCTGAAATTTTTTCTGGCCTGTAGTCGGCAAGTCCAGCCTCCCAACCTTCCGCGAGGATTTTTGAAAATAGATCGGCTGCTTTCCTCGCAGCCTCCCGTTGATTGGCGGTTTTCAAGCATACTTGAGCACGTTGTCCCTTGTGGGAAAACCGACACGAGTAATCAGCAACGCCGTGATCCTTGAAGAGTCGACCAGGAACGAGCCAGTAACGGGCATCAGATTTCGAAAAAGCGGCTCGAGATACGTCCTGTAAATTATCGGAACCGCTTGCTTTCAGAGGAATACGTGGACGGCTGCGTTTTATCGTCATTTCATTTTACAATTCACTGATGGAAAGTGAGTTGCAAAATGTTATCTGTAGTTATTGATTGTCATTCGATACTTATGTCCTCAGTCATGATCTTGATTTTTGGCAAACAAAGATTGTTTCAACGAGAACCCTGCTTCGTGTGGGGTTGATCTTCTACAAAATGTGGAAAAAGGGGAGTGCCTCTAGCGAATTTCTTTCCGGCAGTTTTCCGGCAGTTTTTGCACTTATAAAAAAGTATGAATGATCGCGGGTGCTATTGATGTATTTTTGTTAATTAATGATTTTCAATGACATATAGATGGTCAAAGGTGCGCTTTGGTGATCATCGAAAATCATTGAAATTACGTAAAACCTCGGATTCAGGTTCTAGTGGGGGCAACCCCGTGGAGGTTCGAGTCCTCTCGAGTGCACCATCTGAAAATTAAAGACTTAGGGAGCCGGTAAGGCTCCCTTTTTTGTAATCCGATATGTTGTTAAAAAAGTCCGCTGGCAATTCGCTGCCAGTTTTGAACTTCATTCCGGCAGGCATATTCATCGGCTGTCATCGATTTTCATCCGATGGCTTGAACATGCGGCACGCGATCCTGATTATTGGAAGAATCGATAAAACGGTGCCAAATGAAGCAGTCGCACTTGAGAGTCCGCAGGATTTCCCCAAGAAATGAGTTGCGTATCGGGCATTTTCCCTCCATTTTCACCGCGAAACCTCATAATGTGAGGTAAGTAACTAAGGATTATGCTTCCAGAGCACGCCCCATTCAATGCCGACCAGCGTCGATTGCTGGATTCTCTTTTACCCTCTTTTGATCCAGTCCAGCGCGGCTGGCTCAGCGGGTTTCTTGCCGCCGGAAGTGCGGCCGCAGTGCCAGCGAAAGCTCCTGCCGCCAGTGCGAAACTGACCGTTCTGTATGGTTCGGAGTCCGGAAACGCGGAAGGTCTGGCGGACCGTACCGTAAAGGAAGCGAAGAAACGCGGTTTTCAGGCCGTGGCGAAAAACATGGCGGAATCCTCCCCGGCGGATATCGCAAAGGTGACTAATCTGCTCGTGATTGTCTCCACTTGGGGCGATGGCGAACCTCCGGAGCATGCCGCAGGTTTCCACAAGGCATTCCTGAGCGAGCAGCTCAACTTGAAAGACGTGAAATTCTCCGTCTGCGCGCTCGGCGATACCGCTTACGAAAAATTCTGCCAAACCGGCAAAGATTTCGACGCCCGCCTCGAAGCGCTCGGCGCGACCCGCGTGATCCCGCGTCAGGATTGCGATGTGGATTATGAGGAAAACTACACCACTTGGGTGGACAGCGCGTTCAAGGCGCTTGCTCCGGCAGCGGTCGCCGAGACCCCGGTTTCCTACAGCGCCCCCGCGGTCGCCTCCGTCGAATACGGAAAGAAGAATCCGTTCCCTTCCGAAGTGATCGATAACGTCGTGCTCAATGGCGAAGGCACTTCCAAGGAAACCGTGCACATCGAGTTTTCCCTCGAAGGTTCCGGTCTGACTTACGAGCCGGGCGACGCTCTCGCCGTTGTGCCACTCAATGCGCCGGACGTCGTGCAAGCCGTTCTCGAAACCGCGAAGCTGAAAGGCACCGAGGAAGTCGAAGTGAAAAACCTCGGCAAGAAACTCCTCGCGGACGCGCTTCGTGAAGATTTCGACATCACCGGCCTTTCCCGCGCCGTGTTGACCAAGCTGGCCGAAGCAGCGGATTCCGCGAAACTCCGCGAACTGCTTTCCGAGGAAAACAAGGACAAGCTCAAGGAATACACCTACGGCCGCGAGATCGTCGATGCCTTGCACGACTTCGCGCCTCACGGTCTGTCCGCTGAGAAACTCACCGGCGTTTTCCGCAAACTGCCACCGCGTCTTTATTCCATCGCTTCCAGCCCGCTGGCGCATCCGGATGAAGTCCATCTCACCGTCGCCGCTGTTCGCTACGAAACCAACGGCCGCAAGCGCAAGGGCGTTTGCTCCACCTACATCGCGGATGAAGCGAAGATCGGCTCGAATGTTCAGCTTTTCATCCAGCCGAACAAAAACTTCCGCCTGCCCGCCGATAACAACACGCCGATCATCATGGTCGGTCCCGGCACCGGCGTCGCGCCGTTCCGCTCGTTCATCGAACATCGCGGGGCAGTGGGTGCGAAAGGCAAAAGCTGGTTGTTCTTCGGAGACCAGCACTACCTTTACGATTTCCTCTACCAGCTCGAATGGCAGGATCACCTCAAGGAAGGCGTGCTCACCCGCCTCGACGTCGCCTTTTCCCGCGACCAGCCGGAGAAAGTTTACGTGCAGGACCGCCTCATCGAGCGCTCCGCGGAAGTTTACGCATGGCTTGAAGAAGGCGCGCACTTCTACGTTTGCGGCGATGCCAGCCGCATGGCGCACGATGTGAACGAAGCACTTATTTCCATCGTTCAAAACGAAGCCGCCATCACCCGTGAAGCCGCTGAGGCTTACGTCGAGAACCTCAAGAAAACCAAACGCTACCAGCGCGACGTTTACTAATTCCTTTCCTGATCACCGATCTCTTTCCCCATTTGCCTCCCATGAGCGAAAAGAAACTTTCCGCGAACGAATACATCAAAATCGACAGCAACTACCTGCGCGGGACGTTGGCTGAAGAAATTGCCGATTCGTCCACCGGTAACATCTCCGAAGACAGCACGCAGCTGATCAAGTTCCACGGTGCCTACGTACAGGACGACCGCGACATCCGCGCGAACCGCCGCAAGCACAAGCTGGAAAAAGCCTACTCCTTCCTGATCCGCATCCGTGTTCCCGGCGGTGTGGTCACTCCGCACCAATGGTTGGAAACGGACCGCATGGCCACGCAGTATGCGAACGGCACCATCAAGCTGACCACCCGCCAGGCGTTCCAGTTCCACGGCGTCATCAAGACGAACCTGAAGCGCACCATGCAGGAAATCAACGCCATCGCGCTCGATACCATCGCCGCTTGCGGTGACGTGAACCGGAACGTGATGAGCAATCCGAATCCACATCTTTCCAAGGCCCACGCCGCCGCGCTGCAAGTCGCGAAAGACATTTCCGCCCATCTCACGCCTCAGACCCGCGCTTATCACGAGATCTGGCTCGATGAGGAAAAAGTCGTTTCCTCCGAGGAAGTCGTGGAGCCGATCTACGGCAAGACCTACCTGCCGCGGAAGTTCAAGATCACCGTCGCCGTTCCACCCTCGAACGACGTCGATATTTACGCGAACTGCCTTTCGTTCATCGCCATCATCGAGAACGACGAAGTGGTCGGTTACAACGTCGCCGTCGGCGGCGGCATGGGCTCGACCCATGGCAATGAAGCGACCTTCCCGCGTCTCGCCGATGTCATCGGTTTCTGCACGCCGGAGCAAGTCGTCGATGTCGCGGAAAAAGTCGTGCTCGTGCAGCGCGATTTCGGCGACCGCACGGACCGCAAGCATTCCCGCTTCAAATACACCGTGGACGATTACGGACCGGACTGGATCCTCGCCAAGATCAACGAATACCTCGGCTACGATCTGGAGCCGGTGCGTCCGTTCGTTTTCGAAGACAACGGCGACCGCTACGGCTGGGTGGAAGGGGAGAACGGCAAGCACCACCTCACGCTCTTCATCGCCGGTGGCCGCGTGCTCGACACGCCTTCCTATCCGATGCGCACGGGCCTTCGCGAGATCGCGAAAATCCACGACGGAGACTTCCGCCTCACCGCGAACCAGAACCTGATGATCGCGAATGTTTCTCCGGAAAAACGCGAAGCCATCGAGCGCCTGCTCGAAGAATACGGCATCAAGGACAGCCACCTGCAAAGCGCGCTGCGCCTGAACTCCATCGCCTGCGTTTCCCTGCCGACCTGCGGTCTCGCCCTGGCGGAAGCCGAGCGCTATCTGCCGAAAGTCATCGATGAACTTGAGGAAGTGATCGAGCAAAGCGGCCTGCGCCACGATGCGATCACGATCCGCATGACCGGCTGCCCGAACGGTTGCGGCCGTCCGTTCATTTCCGAAATCGGTTTCGTCGGACGTTCGCCCGGCGCATACAATGTTTATCTCGGTGGAGGGTTCCACGGCCAGCGGCTGTCGAAGCTCTATCGGGAAAATGTCCCCGGCACCAAGCTCAAGGAGCTGCTTTCCCCGATCATCGCGGATTACGCGAAGAACCGGACCGAAGGCGAACGCTTCGGGGATTTCGTGATCCGTGCCGGATACGTTGCCAAAACGATCCAGGGCGGTGATTTCCACAAACATATCAAGTCGGAAGCCTACGCGGGCATCGCTTGATTTCTCCCTCACTCGATTTTTATGGAAGCTCTCAAATTTGAAATTCCAGCCACCCCTCCGCAGGATGTCGATCCTGCGGAACTCTCCGCCGCCATCGCACCGTTGCGGGCCGGCGAGCGTCTCCGTTTGCTCCACGAGCAACTCGGTGACCGCCTCGTTGCCTCCACCAGTTTCGGTTTGCAGGCAGCGGTGATGCTTCATCTCATCCACGAACACGCGCCTCAGATTCCCGTCGTTTTCATCGATACCGGTTTCCTTTTCCCGGAAACCTATCGCTACGCCGATGATCTGATGGCGCGTTTCAAAAACCTCGATCTGCGCGTTTACCAACCGAAGCTTTCCGCCGCCCGCCTTCAGGCGCTTTACGGGAATCTCTGGGAGCGCGATCAGGAAGGCGCGGATCAATACGGCCTCATCACCAAGGTGGAGCCGATGAACCGTGCGCTGAAGGAAATCGGCGCGGACGTTTGGCTCAGCGGCCTCCGCCGTTCGCAGTCGAAGACCCGCGCGGACCGCCCGTTCGTGGAGCAGCAGAAGAAAACGCTGAAAGCCTATCCGATTCTCGATTGGGCGGATGCGCAGGTGGATATTTACTATCACCAGAACGACATTCCGCACCATCCGCTGGAAGCTGCCGGATATGTCACCATGGGGGACTGGCATAGCACGCGTCCTGCTTCAAAGGATGATGCCGAGTCCAGCCGCTTTGGCGGAAACAAATACGAGTGCGGACTTCACCTGGATTCGAATTCCTCGGACTTCCAGATTTAAGATTCATCATCAACCCAACATCATACCTGAAATGGCTATTGCAGATAATATGGTTGCCACCATCGGCAACACCCCGCTGGTCCGCCTCAACCACCTCACCGCCGGTCTCGATGCGGAAGTTTACGTGAAGGCTGAATTTTTCAATCCGCTCTTCAGCGTCAAAGACCGCATCGGCAAGGCGATGATCGAAGCCGCCGAGCGCGACGGTCTCCTCAAACCCGGCGGCCTCATCATCGAGCCGACTTCCGGAAACACCGGCATCGCCCTCGCTTTCGTGGCCCGTGCCAAGGGCTACCGCGTCATCCTGACCATGCCGGAAAGCATGTCCATCGAGCGCCGCGTGCTGCTTCGTTTGCTCGGTGCGGAAATCGTCCTCACCCCGCGTGCCAAAGGCATGGGTGGCGCGATCGCCAAGGCCAAGCAACTGCTCGAAGAAAATCCCGGCTCCTTCGGTCCGGGCCAATTCGACAATCCGGCGAACCCGCAAGTCCACCGCGAAACGACCGCCGAGGAAATCTGGAAAGACACCGAAGGCAACATCGCCGCGTTCGTCGCGGGTGTCGGCACCGGCGGCACCATCACCGGGGTAGGGGAAGTGATCAAAAGCCGCACCGATCTCAAGGTTTTTGCCGTTGAGCCGACCAACAGCCCCGTCATCTCCGGGGGCGCTCCCGGCCCTCACATGATCCAAGGCATCGGCGCCGGTTTCATCCCGAAAAACCTCAACGTCGGAGTCATCGATGAAGTCATCCAGGTGACCAACGAAGACGCCTTCGCCACCGCGCAAGCCCTCGCACAAGTCGAAGGCCTGCCCGCCGGTATTTCCACGGGCGCCAACGTCTGGGCCGCGCTGCAAATCGCCAAGCGTCCCGAGTTCAAGGGCAAGCGCATCGTCACCGTCGGTTGCTCGTCCACCGAGCGCTACCTCTCGACACCACTTGCCGAGAAAGTCCGCGAGGAAGTGGCGAATCTCCCGGTTGCCGATATCTGATCTTCTTTTTCTTTTTCTTCTCAAAAAGCCGCAAGTCTCCGGACTTGCGGCTTTTATTTCACTCCGTTCGAAAAAAACCACGCGCCGGAAAAACAAACAAGGCCGCTCCATCGATCGCACCAATGAAGCAAACGCCTTCTTTCTCCCCATCGGCGAAATGGCGGACCTCGACCGCGTCCGCCAATCCCTGAATCAAAAGGGCTTTGACTTCCAGACCCCTGCCGAAGTCATTGCCGCACTTGATTCCTCCATCTCCTACAACAAGCCCGTCTACGGCACCCATTCCACCGGTGACGTTTCGTTTTCACTTGGCAAAATTTCGGATATTTTCAATAATACAGCGCTGGAAAGCACCCCTGCTGAGTTTACTTATGAAAACAGCGACCGACTCAACAACCGTGACGCGGAAACCCTCGCAGGAATCGCCGACCAGCTCGGCGGCACCCCGCAAAGTGTATATTCACCAGCCCTTCGTGCCGTCACCCGAGACTTTAGCGAAGCTACGGGAATCGCCGTCGAAGCCTTCCGGCTACCGGAACACTCTGACTCTGGACGAAATACTGGGTTTGTCAGCCCCGACAACCCCGGAGTAATTTTTATCAACGCGGACGCATCCGTTCCGCTTGGCAATTTGCTGGCCCATGAGTGGCTGCATTCTCTGTCTCATGATTCCGCCAAGCGCAGCATGCGAGAAGTCTTCCTTCGCGAAGCCGCCGCTTTCCTCGATCCGGACAAAGTCCAGATCTACAATCTGGAGATGCTGGACCGCTACGGTCTGGAAGAAATTCGCGCCGAGTTCACAGGAAATCTTTTCTCGGACGCCATTCTTCCCACGCCTTATTTCCAAACGGAACTTCTCGCCGTTGATCCAAATAAGATCAAGGAATTAGCCCTCAATCTATGGGAATCCGCCAATCCGGTCGCGCCGTCTTCTCTGAAGGACTCTCCGGATTCCTCGCTCGCCCTTTCGGAAAAAGGGTTGGTCCGCCTTGAGGAAGCCATTGCCAAAAAGCTCACTGAAGGCCCGAAAGAACGCGCCGAGTTCTACGAAGCCATCCGCAACCGCCTGGCATCGCTCACCCTGCAATTGCGGGACCTGGAGGCTGGAATCGGCCCCTTCGCCCGTGGCGAGGTGGACGAGGTCAAAGCCGAACGCCGGCGCATTCAGGACGCCATTGCGGAGGCGAAAGCCATCATCGGTGCACTCCCCATCGAAGCCCGTGGCCGCGTGAACTTTGATTTCACCGACATCACCTCCCACACCACCGAGCGCGGCCGCGTCAACGCCCTCATCCGTCTCATCGGAAAAGCGGATGAAGTGTTGGAAACCGTCCTCACCACCCAATACTTCGAAGCCTTCGAGAAACTCCTCGACCTCGCCAAGCCGGACCTCCGCCAAAACAAATCCATCCGCGACTTGCGTACCGATTCCTCCGATGGAATGAAGGAACCGCGCATTTTTTCGGGAAATCAGCTCCCGAAGGCAACTTGAGTCCAGACCCGTTCTCCGGGATTAAATCCTTCGTCCCGCAGGGCGGATGTCTGTGAAAGAAATCCAATGAATTGCAAAAATTCTCTTTACCGATGGGACACAGGAATCATAACGAAACCCCTTTGAATTCTTGAGGACTTTTCCCATTTATTTGAACCAAAACATGAAAACATACAAACAACTCGAGAAGTTCTCCATCGGCGTCGGTGACCGTTTTGCTCATCAGGCCAAAGCCCAGTTGCGCGCCTGCCAGCTGATCGGCAAAGATGGGGTGGAAGTCGTTCCCGTTTGGAATAAGAGCAATCGCGAGCACACTTTCATTGGCAGCGAGCCTTCCTCAGTCCTGGAAGCCGCCAAAGAAGCCGTAACTACCCTCGATTGGAAAGGCGGCTGGCATGTGGACGCGGATCACATCGGCCTCAAGACCGTGGATCGTTTCATCCCGCATTCGGATTTCTTCACCCTCGATGTGGCGGACGCCATCGGACAACCCGCCTCACCGGAGGCTGTAAAAGCCTTTGTCGACAAGCACCCCGAACTCGTCGGCACGATCACGATTCCCCACATCGATACTCCTTTCCAGACCACCCGCGCCGATATCGAGCGCATCGCCGGCCAGTTCCTTCTGGCCGTCCAGGAGGCGGGAAACATCTACCGTCACATCGAGAAGGAAAAAGGCGCGGCAAACATGATCGCCGAAGTTTCCATGGACGAGACGGATTCCCCGCAGACTCCGCCGGAACTTCTCGTGATCCTCGCCGCCATTGCGGACGAAGGGATTCCCGCTCAAACGATCGCACCGAAATTCACCGGACGCTTTAACAAAGGCGTCGATTACGTCGGCGACCTCGCGCAATTTGAAAAAGAGTTTCACGACGACCTCGCCGTGATCGCTTTCGCCGTTGAACACTATGGCTTGCCGGAGAATCTCAAGCTCAGTGTTCACTCCGGTTCGGATAAGTTTTCCCTTTATCCGATCATCCGCCGCACCCTTCCGAAATTCAATGCCGGCCTGCACCTCAAGACCGCAGGGACCACCTGGCTGGAAGAATTGATCGGCCTTGGTGAAGCGGGTGGTGAAGGACTTGAATTGTCGAAAGAGATTTACGCCTATGCCATCGAGCACATCGATGAACTGACCGGCCCGTATGCGACCGTCATCGACATCGATCGCGGCAAGCTGCCCACCGCCGCCGAACTGGCCGGCTGGACGAGCGAGCAATTCACCGGCGCGCTGCGCCATGACCAGAAGCACCCGCTCTTCAATCCGAGCGTGCGCCAGCTTCTGCACGTCTCCTTCAAGCTCGCGGCGAAGAAGGGCCAGCGCTACCTTGACCTGCTCAAGGCAAATGAGGAAATCGTCGGCAAAAATGTGACCGAGAACCTCTACGAGCGCCACCTGCGCCCGCTCTTCATCGGAGAATAAAGACAAATGTCTGAAATGATCGAGGCTTCATTGCAGGTGGTATCACCTGTTTTGAAGCCGCGATGGTTTATATCGCTCACCTTGTGTCCCGGTGAAAAATACATCTCTCCCGCAGCCGAGGGCTTTTCTTTGATGAAGCGGCGTTTTTCGCGTGATGGATTTTAAACATGCCCAGCAGTGCTGTGTATCAACAAGACATGAACTTTTTCGTCAAAATTCACCCTGACGATAACGTCGCCGTCGCCCCGGAAGTCGTTCCCGCCGGCACCCTTGAAGACGGCATCCATTTCGACGAGATTCCGGCTGGTCACAAAGCCGCCATCGCGGTGATCGGATCCGGTGAACCGATCATCAAATACGGTTTCCCGATCGGTGTCGCGACCGAAGAGATCCAGCCCGGCAGGCACGTGCATTCGCACAACATGAAGACCGGCCTGAGCGACGATACCAAACTGGAATATCATCCATCCGCCTCCACTCCGGCTCCCGCACCTGCAGCGATCCCGACGTTCATGGGCTGCCGCCGTCCCGATGGCCGCGCCGCGACCCGTAATGAAATCTGGATCGTCAACACCGTGGCTTGCGTGAACGTCCCCAGCCAGCGCATCGCCGATCTCGCGTCGAAACAATTTCTCACTCCAAATTGTGGCATCGATGGTATCCACGCCTTCACCCATCCCTACGGCTGTTCCCAACTCGGCGACGATCTCGGCCACACCCGCAAGATCCTTTCCGCCCTCGTGCGCCATCCGAACGCCTCCGCCGTGCTCATTGTCGGTCTTGGCTGTGAAAACAACACGATGAAATCCTTCCTCGCGGAAGTGGGAGGGTTCGATCCGGAACGCGTGAAATTTTTCAACGCCCAGGAAGTGGCTGATGAAATCGAAAGCGGCCTCGAAATCATGAAGGAACTCGTCGCCTATGCCGGTCGGTTCAAGCGCGAGCCGATCCCGGTTTCCGAACTCGTGCTCGGCATGAAATGCGGTGGCAGCGATGGTTTCAGCGGAATTACCGCAAACCCGCTCGTCGGCCGCATCGCCGATCGTCTCACCGCAATGGGGGGAACCGTCGTGCTAACCGAAGTCCCTGAAATGTTCGGTGCGGAAGCCCCCTTGTTCAACCGTTGCGATTCCAAAGAAACCTTCGATGACGCGCTCTGCATGGTGAATGAATTCAAAGAATACTTCCGCAAGCACAACGAGCCGATTTACGAAAACCCATCTCCGGGTAACAAAGATGGAGGCATCACCACGCTCGAAGAAAAATCCCTCGGCTGTATCCAAAAAGGCGGCCGCGCTCCGGTGAAAAACATCGCTGCCTACGGCGATCCTGCTCCTCAAAAACTCGGTGGCCTCTGTCTTGTGCAAGCTCCGGGAAACGATGGTGTTTCGGCCACGGCCCTTGCCGCCGCAGGAGCCCACTGCGTGCTTTTTACCACCGGGCGCGGCACTCCGCTCGGCGTTCCGGTTCCAACTTTGAAAATCGCATCGAACACCTCTCTTGCCGGGCGAAAGCCCGGCTGGATCGACTTCAACGCGGGCCGCCTCCTCGACCCCGGAGCGGTTCCCGAAGAAGTCACCGATGATCTGATGCAGCTCGTCATCGACGTCGCCGGCGGCAAGGAATCCCGGAACGAGTGCAACGGTTTCCGCGAAATCACTATTTGGAAACAAGGGGTCACGCTGTAGAAGATTGTGATGTCCCCCTGAAACCAAGGATTTTTGAAAAGGAATGGGTTTGCCGAGGGCGCAAGCCCGTGATTTCCCCCATTGTTTGACGAAAGGAAGAGGATCTCTGATTTTGCCAGGCATTCCCTCCGGGAAGATTTCCTTGCCGGTGATTTTGGTAACAGCCGCCTAGGTTAACTCATAACGCGAATTAAACCTCAGTTTAAGTCCACCGGGGCGGCTGGAAGGGCACTTTCACATTGCGCCGGGGAGGAGGGAAGGCATAGGAATCAGGGAAGGACAAAGGATTCTGTCCTGAAAACCCACTTGACGGTCAGTTGCTTGAATGGATTCGCGGTTTTTCCGCGGCTCCATCCGGCGAACTTGCCTTGGACGATTCGACCGCCATCCGGCATGGGCCTTTTTTGTTCGGCAAAAAGCGCATGGAGGAAATGGCTCCACCCCCACCATTGATTGAGAGACCCATGCGAAGTTTCAGGTTTGCCTCCACCGTTTTGTTAGTGATTTTCTGGCTGCTGCCGGCGGGCGGCGTGTTTGCCCAGCGGCAGATGGAAAAACTGGGGAGGGGGCTGGTTGTGCTGAGGACGAGCACCACGCAGACTTACATCGGGTGGAGGTTGTTGGGAAATGATCCGGAGGATATCGCCTTCAACGTGTATCGCTCCGCCAATGGCGGGACTGCAACGAAGCTGAACAGTTCCCCGATCACGACGACGACCAACTATGTGGATACTCCGGGATCTCTTTCTTCCACGGCTTACACCTACTCGGTGAGGCCGGTGATCGATAGTGTGGAAGTCACGGATATGTGGGCGAACTCGGGGGTGACGTCGGTGACGTTGGCGGCGAATGCGACCGTCCGGCAATACATCCCGGTGCCTCTCACGGCACCGCCTGATGGCGTCAATTCCATCTATCGCGTGAAGTTGGCGTGGATCGGGGATCTTGATGGCGATGGGGAATATGATTTCGTGGTGGAGCGCACGAATACGTCCACCACTTCCCGGCAGTGGATCCAGGCTTACAAGCGTGATGGCACGTTGCTGTGGCAGATGACCCAAGGGCCGAATAGTCTGGAGCAGGATAATATTTATTCCGGCTCCTCGACGATCGCCGTCGGTCAGGCGGACCATGTCACGGTTTACGATCTGGATGGGGATGGTAAGGCGGAGGTTTGCGTGGTGACGGCAAATGGGGTGATTTTCAACTACGGGCCGAACCAGACGACGCTCACGGCTGCCAATGATGAGGTTCAGTTTATTTCGATCATCGATGGACAGACTGGAGTGGAAAAAGCCCGTGCCCAGATACCGATACCGGCAAGTTGGGCGACCCAAACGAATCTGACGAGCGGCAACATGGGGATTTTCTATCCGGATGGTTTGCGGCCTTCGCTTTTCCTGCATGCCAAAAACCGCAATGCGGACCTGAGTTTCAACAATATGGCGGCGGCATGGGATTACCGTGACGGGGCGATCACCCAACGTTGGCTCTGGTATCCTCAAAACGGCGAAAATTATGCGGTGGGCCACCAGGTGCGTTTTGCGGATGTGGATAACGACGGGAAGGATGAATACGTCGATATCGGGATGGTGCTGAAAGCCGATGGCAGCGGGCAGCTGAATGAGACGAAATTCAACGAGGTGATCCACGGTGACCGTTACCACGTGACGGATATTGATCCGGATCGTCCCGGTTTGGAGACGTTCTTGATCCAGCAGAATAATTCGACGGGGCTGACCATGGCCTACCATTCATCGGACAAGAGCACGATGATCAAGAAATGGTATGCGGGGCAGGTGGTGGATGTGGGCCGTGGCACGGTGGGAGGATTCGTGCCGGATTTGTACGGGATGCAATTTTTCTCCACCCAGGACGGCACCTATGACCGCAAAGGGGACCAGGTTTATGCGACACAACCATGGCCGGTGGAAACGATTTGGTGGGATGCGGATCTGGGAAGGGAACTGATGAATTCCAATGGCGTGGCGATTGATAAATTCAACACGACGGATCCATCCGGGGTGAATCGCCAGATCACGATTTACAATGACAAGGCGGCCCCTACGGGAAACACCCAAGCCGATGGCGGGCGCCCGGCGTTTTGGGGGGATGTTCTGGGAGACTGGCGTGAAGAGCTGGTTTGTGCGGCGAGCGATTATTCCGAGCTGCGCATTTACACGACGAAAACGGCGGATACGGCGAAGACCTACGGCGGCCAGAATTTCCGCATCTATACCTTGATGCACAATCCGCAGTACCGGATCCAAGCCACCACGAAGGGCTATGTGCAGTCGAGCTATCCAGATTATTATCTGGGCTATAATATGTCTCCGCCGCCGCCACCGCCGATGGTGGATGCGAAGCTGGTTTGGAAAGGAGGAAGCGGAAGCACGACATGGGATAACGGGACCACGGCAAGCTGGCTGAACAACGGCGTGGCGGGCTTCTTCACTTCGGGAGACACCGTTCGTTTCGATCTGAGTGGAAATAACACGACCTCAGTGACGCTCAATGGCATGCTGCAACCCGGTGCCCTGACGGTTTACAGCCCGACGGATTACACCTTTTCCGGCGATGGTAGCTTGGCGGGGAGCATGAAGTTGCTGAAAGCGGGTGCCGGCACGATGGTGCTCCCCGGCACCCATTCCTTCAGTGGGAAAACCACGGTTTGGGATGGTGCGCTCCAGATCGATGGCGCTCTTCAGAACAGTGCCGTCACGGTATGGGGCGGCTTGTGGGGCGGATCGATGGCTGCCGGTAAAACCGGAGGGCGTTTGGCGGGAAGCGGTACGATTTCACAAGCGGTGACACTGAAATATCGCGGAACAATGACTCCCGGTGCCGGAATGAACAGCGCCGGGACGCTTACCCTCGGCAATGGCTTGACGGCTGAAGACGGTTCCACGCTCGCTCTGGATCTTTCCGATGACCCGACAGGCTCCATCAAGACAAACGACAAAATCGCCATTACCGGTAATCTGTCTCTGAGCGGCACGGTTAAGATCGTCGTCAATCCGTTGAACACCCAATTGGCTCCCGGAGTTTACACTCTTGCGACCTATACGGGCTCTTTAACGGGGAGTGTGAGCAATCTCTCGGTGGATGTGCCGGAGGGCACGCCTTACACTCTCTCCGTTGGCAGCGGCAGCATCCAATTGACGGTTCCAACGGTGCGCGCGCCTGCTTCGCTGGTATGGCGTGGCAATGCGGGTGCGTGGAATCTGGCCACCAGCAGCAACTGGTTGCGCAGTGGTTCCCCGGATGTTTTTGTAGCGGGTGACACGGTGGCTTTCAATAACACCGGAGCGGGGGCTCCTACCGTGACCTTGAGCACCGCTCTGCCGGTGGCAGGTGTCACCGTGGACGGCAGCACCAACTACACCTTTACCGGTGCGGGGTATATTTCCGGCTCCGGTGGTTTAACCAAGAACGGCTCGGGAACGTTGACGATTTCCACCAACAATACGTACACCGGCCCAACGACTATCAATGGAGGCATCTTGTCCATTGCATCCCTAAGTGATTCGGGAAGTCCGAGTGCCATTGGTGCATCCGCGAAGGATGCGGGTAATTTTGTCTTAAACGGAGGTACTCTCCAGATTTTGTCCTCTCAGACAAACATGGACCGGGATCTTACCTTGGGGGCTGCAGGAGGTACTTTCGATATTGCAGCGGGAAGTTCCATTCAACTCAGTGGCAATGTCATCGGCAGCGGAACAATGACCAAAAGCGGAGAGGGGACATTGCTGTTAGTCGGGGCGAATTCCTACACCGGAAATACGATCATCAATGGAGGCAGGGTTTATCTCGGTGGTGCGGAAGCGAATACCCAAGGGCTTGGCTCAGGCAGCATTACGATCAACAACGGCCGCTTATCCATGTCAGACGTGCGTAAATCCGCCAATTCGGCGTGGAATATCGTCGTGCCGGCCGGTGCGACCGCTCGTCTTGATGCTGATGGCAGATGCACTCTTTCCGGAAGCCTGACCGGCTCTGGAGATTTCACGTTTTACACGCCATACGTCCGGACGGATCTGACAGGAAACTGGTCGGCATTCACTGGAACGATCAATGTGATCGGTCCCTCTGATGGAGCCGCTTACCGAATGGCGAACAGCGCGGGTTATCCCAACGCGGCTCTCAATCTCGGGGAAAACATGGATGCCTACTATCTTGATATGTCCGGCAGTTTCACCTTTCCGATTGGTGAATTACAAGGTGTGGCGACTTCGCTTCTCAGAGGCGGCTCCACTGCGAACAGGACGATTACGTATTCAATCGGCGGGAAAAACACGGATTCCACGTTTGCCGGATCGATCAGAAACTATACCGGCACGACCGCTCTTACCAAAGCGGGCACCGGCGTGCTGACCCTTACAGGCGCTTCCACTTACACGGGCGCGACCAACGTTTCCGCAGGGAAGCTGGTGGTGAACGGAGGCTCTTTGACGGGAACGAATGTCACCGTCGCATCGGGTGCCGGCTTCGGAGGAAATGGCTCTGTATCCGGTAACGTCACGTTCAATTCCGGTTCCACCTTGCTTGCCAATCCGGCAGCGGGGCCTCTTGCGATTAGTGGAAACCTCTCACTGAACGGCACCATCTCGGTGGAATCCGTCCCGGGTGCAAGTTTTGCCGTAGGAAGCTATACGCTTTACACCTATACGGGGACATTGACGGGGACCCCAACCTTTGTATGGAACGATCCATTTTCATCGGCTGCGATCAGTACTTCCACGGCAGGGCAGGTCAAAATCGTTATCACTCCCAACAGCCTGATTTGGACGGGCGCAGCAACGGGAAGCTGGAACAGCACGGACTTGAACTGGTCTGCAGGCGGTGGAGCGGTGGCTTTCTCCGATACGAATCGGGTCATGTTCGACGATTCGTCCCTTGTCAGGAGCGTGAACATTACGACTGGGGTAAGTCCCGCTGCATTGACGGTGATGGGTTCGCAAAATTACACGTTTACCGGCGCGGGAAGTATCAGTGGTGCCGTATCCTTAGACAAATATGGGACCGGGAATCTGACATTAGAGTCCTCCCATTCATTTACAGGTGGCACAAAAATCAATGGAGGAAGTGTCGTATTGGGCAACGCAGCGGCGAATGGCGGGGCGTTGGGTAGCGGAAATGTCATCCTCAATGGTGGCACATTGCAGCTTTTCAGCTTGGGCAACAGCGGCACGAGCGCGGGCACCTTCAGCAATACGATCCAAGTGAACTCCGGTGCCTCCGGAACACTCATCGGCTTTGGCCGTGGAAATCTTGCCAGTAAATTGCAAGGCAGTGGTACTTTCAATTATCAAGCGGATTATGTCCGGGCGGATGTCACGGGAGACTGGAGTACTTTCACCGGACAAATCAACGTTACACCCGGACCGTATGGTGGAGATTTCCGGGTTGATAATTTCTCAGGGTTCGGAACGGCGAAAATCAACCTGGCGAGCGGGGTATCGATGTATATGCAGGCAAATTTCGGCAGTTCTACCTATACCAACACGATCGGAGAGCTAACGGGTTCCGGAACTTTGAAAGGCGGACGCGCTTCCACGACCCGCATCATGATCTGGAATATTGGAGGAGCAAATACCGATGCGCGATTTGATGGTGTGATCGGGAACCATGTCGGACCTACCGCGATCATCAAATCCGGGACGGGCAGCTGGCTTCTGACCGGGGACAGCACTTATACGGGAGCGACCACGGTTTCAAACGGAACATTGCTGGTCACAGGTTCCCTGGGCACGACGGCGGTTTCGGTGGCATCCGGTGCGGGAATTGGCGGAACAGGAACACTGGGTGGTGATCTCGGCATCGCTTCAGGAGGAAAACTGACGCTCGGAGTGGGAGCTGCCTCAACCAAAGGTTTGACCGTTGCGGGGACAACGACATTGAACGGCGCCATTTGTAATTTGGCGAAAAGTTTGAAACACCTCCCGCCAAAAGGTTTGAAATGGGTCGCCGTATTTGGCTTTACCTCGGCCGGAGACAGGCCGGGGCTCGGCCCTAGTCCCAATGAGCTGTCAGCGTGATCGTGCTCGATTTCAGGTTTACCCCGTAGCCCGCAAGCGAGCCGTCCGCTTTCGTGATTGTCGGCAGCTTCGCGGTGATCGGGTAATCCACGCCGTCTACTTTTAGGTACCCTACCGTCATGATGTCCCAGCTTAGTGATTCGCCGGATTCGAGCAGGCCCTCAACTATGTCCTCTAGTCCTTCGGCGCTGACGAAAAAATCCGTCAGCCGGAGCAGGTCGAAAGCCCAATACTGCCAGGTCCTGGTGCCGATTGCGTAAAATCTCACCACCACGTCCTGGGTGGGGTCTGCATAGTTTAGCCCGGAAAATTGCCCTGCCGGGTCTCCTTCGGGAGAAGCCCTCCCCCCACCCATCGGCAGTTGAAAGAAGTCGTAGCGATCCGGTAAGGTATACGATCCTCCAGGGTTAGCCGGAATACTCGGATTAAGCTGTCCCAACCACACTCGGTTTAGCACAGCCTCCCCGTCGTCATTGGGAATTTTTTGCCCGTAGGCCCGCCAGGGATTAGGCGCTTCGTTTTCCGGCCAAAGCCAAATCTCATTTTCCGTCAGCCACTCCTTGTCCCAGCTATCGGAATCATAATAATCCGTATCCAGCGGCTTGTTGTCCGTCCTTAGGTGGCTTAGCCCCAATTCCGTATTGTTATAAGTTATGGGATATTCGTCATCATCATCATTGTCATTAAATGTAAAGGCACCGTCCACTGTCCATCGCTTGGCTGTCAGCGCCTTGAGATACAGATACAGCGGGATCTTAAGCCCTGTCTCGTGCTGAGCCTCGTATCTGTTATGCGGGAAAATCATTATTTTAATTAAACGCGTAGCCGATCCGGCCCGAGGTCACATCCAGACCGAGAGTCCTGACCCCGGAATCCTGATAAACCAACTCCAGCCCGCTCGCCCCGGTCTGAAGGTAAGCGAGAAGCCGCCATGCCTCGATCTGATTATTATCCGCATCCAAGACACAGGCATTGGGAAAATAAGCCCAAGGAGAGCCGACCGTGACGGACACCTCCGTCACCACCATATTGGAGATATAAGCCACAAGGCAGACGACATCACCGGCAGCGTTACCCTCCCATTCCGACGCCGCGATTTGATACCATTCGCCGGTTAATTTGTTGAATACCGCGCCGGCCGCCACGCTCACGGTGGTCCCGCTGATCGTGGAATGGAACCCCAGATTGCCAATCCCCGAAGAAGAGGCGGACTTGATGATGGTGCCGTTTTCGGTTTCCTCGGTTTCGATGCCCGCGCCTTTGAGTGGCTTTTGTTTCCGCAGCTGGAGATGCGTCTTGTTAAGCAGGCTTCCGGTGACGAGGTAGGATTTTCCGTCTTCGTAGATCATGGCGCGACTTGATAGATGTATGCGTAAGTGGCCTTGATGAGCCAGAGGTCCGTGACTCCTACCAGTCCTTCGGCGGACAATCGATCGAGCACCCATCCTGATGGATAGCGGATCGTCGGATCGACCACGGTCCCCCAGATTGACGCACGTATGGAGGGGCTGACTGGAGGCGTGGCGCTCCCGCCCACCAGATTCGTGGGAGGTGTGCCGCTGAGCAGATACTCGAACGTGGCGGTCACTGCTGTTTCCCGTGTTTCCAGGCTCGCCACCAGTCCGATCGGAGTGTTTACGTTGTCCTTTGTCTGGGTCTGCGACTGGGAATCATAGCTGATTTTATAGCCGCGCGGGGTGATGATGCCTTTGGCGACGGTATCGAAGACGAAAAACCCAGGAGCCAGACAACGGCAGGCGCGGTCGGTGACGCGGAGATTGGCATAATTTCCGGAAGCCGGAAAGGGAGCCGATCCTCTGGAGTTAAGGGAGGAATTGCGGATCGCCGTTAGAGCGTTCGTGCCATAGGCGTCATTTCGATAAAAAATCCGCTGTTTCAGGGAATCCCATCCCGTCTCAGGCTCTTCGGGGGTTTCCTGGAGCACCTCCACGCCGAGATCCGCGAGCGGACTGATGATGATGGCTTGGAATGGATCGTTGAATCCCATGAATCAAGCGGCGATACCGAGGTTTTCGAGTTTGCGGTTGATGGCGGCGATGCCGTCCAGCTTGCGGCTCATGGCATCCATGTTGCGATCGATGGTTTTTGCGGGCGAGGCCGCATCGCGAGCACCACGGGTGGCATCGCGCATTTTATCTCGGGTGCCATCGACGCCCATGCTGCGCCGCCAGTCCTCGTAAGAACCTGCCTTCGCTTTGTCGGAGGGTGACATGCGGTCATAGCGGGAACGGAAGCTGTCTTCGCCGTTGGAATATCCGGCCGCATTGCGGCGGGCAGCGCGGGCCTCGGCGCGTTCGGCGCGGCGCGCGGCGTTGCGCTCGGCGACGGAGCCGCGATTTACAAGCGGCTTGTTAGCGTCTTCCAAGGCCAAGCGATCAATCTGACGCTGGATGTTGACCTTTTCATCGAGGCTGGCCGCGAAGACGCGGTTTTGAGCATCGGCAATGCGCTTGGCATTCGCTTCGTCTTCCTCGGCCTGCTTCTTTTTTTTCCGGGCTTGTTCGGCCAGATACTCTTCGGTGAGGCGTTGCTGATAGGCAAGGTTCGCTTCTTCCAC
This sequence comes from Luteolibacter sp., assembly GCA_047605125.1. Lineage (GTDB taxonomy): Bacteria > Verrucomicrobiota > Verrucomicrobiia > Verrucomicrobiales > Akkermansiaceae > Luteolibacter. The sequence continues at coordinate 21,491 of JASGGK010000020.1, forward strand.
CTCACGGATCTGCGCGGCCACTTGGCGGGCGGTCTCCGCTTCTTCTTCGCGCTTCCGCTTGCGCTCTTCGATGGCGGCGCTGACATTGCCACCTTCCAGATTGGCAGGGCGGATGCCGAAGGCCTCCTGTAATTTTCCGAGCTCGCGGCGGGCTTGCTGCATGGAACCTGCGAGGTAGTTTAGCAGGCCGGAAGACGAATCCACGATGAACTCTTCGGCGGTGTGTTTGAGATCGGACCATGCCTGGTCAAAGTTCTCAATGGTGTTTTGAGCGCCGCCGGTGGCTTTTGGCAGTTTTTCCAACTGGGTGACAAGTCGCTCGATGAACTGTGCCGAGGACAGGCCCATCTTCTGAATCTTCTCGGTGTCGGCCGTGCCGAAGGCATCCTTCATGGCTTGGCGGACTTGCGGCATGCGTTCGGCGATCTGATTGATTTCTTCGGCTGCCACGGTGCCTTTTGCGGAAATCTGCATGAGCGCCACGCTCACGCCATCCAGCTCGGCTTTACCACCGCCCACGAGAGCGATGGCATTTCCCACCGCACGCAGTGACCGCTCGGAGAGATCAGCCGTCAATCCCACGGAACGCAACCGCACATCACCCTTGATGGCTTCTTCGAAGCCGAGGCCGGGAAGCTCGGCGACTTTGCGCATGCGTTCCAGCCGTGCGCTGGTTTGAGCGGAACCACCTTCGATGGCTGCCAGTCCTCTAACGGCAGAATCGTAAGGAGCGTAATCTTGCAGCACGGCTTTTGCACTTGCTACAGCCACCGCGAATCCACCGATCACCACGGTTGCACCACCGAGACCAGCAGTCAGTCCGGCAGTGGCTCCAGTTCCGGCGCGGAAGTCGGAAATCAAACTCTTCAGCGATGATCCCGCGCCTTTTGATTTCGCGGAAAACTCGGAAGCACTGCCGCTGGCCAGCTGAAGCTCACCGGAGAGCGAACCGAGGTTGCCGGTTTTCGATTGCTTGCTCAGCTCAGCCACTTCCCGCTGCGCCTGCCTCATCCCGGACACGAAGTCCGAGTTATCGAGGCCGAGCTGGTATTTAATGGCGTCTGGCATCAGATGATTTGGTAATGGGCTTCGAGGTAGGCGCGGGTTTCGGCGCGGGCGGTGATGGCGGCTTCCCACCCCGGAATCGGCCCCATTCCTCCGCCGTCACCTCGAAGGCACGGCGTACGCTCATCGGCCAGTTAGGCTCCTTGCCGCGTTCGAGCGAGCGCTCGTAAATCCGTTGCAACGCGTCGATGGTTTCCGGTGTGGCGTCCGGGTCTTGGCAAAAAAAGTGGACCGCGATGTTGATCGAGCTTTTGGTGAGGCGGCACCAGCGGGCGATTGCCAGCTCGGACTCGGAAAATTCCACGGACGGCGGGCGTCCGGTCGGTTTTTTGTGAGAGAGCGCCGTGAAAACATCCTCGCCGGTCGCCGCCACGGATGCCTTCCAGCGCAGCAGGCTGGCGGGCGAAACTCCCGCATCCGCGCACGCCTTGTTCAGACTGGCACCGGAGGCCATGGCGGCCTCTACGGCTTGGATTTTGGCAGCCTTTTCCATGGGATTGAGCGTCTTGGAGGTTCTCACAGCGGGGATTTGCGGCGGTGTGAGGATTTAGTTCGCGAGCGCCTCGGCGATGGCGGCCTGCATTTTTTCCAGCACGACGCGAGGAGCGCCGGTGACGATCTGCGGCACTTGTTCCAAGGCCTGCATTTTCGTGGAGTCATTGAGCTTGTCCCACTGCTTCCAGCAGTTCGGGAGGCTGGCCAGATTCCGCTTCAGCAGGCCGGGCACATTGTCCTCACCGCGTTTTTGTCCGGCGGAAATTTCCTGCCCGGTCATCCCGCGAATCGCCTGAGTGTAAGTGATTTCCCCGGAAAGCACGCGGGGCTCCCACTCATCGCGGAGCAGCTCGTTTTTCCACGCGGCCTCGCAGAGTTCTTTGTTTTTCGCTTCGAGCTCGTCGTGGCGAAACTCCTCGATCTCGCCGAGCAGGGCGCGGTAGCCGCTGGCACCGTCGATGATTTCGGAAATTTCGGCGGGGAGCTCAAATGTCCCGCGCGGGGGAAATTTGGCATCCGTCATTTTTAACATCCCTTCCGCAACTTGGCGGGAGCGATGCAGGTGTGATTTTCCGAGATCGCTGAGATGTCGCTTGCACCAGGCCATGTATTGGCCGTGCGGGAGCCGGGATTTCACATCGATGAGGCGGAAGCCCATGCGGACAAAGGCGTGCAGGCCTTTGACGGATTTATCGTAATCCTCGCGGATCGCAGCGGCCTCGGCAGCACCGGGAGCCGCAAGGACTTCATCAGGTTTGGTTAGGGTGTCGGTTGACATGGGAGATTCTTCTATCAATTCGAGATCGGCGGTGGGGACGTAGGCGGCATCGCCATTGTCAAATTCCACCCAGCGGTCGGACGGGCGGGTGGTTTGATGGCCCATCACAGTCCCTTGGAGATTGTAGTAACCGGCCGCGTAACTGCGGACGCGGCAGCGGATCGGGAAATCAGCGCTCATCGGGCGACCTCCTTGGCTGGGAGATTTTCAATTTTTACGATGAGGCTTGCGCTCACCCGATGTCCATTGAGCACCCGGTTGAGATGCTCGAAGCTAACGCCGAGCTCTGAGGCCGCTTGCTCTTGCGAGTAGCCTTTTGCTCGCAGGCGCTTTTTAAGGGTTGCTCGCTCTTGACGCGTCATAACTCGCAACAACTCGCGAATTTTCGCGAGCGAATCAAGTATTATTCGCGAGTTTCCGCGAATTTCTCGCATTAAATTCGCTTGTGTCCGGAAAAGTTCCACATTTCCGAACCTTCAAAATTTGAGTTAAACCCTTGAAAATACACAAAATTCCCTTTGCTTGCTTGACTCCGCAAGGATTTCATGACGCGTCATACCCATGCCGCCCACGCCCACATCATCAGACCTAGCCAGGGCTGTTCGCGAATTTCGCGAATCCCGGCGAATGTCCGGCCGCGCGTTTTGCGACCTAACCGGTATCGGCACTGGCCACTTATCCGAGCTGGAAAGCGGAAAAAAGAATTTGACGGCCGCGCTCATCGAGCGGATCGCGGCCGGATTTTCGATGCCTGTCGAAAAAGTCTCGGAAGAACTTGAAGAGATCTACCAGGCAGATAAGTATCGGTCGGTGGTGCGTGAAATGCCTGCGCCTTATAACATATCTCCCCCTCCTCTTGACGACATGCACCAGCTGGCGGCATGGTTGGTGGGGCGCATGGAAAAAACGGAAATTCGCGGCATTCTGGATGGATTCACCGAAGCCGCCATGAGTGGCGATGTTGGAGCTTCCGCGCGAGCGCGGGCTCTGCTATTACTTTTGCAAAACCCATGAAACCCCCCAAATCCTCCTACGGCTGCCTTTACTTAGTCTTGATCGGCACCGTCTTGTTACTGGGTCTGATTGTGATTCAAGCCCTCCGCCCGAAAGATCCCGGCGATCTCGCTTTGGAGCGCTATCACCGGACCGTTGAAAAAGAGCGGGCAGAAGACGTGGTTGCAGCCTTGAACAAGGCTGGCGCAAAAGCAGAAATTTCCAGCGGAAACCGAATCACAATTACCGCATCCGCGTCACTCAGCGACCGCGAAGCAAGGGAAATCGCCTTGGCTGCTCACCAAAGATCCGGGAATCCGGTCAAGGTCGTAACAGCGGCGGGACAAGTAATGGCAACGGCTCCGTGAAAAAATCACTCTTTTCACAAAATAAATCTTGCCAGATTAAATGACGCATGATTAAGTATCCCCGTTGCTGAGCTGATCGGCTGAAAATAAAAGAAATAAAAGCCAGCGGCGCTCGAAACACCGCTGGCCCCTGCATCAAGACTGCGCCAGGTGGCGCGGATCAAGACTCAGGGAGAATAAATCAACCTGCAAAAAAAATCAAGACAATGAAAATCAAGCACCCCACCGCCCCCCTCATCCTCGAATCCTCCTGCGGACAGGTCCTGCTCTCCATTAAAGGGACCTTTGTCGCTGACATGGCCGAGCAAGACCTCCGCCCGCTCACGGAGGAAGAAATCGCTCGCGGCCGCCAAGTCGGAATGGCGATCGGGGAGGGCTACTGCCGTCCGGACCGGATCAGTGTCCAGGTCCCGGTGGCTTTGAGTCCGATGATAGCGGGTTGGATCAACGATCAATTGCCCGCATTGCGGGATCACGCCAAGCCGGAGACGGAGGCACGAAAAATCCGCGAAGCAAAATGGGAGGAGGAGCGTCTGGCAAAAAAAGCGGAAGACGATGCCCTGATCGAAAAAATGAACGCGGAAGTCGCTGATATTCGTAAAAAAATCCCAGCCGGGCACGTCGAGGTCACCGTCATCAATAAGGGCGATTTCGACGGATATCCCATGCTGGATTTCCGTTGTGAGGGGATCGACCTTGAGTGGCATCAGGTTAACATTGTCGGCGCGGCTCACGCGATCCGTCCGGGAGCCATGGGCGCGTTCGCCTCCCGGAGAGTCGCCTCGATCAGCCGCGAAGATTTAGAGGCCGCGCGCCTGGCGCACGCGGAAAAAGAGGCATCCGCGAAATCCGCGGCCGCTGAAAAGGCAAAAGAGCTCACAGCTCCAGTCCCGCAGGATGCGGTCGCGGCTTACGTCCGTTGCGGCGGCGACCCCGAAAACTTGCCGGACGATATTGATGATCCGGATTACTGGCTTGTCCGCCGCTACGCGGAAGCTATCGAGCATCAAGGGTTGGCTCCTGCCGCCAGCCTTAAAAAGCTCGCGTCGCACCTCCGGGAATCAGCACGGGAGGAGTCCGCTCAATATTCGGGCGAGGCATAGATCGCCGCACCTCAATTTTTTTACAAGCCATGGGCCGCTCCAATCGCAATCACCTCAACCGCATCGTCCGCGCCGAGCTGGCGGGCGGCGCGGAAACCCTCGACGCCGTCGAGCTTTTTCAAAAAATCAGCCTCCGCCAAAATCCGCAAACCGAAGCCGGGAAAATCGCCAAGCTCGCCTACGAGACGCTCTATCAAATCGCCGATGCGATGCGGGCTGAGGCGGCGCTGATCCGCCGCGAGGACAAGGAGGCCGCCGATGAGTAATAGCTCGTCATCCACCTTTTACGCATCGCTCCGCCGCGCGTGGATCGAGCGATACGCCCAGCGCCACGGCAGCGTCAACCGGGGAGACATCCGCGCCGCCTTCGGCGTCAGCCCCGCGCAGGCGTCGGCGGATCTCCAGGGGCTGCTATCGGCGCATCCGGGGTGTCTCGCCTACGATCTATCCGCGAAAACCTACCACTGGCGCGGGCTGGCGCTCGAAACCAAGCTCCCGCATCCCGTGGCATCCATCTCGCTTGAGCTATGAGTAATCTCGACCTATGAGCACGCCAGAAAATCCTCCTAAACGCGGACGCGGAAGGCCGAAAGGCTCCACGCAATCGAATCCGATCAAGATCTCCAAGGGCATTGCCATGACTGAGGCGCAATGGGCCGCGCTGGACAAGATGCGCGGGAGCGAAACACGCGGAGACGTGATCGTCCGCATCCTTGGATTGGGTTGAGTATTCATCTCCCATCACAGCGGAATTCCTTTCTCGAATTTCTTCATCACCGGCACCGTGACGTTTTCGTGAAAATGCTCCCACGCCGCGCGGATGTGGATGCACTCGCTCACTCCATGGCGCTTGGGTGCGTAGGGAATGCGCTTGCCGTGGCGTCTCCAGTTCGGATTAGCGACGATGCGGAAGAAGGTGCAGGTGCAGGCACCGTGGCCGCCGCGTTGCGAGAGATCGACAGTGTGGAAGTTCAGCGGATCGGTGCGGCTTTCCACGCGGTATTTGAAGGCCTCGTCGGTTTCTTCCACCCACGGGGTTTCATACTCGGTCCAGTCGTTATCTGTCTTTTGGCGAGGCATATCAGTAATCATCAATAAAGCGGCCGCTGTGATCCGATAATTCCGACATCTCGTAATTATCCCCCCCGAATCTAATGTGTGCCCAGTCCACTCGGTTTCTTTCCCTTGCCCAGCGAATCCAGGCTTCCCTTATCTCATCTCCCTTATTTGAAGATTCCCAGCCTTCCTTTGAGCCGTCTGGAGCAATGAAAAAGCTCTGGTAGCCATTGGCCTTAGATTGAACGATTTCAGAGCAGTCCAGCCCCAAGGTTGCCGCTTTGTTGCGAGCTGCATTGAGTTCCTTCTCGTCGGATGATGTGATGACGATCGCGTCATGATGGATAGTTCCCATATTTTTCAGGTCTCGATGATTTTGCAGCAGATGCCTTCCCAGTCATTGATTATGCGCGATCACGCGATGGTGCTCGAAACAGAGCCAGCGGACAGCAAGGGGAAATCGATAGTCAGCATGATGCGCTTGAGCTATTTTCCCGCAAATCTCGCAAGGCTTGCGCTTAAGTCGCCCGTCTCTGACTGCATTCCAAACGGCGCAGCGTGCTTTGTATTTTTCCGGGAACTTTTGTCGGTGCGTTTTTTGCATTTATTGAGATGGCCATCTGCCATTCGCGCGTGTTTATAAAATTCCGACAGCTCTTTTTCTGTTCGGCATTTGAAGCATGTTTTCATGAGTGCTTAATGAGCGTGTCCCGTCGCCCCCCGGTTAATTAAAAGGTATGTCATCATCATCGCCGTAATCATCGGCGGGCGCGGATTGTTGAGGTTGGTTTGATCGGCGGTTTCCGGCTGAGGATTGGCGTGATCCTCCGTTGGCATTCCCACCACTACCGGGTAGGAACTGGAGGTTTTCCCCGACGATCCTCAGCTTGCTGCGCTTCTGTCCGGATTGCTTGTCGTCCCAGGTGTCGAGCTGGAGGCGGCCTTCGACATAAACGCCCCTGCCTTTGGCTAGGTATTGCTGGGCAAGTTCCGCCTGGCGTCCCCAAAGGGTCACATCGACAAAAGTGGTTTCTTCCTGCTTCTGGTTTTGCTCGTTCTGCCAGACGCGGTTGATGGCGATGCTGATATCGGTAACAGCGGTGCCCTTCGGCGTGTAACGCAGCTCGGGATCCCGGGTGAGATTTCCCATGAGCATGACTTTGTTGAGATTGGCCATAAATTTTATTAAGGGTCGGGGTTATTTAAAAAATCGGTTGGTTTCTTTATTAGGCGACAGTGACTGCCTGCCCGTCTTCGCCGCCACAGTCCGCGCAATGGACAATATCATCGGCCCAGACGTAGCATTGATCTCCGGATCGGATCGCTTTCCCGCATCCTTCACAGGTGTGTTGCACGGTTGGATCGTCCTGCAATTTTACTCCATCCATCCAGAATGTGGAGGGCGTGGTGGTTCGGGTAATCGCGAGGCACATCAGGATTTCAAACTCTCGCCCGGATGCTGCTCAGCGAGGCGGAGTGCTTCTTTTTCCGCTGTTTCTGCGGAGTAATGTTTGATTCGTGGTAAACTGCCGCCTACGCGGAAGACGTAAAAGTATGGTTTCATGGTTTCTCGGTGTTTTGGGTCGGCAGTAATCGTTTTTTTTGGAAAGATCGGTTCTGTAATTGTTTCTGGAGATTTGTAATCGTTTTGGTTGGAAGAGACCAATTCGAGGTCGTCTACATGGAATGTCACATGGCCTTCAGGCACGGGTGGGAATCCATGGGGTAAAATTGGTGGTGTATCATCAGTCGTCATATCGGCTTTTTACGGTTGGGGGTTCTTCTCGTTCGGGCGCTCCGTCTTCGAAGCGCGTTTGATCGGCGATAAAGGTCAGAGGTACGGTGCCGGTGGAGCCGTTGCGATTTTTCGCAACAATCACCTTCGCCTCGCCATGGCAGGCGGCTTTGGATTCCGCGTCCGTCGCGTAATACTCCTGTCGATAGAGCAGACAGATGATATCGGCATCCTGCTCGATCGCGCCGGATTCCCGCAGGTCGGACATGCGCGGCACGCCCACACTGCTTCCGGTGCGTCCTTCCGGTCCGCGATTGAGCTGGGCGAGGATGATGATCGGGATGTGCAATTCCTTCGCCAGCGCTTTGATTCCGGCGGAAATCTCAGCCACTTCCCGCTCGCGCGATTGTGCGGCTTGCTTCGAGTGGTGGCGGACGTATTGCAGGTAGTCGATGGCGATGTAATCGAGCTTCTTTTCCCGGTGTTTACGCCGTGCCGCAGCTCGGATCTGGCCGATGGAAAGCTGGGCGCGTTCGTCGATGCTGATTGGTGCTTGAGCGATATCGATCGCGGCTTTGCGGAATCTTTCCAGTTCGCCTTTTGTAGGGTTCGCGTTCTTCGAAAATCGATCTTTCGACATTCGGGCGCGGGTGAGGATCATCCGTTCCACCAAAGCTTCGTCCGTCATTTCCAGGGAGAAAATCAGGCCGTTCTTTTGTGCATCGCAGGAAAGCGTTTCCGCGATGTTCATCATCATCGTGCTTTTCCCCATCGAGGGCCGCGCGGCGATCACCACCATTTCACCGGGCTTGAGACGCACGCCAAGATCATCCAGCCCTTTGAATCCGGTGGAGAGTCCTGTTTCTCCTTCATCTCCTTGCAATCGGGCTTTCAGAGAGTCGACCACCATCTCCACGGTTTGCTTCATCGTGCGGGCCGAGAATCGAACTCCCTGCTCGCGGATCGCCATGATGCTCGCCTCCGTTTGGTCCAGCAGTTGATCCACCTCGGACGGCGCATCGTAAGCTTGGGAGATTGTTTCGTTGCAGCAGGTGATGAGTGAGCGCATCACGAATTTATCCTTCACCATCTGCAAGTGGTGCCGGAAATGCCCGGACGACGGCGAGTAAGTGTAAAGCTCCGAAATCGCGGCCGGTCCGCCCACTTTATCGAGCTGGCCGAGGTCGAGCAGACTTTGCGTGAGCGATACCAGCTCCACTTCCTTCCCCGCCTCGTATCGCTTGGCCAGCTCGGTGTAGAGGAAGCGATGCGATGGGAGGTAGAAATGCTCGGCGCTCAGGCCTGCATCAATCGCAAGACCAATGAAATCCTGAGGATCTTGCAGCATCGAAGACAGGATGCTTTTTTCCGGCCCGACGGCATGCGGCATCGCACGCGTTACGTCGTCGGCGTCCTGTTGGCTGGATTGTAAATCTGGAGATGTGTTGCTCATATTTTGATAGTTCCCGTCGTGATAAACCGACGCGCGTTGTTGAATCAGTGGTTGGCCGAAGAAAAATCACTCGTCGTGCTATTTTTGTGTTGACGTAAATCGGGGTGCGTGAGAATCTCTCCCCGTGACCGATAGATTCGGGAGCCGGCCCCGGCCGAACCGGGAAGAGAAAGAACCAACTCAGAAAAATGAAAACACGTATCACTACCCTCCGTCGTATCGCCAACCGCCTTGGATTTTCGGTTTACCCGCAGTCCGGTGGTTGGGTCCTCAGTGCCCGCAAGACAGAAAACCTCCACTACAGCGTGACCACCGAACGTGCCGCCCTCTTGGTCGGCCTGCAACGGGCGGCGGAAGGAGATCTGCTCACCGCTGACGAGTCTGACGCTGTTGCCAACGCCTAATTCCAACCGGCCCGCCCCACAAGGGCGGGCCTCACCGTATCCATAAACATGCTCACCTACCTCAGATCCACCCTCGCCATCGCCAACGCTGGCGGATACGCAATCTCTCAGTCCGTCCCGACCCTGGGATGGCAACACAAACACAATGGCGGCGCTTTTGTTTTCGCCGTCCGCCATGACCACGGCATCACATCGGCTCAAGCCAAACGCGCCGCCGAAGCCGCTGCGATCATCCCACCCGCAGAGGACGCCCCGCAAGAGGATTGGGTTTTTGATTACGACGACCTCGCGCCGGGGCGCATTGTCAATCGCGGCAGGCCCGTCAAAGAGGGAGAGGCTGCGACCTCTCACATCCATCTCCGCGTCACCCCGGAGCGCAAGTCCACCTACGTCAAGCGCGCTCAAGCCTCCGGGCGATCCCTCAGCGATTGGATGACCGAGACCTGCGACCGCGAGGCCGGATACCAGCCCTAACCGGCCAACCAGACATCCCAGCCAACGACTCCCGCGACGGGGTCGTTGGCTTTTTTCTTGGGTGTTAGGTGCGGGAGTCATGGCTGGATTTTTGCGTTCGGCCACTCGCGTGTGGTGGCTTCGATTGCCTCCATGAGCAGCCGCGCAGACTGCCTGGCATCCGCGAGCGGATTGTGTTTCGGGAGTTCGCGGTCAGTGCGGGCATAGTCTTTCATCGCGTCATGTCCGGCAGCCATCATCCACGTTGAGATTTCAACGAGCGGATACGGGCCAGCGAAGCGCCGATCATCGGGCAAGGCATCCACGCACGCGGCGAGGAATCGCGCCTCAACAGGCCATGCACAGTCAGCGGCGAGCAGTGCGCCTTTGGCTTTCCATTCCACCCACCGCCGCCAGAACTTTTCGCGCACAGTGAACGGGTCGGGCGAGTTTGGTTGCAGCGCGGGGATATTCTCATAGACCCACAGGCGGTCAGAGTCCACGCCTTCGGCCATTCCGCAGAGACATGCGAACATACCAGACTCGACCTCTTGGCCGTTGTGGATGACGACGTAGCCGACCGCGTAGCCTTCACCGTGAAGTCCGATGGATTCCACATCGAAGACCATCGCCGGAATACCGTGGCCCAACAAGGCACTGCTGCCAACCTTCGGGGCGGGTGTAGTTGATTTTGTATTCATAGCTTTTTCGCCGCCCCTTCGGTCGGCAGAGTTTTATCGTTCATTGGAGAGAGCAGGCCATGCGATTGGCACCACTCCCGGAACTTGTCCGTTGCCGATGCAGCGCAGTCGGTCCACCCGAGCGGCCACCCCATGAGCCACTCGACCCACGTCGGGTTCAGTTGCCCACCAATCTGGTCGTTCAGGTTCCTCGATCGGTCCGGGTTCGCCCATCGGCCCTGTGATCCCGTCCTGTGATCCCGCGCTTGCGGCGTGGCGAATGCCGACTCCTTTGCATGCTGATAGGACGGCCGATTGCCGCCCTTGTTTCCCGCATAGCGAGCTTGCTCCATGTCGCCCATGGTCATCATGGATGACGTTGGCGTCGGGAATCGTAGATACGGGAAGGCCACCGCATTCGCTAACTGGTCCATGTGCTTGCGGCCGGTCCCGTTGGTCTCGCAGTGTTGCCGCGAGTTCGCGCCCTTCGCGTCCCTCGCGGCCGGCGTCGGCCAACTCATCGCGGCCATCTGCAAGCCCGGCCGCCCGCTGGAGTCCCGAGCCTTCGGACCACCGTGGGACCCAAGAGTTGAGAGCGGAGTCGGTAGCCACGATCCAGATTCTGTCTCGCTTGTGAGGAGCGGCGACGTGATGCGCTCCCACAACACCCCACAGAGCATCATACCCCAGCGCGGCAAGGTCAGCGAGGACGACGGTAAGTCCTCTTCCCACAAGCATCGGTGAGTTTTCCACGAACGCGAATTTAGGTCGAACCTCGCCGATAACTCGCGCCATGTGCTTCCACATACCGCTTCGCTCGCCTTCGATTCCGGCACCCTTTCCTGCGACGCTGATGTCCTGACAAGGGAAGCCTCCAGACACCACGTCAACACGGCCTCGCCATGGGCGGCCGTCGAAGGTCTGAATGTCATCCCAGATCGGGAACGCTTCGAGGCATCCGTCGTTTTGTCTGGCGACCAGAACGTCCCGTGCGTAGGCGTCCCATTCGACGGCGCAGATGGTGCGCCATCCAAGCAGTTTGCCGCCAAGAATGCCGCCTCCAGCGCCTGCGAATAGTGCCAGCTCATTCATGCCTCCCTCCCGAAGATGAAGAAAATGAACAAGGCACGGCAGGACAACCACTATGAGTGGCATCGTCCAGCGTGAAGAGTGAGTCCTGTTCTCTCATAGTGGTGCCTGCGCTGAGTCGTTCTCGGGAAATAGGATAGATCGGACGCGGGCGACGAATGCTTCCTTCGATTCGCAATCGCCCGTTATCACGGTGTGAAGCTCTGCAATTTTATCGACCGCCTCGTTTCTTTCGCGCTCCATTTTCCGCGCAAAGTCCGCGAGCGGTTGGCGCACACCTTGGCGTTCCCAGCATTTCGAGAATTGATCCGTCTCCGGCGTCTCAGAAGACCGAGAACCAGCCGCCGGAGGCAACGCCAGTTTCTGAGCGTCCAAGCAGTGTTCGCATCCGCAGGATTCGAGATCAGTGCAGTTTTTACAGGTTCTCATTGGCGTGCCTCTGGATTGTCGTTAGTGTTTTGAGTTGTCATAGTTCGTCACGGTTGGGTTGGGGTGTTTAGCCAAAAAAGAAAGCCCTTCGACCCGTTCTAGGTTATATTCCAGCATCAGGTTTCCTTCGTCCGGCTCGATGAAGGCCGCGAACTTATTGGACATTACCGTGATCGGTTTTTCGGACGCAGCTACGTCCATCAACATTTGACGAGCGAGAGCCTTTAGATTTTCCAGCGGGCGGGGGTTGTCTGTAGTCAGGCAGTGGACGGCGTAAACTGTGCGCCAGTCGAAGACGCGCAGCATCTCATCAATCTGGCTAACAAGACGCGGCACCCCAACGCCTGCCCGCTTTGCTTTCGATGTCTTAGTTTTCTTCATGGTCTTTCTCCTCTGTTGATGCCCGCTCCCGGCAGGCGTTGATGAGCTTGGCGATCACATTGATTGCGTTGACGGTGGGTATGACGCCAGCCGCGACGCTTGCGGCCAGGACGAAGGAATTTCACGGATGATCCGGGTTGGGTAGTGGTTGGCATTTCAGTTTTCGATTCCGGTTTTCCGGCCTTCTTTTTCGCATTTTCGCTTCCACTGGTCGGCATGACTCAGCACGGCGGATGGCCCGATGTTGATCAGCCCCTTGCGGCTATCCGGCTGGACAAAGTCCCACGTGTCCTTCCGCCACTCGTCCGGGATCTCGGCGAACATGTAGGCCGTGAGCAGCTTCCAGTCGGGCTCCTCGACGGAGAGCCAGGCCGTTCGATTCGCCATGAGGCTTTGCTGTTCGAGGTGTGAGAAGTGCGGCCGCTTTTTCCACGCTGGGTTCAGCCCGTTGATTCGGCTTTGGAGCTGGTCCATGTCGGACGCGGCGCTGGTCGGCAAATCATCGCTCCACTCATCGCTTTCCGTCACGGGAGATTTAGAGGGTAATGTACTCTTCTCTTCTCTTCTCTTCTCTACCGTGACGTGACGTGACGCCGTGACGGCCTTTCCCACCACTTGCTCATCCCGCTTTCTCTCGCGGTATTCCTTCGCTCTTTGAGCGTCGGTTTTTGCGCTTCCAGCCCTTTCCTTGGCGGGTGTGTTGTGCTCGGAAAACCTAGGAAACTCAAGGCCTCCACCGTTCATTTCATTCACCCAGCCGACACTTTCCATCGCCTCTCCGAATCCGGGGATTTCCGCGATATCGTCGATGTCAGGCAGTGCCATAAAGGGCGCCACTCCATCTTTTTTTACTGTCTCGTTCAACGCCGCCCAAACGTCGAGCAACGCACATACCGTGACGCGCGTCACGTTTGCGAACGTGACGATTTCTGTGACACTGTCGTGACACGTGACGCGGACAGGATCACTCCACCAATCCATAAAATCGCGTCGACTGACGAGGTGACGGGATAGCGCGATCACCTTCGGGTCATGACGCAGGCCGCGCCGCATTTTGATCCAATCGCTCGCCATTACTTCTTTCCTCCTTTGAGATTGCTTGCGGGCATAAAAAAGCCCACCGAGTATCGCCCATGTTGAACCCCGCGTAAAACCCGACGCGGCATGGACGATATTCGGTAGGCTTTTTCTTTTTCTGGAGTCATGGTTTTAGTCATTCCGGCCGGGTTCACTCGGCGTGGTCGGAACTGGATGGAGTGTTTCATGGTTCGGAAATTTTCTGAACGGGCGCAGAGGTGAATTTCAGAAGAGGATGTCCGGCGTTAAAAAGTGCATGAGATCAGGCAGCGCTTTACGGCATCCCTTCGGCGCCACCCACGGCACGATCACTCCGATGGAGAGCGCGGTGTCGCGGCTCAGCGAAAGCGCCTCGCCCGCTTCATAGGCTTTCCAGAACGGCATTTTCCCATCCACCGGGACCGCCACCGTCATTCCGGGATCACGCTTGTTCGCAAGGTTTCTCTCAGCGAAATGAATCACGAGGAAACAAAGCGCACCAAACGTAGATCGGCGCTTCATGTGCGCGTATTGCCGTCCTTTGAATTTATCATCGCGCATCTCAAAGGACGGCCCTTTGCAGCATTTCGCCTCGATGATGATTTGCCGCCCGCCATACAGCACTCCCTCAAAGTCCGGAAAAGAGGGAACGAGAATCGTCTTATCCCCGAATGTGACGCCCTGCACGCCGTAGCGTGAGAGCGTCAGCATTCCACCGGCTTCCGCACGCTTGGCAGCGTCCAGCAGCAGTGTTTCGAATTCCTTTCCTTTGAGAGATGCGGGGACCATGGCGGGCGGCAAAAGGTTTCGGGTTAGTTGCTGGATTCGGCCATAATGATATTGGGTTGGATTTGGTAATCAGCCTTGGGCAAACATGTCCTGCCCGAGATCCGCCGTGGCTTGCAGCGCGGCCTTCGCTTCGTCGAAGTTGAGCAAGGTTTGGCTCCGCTCGCCTTTCGCGTAGCGCTCCGCCTCCTTGATCGCGATCGCCACCAGAGCGACGGATTTGGCATCCAGTTGGATTTCGCCGCTCTCGCCGTCCGCCGGTTTATCGATTTGCACCATCGGCGAATCCAGCTTGTGCAAAAACTCGCGGCGGCAGTTGAGCTGCTTCGTCGCCTTGAATTTCACCGAGCGCGTGCCGTGTTTCGTGTAGGAAATCGTGAGTCGGAAAACGCTGAGACCGCTGACGTAATCCGCCGGCCATTCGCAGATGTCGCACATGACTTTCCCGAGCTCGGCAAAAGCATTCGTGAGCTCGGGCAACGGCGCTTCATGGGCGACCACCCGGCGCTCTTCCGCTGCGTCGTTTTCATTATTCGCGTTGAGTGTGATCCCGAAGTGGATCGCCTTTCGGTTAACGGATAAAAAGTTGAGTTGCATGATGTCGTGTTCGTGGGGCTGGGTGTTATAGGAGGACTTGGGCTGTGATTGAGCGTTTGAATTTCCGGGCGCGGTGATCTTCGCGGCGGAGCACCTTTTTCAGGCGGTGCCATTCCATCAGTTGTTGATGGGCCTTATGCCTCGCTTCGAGGTCTTGCAGTTCTTGTTCGATGTCTCGGTTCATTGGTTTGTTGGGAGAGGTTGTGCGGCGGTCTCAGCGTCTTCTTCGGCGGCGACAAGCGCGGAAACGTCTTCGTTCTGGGAAAGCACCGCCGCGACGAGGGCGCGGGCAAGGCGGCGCGGCACCGCGTTTCCGATTTGCTTCACCTGGTCGGTCTTAGTCCCGGTGAACTGATAGTTTTTCGGGAAACCTTGGGCCAAGGCGAGTTCGTGCGGCTGGAGCATGCGGAACCGGATATCCAACAAGTAACGGCTGCCATTGAGCTCCACCACCGGGCGGACCAGTCCGAAGCGATCTTTGCAGGTGACGGTCGGGGTCGGATCCGCTAGATCGTGAGGCTGTCCGTTTCCGTAAAAACTCACGAGGAACGGTTCGACGAGCGCGATGGCACCGGCTGTGGATACCGTTGGCGTCGGCTCGCTCACTGGTCGCAGGCGTCCGTCGCTTTGCTGAGGCAAGAGGTGGGGTTCGATCAGAGCAAGATCGCCGCGGTTCCCGCAGATGGTCGGCGCGGGCTCTTCCAATGATTTACACCGACTGGCCTCACTTCCATGGGATTCACCATTCGCTGTTTTCACGAGGAAAGGTTCCGCCATGTAGAGGTGCGGCGCGTGGGCAGTGACAGTCGGTGTAGGCCTCTCAATGTCAGCAGCGTCACTCTGGCCTTTCAGATTCACGAGAAATGGTTGAGCAAGGGCATGGTGCGTGCCTTCTGCCATCACAGATCCAATAGGTTCGTCCAAACTCTTAGAAGTCCGCTTAATGGCGCTTTCGGTTGATCCTTTCAGCTCGACCAAGAACGGCTCTGCCACTCCATGGCGAGCTTTCGTCACCACCGTGCTGATCGGTTCATTGATTCCACTGATGCCGCCGCCGGGCCCGCCGCTTTGGTGATCCCATGCCACGATGAAAGGCTCGACCAATGCTCGATGATCGCGCGTGAGCACGGTGCCGACCGGCTTATCCACGCTTCGCGGCGGGCATTCCGGCCCACCGGCGCTCATAATGAACGGCAGGACCAAGCCTACACCTCGACTTGTCGTTGTTACGGTGGGAGCAGGATCATCAACATCTCGGGGACCGTTGCTGCTGTGCTGGGGAACAATGAATCCCTTCAGCCCGAATTTCCGCAATCCGGATTCAATCCGCGCCAGCGTTTTCGGCGAAAGCGGTTTTTTCCGCTCGAAGATCGAACCGGCCGGTAGTGACCAATCGATGATTTCACGCGCGGGAGTCCAGCGGCGTGGGCAAAGCAGGTCCGGTTTCTCCGAATGCGTCGGATGCGGCCACACGATTTTACGCCGACCGCGCACTGCCTGCACAAAAAGCCGGGTGCGGGTCGTTGGGTCGCCGTAATCCGCAGCGCAGAGCAACCTGTGATCGACTTTGTAGCCGAGCGAACGCAGCGCATAGCTCCAAGCTTTGAAGGTTTCGCCCTTCTTTGATTTCAGCGGTTTGCCGTTGCTACCGATCGGCCCCCAAGTGGCAAACTCCGGCACGTTCTCGATCAATATCACCGGCGGACGCAATGCTTCCGCCCAGCGCGTCACGCACCATGCCGTAGCGCGGCTCTGGTCATTGATCGGCTTCCCACCGCGAGCAATGCTGTGGTGCGTGCATTCCGGTGAAGCCCATAGCAAATCGAGCTCGTTTTCGCCGAAAAGTTCGCGTGGGTTGATTGAGTCGATTCCGGTGCAGAGATGGCGGGAACCGGGATGGTTTTTCGTGTGCGTAGCAATCGCCACCGGCCAATGATTCACGGCCGTAACTTCCGGCGCGTAGCCCAGTGCTTTCGACGCTTCCACCGCGCCAGCACTCGTGCCGCCCGCACCACAAAATAAGTCTGCAATGCGATATTTTTTCACGCCGCTCCCTCCATGGATTCAGGCTCCAGATCGAAGAGTTCAGGCATCGCCATCTCTTCCTCGGCCGCTTTGCAATAGGCCGCGCCATCGAGGAAATACGCAGGATTCAATTCCGTTCCGATACCGTACCGACCTTTTTTGATTGCTCGGTAGGGCACCGTCATCAGTCCTCCGAACGGGTCCCAAACTTTCTCTCCCGGCATGCTGAATTGATCGATCACACGATCCGCGAGATCGAACTGCATCGGGCAAAGGTGCATCTCCTTTCCTTTTGCACTCTGCGCGCCGTTCAGAGTCAGCATACGGGTGATGTCGGTCCAAACATCATCGGACCATGACTGCGGTTGCAGCAGCATGAATTTGACGGGCAGCTTGCCTTTTGCGTCGATCGTTTCGCCGATCTTCACATGATGCTCGAAGTCATAAACTTTCGTCAGGCTGGTTTCCTTGAAAGCTTTGAAAATATCGGAGTGTTTGAGCTCTGCGATTTCATCCGGAGTCAGTAGCCGATTTCCTGAACTCCGCGTGAACCCATGAGCATCCACCTGCCAGCGTGCTCGGGTATAATCCCCTTTGGACTTCACCACCGGAATATCCGCGTAGCTGTTTTCATTGCTTGTTGGCGGCTTGCGAAAAAGAAGCAGGTATTCCGGCATGCCTACGCCCATCTTCGTGCCGTCCTTGCATTGCTCCGTCCATCCGAGGCGGTAGGTCTGGTTATTTTCACGCACCACATCCGTCACGATGGTTTTCATGCCCATGTAGCCGAAACCATGCTTCACGTAATGATCGATGCAGCGCGCATGGAACGGATAGACGGTCTGGAATCCAAGTCCCGTCATTCCACCTGGAACAATCCGATCCTTCACATGGATCGCGCAGATGCGACCGGGTTGCAGCACCCGAAGCATCTCTGGAGTGAGGAAATCCATCTGCTTGAAAAACTCTTCATTGCCTTCGCTGTGGCCGAAGTCCGCATAGTTCGGACTGTATTCGTATTGGGTGGCGAAAGGGATCGATGTGAGGATCAGTCCGATGCTATCGGTTTGCATCGATTTCGATTCCAGCACGTTGTCGTTATTCACGATCGTGTAGCGTTCGCCGGTGATTTCCACCCGCTCGACTCCGAGCTTCCGTGTCAGTTCTTTGGACATATCGGCGTGCGAAAGCCCGTGTTTTTTAATGATTTCTGTCATGGTTTGCACCTGGTGAATGTGTTGCTTCCACTTGCGTTCGAGTTGCTTGCGCACCCCGCGCTCCGCTTCCGTGTAAATGATGTCGATCCGGACCTTTCCGGTTTGCAGGAATCGCTGGAGGCGATGGATCGACTGGATGAAATCGTTGAACTTGAAACCGATGCCGAGATACACCGCCCACGAGCAATGGCGTTGGAAATTGCACCCGCTGCCGAGCATGCACGGTTTCCCCGCGAGCTCCGCGATGGTTCCATTAGAGAAACCGATAATGGATTGCTCTTTGTGCTCGTCGGTATCTTTGCCTTGCACCGTGACGACTCCGGGAATCGCCTTCTTGATCGCGGCCCGCTCGATTTCCTGATCGTGCCAGTAAATGCGGTGCGCCTCTGGATCTTCCGCGCGGATCTCCAACAGCTTTTCCACGCGCTGCGGCAGGCTGTTTCGTTTTTCCTCAGCCGCATCCGGAAGGCTTAAGGCAGCATCACGAAACAGCACGTTCTGGCCGTTCTTCTCCGGCCTTGCGTTTTTGTGATCCGTCGCCACCTCATGCCATCGAACATCGAGTTCCGGCAACACGTATCCCTCGTCGGAGAATCCAAGATCACTCGGTTTTTGAATGAAAAGCGCCCATGAAGAAACCCACATCCAGAACTCGGTTTCCTTGTGAGGATGAATCGTCAGAACGTCCGCCTTGGTGGAATCGCGCTTGAAAAATCGGGTCTTCGCCTGGCTCACATCCATGATGCCGAGGAATGCCGCATAGCTCAGGAGCTCGATATAGTCATTGGGGCTTGGAGTGGCGGTGGCGACGAACCGACGGGAAACGCGAGAAACCTGATTTCGTTTTCCGGTCGGTCCAGCATCCCCTGTGAAAGTTCGCATGAATTCCCGGAAAGTTTTCGTGCTTCCGAGACCGCGAAGCACGCTGGCTTCATCGAGACTTGCGACTGAGAATTCCGCAGGATCCAGTTTGCCATCACGAATTGTTTCGTAATTCGTGAGATAGATGATGCCGTCATCTTCCACTTCTGAAATCCGGCGGATGAATTTCACTTGGATGCCGAGCATCAGCGCGTCGTGGATAAACTCCTGACGGACCCCCAGCGGAATCACGATCAGCGCGCGGCCTCCTGTCTGATCCCGCGTCAGTCGCACCGCTTCCAGCTGGATCACGGATTTACCGAGACCGAAGGCGGCGAAGCATGCGCGGCGACCACCTTCGACCATCCACTTCACCGTCGCGCGTTGGTGCGGCTTGAGAATCGGGTTGATCTCAGAATCCTCAATCTTGAATCCCCACGTTTCGGCGAGCTTCACTTTCGATTCGAGGAATTCAGTGTAGGCGTCTTTCACGCATCACCCCTTTCCACTCGCTTGAATTCTAAAACCCAAACCCACGGATTCTCATCCCATGATCCCGCGCCGTTGATGGATTCCCACAGCACGCGGAATTCATCGACCGGATTCGGCCAATCACCGGATTGTTCGACGCCTTCAGCAAGCGCATCGCCATCGCTGATCTCATTCAGCCGCTCGACGCGGATAGAAATAATTTCCAGCGTGATCCGGCTCATCCACCGGCGCATGAAGATCGATGGGCGGCCTTTTCCCCAATCGAAGGGAACGCAGCCTGTTGCTTCTTCATCGGCGCAGAAGTAGATCGGCTGATCTTCGGGGATACCGCGCGGAGGAAGATGGTCCCAAACCTGATCCGTCTTC
>JASGGK010000021.1:0-41326 GCA_047605125.1 Luteolibacter sp.
CCGGGCGAGGATCGTCATCACGCCCGCCCCTTGGGAGTCCTTCAATAGCGAGAACCACTGATTGAACGACGAGCGTCGGTTTATTGCGCCTCATGAAAATTCCAATCCCCGCAGCTAATTTAAGAAAATGCCCATTCTGTGGGTGCAAGCCCGCAATCATTTCTAAAAAACAACCAGAAGCTGAAAGGTTGTTTTCCTGTGCTGTTTCCTGTCAGGCGAAATGGTGCCCGGTCAATCCTGGCACTCCAAAATATAGCGGACGCCGCATTTGGGCAAGAGAGCGTGCTTTTGCGGATTGGAATGGACCATTAACCTCTATCTGAAAACCAATGCGTAACACCGACCCAAAAGGCGAAGCCGGGAAGTTTAAGCCTCAGCTTCAGCTCATTCCCCCTGCTTTCAATGAACAAATTGCGGCAGCTCTCGCACATGGCGCTTCCAAATACGGAGTGTGGAATTGGCGGGAACATCCTGTTGAGATCATGACTTATCTCGGTGCGATGCGCCGCCACATCGATGCTGTAATTTCCGGAGATGATATCGATCCTGAAAGCGGTGCCTACCATCTTGGCCATGTTGCGGCAGGTTGCGCCATTGTCATCGATGCAGCTTTCGCTGGAACTTTGGTCGACAATCGTCCGCTGGTTGGAAATTTGACTAAACAACAACAATTATGAGTGAAAATACGAACATCGAATGGTGCGGCATGGTCGAGGACGAAACCAAGCAGCCCTATCAAATGCTCGAAGGCGCGCTGATGTGCCGGGTCGGGAAGAAGGCGGCAGGACGATCTCTGGACGGTCGCGAGTGGAATGAATTTCCGAAGATGGGAGGTCAGCCATGAAAGAACGTCCAATACTCTTCAGTGCGCCAATGGTGCTTGCAATTCTCGAAGGACGCAAAACGCAGACGCGCCGGATCGTGAAACCGCAAACCGCGATTCTCACGGATGAGATGGCGCGCGGTTTCGGAATTCGCCCGCCGGAAACCGCCAACCAGCCGGTGATTGAATGCCCGCACGGAAAAGTGGGAGATCGACTCTGGGTCAAAGAGACCTGGAAGACGGATCAGGTTTGGGATCATCTTCCTCCGCGCGGTATCCCCGAAGATCAGCCGATCTACTTCTGTGCCGATGAAGAGGCAACAGGCTGCGTTCCCTTCGATTGGGGAAAAGGTCGCCCATCGATCTTTATGCGCCGGTGGATGAGCAGGATCACGCTGGAAATCGCTTCTATCCGCGTCGAGCGGCTGGACGATATAACCAACCAAGATGCAGAGGCTGAGGGGATCATTAGCGAAGGCGGACATCTGTGGGATTGCCGACTGAATCACCTTGAATGGCATCCCGATCATAATTGCAACTGCGGAGGCAATTATCCCTCCTTCGAATATAGAAGGCTGTGGGAATCCATCAACGGCGCGGGATCGTGGGATGAGAATTCGTGGGTATATGTGATAGAATTTAACCGTTTAAGCCATGAAAATTTGCTCTAACTATCTAGGATATTGCGTTTCTGACGATGGCAAACAAGTATATAGCTTCCGCAGAAGGAAGAAGTCTCTTCGGTTATCAAAATTTACAAGCAAGAAGGGATACTTCACGGTTTCCGTGGTCGATCCTGTCACGGGAAAGAGCCGACCGGTAGGCCTGCACCAACTAGTTGCTGATGCATTTCACGGGAAATGTCCGGAGAATATGCAAGTAAGGCATCTCAATGGCAACCCTTCTGATAATAGGCCAGAAAATCTTATTGATACCCGCAAAAAAAGTGACGCCGGAAACCTCACAACTACGGAGGAAAATTCGTCACTCTATTATGCGATTATCAATAAATACGGAACAGTTTTAGATAACGCAAACGACAGGAAAAAGCACGGAAGGTATGCATCTGGAGCTAACCACCATAATTCAAAACCGAAAAATTATCAGTTCACCGGGACCAAGACCGACCAGGTGAAGCAAATTGGAAACGCGGTGCCGCGCCGCCTTGCCCGCGCCCTCGTGGCGGCGGTGCTTTCCCAGAACGAAGACGTTTCCGCGCTGGTGGACGCAGAAGAAGGATCGGAGGCAGTGGCATGAAACAAGAAATCGATGCCCGCTTGCCCAATGCAATGGCTTGGAAAGCATCCGAACACAGTCTTCAGGTGGAAGTGATGGCCCAGCTTGCGATCCTTTCTCATGAATATCCTGAGCTGGATGAGGTGTTTGCAATTCCCAATGGCGATCTCAGGAATATCCGGGTCGCGACCAAGCTTAAAGCGGAGGGCGTGCGCTCCGGAGTCGCGGACCTCTGCCTGCCGGTGCCGGTGGGCGGCTACCACGGCGCGTGGATCGAGCTGAAGAAGGCCAAGGGGCAGATCAAAAAAGAACAATGGGAGTGGCTGCTTGCCCGCCATCGTTCCGGGTATTTCGTCCGGGTCGTGAACTGCGCAGCGGTCGCCTCGCGCCTGCTCTACGATTATTGCGCGGGAAAATACACACGGCCATGATCCTCCGCCCCTACCAAATCGAGGCGGAAAACGCCACCTGCAAGGGCTTCGTCGAGTTTGACCGCCAGCTGGTCGTCATTCCCACCGGAGGCGGCAAAACGATATTGTTCGCCAAGCTTGCGGAACGCTTTCACCGGAAACGCAATGAGCGGACCCTCATTCTCGCCCACCGGGAAGAGCTGGTGAATCAAGCGGCGGACAAGATCATGAAGGCCACCGGCCTCATGGCGGAGGTGGAGAAGGCCGAGCGCCGCGCCTCTCTCTCTTCCTCCATTGTCGTCGCCTCTATCCAAACTTTGCAGAATTCCCGGCTGGATCGTTGGCCCGCCGATCACTTCGGACTGATGGTTGCGGATGAAGCGCATCACGCCTTGGCGAACCAATGGCAAAATGTCCTCACTTATTTTTCGGCAAAAACGCTGGGTGTTACCGCCACGCCGGACCGTGGGGACAAACGGGCGCTCTCCGGTTTTTTTCAGAACGTCGCCTACGAATGCACGGTGCTGGATTTGATCCGGGATGGCTTCTTGTCGAACATCACCATCCAGACCATCCCGCTTAAAATTGACCTGTCCACGGTCCGGCAGGTCGCCGGAGACCTGGAATCCGGCCAGCTTTCTGATGCTCTCCTGCCCTACCTCAAAACCATTGCTCAAACGCTGAAAACGGAATGCAAGGGCCGGAAAATCCTCGTCTTCCTCCCTCTCATTGAGACGTCCAAGAAGTTTGTCGAAGAGTGCGTCGCCGCGGGAATTTCCGCCCGCCATGTCGACGGCGAAATGAAAAACCGGGCGGAAGTGCTTGCCGCCTATTCCCGCAGTGAGTTCGAGTTGCTTTCCAATGCCATGCTTCTTACCGAAGGCTATGACGAGCCATCCGTGGATTGCGTCGTCATTCTCCGCCCCACGAAGTCGCGTGCTCTCTACGCGCAAATGGTGGGGCGCGGCACCCGGCTCTCCCCCGGCAAAAAAGACCTTCTGTTGCTGGATTTCCTCTGGCTGCACCAAAAACACAATCTCGCCAAGCCATCCTCCCTCATTGCGAAGTCGGAGAAAGAGGAAGCTTCCATCAATGAAGTCATCGCCAAGGCGGAATCCATCGACCTCTTGGAAGCGGATGCCAATGCGGTGCTGGAACGGGAGGCGGTGCTCGCTCGCGAACTCGCCCGCCTCAAAACGAAACAGCGCCAGGCGCTTTCCATCGAGGAAGTCGCCATCCTGCTCAAGGACACCAAAATGTCGGAATACACGCCGGTCATGCAGTGGGAAGGCGCACCCGCCTCGCCGAAACAACGCGAGGTGTTGGCCAAGTTTGGCGTCCGCTGCCCGATTTCCCGCGGCGAGGCTTCCTTGTTGCTGGACCGTCTGTTCTCGCGCAGCCGGTCGAATCTTGCCAGCATCAAGCAACTCCTTTGGCTCATGAAAATGGGCCACCCCTCCCCGCTCACCGCCACCGGAAAGGAAGCAAAAGCTTTCCTTGATGCGAAGTGGGGGAAACGCTCGAAATGATTTTTGACTAAACGACAACAATGATCCCCAATGAAACCCTTGATGCCATCCGGGACCGTCTCCATGCCCGGTCCGAAGAGGTATGCCGCCTCCTGCTTCCGGGCGGCAAGCGGAAGGGAAAAAAATGGGTGTGCGGGGACATTTCCGGCAATCCAGGATCGTCGCTTGAGGTCGAGTTGGAAGGCCCGAAAGTTGGGGTTTGGAATGATTTTGCCACCGGCAACGGTGGAAATTTCTTGAAGCTCTGGCAGGAGTGCCGGGGAGTCGATTTCCGTCAGGCGGCGGAACAAGCCGCTGAATTGGTGCATCTCACCATTCCGAAAACCACCGGGCTGCGGAGGATTCCTAAAGACGAATACCATTTCGCCGATCCGGACCCCGCTCCATCGCCTGCCCCACCCCAGCCTGCTCAGAAACTTCGCAGCCGCAAGGACGCACGGAAGACGCTCGATTGGGAGGCGTGCGTTACGGCCGTCACAGCGGAGGCGAAATACAAGCTTTCCGGCTGGCGGGGCATTTCGCTGGAATTTGTGGAATACCTCGTGGCGGACCATTGGATCGGCCTGCTGGATGGGAACTGGGCGCTGCCGGTGCATGACACTACGGGGAAAGTCGTCCGCGCCCACTTCCGCACGGATTCCGGGGATTGGATGTATTCACCCGGTACCGTCAATGCACCTCTCATCATTGGCAATCCGGCGGAAGCAGCCACCACTTTCCTCTTCGAGTCCCAATGGGACGCCTTCGCCGCGCTGGACGCTCTGGGTTATCATGACGACCCCGGCCGCTTTTACGCCGCCATCATCACCCGTGGTGCAAGTTCGAATTTGGATCTCGCTCCCCACCTCTCCGCCTCGCCTCTTGTCGTTGCCGTTCCTCAGAACGATCCCCCGGAAAAGAAAAACAAGGAAGGGCGGACCCCGGCGGAAGAGTGGCTCTATCGCATCAAGAAAAGCCTCCCGGAATCGCTCGATTTCCGTGTCGCCGCCACTCCGAAGGACTTCAAGGACGTCAATGATTGGGTCAAAGCGAAGCGACCCGCGCGCAGCGAGGTGGAAAGCACTCTCATCACCAAGGCGCAGGCTCCGGATATTCGCCCGTTCATCGGCATCAAGCAGTTGCTGTCCTATCCGGTGGAGGATGATCCGAATTGCATGCTCGGGAAACGCTGGCTCTGCCGTGGCGGCTCGCTGGTGATTGTCGGTCCCTCCGGCGCGGGGAAGTCCACGCTCATGACATCCATGATGTTCCCTTGGGCGGCGGGAGACCCTTGGCACGGAATCGCCCCGAAACGTCCGCTGCGGCAGCTCATCGTTCAGGCGGAGAATGACGAAGGAGACATCGCGGAAATGACCCGCGGTGCCATCGCCGCCATCCGTCATGATTGGGGCGCTCCCGCCGAAAATCCGGAGCGCTATCGTCTGGCGAATGAAAATCTCAAGTTCACCCGCATTACCGATGTAATCGGCGAGGAATTCTGCAAAGTCCTCGAACGCCAGATCCGTTACCATAAAGCGGACCTCGTGTGGATCGACCCCCTGCTCTCTTACGTTGGAGACGACATTTCAAAACAGGATGTCGCCAGCCGGTTTCTGCGGAATTGGCTCAACCCCGTACTCGAGCGTACCGGCGCGGTGGTCGTTTTCATTCACCATTCCGGAAAACCATCGTCGGATGCAAAAGCCCGCTCCCACTGGACCACCGGGGATTACGCTTACTTGGGACTGGGATCATCGGAAATTACCAACTGGGCACGTGCCGTCATGGTGCTATCCCCCACTAAAACCAAGGGCATCCACCGCCTGATCTTCGCCAAACGCGGTGGTCGGTCGCAGGTGAAAAATTTCGAGGGGAATACCCACGATAGTGACGGCAAGCCGGTGGATTCCATCTTCCTCAGCCATGATGCCACCGGGCGCACGCTCTCTTGGAGCCAGTGCCAGGAGCCGGTGGAAGAAGAGGAAAAGAAACCGGAGAAAAAGCCCAAAGATGACCCACCCGACCGCGCCTCCCGCGTGGACCTCAAGGAATTCATCGCCAAGATCGAATGGCCCGCCAAGTGGGCGGAAGCCAATACCCGCCTTGCGGAAGCCACCGGAGAACCCTTGCGGGTTGTCGGGGAATTGCTGGGTAAAGCCATCAAGAGTCACCTGCTTTACCGCGAAGCCAGCGGGTATTATTATCCGAGACTACCCGTCCTCGCCCGCGAATCATGAGTTGATTTTTGCCTGAACGTGCATCATATTGCCGGGGTGAGAAAAATTACCCTCGGCAATGAAATGAAATCCTTGCGGCTGGAACGCCATATGACGCTTCGCGAGGTCGCCTCCGCCTGCGATCTTTCGGTCAGGGCCGCATGGAATGCCGAGAATCACTTGCCTCTCAAATGGGAAACCTTCCATACCCTGCTCACTGCGGGGTTCAAAGTGCGTGCGGGCACGCGGGAATATAAACTGATCCATGAACTGTGGTTGGAAGACCGGCAAAAACGCAGCGAGGAAAAACCCGAACACAAAGGCAAACAACTCGCTCCTCCCCATGAAATTTGGGCGGTCAACGCCTTCCGCCGCGCGATCAAAGGAGTTCCGGAAGAAGAACTACGCAAAATCATCAGATCCATCAAAGCGCGGACTTCAAAGCTTTCTCGGTGAGCGCCCGGTTTTGTTCCTCGATCCACCGCTCGTGCCGTTCGATGTCCTTTCGCTGGTAATCCTGAATGGATTCGATCCGCCGGTCCCGCTCGCTGACGAACAGATGGCCGATGGCGGCGGCACCGGAGACGATGGTCAGGACAAAGGTCGCCACCGTGATGATCAGCGGCACGGTAATCCGGTTTTTTTCGCTCAAGGCGGAAATTGCCTGGTTGAGTTTCTCTCCTAAGGAATTGTGCGCTTCCCATAACAGCGTGAACTCCCGCTTCTGCTCATCGCGGTGCTTTTCCGTGTTGGAAATGAACGCATCGAGAGTCTTGGAAACGTGGGACACGTCCTCGACCATATTGGATTTTTCACGGTCGGCCATAACGTTAGGACAAGCAGTCGGGTTTTTCGCCGGAGAGGATCGCATCCAGATCATCGGCGATCTTTTCCACGGTGAAGGAGGCTGGATGGCGGCGAAGGAAGGAGGTGAGGTGGCGCACACGGAATTCCATGTCCGCGAGATCGTCTCCCCGCTCCGCCCGGCGTTTCAGCGCGAGAGCGCGTTTCGGCATGTCGCGAATTTCGCAGCCGAGCACTTCCCGCAGTTCTGAAATCGCCAGTTCATCCATCATGATATCGGAGGGGTGTAGTAGCCGCGTTTTGCCAGCGCCTTCAGGACCGTCGCGCAGCCGAGCTGACCGTCCCATGCTGTCTTTGAGAATTTTCCATCCGCCACGTATTTTCCCGGCTGTTGCAAATTGCTTCCGCCGACGATGTAAGGGGAACGCAACCCCTTGTTCCGGTAGCCGAGTCCGTTGAACCGCTCGATCCAGTCCAGTGTCGCGTCAACGGTCGTCCACTTCGTCGGGGCGTCGTAGCTTTTGACGACATACAACGCATCCCGTGCGGACTCCTCCCAGGTGAAAGGCGGATTCCCTGCCTTCGGCCTGCCGACGGGAACCCACTTCGTACGCCCGGTGAGCGGACTGCCTTCGTGGAGATGTTTGGCGAATGACCATGTGCTTTCCCGCATGTGAAAAACGAAGATCACGGCGGGCGGAATCCCCTTCGCCACCTTTTCGTAACGACTTTTCGTCAGGCCATACCGCGTCACCGCTTGTTCGACGGCCAGCACCTTTTCGGGCGCCGGCTCGATGTCGCGCCAGATCGTTTCCCGCGTGGTGAGCGGCTTTTTCTTAACTGTGGGGAGCGTCGCGCTGGCAAGGAGCGCAATGGCAAGAAACGCTTTCATGGCTCATTGGCGGAGGGGCTGGATTGTTCGATGGCTGCTTTCGCGCCGACGAAGGTGCCGCCACCGACCAGCAAGCCATGCATCAGGATGGCCATGACAAGCGCGAGAATGGTGGTGACGTAGAGGCCGATCTTGACCCGCTCGCTTTTGCGGATGTCGCACCAACCGTCGCGTGTCTCCTTCTCGTCGTCGAACGTCTTGTCCACCGTGTTGGCGAAAAACAAGGAGCGGACGAAGAGCAACGAAAGTAGAATCCAGCACAGCAGAAGTGGCGGGATGACGAATACGCGGAACCCGGCGGGCAGCGGAGATTGGTAAAGTCCGATCAGAATGGCGAAGCCGATCCAAAGGCGGCACGGTTTGATGAAGCTCCAGAATGGAAGGCTTTTTTCAGTGTTCATGGCAATTTCAGGTAAAGCTTCACGGTAACCCATCTCGAACAATGCGTTTCTTGGGCGCGGCAATAGCGGAGCCGTGCAGGGATTTCCAATCAGCGCGACTGGGCGGGCTTTAGTGGCGAAGGAGACGGTGGCAGAGATGAGAACTTACCTGGAAGTCGGCACGGACGCGCTGACCGCCGCCACGGAGGATGACATATCAGAGTTTAATATAGACTATTCCGATCCCAGCTTGTTTCCGAACGATTGCGCGATCACGCCTCAGTCTCTGGCTTATATTTTTAGTGATTTTTTCATCTATAACCAGACTTATATTGATAGCATTAGCGCTGCTTTTATAGGTTCGGACCAAATCTCCGTTGGGTCTATCATGCCAAATTCCGGCGAAACCGTCATTATGGTTTACGCCGCATCATCCGATACGACCAGAAACCAAGCCCCTGTGGCGCATGCCCGTTGGAGCATCGCTCAAAGCGGGACCAGCTTTACGCTATCGACGACTCAAAACGGGCAGTGCGTCCGCATCCGCTGCACGTCTGCCAGCGCGGTAACTGCGAATCTAAATGATAGCTCGCGGGATGGCGACTGCTGGGAGATCCGGCAGTGCGGCGCTGGAATTGTGACGCTTGGAAACACCTCCGGGAAAACCATCGCGGGGCCAACCACCACGGGAGCGCAACACCAGACGCTTCAAGTCGTCTGCATCGGCGCGAATTCGTTCGAAACCTCCGTTTTTTAATCATCATGAGCATCCAAATCAACAGTGATCCACACGCCGACGCCGCGTCGGGACTCATCGAATTGGCCAAGCGGCATCAGCGTGCGGAATTGATATACCTTCTCGCCAGCTACCGGCATCTGCATCAGTCCGGCGACGCGCAGGCGGTGCTCGATGCTCTGCAAAGCGCCGAAGGCGAGGCCAAGGCCGCCGAGTGTCTGGCCGTCTACAGCGGCGTCTACGAATCGATCTCCCGGATCGACGCGCTGCTGGGAACCAGTCTGGCGGCGCAGGCGCCGCCGCCCAGCACCGACATCTACCAACCTCAGGAAGACGGACGCGTGCTGTACGTGCCAGCCCCAACCGAATAACCATCATGGAAATCACCCTCAGCGCAAACACGCCGCAGATCGTCACGGGTCTGACGAGCAACGGGACCTACCGATTCTTCTTCAACTCCGCGTTGGACGGCTTGCTGTCCATCCAAGCGGAGAACACCACGGATAGCTGGAGCGAGCTTAGCGCCGCCTCCTCCGGCGTGATCAACGGACTGCCGGGCACGAAACTGCGCCTCACCAGCCCTTACGACGCGACGGGCCAACTCGACCTACTGGAATGATCTCGAAACTTGTCATGCCTTTGGTGGCTCCGCTGGTGACGGAGCCGGGAGAAACTGGCCTGAAACGGCACGGCGGGACGCCTAGCGAATTTCCGGAAGGCTGGGCGGGCATGAGGCAGACGGACGGCAGCTACCTGCGGGACAGCGACGACAACATTTTACTCTATCAATTACCATGAGCCGGGAAAACGGACAAACAGAGGAAGACTTCCAAAAGCTGGCATTCGGCGAGGCGCTGAGCGAGAGCGAACAACTCGTGCTGAGGACAAAGCTCGGGTGCGGCACCGCCTCCACCCGCGACGTGGGAACGGCGGAGGGAGACGTTCCGGAACTTAACGCTAGCGGAAGAATTCCAGAGCAAATGCAGAATGTTTCGCTGAAACTTATAGGGGCGGTAACTGGCTCATTCACTGGGATTACTAAATATCTAGCCAATGCTTTTTTAAATCAAATTCAATCCAACGGTTTTTACCTGTATGCCTTTTCCGGTGAGGCAGCGGAAATTGAATTATCTGTTAATTCAGGTTCGATCGTTATTTTAACAAAAGCTCACGATGACTCGACTCGCGCTAATGTTTCATTTTTAAGCATTAATGTTACTATCGGAGTAATTGATTTTTCAGGATCAGATAACGCGTTATCAATGATCGGACTATCCGATATCACAATTGGCAATAATGCTTCCTCGGCGTTTAATGACACGTTCATCACCTTGATGTATAACGATCACGTCAATTATCCGAATGACGGCTATTTTTCCACTATCAACGGTTTCACTTCAGATTCATTGGAGGCACGAGAATATTTCACTAACACTAAAAACTGGACCATTTCATGAATTACCTAATCACCACTAACGGACCCCAAAGCGCGATGACTCACACAGACGCGGACGGCAATAAAGTTCGAATCCGTAAGCTTCGCGAAGATGCGATGCTTGGGCCGAATGCTAATGTGATCGAATCACTAGATGGGTTTACCGAGATTGAGACGGTCCTACCAGTCCCGGCAGAAGTCCCGCTGTGGGCGTTTCGAGTCGTCGCTATCGAGGCTGGTCTCAAAGACGCTATCGAGA
Organism: Luteolibacter sp.; assembly: GCA_047605125.1. GTDB lineage: Bacteria > Verrucomicrobiota > Verrucomicrobiia > Verrucomicrobiales > Akkermansiaceae > Luteolibacter. The sequence continues at coordinate 10,700 of JASGGK010000021.1, forward strand.
CCGCCATCGCCGCGATGGAAGACCCCGCGAAAACCGCCGCTCTTGAACTCTGGGAACGCGGGAATTTCGTTACCCGCGACAGCCCGACCGTCGTTGCACTCACCCCGCTCCTCGGCCTCACCACAGAGCAGGTGGACGACTATTTCCGCCAAGCGGCCATCCTTAAAATCTAATGATCCATCATCGTCCCGACTCTGAAATCACCGACCATCTCGACGCCATCGAGCGGTCCGCGACCCGTGCTATCCGCGCCGTGGGCGGCATCCTCTCTCTGGGCGTCTTGGCCGGTTTCCTCGCCATCATCCACTCCTGCGCCCCATGAAACCGATTCTTGCCCTGCTTTGCCTCGCTCTCGCCGCCTGTGCGAAGAAAGCGCCTCAACCGATGTTGCCGACGCCCAAAGCGAAGTTAGTGACCGGGGAGGTGCGAGCGGCGGCGGATACGGCCAATAAGTCTGCCGAGATCCAGACGCGGGCGAGTGAAAGGATCACGCGGATCGAATCCACCGTGGAGGAAACCCAGCAGGTGGTGGGGGCGGTGGTGGCAGAAACGCGAAGGCTTGCGAAACAAAAGATAGCGACGCCCGAAGAATTGCTGAAAGCGGCGGAACTCGCATCCCAGGTGGAACCGCATGTGGCGAAGCTCAAACAGGAAGTGGCAAGCCTCAGCGCGATCCACAAGGAGCAATCCGTCAATCTCGTGACCCTGCAAAAGCAACTCACGGATGCGTCCATTACGGCCGCGCAGGCGGATCATGCGGCGGAACAAACCGCAACCCAGCTGGAGAGTGTGACAACTCAATGGCAAACAGCCGAAAAAGACCGCCAAAAAGCCACCGCGAAGCTGGAAGCTGTGGACGCGCGAAAATCCCTCTATCGAAACTGGCTGATCGGAATCGGTGCCGCGGTGGCACTGTGGATTTCCACGAAACCCCTCCTCCTGTTCCCACCGGCACATTGTTGGATGGCCAGTTGGAGGCCGCCGCGAGAGCCGTCAGCGAGGCGGAAAGGGTCGGCAGCGTGATCGTTGCCAGCCATTCCGCTTCCGTCCCGGTGAAGCCATTCTCAACGGCCAGATCGTAAGCGGACTTCCCGTAATTTCCTTCGATGGATTCCAACCATTCCGCCTCTGTCCCCACGAAACCATTTGCCACGGCGATTTCGTAAGCGGATGACCCCGTATCTCCGGTTTCACCTTTCAGGGAAAGCAGCCACTCCACCTCCGTCCCCGCGAAACCATTTGCCACGGCGATATCATAATCCGAAGGACCGGGATCGCCGGTTTCGCCTTTCATGGATTCCAACCATTCCGCCTCTGTCCCCACGAAACCATTTGCCACGGCGATTTCGTAAGCGGATGACCCCGTATCTCCGGTTTCACCTTTCAGGGAAAGCAGCCACTCCACCTCCGTCCCCGCGAAACCATTTGCCACGGCGATATCATAATCCGAAGGACCGGGATCGCCGGTTTCGCCTTTCATGGATTCCAACCACTCGACTTCCGTCCCCGCGAAACCATTTGCCACCGCGACTTCGTAAGCGGACTTCCCGTCCGTCCCCAAGCCGATATTCGCCAGACGGACTTTCTCCGCCAGCGTAAAATTTTCGTCGGAAAGCTGTTTTCCCTCCTCCCGAGTCACCTTTTGGTTCAGCGCGTCGGCAAGCCCCGGAATTTCCAGATAGTCGGAAACCCGGATGGCGAATTGCAAAGCTCGTGTTCTTAAATTCATGGTCAGCAGCTTGCCCCGGAATTGGATAAAGTGGGGAATCCTCCCCGGATTTTCACCTTGAAGGAAATCGAGCAGCCGATGTTCGCCCGGCTGGACGATTTGGCCGTTTGTTGGGAGGTCGTGGAAAAATTCCGGTTCGTCTCCGTCGTGGTCACGGTCTGCCCCGTGGTGTTCGTCTCGTCATTGCTTGTCCCATCCATCGTGGACTGGGCGCTTTTGGAGGAGGTTCCCGCTCCGTTGCGGGTCTCCTCGGAAGATTGGTTCGTGCTTCCGCTCTGGGATTGGTGTGATGAGCGAGACTCGTTGGACGTGCGCGAATTCGTCGAAGTCTTCGCCATGACGATGACTTCGTTGTATTGCAGCTGGGAATTTTCGGATGTGGTGCTCATTCGGTATAAGTGCTGCTGCCGCTGCTGGATTGATTGTGCGCGTTGTTGTTTTGCGAGTCTTCGCGTCCGGCGTCCGCCACGGTGCCGTTGCTTGTGTCCGTCCCGCTGGTGTTTCGGCTTTCCTCGCCTTCAGTCGTCTGAGTTGAAGTTTGGGTGGAGGTTTCAGAATCCTCGCCAGAGGAGGTTTCTTCTTTGTGATCCGTGCCCGTGCGGATCTGTTGTCCGCTCTCATTGCGGTTCGAGACCTCCGTTTGCCCGCCGCCTTGGGATTCAGTGCTTTCCGTCGTTTGTCCGCCCAGTATCTCCAGTTTCTGCCAGTCCTGGATCACCACCACATCGAACTGCACGTCCTCCGGCAGTTCCGCCAAAAAATTGCCTGAATTCCGTGCCAAGGCCACACCCTCGCGAATCCCCAACAAAGTGCGGGAGACAAATGAGGGCAGATCGTCGATGAGAACCACATTGTCCATGTCTTAAAATCCTTTCGGGGTGCCCACCCGGTTTGCCGGAGTGGAGAGTTGATGGATGTCGGTAATGCCCGCCCATTCCGTCGCTCGCTTGAGCGCCTCGCTTCGGGTCGCATCCAGCCGCCACAAGTGGGAAGCCGCCAGCTCGCCGCGGATCAGCGGAATCAAAGTGGATTCGAGCGTATCTTCCCGGAACGGCACCATGGCTTCGTCCTGCGTCAGGTCCACGATATTAAGCCGCAGTGGACCCATGTGAAAGGTGCCTTGAATGCGAAGGAAAGCCGGAGGCAGGGACTCCACTCGAAAGATAGTAGGAGCCACCGGACCGGAAACCCGTCCGTTATTCTCCGTCCACCAATACCGCGGCTCGCGCAGCGGCTTGCGTGTCATCGTTTTCGCCTCCACCGTCTTTGCCGCGTCCTGAACCAGAACCCGACCGCTTTCCAAAATTCTCGGATTCGACGCCAATCCGATCACCGGCTCGAACAAGGCGGAAGCGTCACCGTAAATGGTCGCGTTCACCGTGCCGGATGGACCGGCATACGGATGAAGCATCTCGGTATCGGACACCATTTGGTTGTCGATGCCATCGCCATCAACGCGAACCGTGCAATAGAGATCGTCAATTGCGGCCGCGTAGCCTGCAAAAACCGGGCTGCCGTGCGTCACCTCCAGCGTCACCGTTTTCGGTGCAGGAAGAAAGAGCGCCCCGGTCGTAATTTTCGTGTTATCGGGAGATAGCGCATGATAACGCTGAAATCCGGCGTTAATCGCGTCCACCAGCACCAGCCGGTCATCGGCGGACATCGTAGCCAAATCCGGATTCACCAGATCGCGCGCCAAGCGTTTGGCAAGAGCGATGGCTTTCATGCCCGCTCCTCCCTGCCGTTATATTTGCGGCTCACTCCGGAAGGATCTGCTGAATCGAGCTGAGCCATCGCATCCTGGAAATCCGCTTCGATCAACGGCTTCCGATCCGGATCAATGAACAAATGAAAGCTCATCGCCTTATAACGGACGATAGGGATGAGCAGACTTTCCACATACCGGTGAGGCATCGGAATACGGGTGCATTTCTCCACATCCCGCTGGGAATAGCGCGGCGCCTCCAGCACCACATCCAGCAAGAAATTCGTCAAAGTCGCGGGAGCCGGGGAAACATACAGCACCGCACGGGCGGAGTCGTTTTTCGACTGATTCTCCCGCTGGATGAAAAAAGCGGAGGGTTCGCCGGGAATCACCCCGTCGCAAAACGTTTCCACAAATCTCTCCAGGTCATTCAGCGTTTCCGTCACCATCAGCGGGTGGCGGGTGCTCTCCAGCTTCAGCGGACCCAGCACGTTCTGCACCGTGTCCGGCAAAGGCCAAATCCCGGCGGACAGCGGCACCGTCAAGGTCGATCGGGTCCAATAATTCCGATCCCGCGCCTGATTCCACACCATCTGCATCGTCGCGTTCAGATCGTTGAGCGCACGCTGCCGCGCGAACCATGGAGCCACTTTCGCGCTCTCGATGCCCCATAAAAGCAGGACTTCCCGAATCAGGTCACAGACTCCCAGCCCGTCCCGCCCCGCGTCGAGGCAGGCGAAGCTGGATGAGGAAAAAGAAACGCCTCCATCCAGTCCGATGATCCTCGACAGAACGGACTCCGTCCTGAGTTCGAATCCTACAGACGAGGCAAACGTGACATCACGGGAAAGCGCGCCATTCGCGGCGGAGGCAATTTGGACTTTCGCATCCAGTTTTTCGCTTCGTATCGTCAGCGTGCCTGCGGAAACAGAGCTGAGTAACACCGCTCCCGTCAGGCTCTTCGCAACAACCAAAAGCCCGGCAAGAGACGAGGAAACCGCGTTCAACGATGATAGCCCCACATCCGCCATGAGTTAATCCAGTTGAAATTGCAATGCGCTGATGCCAAAGGACGGCGTATCCCCGCTTTCGACCGATTTCGCAACATCCAGTTCCCCCCATACGAGCAGGTTTCCACCGGAGGACGCGTCAAAAATTCCGAACGCGACGACAGTCCCCCATGAGGCGGACGCCGTCGGAAAGGTGATTGCCACGCCATTCCGCTTCAATCCGGATGAGGATGCGGGCCAGCTCGTCGAATTGTTTGTCATCGTCGCCCGCGCATAACCGCCGCCGCTCAATTCCGTCCCCCCCCCGGAATCCGTGGGCGTCGCGGTGTAAAGCGCCACATAGACGGTGGCCGGACGTGTGAAATCGCTGCCTCCCAGAACATGATCGGCGACTTTGTTTTCGAGATAATTGGAAAATCCTCCCATAATTCAAAAAAGTTAGGTGTTGGATGTCTTTTTCTTTACGCTCTTCTCCCCTGAATCCTGCGGTTCCACGGAGACCTCCGCCGCTCTCGCCGAGACAGCGTAAGGCAAGTTCGGGTTCGGGCGGTCCAGCAGTTCTTTCGCCGCTTCATTGAACTCCTCCACCGTCAACGTCCGCCCTTTGTAAAGGTATTTGCCATAGTCAGGATTGAAAATGAATCCCCCGATCTTGGGCGGGGCGTAGCGGGAAGAAGAAACCAGGAAAATAACGAGCTGGGTCATGGCATTCGGGGAAAGATGCCCGACGCGGGAGTTTTGAAGCTCCCGCACCGGGAGGTTGGTTAGGAGATCACCGGCAGGTTCAGGTGCGGATAGGTGATCGCATGGCGGAGACGCATCACCGCAGGGTGGCGGCCCAGACGGTCCTTGCGGATCACCTGGCCGAACACGGAGGTGATGAAACGTTGCGTCACGAAGCCGCCTTCGCGGGAATCCTGCGAACGATGCCCGCGGTATTTGCCATAACCGCGCATGGCGGCCATCCGGCCCAGCATCAGCGTATCGCCGATCGGCACGCCCTTGCTGTTGCAGGGGATGATGAGCGCGTTCGAAGGATGCACGTCGGTATGTCTTCCCAGCCAGGAACCCGTATTCCAAACGACATCACCCAGAGTGGTCACACGCACGCCGGAAGCGGCGGAGCCGAGGCGGGCCGTGATGGTGATTTTATTGCCGTTGTTCCCGGTCGTGTAGGCATACATGCCCACTTTTCCTGGATCGACCGCCGCGTTGGACGGGTTCACAATCAGAAGATAGCGGGTTTCGGAGACCGGGCTATAGGTCTGGGTTGCGCTGAACTTGTAGGCGAAGCCGGGGAAGTATTTGAAATACATCTTCTTGGTGATCGCCGCATTTGTCGCGCTGCCGCCGCCGGTGATATCGATGGCCGTGGTTCCCGCCGCAATCGCCACACCCAGCTGGGCCTTCGGATTGAGGAAGGAGCCGATCGCGCCCACGCCATCGTGGTCGATGGGGTTGTAGGGAACGATGGAATGACCGTCGATGTCCTTGTAGCCGCCCCGGAACAGGGTGTTCTGCGAACCGCGGTTGTGCGGGCGGAACCGCTCGCAGGTTGCACGGGGCGACTTGGCACGGTTTTCTTCACCGGCTTCGTGGTCGCTTTGGGATTCCGGGGCGCGATGCCCAGATCGTTCGCGGCCATTTGAGCCAGTTTGAAAGCCTTGTCCGGGGAATAAAAAAGTGGATTGTCATCGTCTTGCATCTGGGCATCGAGTTCTTCCATCCGCTTCACCAAAGCGCTGTTGGCGTCCGTGGTAGCGGGATAGAGCAGCACCGCCTTTTCCTGGGAGCGCTTCACCGCTTTGGTAAATTCGCTCTCACGGACACGTTGCTGATCGGTCTCGCGGACTTTCAGCGCGTCCATGTGGTCGCGCAGATCATCGATTTCAGAGTCAAGACGAGCGGCTTCGGAAAATTCCAGATCGTCAAATGCCTTTTTCTTCGCGGTGCGAAGTTCCTTCAACCGGTCTTTCGCCTCATCGAGAGATTTCGGCAATGCCGGATCGGACTCATCCTCTGAGGACGCATCGTCACCATGCACCAGCTTGGCTTTGGAAAGACATTCATCAAGAGACCACTTCGGATTTTGCCGCTTCAGGGCAAACGCTGTTGCTTCGATTTCATCGGAGGGTTTCACCCGGATGCTTTTTGCCTTTTTCGGCTCATCATCGGGTTCTTCTTCCTCTCCTTCGGCCTCAACATCCTCTTCGGATTCCGCCTCTTCTTCCTCCCCGTTCCCATCCTCTTCCTGAGATTCTTCGTCCGCTTCCTCCTCTTCCTCGGCTTTCGCCTGAGAAGACATCAGATCGCTGACAAGCTCATTGTAAGAGTCAAGGTCGGTCGCCCCTGTAGAGGGGTCATGCTCCGCGCTGGTATCCAGCTCGGAGCCCGTTTCGGCAGCTTCAAGGTCGGCTTCCGCCTGATCGTCTTGATTCATGGATTCCATTATGCTAACTTTTGTTGTTTAGGCAACAAATAAAGATAATCTGATTTTCGTGGCAGGTGAAAAAGTCATCCCGCGTGTCGGAGGTCCGGCGATCGAACGGATTTCCCGCAGCATGCAGCGGACGCGCGTTGAAGTATACGCGGACGGACGATGGCAAAGCATGCACGTCCTCGGGCAGAAAATCGGAGAAGCGAAAGGGGCGAAAGTCCCAATGCCTGCTTGGTATGTGGAACTAAAAAAAAGCAACAATCAATACAAGGTGATCGTCCATCCGGGCGATCTCGTGAAACTGCCGGAAGGCACCGAAGGCGGCGTTACTGGCACCGGTACCGAAAAATCGATAGAAGCGAATCAAATCGTGTATCTGGAGGCGGAGATTTCCAATATGGCGATCGGTGATATTCAAGTCGTGGTCGGGGAAAAATGGGACGGACACCCGAAGCCTTTCAAGGTGGAGGAAGACTCCAGCGGCGTGCCTCGCCAGACGAAGGCTTACCGCCAGCTCGCGGTCTGCCAGAGCGAATCCGGCAGCCTGAAGCTCTACCGATGCGAAGCGGGAAATTTAACGCTACAACTCGGCATTGTGGATAAAATCATCGGCTACGTTTTCGCATGATCTTCCCGCACAACAGCTTCCCGGCGGATCACACAACCGGGCTGAAAATGCCGCTGAAGGATTACCTGGCGGCGCTGTGCGCGACGCGGTGGCTCGCCGAGGGCGAACTGCAAATCCAAGGATTGACGGACGGGGCGACAACGACAGGCACCATCAGCATTGAATCCGCGTCGTTCGAACGACCGAATTTAACGACGTCCCCTCTATATTGGGATTTCCCGCCAACGGAAGAGGATCTCCGGGAAGAGTTGAAGTATTTCCCGCCGGAAGGAGATCCTCACCCATGGACGATCTACGGCGTCGATCCGAAATTTTACTTGGAAAACAGCATCCTCGCCCGTCAGTGGTATGCAAAATCCCACCTGACGATCGAGAGCGACAACGATACCGCGACTCCGGATGACGAATCATACATGATCTTCGGACTGCCTTTCGGCGGCGGCTCGCACGTCAACGATGCGGCGAAAGGCATGTATGCGGGACTGGATTACGCCAATCCATCCGCCGAAATCGTCATCGCGATGCTAAGCTGGGGTCCGGTGATCTTCTCCCCGGACTGGGGAGGAAACCCCATCCCTCTCATGTCTTTACTCGGAAGCGCTGAGTGGCAGGAATCCGCATTTGCAGATCTTTTTTCTTCTTATGATGATGCCGCGGTGACGTGGCAGACTCTCGACATCGCGAAATTTTTGATAGGAAGCAACGAATTCACGCTGACCGCCAAGCTTCCCGTCTGCAATTATACCAAAGGATCAGGGGATAAAAAGAAGCCCGCGACCGTCCCGCACATCGTCAGCTCGTCGCTGGTTTTCACGGCTTATTGGGATTAGTTTGCCCCTCCCTCACCCCGTAAGCCACCGTGTCATCCGGGGCGCGGAGTATCAAGGAAACCTCCAGATACCGTTGCCGCAGATGTTCCCTTTCGGTCTCCGGCATCTCGCAATGAAGGATCATATCTGCCAGTTCCTGCTTCCGCTTTTGTAAAAGAGGAAGGAACCATTCGTTGAATTCCGGAGTTCGCTTCAACACTGAAGCACAGCGGAAGTTTTCACCGGCAATAGCATCGGAAATGTTATTCATAAATTCGGGCCAGCCACACGTGGACGTTGTTGCGGGATTTGAGGATTCACGGAGCGTCCCGGCGGCATCGGCGGCAGGTCGATGGGTTGGATGAGTTGGTCGGCGTTCTGGACTTGGAGAGCTCGCAACATATCGCGGTAGAGTTGTGCCGTCACTTGCTGCACCATGAAGGGCAGGGAGTAGAATTTCTCAACAATCTCCACCGCCTGCCCGGAGCTTTCAATGACCTGCTCGCCGCGGTAGCGGGAAAGCAGGATTTCCACATCCAGATCCACATCCATCAGATCCTTGCCACTGACCTTCACCAGCGCGCCTTTTTCCGGCTCGCCGTTCGGTCCATCTTCGAAATAGGTCATCACCTCGTTTTCGTCGAGATTCGCCCGCACCAACCGGATCATCCTGCGCAGAACGTCGGTTACACCAGGCTCCAAATGGTTCAGATAAAGTGAAAACATTTCTTGCCCGGAGCGTTCGATGTTTCGGATGCCGGTGGCCAGCCTGCCAGTATCGAGACCAGCCGCACGGGAATCGTTCGCATTCGCCACACCGCTCTCATTCGTGGCCATCTGCGTGAAAAATTCGATCATCTCCCGGAGATTGATGTTCTTCCCGCCTTGATGCACATCCACCACATCAAGACAGTCCTTGCCGGTCATGTTGCCGCGCGGCGTATAGGTCTCGCCGTTGTTCAGCCTGAGATACGGATTCGCCTGCCCCTCCATCGTGTTGTGGGGCTTCCAGAATTTCACCACCCCCGAGCCGCTTTCCGAAAAATTCCACCGATTCATCGCCAGATCGACGATATTCTGCGTCGTTTCGAACATCTCCATGCCTCCGATGCCATACCAACGGCCTGACATCTCGTTCACCCGCACCACCGAAAACGGCCTTAAGCCGTCCGGCGTCACATTCGCCACATAATCGTAAAAAATCGGTGTCCGCGAATTCAGGTCCAGCACCAGCATGATTTCTTCCATCAGACCGTCGCCATCCGCATCGTAACGCAGATAGAATTCGGCGATCTTCGCCACCGGATCGCGGTTTACGCTTTGGTTCCACGTATTTTGCTCCGGTCGATAGGCGGCTTGGGCGCTCTTCGCCTCCCCGCCTTCATCCGCCAGATTTTGGATCAGATCGATGGCTTTTTTCTTCGCTTCCATGCTTGCCTCCGCTCCCTGCGCCACCTGGTCGCGCCGCCAGCGGTCCGCCAGATTCATCACCGGCATGTCGTAAACATGCGCCACACAATCCGCGTCCTGAATCGTCTCCGCATCCATCGGGCAAAGGAAATCGAGGAAATTCACACACTCCGCCTCGGGTCCGTTGTAATGCGTGATCCGGCGCTGGATCAGCATTTTCTCGAACATCGGCTCCAGCGGGACCACCGTCACTCCATCCCGCTTCAGCACCCGGAATCCATTCGGGTTCGGAATCACCTCCCCGGTCTCAGGATCTTCCACGGATTGGGGAACAAGGACGTCCGTATCCAGTATGTAATCTCCATCCGCCGCCATCAACGGCTCACCGCATCTTCCGAAAGCCCTTCCGGATCTCCCACGAAAGTCATGCGCCGATTGTTATGAGCGTAGTTCCCCACCGCCGCATACACCCCGGCCCCACCGTCCCCCTGCTTCAGACCGCTCACATCGATCCAGACTTCCGGGTTCCGTCCGCCGCTTTCATACACGTAAAACCTGCGTTTCGCGCCGTCCGGGGCTTTTTGATCGAATACAAACCGCGTCGTCCCCGTCGCCTCGTTCGTTTCATCCATCACCGGATATTCCCCGACGAATTCCGCCGTCGGCATCACCTCACGCATCACACCGGGCAAATCGGTCTTTTCGCTCACCGGATAGCGGAACACTTCATCGTGCTTCGCCAACTCGCGGGCCGCTTTCCCTGCGAAACTCAAACCGTCACCATCATCCAGAGGCGCGGCATCCAAACCATCCACAAACCCTTTGAACGCATCCTTGAGCTGCTGTTCACCAGCGCTCAACGATGGCTGTTCCGTCAAAGCCGGTGATTCACCCTCTTGAAACTTCGCCACTTCCTCCGCCGTCAGGAAATCCGTCCGCCCTTCCCGGAACAATTCCTCGGGAGAACCGAACTCGAAACCGCCGGGAGTAATCCTCATCGGCTGAGTCAGTTTGATTCCTCGCTCCACATAGGAGCGAACTCCGCGTTCATCTTTGGAAATGGGATTCCCTTGGGAATTTTTCCCCACTTCGCTGGAAGTGGATTTAGCGCGGGTTGATTCGCCTTGTTTGGCTCCCGGCGCTTTAAGACGAGTTGACTTCGCTTGTTCAGCGGTTTCCACACTGGGCATGTCTTTCAATGCCGCCAGAATTTGACGAATCGGGGCGTTCAATTCGATCACCCGCACCGGATCGGTCGAATAATCAAACCACTTCGCCAACCATTGATGATGTCCATCGACCAAATAACCGTCATTGGAAACCAGCAATGCCCGATCTCCTCCTTGATAGGCGCGGGCCGCGTCCACTTTTTCAGGGGAGAACTCCGCCTGCGTTGGCTTCAGTCTGTCCGGGAGAACCTCCTTTTCCTGATAACCGATGCCGCGAGCACGCAGGAACTGCACCATCGCGGAGCGATCTTCCGCTTTGATCTGAGGCATTTCAGCCCGAGGAATTTCCAACGTCCCGGAGTCTTTCGAGAACGAAACCCAATTCTTGTCGATGCGATCCCCCGCGATTTCCACCGGAGAAGAGGCCGCCCCGCTGGAAGCTTCAGGCATCACTTGAACGTCCGTCTCGCGAGCCAATGCCGTCGTCAGCCCCCTCGCATCCGGGCCATCCAATCTCACCCGAATGCTGCCATTATTGGGGTTATGGGCATCCACCACGCCGGAAAGGCTCTCGCCATTCCTTTCCCAACTCACTCGGGAGCCGGTTCGCACTCCGGATGCTTCAGATCGTAAAATTTCCGGGAGTCCTGTCTCGACAGCCTCCCTACCACCTGAAGACGGATGATCGCCTCCCTCTCCGGTAATTCGGTCATTTCCAGTAATTTTACGAACTTCACCGGAGTCTTGCCCGCGATTTTCGCCAGTTCGGCGGCTTGGTTTGTTTTCATATTTTTCAAGCTCCCGCTCCAGAGCATCCAGCTCCGTTTTGAGGTCTGGATTCGTCTGGGCATCTTTGACAAATTCTCTCAGTGACTGAATCACCGCCTTAAGGTGGTCGATCACATCCTGACCGATATTGCGCCAGAGCTTCGCTACTTCCGTCGGGTTGCCGGACGCCTCGATCTGGGACATAATCCGCAGCCCCTCCATCGCCTTCTGCCATGGTTCCAACGCATCAAGCGCCTTCTTTCCGTAAAGCTCTTCCACGATCACGTCCTTGCCTTTGGCGATGAACTCATTGCGCCAGATCGCCGAGTAGTGGGCGCTCCGCCATTGCTTGAACGAGCCTGGCGAACCCGCTGCTTTCCATTGCGCCTCGGCCGCATCGAACTGCGCCAAATGACGGATCTCCTCATCAATGATCTTCCGCGCCCACTGTTTCGTCCGCTTCTCATCAAGCCCTTGGGCATGGGCTTCCGCCGCGATCCTTTCGTGGTTCACATGAATCATACCATCCTCTGTCGCGCGGGCGCGAATCTCCGGATCATTCGTAACGCGGATCGCATCCTGTAGACGTTTAGTCGCATTTTTGGTCAAAGCCGTGCCGTTTTTCGCCGCCTTCCGAATCACATCGGGAACTTCTCCATCGGTGGAAATTTGCGCAGGGGCCTCTACCGGCAAGGGTCGCTCATTTACCGCAGGTTCCTCCGCAGTATCAGGTTTCACCGCCTCCACATGATTCACCAGTTCTCCCATCGGCAACTCACCCGCGCCCATCCGTATCGCTTCGGACTCATTCGCCGCCGCCACTTCCACCACTGTGCCATTGCGCCCGGTCACCCGAAACGTTGGCGCGGTATTAGTTAATGCCTCTGCCGCCACCGGCGCTCCATCCGGCACCGGGGCGGCTTTTTGCGGCATCGTGTTGGCGGCCGTAGCCGCGCTTGTTGGGGTAGCCTGTTGTGGCTGGGCGGCACGCGCCACCGCAGCCTGCCGTGCCTGCGTCTCGGACATCGCAATGCGCCCGGTCGCAGTCGGCGCGACGGAAGAAACCGTTTTCGCCACCGAATCCAAAAGAATCGGAGAACCATCCGCCCCGGCTTCCACCAAGGGCCGGGAGAGCCCCGCGTCCTTCAATCCCGTTTTCGACAACGGAGAAAATTTATCACCCTTCACCGCGATCCCAAGCGACCGCGCTTCATCACTCGTCAACGAAGTCAACGGCTCGCCACGAGAAATCTTCAGCGCGCCGGAAGTCTGCCAACCGGCTGATACCCGACTCTCCGCCTTCGCCATCCGCGTCTGCGCCGCCTGAACCGCTACCGGATCGTTGGTCTGAGTCGCCGCTTCAAGATCGGCTTCCGCCGCATCCATCTCCTCCAGCGCCTCATTCTGATACGCGTCCATCTCACGCACGATCCGAACGCCGTCCGCCTGATCCGCCGCATCTACTGACGCATCTTCCCCACGGGGAATTCCGACAATCTCCTGCGCCCGCGTCCATTCCTCCTGCGTTGGTGACGCCTCATCGGGATTCTGAGCCATCATCTCCGCCGCCACCCGGTCCAGCGTCAGCGCTTGGGAAGGACTTTCGGAATGATGGACGTTACCCATGGCCCCGCCAACAATTCCTCCCAGTGCCGCGGCTTTCAGCGATTCTTCAATCGCATCCCCGAGCTTGATGTCTTTTCCCAAGCCCACCCCGCTGATCAACGAATCAAGCGCTTGGTTCAAGCCTTCCTCCAACGCTTCGTCCCCGGCGTGATGGAAGGTTGTCTTCAACACCCCCATCGCGGCTTTCCTGAACCCTTGGTCTTTCAATAACTGCCCGCCTCCGCGAGAAATGAAATCGCGCAACGTCATCGTTTTCGCCGCCTGACCCAATGCGGCGGACTCCGAACCACCGGGAAGCAGCTTGGATAAAGCAGCCGTTTGAAATCCGTTCGCCACCGCAGAAATCTGGGTTTCCGGCCGTTGCAAGACCGCAACCGATTCCTCGCCCGCCAAATCACGCCCCAACTTCTCTTTCTCAAAATCCAACGCATCCGAAAGCTTCGATTCATACCCCTGAGCCGCCGCCCATCCCTGAACCGACAATCCGCCCACCACAGCCTGGGACATCCCTTTAAGTCCCTGCGCCACATGGCGACCGAATCGGACACGCCAGCTCGCTTGAGCCAGGAAGTGGCGGTATGGCGCAAGGAATGGAAGGAAAGCTCCGAGGTGGAGCGTTTTCCTTCCGGCGACAGCTTGTTTTTTTGATGAGCCGGTTGGGCCAGTCCAATTTTTGCTAAAATTGAGCGAAATGCCTTGGATCGGCCAGCTTTTGACAAGCGTCCGGCCACAGGGAACACATGGTCATCCACGAGGATCTCCGGGCGAATGAGCTGAAGGGAATGCAGCGTCTGCGGCAACAGCGGCAAAGAAACCAAACGCCCTGTCTTGTTGGTGACAAGCGTGACCGTCCTCATCGAGAGATCGATGTCGCTCCATCTCAGAGACGCGAGATCGCCAAAACGTTGTCCGGTGTTGAGCCCAAGCCAAACCAACGCTTTCCACTCGCCTGAAATGGATGCCAGCAGCAAATCCAACTCAGAGTCACGAAACGGCCGACGCGTCGTTCTCGCCTCCTTCAGCGGCTTGATGTCGTCCGTCGGATTCCGGTCCATAAACCCTTGTTGAACAGCTTGAGAGAGAGCAATCCGCAGCAGCTTCATTTTGTAATTGGCCGTCTTCGCGGAAACCTGGCCGCTCCAGTGACTCAAAAGCCCCTCAATGTGTCTGGTTGCTATGGCATCCAAAGAGGCGATGCCTTGGCCCGCAAGCCAATCGGCAGCGGGAATCACGGCCGCGCAATAATTTGAGTAGGTCGATTTCGAGACTTTCGATTTCAACCGATCCGGCCACTCACGCAGCCATTGCATTTGATCCGTCGCAGCCACTTCGCTTGGCGCGTATTCATCCGCCAACCGCCTCAAGGCCGCGTGCAGCTGTGTGGGCTTGTTCGCTTGCAGCGCCCGCTCGGCGGCAACAGCCGCCGCCAGAGCCTCCTTGGCGTCTGAAAGCCCGGTCGAAAACTGCTTTCTCTTGCCGTCCGGACCAGTGATGCAGGCGAAGTAATTTTTCGTTCCTTTGCGTTTTCGGATTGATGCCATGCCTCCTCTTAATCGACTGACAACAATATAACAACAGGCATCGCTCGGAATGAGCAGGCAGAAAAATCAAAACATTGAAAAATCAAGGCATTGCCACGCGAAAAGGCTGGCGGAGAGGGTGGGATTCGAACCCACGTTAGGTTTCCCTAAGCCGGTTTTCAAGACCGGAGCCATAAACCACTCGACCACCTCTCCTTGCAAATAGGTCGGGGAGCTGTATGGCTGGAGCAAAGCAAGTTTACAAGGAAAACAATCGCGTAAATCCGAAAGCCTCCCTTCCCTCCTCCTCCGACCTCTCATGAGAATGAAATGGTCCAATGAATCTCTTCAATAGCTCATCTTCCGAAAATCTGCTCCCGTGTGATGGAACGGTGAATTACCACGGCGTGATCATACCCTCGGATGAAGCTTGGAAATTTTTCGATGCCCTCATGGTGGAAATTCCATGGAAACAGGACGAGACGGCAATGTTCGGCAAACCCATCGTCACCTCCCGGAAAATCGCGTGGTTTGGAGATTCGGAATTTGAATACACTTACTCCGGCATCACCAAGCGGGCATTGGCATGGTGTGAAACCTTGAAAACGCTCAGAGGCTGTCTTGAAAATCTATCTAACCACGGATAAACGGGATGGACACAGATAAGAGAGATCTTCTGATCTCGTAAAATCTCTTCTTCCATCTGCGTTCATTTTCGTTCATCTGCGGTTTGAATTTCTTCATCGCTCCATGATGCGGCGGAGCGGTGAGAATTTTCAGACAGCTTCTCAAGGTTTTCGTAGAGGAAAAATCGGGAGAAATCTTTAATTCCTGCCTGCTCAATCTCTATCATCACGGCGGCGAAGGCATGGCCTGGCACAGTGATGATGAAAAAATACTCAAGCGACACGCCTCGATTGCTTCGGTGAGCCTTGGTGTGGAAAGGAAATTTTCATTCCGTCCCAAGGAAAACAAAGAAACCCGTTCCGTGATATTGGAACACGGCAGCCTGCTGGTAATGAAGGAGGAAACCCAGACGCATTGGCAGCACATGGTACCCAAAACAACGAACGTCAAAGAGCACTGATCAACCTGACGTTTCGGGCGATCCAAACGTAGCGAAATTTTTCCAATTAAAGATGATACGGATTTACAGATTGCAATGGGAGGCCGGACTTCAGCCCAATCTGGAGAATCAAACATCAAGCGCCATGAGACTCAGCACCGCGCGGAAACATCAAAAAGTAAATCAAACCGTCCGTTCAACACGCTGGCAGACATCACTTCATCCCCGATCTTTGGTGTAGATCCGCAATCCACTGATAATAAAAGTGGCGGAGAGGGTGGGATTTGAACCCACGGTGAGTATTACCCCACGTCCGATTTCGAATCGGGTGCCTTAGACCACTCAGCCACCTCTCCTTCCGGGGCGCGCAACGTGAAGGTTCCATGCTCGTTTGTAAAGACCGCAATTTGTTTCAATCCGGAAAAACAATCGCACGATGTCCGTCGATAATCGTGCGGTCATGGACGTGATAGCGGATGCCTTTTGCGAGTGCGATCCGCTCGCATTGGCGGCCGAGGCGGACGAGATCATTCGGTGCGTGGAAATGCTGCACGCGCTCGACTTCCTGCTCGATGATCGGGCCGGCATCGAGATCTGAGGTGACGTAGTGGCAGGTGGCGCCGATGAGCTTCACGCCGCGTTCGTAAGCTTGCTTGTAAGGATTCGCACCAATGAATGCGGGCAGGAAACTGTGGTGGATGTTGATGATTTTTCCGGCGTAGGCCGCGCAGAAATCCGTCGGCAAAATCTGCATGAAGCGGGCGAGGACGATGAGCTCGACCTGCTGTTCTTCCAGCAGGCGGCGGATTTCCGCGAAACCGGATTCGCGTTTCGGCCCGTCCATATCGATGAGATGGAAGGAAATGTTCGCGTTTTCGGCGATGGATTGGCAGGTGTCGCGATTGCCGATGATCGAGGTGATTTCCACCGGCATTTCGCCAAGGGCGGCGCGCCAGAGGATTTCGTTCAGACAGTGATCGGTTTTCGTCACCAGCACTGCGGTGCGCATGCGGTAAGGCAGTTTTCGGAAATCCCATTCCGCTTGCAGGGAGCGTCCCAGAGTTCCGAAACCCGAGATGAAGTCCTGGACATCGACATCGAGATCCGGTGTTTCGATTTCCAGACGGGCAAAGAATTTTCCGCCGAGTTTGTCTGAAAACTGGGCGAATTCGACGAGATTGCCACGATGCCCCGCCACGTAGTTGGCGACTTTGGCAACGATACCGGGCTGGTCGGGGCAGCTGAGTTTCAGAATCAATCCAGGGCGAGACATGTGCGGAGACACTGGGGGGACGCGGCTAGGGCGTCAATCCTCTGGAATGAGTCAAGGATTGCTGTCGGGGACGGTGATTTCAGTCTCATGAGCAACGGCGCCCGCCGAAGGGTCCACGTGAGACGGAGCTGTCAGCGGTGTGAAATCAAGGGAAGCATCCGCCGGCATCGGGCGATCAGCCAGCGTGAGAAGCAGATAGGAAAGAAGCAGGGTGCTCATGATCACCGCCATCGCAGCGAGCCACCAGCGGTGTTTCCCGGCATGAGGAGAGCCAATGCCCGGCTCAATTTCGGCAAGGGGACGGCGCGGAAACAGCGGAGCGCGGGGACCGGCTTCCGGCTCCGGCATGAAATCCGGTTCCGCTGTGAGAGCCGAGGCGCGAACGGGATTCGGAGCGAGGGAAAAAGGAGACGGCGTATTGAAGTGCCAGCCGGCGAAATCGTCATCCGCGGAAAGCGCGAGATCCTGGCGATTCACTTTGGCCCGAGGCGAAATAGGGCCTGCGATCAACGAGAGAATGACCGCATCGTCCACAAAACCCTGGGTTTCGGGAAGGCGGGAAGAGCGGGCGGCCTCGTCTTGCATAGTGGGAAGCGGGCTGAGATTGAGGGGATTCATCGCTTTTCGGGAAAATGTAAGGCCTGAATACCTGTATTTTACCTATAGGTCAACAATTAAGAAAGCCGAAGGAAATGTGCATCTCGCTGATTTTGATGAATTGCTCAAGGATTGCATTCAGCATCTCTTCGTGAATGATTCTGGAAAACCATGGCGCATCCTTCTGACGATTCCCTGCTTCCCATCCGCTGCCCGTCTTGCAACCAGCGCTTCAGAGTGCGGCCGGATTTTCAGGGGAAGATTGTGCAATGCGGCGGTTGCGAGAAACAATTCCGGGTGGAAGAAACGGTCATCGAGCGCTCGCGGAAGTTTTATCCCGGCGAGAAACCCGGCTCTTCACTGGCTTCTTTCCAACGGGTGCAACAAACGGCACCTGTCGCAGACAGCGCTCCTGTTTTCAAGCACGGTGGCCGACATGATCCGGCATGGATCGAGCCGATGTCGCCGCAACGTTTGCTAGCCGGGCTGGCGGGAGCCGGCTTGATGGCCATGGTGGCGCTGATTTTGATTTTCGGCACAAGCGTGGGTGGCATCCTTGATGGAATGCCGACGGTAAAACGGCTGATGATCGCGCTTTTCGGCGTCGCACTGGGCATTCTCCTGCTCGTTTATGCAAATCCGAAAGCGCGTTTAAAAAGTTTTCTGATCGCCGCCGTATTTGGAGCGGGCGTGATTTCCCTGCCGTTGATCTTCGATGAAGGCTCGATCAATCTGGACGTGAAAAACGAGACGATCATGGAAGGGGTGCAGGACAAGCTCCATGAGCAGGAAGTCGCGGCGAACGAACGGAAGATCCGCGAAACCATCGGCATGGAACCGATCGAAAAAGAGAAAAAGCGGCTCGCGGGTTTGGACAAAGACAAGCACGTCATCGGGCTGCGCCTGCTGGGAATGAATGCCAGAAACAAACTGCTCATCCGGGATTATCTTTTCCGGATTTCCGGCGCGGATTCCATGAATTCCGGGCTGTACCCGCGCAGCGATGAGGATGTTTTATTGGTGCTTTCCGGCTCGAATCTCACCTTGCTCGAGCTTGCCCCGTATTTGGAAAGTATCGGACAGGTCGATAAAATCCACACCGCTCTCGATGTGATCGACTTACGGGTAGATAATCAGAAGTTCGTCGAAGGTTCGCAGGAAAAACTGACTGACCGGAACAATCCGGCGTTTTACGAATTGAACAAACGCGAGCTGGATTCCATCGATTTGGGGCGTGTCGAACGTGCTGTGAAACGCCTTGGAGCCGCGGAACCGGCGATTTATCGGACGGATATCACCCGGCGCATGAACCAGCTGTTGGCAGATCCCGGAACAAGCTTTATCGCCGATCTTTCGCGTGCCTTGGAAAAGTGGTCGGATTCCCCTGCCGATTCCGGCGAAACGGCGGCGACCGTTCTTGGGAGACTTTATCGCGAGCAAAAACCGATTCCGACCGAACTCGTAAGATTGATCGCGAAAAGCAAAGTGACGCGTGTGATTTCCATCGTCCACGAATTATGGCGGGACGATCCGGTGAAATGGGAGGCCGCCTATCAGGAAATGGGGCGGGCCATCGAAGCAAAACTTCTGGAGGATTATCCCCGGCTCAACATCCAGGCCCAGCTTTCGGCCACGCGCATGCTCGGGCAGATCGGCACTTCCGCCAGCCTGCCGGTTTTACGCGCCGAACAAGCCAAGGCGAACCGGGAAATCCAGCTCATGATTGATGAGGCGGTTCAACGGATTCGCAGTCGTTAACCCGCTTGGAATGCTCTCACGGAGGGAAAACGCCTTGCTGAAAAGCGCGAATTCCGGCATCCTTCGCCCGCCTCTCGCTTTGCGCAGTGACGGGATCATCCGGGGGGAGAATTCCGTTCGCGCGAGGTGGGAGGCACTTCGTTTTTTACCCGTTTACGGGTGATTCCTGTTCAGGAGTTTCCATCATCCGGCGTTCCCAGATGAAGCGCCGGAATAACACTTTCACCGCTGCCGTAAGAGGCACGGCAAGCAGCGCTCCGACGAATCCCCCCAATACCAATGACCAGAAAAGCATGGAAAAGATGACCGTCAAGGGATGCAAACCGACGGAGTTTCCGACGATTTTCGGTGCGGTGACGAGAGAGTTGATTTGCTGAACGACCACAAAAATCCCCACCACGCAGCCAACGTACGCCCATGACCCCATTCCGAATGGAGCGGTGCTTTGCGCATGCAGATAAGCGATAATACAAGCGGGAATCAGGCAGAGAATGTTACCGATGTAAGGAATCACGCCCAGCAACGCCATGAAGACACCGATCAAAAATCCATAAGGCAGACCGAAAACCATCAGAGCGATGCCGACCAGCAAGCCATCGATCGCCGCAACAAGCACCTGCCCGCGGAAGAAGGAAATCAGGTAGCCGTTGATCTCCTGAAGCGTTTCGATCAACTCGGTTTTAAAACGCGAAGCCTTCAAAGGCACGTAATGGTGCCATTGATCGCGGATCGAGGCGGAGTCCTTGAGGAAGAAAAACAAATAAACCGGCACCATGATCATGCCGAGCACGAGGCCGAGAAATCCGAGGATTTTGGTCGATCCCGCCGTCAGCCATTCGCGGGCGGTCTTGATGATCGATCCCTGGTATTCCTGCAACATGCGCCCGGCGCGGGTGCGTTCGAAAAATTGCAGCGTCTCCGGCTCCGGCGCTCCGCCATTCGCGTAGGCGATGGTTTCCCCGCCATCGGAAACCTCGGTCAACAGCCAGCCGATGGGATCTCCTGTGTGCTTGATCCGCAGATTGTGCAAAGCATGCGCCATCGCGGGGATGAGCCTTTCTTCATCTTCCTGCGCTTGCGCGGAGAGCGCCGCCTGATCGGCGGAAGCGGGAGGCGGCGTTTCCGTTTGTTCCTTCGCGGGGCCATCAAAAAACTTCTGAAGCGCGCCCCGGCCTCGCATCACGCCGGGAAGAACGGCCGCGACCAATAGCGTGATCGCAAGGAAAATGGCAGAAAACACGCTGATCACCGCCCACAAGCGCGGCATTTTCCGTTTTTCCAGCCAACGCACGACCGGTTCCAGCAGGTAGGCGATGATCCCCGCGACGATAAGCGGAATGAGAACCGGCTGCAAAAATCCGAAAATCATCCCCAACAGCCAGATCAGGCCGAGCAGCAGAGCGCCGAGAATGAGAATGGAAACGCCTGTCGCGGCATTCCACAGGGTTTTTTGCTGAAAACGGGTGGGATAGCGCATGATCGGGCAGCGTTTATGAGCGCTGCCCTGAAAACGGCCAATGAGAAAAACCTAGAGATTTTCCGATGTCTGCGGCGCGTGTTTTTTGGCGATCTTATCGAGCACGCCATTGACGAAACGGCGGGAATCGGTCGTGCCGAAGCGCTTGGCCAATTCAATGGCTTCGTTGATCACCACCTTCGGCGGCGTTGAAGAATGAATCAGTTCGTAAGTGCCCAGGCGGAGGATCGCGCGATCCACGGGATCAATCCGTTCCGGCGAGAAATTCTCGATCACCGAGATGAGCGCTTCATCGATTTCTTCCTTTTTCGCAAGGATTTGATCGACCAGCTCATCGGAGGATTTTTTCAGGGAAACCAGCTCGGCTTTCGAATCCCTGAGTTTCGCAAGATCGGCTTGTTCCGGGAATTTTTCCGGCTCTTCCACCATGCGGAGCCGGTCCGAAATCCGCTGCAATCGGCGCACGCTGGCGGAGACGGCTTCGAGTTGTCCGCGCAGGGCGGGCTTGTCTTCGATGCCTTCGAGGAAACGGCGGCGGTTCAGCGCGAGATCGCGGTCGATCGTGAACAGGGCGTCCAGCGCGGCGCTGAAATTTTCGGCCACGGAGGCATCGTCATCGTCCTTCGGCAAGCGCTCAAGACGGGCAAAAGCGGTGCTCCATGCGGATTCCTGCTCGATGATGCGCTTGAGATCGATTTTCAAATGCTCCGCTTCCGGCCAGGCGGAGAGTTTGGAATCAGCCAGCGTGGAACGCTCGACGAACTCGACAAGGCGGCTTTCGCGACCATGGGCAAGGTGATGAAGGGTGCGGAACGTCGCGACCTGAAGGCTGCGGCGGTCGGATTCCGTGATGAAATCCCAAAATGGCTCGCGCAGGCTGATCGGGTTCCCACCGCCTTCAAGATCGGCGCAATAGAGGAACTGCACCACGGCCTCGCGGATTTGACGTCGGCTAGGCATTGCGTGGGATCGGGCGGCTGGGGTTGTTTCGGGACGTGGAGCGTTCAAGTTCGTGAAAGACATCAAGCATGACGGCGGCGGCACGGGCGGCTTCTTTTCCGCGGTTCAGGGTGTCGCCAATGCAGCGGGCGTAGGCTTGTTTTTCGTCATTCACAAGCAGGACTTCATGAATGATCGGGCATTTTGTGGAAATCGCGATGTTTTGCAGGCCTTGGGTGATTGATTCCGCGATGAGATCTCCATGCTGGGTGGCTCCGCGAATGATCAGGCCGAGGGCGATCACGCAGGAAGGTTGTTCGCGCTCGATGACGGCGGCGACGGTGACGGGAACCTCAAAGCCACCGGGCACGCGGATGATCTCCACTTTGCTTTGCGGGGCGAGCTCGGCCAATTCTTCCACGGCGTTGTCCACCAAGGCATCGGTGAAGGTTTCGTTGTATTTTGAAGCGACAATGCAGATCCGGGATTTTCGTCCGATGATCCGTGGCTTCGGTGGCAGCGCGGAAGACATGGCCGGGATATGGCGGGCTATGAAGGAAAAGTCAACCGAGCGTGCCAAGGAAATGGACAAGGCGCGGAACCTGCTACATTCCCTCATTTGCATGTCCGCTGTCCGATTTGAAAATCCATGGCCGCATCCGCCACAGCGCTTCCGCGACATCCTGAAGTGGAAATGCCGGTTGGTCTCGGAAAAACCGATGTTTCCCCAAGCGGGAGATCGTCCGGCGGGCTGGATGCGGGTGACGAAGGAACAAATCACCGCGCCGCCCATGGAAGGTTGGCGCGTGGTTTGGCTGGGACACGCCTCGTTTCTGGTGCAGGGAATGGGGGTTTCCTTGCTGATCGATCCTGTCTTTTCGGAATATTGCGCGCCGGTGCCATTGCCTTCCCTGCGCCGGAAAGTGCCGCCGCCGTGCCAGTTTTCCGATTTGCCGCCGATCCATGCGGTGCTACTGACCCACACGCACTACGATCATCTCGATCTGCCGACGTTGCAGGTGCTGGGTGATCAAGTCCGGCTCGTGGTGCCGCAGGGCCACGCCGAATGGCTGGGCGAGAAGAAGTTTTTCAGCAACGTGTGTGAGGTGGCGTGGCACGAAAGTCTTTATCTCGGTGCCGGAGTGACCGTCCGTGCGACTCCGGCCCAGCATTTCACCGCGCGCGGTTTGAGCGACCGGAACCGCGGACATTGGTGCGGCTGGTTGATCGAAGGTGGAGGATTGAAACTCTGGCACGCGGGCGACAGCGGCTATTGTCCTGCGTTCCGGGAGATTGGCGGGCGGTATGGACCCATCGATTTCGGCATGATTCCCATCGGCGCTTACCAACCCCGATCCATCATGAAACCGCTGCACATGAATCCGGAAGAAGCCGTGAGAGTGTTCGAGGAAACTCGCTGCCGCCGCGCCGTCGCCATGCACTGGGGAACGTTTGTTTTAACGGACGAGCCGATGGCCGAACCTCCGCTGCGCCTGAAGCAGGAGGTGGAGAAACGATTTCTGCCGGACGATTCATTTGTCGCCGGAAGCGTGGGACAGGTGTGGACGGTTATTTGAGATAATCCGCCACGGAGCCAGCTGCTGGATTCCAGTAACCGATCGATTCCACCTTGCCATCGGTGATTTTCAAAATGGTGATTTCCCCGGTTTCCTGAGGAAAACGCGCCATCAATTCCTCGGAGTCCCCCAAGAGGATTTGATGCGTGTATTTCCGCATTTTCGGCAACGCGAACGCACGACCCACCGCTGGCATTCCGTGGATATTGGCCAGAAAAACAGCCTTGCGGGCAGGAAGGTAATCCTTGCCCAGCGCCGATAAAACCGCATTGGCTTTCTTACCGGTTTCCATATCATGGCTCACCAGCAGATAGCGCACGTTCCTGGGCTCAAACTGGAAGGAAACATCGTGCTGATCCTTTATCAGGAAAGATTCCACGCGTTCGCCGGATTGATAAGCCCCCGCGAACGCCAGACCGCCGGCAAGGATGAGGAAAAGCTTCGTGAGCAGGTATTTTCTCATGGATGGTTGCGGGAATCCTCGTGCAAAGGCCCGGAGGGTCAAAGATTTTCCGGAGCGGAGACGCGCTTTCTTTCTTGTTTGTAAAAAATAAATCCGCGCTGGTCACATTCTTGAGGCCTCCCTCGTCTCTTGCTTCGAGATGAGAACACTCCTGCGAATCGACGCCAGCTCCCAAACAACACTGTCGCAATCACGAAGTCTTGCCGATTACCACGAAGCCCGCTGGAGGGAACATTACCCGGAAGGGAATGTCCTGACCCGCGACCTCGTCCGCGATCCGCTTCCCCATCTGGACGAGACTACGATTGCGGTGTTTTATGCCGGAGGCGATCCAGGCGGAGGGGAAATTCCACCTGGAATCGCCTTGTCGGATCAACTCATCGGGGAATTGAAGGAAGCCGACGACATTGTGATCAGCAGTGCGGTTTACAATTTCGGCATGCCCTCCGCTTTGAAAGCATGGATCGATCACATCGTCCGCTTCGGCTCTACCATTGCGCCGGGAGAACGCGGTCCGGTCGGCCTGCTATCGGGCAAACAAGCCCTCTTTCTAACGGCATGCGGCGGAGCCCCGGAAAGAAGCCCGGACTATCAATACCCCGTCCTGCAAGCGGTCTTCTCCTACATCGGCATCCAAAAGACCGATTGGATTTCGTTGGAAGGCACCCGCATCCCCGATGGCGGACTGGAATCACGCATCGGCAATGCACGGGCCGAGATTGACGGACTTTTCACACGCAGAGAACATTCCGGGCGATGAACGAAACCGGCCAAGATCCCTTCGAGGAACATCGTCCCATGCTGGAGGGACTCGCCTACCGCATGTGCGGCGCGCTGGCAGACGCCCAAGACATCGTGCAGGAAACCCATATCCGGTGGTGTGCGGCTGATCGCTCCTCCATCGACAATCCTCGGGCATGGCTGGTCACCGCTTGCAGCCGGTTGGCGATCGATCTGATGAAATCGGCCCGCGTCCGACGGGAGCAATATGTGGGCGCATGGTTGCCCGAGCCGTTTCTGGAATCACCCGGAAATCCCCCCGATGCCCAGGCCCGGATTGATGACTCCGTGTCCGTGGCTCTGATGCTTGCTATGGAACGATTGACTCCTTCCGAGCGAGCCGCTTTTTTACTGCACGATGTGTTCGGCTACAATTTCAACGAAATAGCCTCCTTCATCGGAAAACCCGAATCGGTCTGCCGCAAGTCCGCCTCCCGCGCCAGACAGACCGTGCGGAAAAACCCGCCTCGATTTACAGCGACACCCGAAATGCACCGGCAGTTGCTCAATGCTTTTTTTGAAGCGGCGCGCGGAGGCACCCCGGAAAATCTCAAAGCACTGCTGGCAGAGTCCGTCGCACTCCACTCCGACGGCGGAGGCCGGGTGAAAACGGCACCTTCGGTTCTGCATGGCCGGGAAGTGGTCGCCACATTCTTCCTGAAGGTGTGGCATGAAAATGTTCCTTCGCCCGAAAGCATCCGCATCGTCCATCAATGGTTCAACGGGCAGCCCGGCGCGCTCATTTATCAATGCAACCGGCTTCAGGTCGCGCTATGCCTCTCGATCGATGAGAACAGGATCAGTCATCTCTTCGCTCTCCGGAATCCCGGCAAACTTTCCGCATTTGGGAAAAATCCGTGACAGCCAGAAAGCCGGTTTATTCATGGTGCTCCCCGAATCGTTTGGGGAATTGGGCAGCCATTCAGGATTTCCACAGCGTTTTTCCTTTCACTCAATCCAACACCGATTTTAGCCAAGGCTAAAATTTATTCATTCAACCCACTTTTCTCTTGCTCACATAACCCAAGCTCCCGATACTACGCCCACAAATTAATCGAGGCTAATTTTTTAAACCAATCATGAGAAAACCCCTTACCCGTTGGCTCATTGGGGCCGCGTTCGCGCTCACCTCTTATTCCGCATCCGCCCAGATCAAGGTCGCCGCCACCACCGGTATGGTCGCGGATTTGGTGAAACAGGTCGGCGGCAGCCACATCGAGGTGGACCAACTCATGAAACCGGGCGTGGACCCGCATCTTTACAAGCCCACTCCCCAAGACGCGAGCCGGCTGGCCAGTTCCAAAGTGATCTTCTACTCCGGGCTGATGCTCGAAGGCCGCATGGGCGACTTGTTTTCCCGCCTCGCACGCACCGGGAAAAAATGCTACCCGATCACCGAATCCGTCGATAAAGCCCGCTTGCTGGAACCTGCCGAATTCGAAGGCCACTACGATCCGCACCTTTGGTTCGATGTCGAACTGTGGAGCCAGACGATTCCCACGATCGTGCTCGGACTCAGCGAAGCCGATTCGCAAAACAAAGCCGACTACGAGAAAAACGGCGCCGCGCTCCAGGCGAAGCTCAAAGACCTCCACGCCTGGTGCCTTGAAAAAGCCGCTGAACTTCCTCAGGAAAAACGCATCCTCGTCACCAGCCACGACGCCTACAACTACTTCGGCCGCGCCTACGGCTTCGAAGTCGTCGGTTTGCAGGGAGTTTCCACCGTCAGCGAAGCCGCGCTCGCCGATATGTCGTCGCTGGTAAAGCTCATCAAGGACAAGCACGTGCACGCCATCTTCGTGGAATCCAGCGTTAATCCCGCGGCGATCAAACGCGTTGCCCAGGATGCCGGTGTGAAAATCGGCGGCGAGTTGTTTTCCGATGCCATGGGCGAAACCGGTGAAACCAAAGGCGGCTTCGATGTCGGCTCCTACGAAGGCATGGTGAAATACAACATCAGCACCATGGTCAACGCCCTCAAGTAAAAGGACCGCCGACGTTCACGTCGGCCCAATTTCAAATTTCACACACCTCCTCATGCTTCCTAAAATCTTCATTCTAACAATTGCTGCCCTTCCCCTCTCCGCCGCGCCTTTGCGTGAAATGAGCACGGATCGTCCGGATACCACCGAGTCTCCCATCACCGTCGATGCCGGGCATTTCCAAATCGAAAGCGGCTTCTTCGATTACAGCCGCGATTCCGAAGACGGCGTGAAATCCGAAGTCCTCACTTACGGTTCGCTCAATCTCAAAGCCGGTTTACTTGATAACGTCGATCTCCAGATCGTGCTCGATTCCTTCATCGAGGAAACCACGACCACTTCCGGGCAAAAAGATCGCGCATCCGGTTTCGGCGATGTGCAGACACGCGTCAAAATCAACCTCCGGGGCAACGATGGCGGAGACACCGCCTTGGCATTGATGCCATTCGTCAAAATTCCCACCGGCACCGCAGTCAGCAATGGCGAATGGGAAGGCGGCCTCATTCTGCCGTTCTCCGTAAGCCTCACCGATAAACTCGGCCTCGGCCTGATGGCGGAAAGCGACTTCGTGCACGATGGTGAAAAATACAACACCGAGTTCGTCCACTCCGCCGTGCTCGGCTACGATGTTTCCGATCAAATCGGCGTTTTCCTCGAATACGTCGGCGTCGCTCCCACCGATGGAGATTCCAGATACCAAGCCAGCGCCAACACCGGCCTTACCTACTCGATTTCCGAAAACCTCATGCTCGATACCGGCGTGCGCGTCGGTCTGAATGATGCGGCGGAAGACTTCGGAGTGTTCGTCGGCGGCAGCATTCGTTATTAATCTTTTCAGCCATGTCGCTCAGCCCTTCATCGATTCCGCTCGAAGTCCACGATCTCAGCGTCGCGTATCACCGCAAGCCGGTGCTTTACGGCGTGGACCTCGCCGTGCCTCCGGGACAACTCGTCGGCATCGTCGGGCCGAACGGCGCGGGAAAATCCACCTTCATCAAGGCGGTGATGGGCCTGCTCCCGGCGAGCAGCGGCTGGGTGAAAATCTTCGGCGAACCGTATGCGAAAAACTGCCGCCGCGTCGGCTACGTGCCGCAACGCGAATCCGTCGATTGGGATTTCCCGGTCAACGTGATGGATGTCGTTCTCATGGGCCGTTACGGGCGCCTTCGCCTCGGCCAGCGTCCGACGAAACGCGACAAGGAAATCGCCCGCGAGTGCCTTGAAAAAGTCCAGATGCTGCCGTTCGCGAACCGCCAGATCGGCGCGCTTTCCGGCGGGCAACAGCAACGCGTTTTCCTCGCCCGCGCCCTCGCCCAGGAGAGTGATCTTTACCTGATGGACGAGCCGTTCGTCGGCGTCGATGCCGCGACGGAATCCGCCATCATCACCGTGCTGCGCGAGCTGAAGGAGAAACAGAAAACCGTGCTCGTCGTTCACCACGATCTCACCACGGCGAAGGAGTATTTCGACATGCTGATCCTTCTCAACATGCGCGTGCTCGCCTTCGGTCCGACATCCGAAGTTTTCACCGCGGACATGCTGCAAAAAACCTACGGCGGACGGTTGACGATTCTCACCGATGTCGCCACCGAGCTGCATCAGGAGGGCCGCCCATGAACCGATCCCGCCGGGGAATTCTCGTGCTTTTCACGTTCCTGCTGCTGAGCGGAAACGCCCACGCCGCACGCATCAGCGAAGTCGCGGATTTCGATCTCGCCGACCGCGCGATCCGCTTTTTCACGTTTCAGGACGCCTCGCTGCGCTATGCTCTGATTGGCTCCATTTTGTTAGGGATCAGCTGCGGCCTCATGGGATCGTTTCTCGTCGTGCGAAGGCTTTCGTTGATGAGCGACACGCTTTCACACGCCGTGCTTCCGGGAGTCGCGCTGGGTTACTTGTGGAGCATGACGAAAAATCCCATCGCGATTTTCATCGGCGCCACCGTCTGCGGTTTGCTCGGCTCCGGCTTGGTGCAGGCGATCCGCAACCGCACGCGCCAGAAGGAAGACGCGGCGCTCGGGTTTGTGCTCTCATCGTTTTTCGCCGTCGGCGTTTGCCTGATGACGATGATTCAAAATCTCCCCGGCGGAAACAAAAGCGGTCTCGATAAATTCATGTTCGGCCAGGCCGCCGCCCTCGGCGCGACCGATCTCTGGCTGCTCGGTGGCGTGACCGTTCTCGCCGTGCTTTTGCTCACGCTGTTTTACAAGGAAATGCTCGTGACGAGCTTCGACAGCGGATTCGCCCGTTCCGTCGGGATTCGCTCGAACGTCTTCCATTACCTGCTGATGCTGCTGCTCGCGTTCGCCATCGTTTCCGCGTTGCAAGCGGTGGGCGTCGTGCTCGTTTCCGCGATGCTGGTGATCCCGGCGGCGACGGCGTTTCTGCTGACGGATCGTTTCCAGCGGATGATGATTCTTTCCGCCGCTTTCGGCATGATTACCGGAGCGGTCGGCGCGTTTTTCTCGTTCGTCGGGCGGAATCTTCCCACCGGCCCGCTGATGGTTCTGGCCGCGGCTCTCGTTTTCACCAGCGCTTTGTTTTTCGCACCGCGCCACGGCATCGTCGCCCGTTGGCTGAAACACCGGAAACGTTCGCGCAAAATCCGCCGGGAAAACGCGTTGAAAAATCTCTATCATCTTTTGGAAAACGGCCGGTTCGAACGCGATTCCGTCACCCTGAAAGAATTGGCGGACCAACGCAGCGAAACTTTGGAAGAAGCAGAAAAACTTGCGCACTTGCTGAAAAAATCCGGCTTCATCACCCAATCCGAGCAAACCCTGCGCTTCACCCCGGAAGGCTGGCGCAGGGCATGCGAAATCGTGAGAAACCACCGCTTGTGGGAACTTTACCTCACGCAAGCCGCGCGGTTCGCCAGCGATCACGTCCACGACGACGCCGAGGAAATCGAGCACATCCTCAGCGAAGACACGATCCGCAAACTGGAACTCCGCCTCAACCACGCCCGCCGCGATCCTCACGGCAAACTCATTCCCGGTCTCAAGGACATCCAGGCCGGTCCGATTTCCCGCCCGTCATGAACTCCCTGATTCCACCGTTTGAATTCCACCGCGTGTTCATCGAGCCGTGGGCGGATTCGTTTTCCTTTACGATCTGGATCGTGCTGATGGGAATCTTCGTCGGCTCGGCTTGCGGGTTGGTGGGAAATTATCTCCTGCTCCGCCGCATGGCCCTCGTCGGCGATGCGATCAGCCACAGCGTTTTGCCGGGCTTGGTCATCGCGTTTCTGTTATTCAAATCCACCCACACGCTCGTGATGTTCCTCGGCGCGCTTGCCGCCGGCGTGGTGACGGTGGCGTTGATCGAGTTCATCCAGAAACGCTCGCGCGTCAAAGTGGACGCCGCGATTTGCATCGTCTTCACCAGCCTGTTCGCGCTCGGCGTGGTGATCACTCAAATGCTTTCGACGAACGGCGCGGTTCACATCGATGTCGAGTGCATCCTGTATGGTGAAATCGCCTTCGTGCCGCTGGAGCCTCCGCTGCAACTTTTCGGCCACGATCTTGGTCCCGCATCCGTCATGCGCATGGTGGGCATCACGGTCGTCAGCGCACTGGCCATCCTCGCGTTTTACAAAGAACTGCTCATCACCTCGTTCGACGCCGGATTGTCCAAATCCATGGGCATCCGCACCCAAGTCTGGCATTACGGGTTGATGATTCTGTTGTCACTGATCGTCGTCAGCGCCTTCGAAGCCGTCGGCGCGATCATGGTGGTGGCGATGCTGATCGTTCCGCCGATGTTCGCCGCGCAACTATCGCACCGCTTGCCGCAACGGCTCTTGCTCACGCTGCTGCATGCGGTTGTGAGCGCCGTCGTTGGCTACCATCTTTCCGTGTGGCTGAACTGCTCCGTCGCAGGCGCGATGGTCGTGGCAGGCAGC
>JASGGK010000022.1:0-34506 GCA_047605125.1 Luteolibacter sp.
ACAACCAACGGTTTTGGAGACCGCTACTCTACCAATTGAGCTACTTCCGTTTTTTGTAGAGGCGATTCCGGGGCAACTCGTTTTTTGGAACGAGATGCCCCGGGATCCAGCATTCCGGTGGATAAACCACCGGATGCCTCATTGCTAAATGCTTACTTGATGATTTCACCCACGCGGCCCGCACCGACGGTACGACCACCTTCGCGGATCGCGAAACGCATGGTTTGCTCCATGGCGATCGGGGTGATGAGTTCAACCTCGAGGTTGACGTTGTCACCAGGCATCACCATTTCAACACCTTCCGGCAGTTTGATGCTTCCGGTCACGTCGGTGGTGCGGAAGTAGAACTGTGGACGATAGTTGGAGAAGAACGGGGTGTGACGGCCGCCTTCTTCCTTGGAAAGAACGTAGATCTCGGACTTGAAGATGGTGTGGCCTTTCACGGTGCCTGGCTTGGCAACCACTTGACCGCGCTCGACTTGGTCCTTCTTGAGACCGCGAACGAGGAGACCGACGTTATCACCCGCACGACCTTCGTCGAGAAGCTTGCGGAACATTTCGATGTCGGTAACGGTGGTCTTTTGAGTGTCGCGGATACCGACGATCTCAACTTCTTCCATCTTCTTGATGATACCACGCTCGACACGGCCGGTAAGAACGGTTCCACGACCTTCGATCGAGAACACGTCTTCGATTGGCATGAGGAAAGTCTTGTCGATCGGACGCTCTGGCTCAGGGATGTAGGAATCCACTGCGTCCATGAGTTTGATGATGTTTTCCTTTTGGGCGGCGTCGCCATCGAGGGCAGCCTTGGCGGAACCCTTGACGATCGGAATGTCGTCGCCTGGGAATTCGTAGGAGGAAAGGAGATCGCGGACTTCCATTTCGACGAGCTCGAGAAGCTCTTCGTCGTCAACAAGGTCAACCTTGTTCATGAAAACAACGAGAGCGGGAACACCCACCTGGCGGGCAAGAAGGATGTGCTCGCGAGTCTGAGGCATCGGGCCGTCAGCAGCGGAAACGACGAGGATACCACCGTCCATCTGGGCGGCACCGGTGATCATGTTCTTCACGTAGTCGGCGTGACCAGGGCAGTCCACGTGGGCGTAGTGGCGCTTGTCGGTTTCGTATTCGACGTGTGCGGTGTTGATGGTGATGCCGCGCTCACGCTCTTCCGGAGCAGCGTCGATGTCCGCGTAGCTCTTCTTTTCAGCAAAGCCTTTGTCAGCAAGCGTGTTGGTGATCGCTGCGGTGAGAGTGGTTTTACCGTGGTCAACGTGACCGATGGTTCCGATGTTAACGTGCGGTTTGTTGCGCTTGAATGCTTCCTTGGCCATAGTGGTGGTGGTTCTGCGTGAGACTGAAATGCTAGTAAATCATGGAGCTCGTGGGGGGAATTGAACCCCCGACCTCATCCTTACCAAGGATGCGCTCTACCCCTGAGCTACACGAGCAATGTGATTTTTTCCTCTCTTCCTTCACCCGACAAAAACACCGCGTCCAATCTCGTTTCGTGCGAGCTTAGGCGCGGCACCCCTGAAGTGATGTGGGGAAGAGCGGGCGGAAAGTAACAAAGCCGACTCCCCTGTCAAAAAAAATCTCAGAGAAAACACGATTTCCCGCCGAACCTCGTAAAATCAAGGCTCAGCCTTCCGTGTTTTCACCATTTTCCGGAATATAAGACACCCTTTCGATGCTCAAACAGGCCCCGGAGGCCATCTCCACCTCCACAATCACCCCGCAAAGCCGCACCGGCCCCTTCGCGACGGGAAATCTGGTGGGCATTCCGGTTTTGAAACGCCACACCACGGATTCCACGGTGCGTCCGAGCACGGAATCTTCCGGGCCGCACATGCCCGCATCGCATAAAAATCCGGTTCCGCCGGGGAAAATCCGCTCATCCGCCGTCTGCACATGCGTATGAGTGCCGACAACAAGGGAAACCTTGCCATCCAGGCAGCGGCCCATCGCGATTTTCTCGCTCGTGGTCTCCGCGTGCATATCCACGATGATCGGCCCCACGCCTTCCGAGCGCAGCCGTTCCGCCTCCGACTCCGCCGCGAGAAACGGATTTTCCAACGGCGGCTGCATGAAAGACCGGCCCTGCACCTGCATCACCGCGATTTTTCCCTTCGCCGTTTCCAAAACCACGCTGCCGTTTCCCGGAGTATCCGCCGGATAATTGATCGGGCGCAGCAACCGCGGCTCGGTCGGGAAATAATCCACGATTTCCTGCTGGTCCCACACGTGATCCCCCGTCGTGATCACCGCCGCACCGGCACGAAGAAGATCAATCGCGATTTTCGGGGTGATCCCGCGCCCACCGGCGGAATTTTCACCATTGACGATGATAAAATCCAAGTGATGACGCTGTTTCAGGAGAGGCAACTGCCCGATCACCTCCTTCCGCCCCGGCTCGCCGACGACATCACCGAGAAATAAAATACGCACATTCACAGAAGACTCAGGATCAGACATCGCTTAAAAATTCGCTGAAATTACAATTCGCCCGATCCTTTCCGCTCCACCTCTCCCCGACAATCCAATTTTCCACATGCCATCCTCTTTCACCCGCCAGCTCCCGCTGCTCGTCCTCGGCACCGCCTGCCTCGCCGCCCTGATCTGGCTCGGCCTGCGCAAACCACCCGTTCCATCCACGCCCGCCGCGAAACCACCGGAACCCGCGCTCTCCGTGCTCGCCAGCGCACCCGATTGGTCCGAGCTGGAAATTTATCAGAAAACCATCACCCGCGCGGACTTCGATAAACTCCTCACCACCGTCTTCACCACCGGAGACGCTTGGAAAAACTTCATCCAAATCACCGACGAGGAAGCGATCATCCGCACCGAATCCCCTGATAACAAAGACTTCCACCTCCATTTCGCGACTGCGGAAAACACTACCCGCGCCCCCCGTCACTGGCGCACCGCCGCCGAACTCCCGCCCGCACCGCCGGAAAAACCGCTCGAAGGCCTCCGCATCGCCATCGATCCCGGCCACATCGGCGGCGACTGGGCGAAAATGGAAGAACGCTGGTTCACCCTCGGCACCGGCACGCCTGTTTGCGAAGGCGACATGACCCTCCACGTCGCGAAACTCCTCAAACCGCAGCTCGAAGCCCTCGGCGCCATCGTTTCCCTCGTCCGCGATAAACCCGAGCCCGTCACCCCGCTCCGGCCCGCCTCCCTGATCTCCACCCTCCATCAGGAATCCCCCGGACCTAACGAATCTCCGGAATCCATCCAAAAACTCGCCGAGCGCCTGTTTTACCGCACCGCCGAAATCCGCGCCCGCGCCCAGATCGTCAACGAACGGATCAAGCCCGATCTCGTCCTGTGCCTTCATTTCAACGCCGAAGCCTGGGGAAATCCCAACCAGCCCACCCTCATCGACCGCACCCACTTCCACCTTCTTTTAAACGGAGCCTACAACGACGAGGAAGTTTCCCTCGCCGACCAACGCTTCGCCCTGCTCAAAAAACTCCTCCAGCGCACCCATGAGGAAGAAGTCGCCGTCGGCATCCCGGTGGCGGAAAGCTTCGCGAAAATCAGCAATCTCCCACCCTACATCTATACCACGGTTGGTAAAAACGTCCTGCCCGTCAACGGCCACCCCTATCTCTGGGCGCGCAATCTCCTCGCAAACCGCCTGTACGATTGCCCCGTCATTTTCATGGAACCCTACGTCATGAACTCCGTGCAGGACTACAACCGCATCCAGGCCGGAGACTACGAAGGCCTCCGCCTCATCGACGGCAAAGAACTTCCATCCATTTTCCACGAATACGCCACCGGACTCGCCATCTCGCTCGCGGATCACTATCGGGCGACCAGAAGCGGCGCGAACATCGAACGCTAAAAAAGAGAAAATCATTGCACTCCCCCGTGCACTGGTTTTCCTTCGCCCCGCTGTCAGGGGCCGTGGAGGTTCGGCAGGCGAACCCCGCCAGGCCTTGATCGGAGCAACGGTAGTTTGTCCGTACTTGCCGCGGTATCCCTGGCAGCGCTTTTAAAGCCGGGAGATCGGCGTGATTATTTCACCAGCCCTTCCACCGCTTTTGCGACGCGGAACAACATTTCCTCGCCGAAATTCGGAGCGAGAATCTGAAGCCCGACCGGTAATTCCTCTCCGCCATCCCAATCGGTGGTGCCGCAAGGGACGGAGATCCCAGGAATCCCGGCAAGGTTCGCGGAAATGGTGAAAATATCCGAGAGGTATTCCTGAATCGGATCCGCGCCCGCCGTGCCGAGGCGTCGCGCTGGCGTCGGCGCTACCGGCGTGAGGATCGCGTCCACGGTTTTGAAGGCGTTTTCAAAATCCCGGCGGATCAGCGCGCGGATTTTCTGAGCCTGCGCGTAATATGCGTCGTAGTAACCGGACGAAAGCACGTAGGTGCCGAGGATGATCCGGCGTTTCACTTCCGGGCCGAATCCTTCTTCGCGGGATTTTTTGTAAAGATCGAGAATGTCCGATGGATTCGCCGCACGGTGGCCATAGCGGATACCGTCGAAACGCGAGAGATTCGAGGAAGCTTCCGCCGGGGCGATGACGTAATAGGTGGCGACGGCGTATTCCGTGTGTGGCAGGGAAATTTCCACCAGCTCGGCACCCTGTGCTTTCAGGGATTCGGCGGCTTTTTCCACATTCGCGCGCACCCCCGGATCGATGCCTTCACCGAAGTATTCCTTCGGCAAACCGAGCTTCAATCCTTTCACGCCCGCATTGAGATTCGCGGAATAATCCGGCACCGGCAGATCGACCGAGGTGGAATCCAGCGGATCGTAACCCGCGATATGTTGCAGCAAGAGCGCCGCATCCTCGACACTGCGCGTGAACGTGCCGATCTGATCGAGCGAAGACGCGAACGCGACCAAGCCGTAGCGGGAAACCCGGCCGTAGCTGGGTTTCAGGCCGACCACGCCGCAGTGCGACGCCGGTTGGCGGATCGAGCCGCCGGTATCGGAACCGAGCGCGGCAAACGCCGTTTGATCCGCCACCGCCGCTGCGGAGCCACCGGACGAACCGCCGGGCACACGTCCCAGATCGGCCGGATTGCAGGTCGTTTTGAGCGCGGAATTTTCCGTGGAAGAACCCATCGCGAACTCGTCCATGTTGGTGCGGCCAAACGGCACCGCCCCGGCGGCGCGAAGCTTTTTGATGACCGTCGCATCGTAAGGCGCGACGTAGTTTTCGAGAAACTTCGAGCCGCAGGTGCAGGGTTGGTCGAGCACGTTGATATTGTCCTTGATCGCGATCGGCACGCCGCCCAGCGGCAGGGAAACATCGGCGTTTTGCACCTCGGCGAGCGCGGCATCCAAATCGTGGGAAAGAAACGCGCCGGTCTCGCCATCGCGCGCGGCGATTTGCGAAGCAAGATGAAGAACGGTGGCGGCAGGCGTGGTTTCTCCGGCGAGAAACTGCTTGCGAAGAGCGGTGATAGGCATTGGGTGTGGAAAGTTGAGAGTGAATGGTTGAGAGTTGAGAGTCAGAAGAAGAGAGGCGAACGAGAGTCTTTCCCTCAACTCTCAACCCCAAGCTCCCGACTGCTTCAGGCGTCCGTGACGACTTTCGGGACGCGGACCTGGCCTTGAGCTTGGTCCGGGGCATTGCGCAGCAGCCCTTCCGGCGGGAGGCTTTCGTGAGGGGTGTCGCCGCGCATGTGGCCGAAGGCGGTCGGGACTTCCCCGTGACCGGAAACATCGACGCGGGAGAGCGTTTCCACGTGTTCCAGAATCGCTTCAAGCTGTGGCTGGAAGACGGCCACTTCCTCATCGGTCAATTCGAGGCGGGCAAGGTTGGCGACGTAGCGAACATCGATATGGCTCTGCGACATGCGCGGAGGTTCACGAAAGGCACGGAAGTTTCCAAGTGCCAAGTTTCCCCAAATCCCTACGGATTTTTTGAAAAACGAAAAAATTTCCAAAAACTTTGAACATTTGGAAAAACTGACTGTCTGAGTCCATGAAAGCAGCGAGCGATCGCCTTTCAAATGTAAGGGTGTAACAGTAACATTGTCTGACTTTTTCCCATGGGTGTGGGTATTTTGCAGACAACTTATACGGCCGCTCGGGGAGGGACCCCTGAGCGGCTGTTTTTTTGCACGCCCGTGCTTTACTCGGCCTGCAGCTCCTTGATGCGCTTTTCCACCGCGGCGGCCTGCTTGACAAGCTTCGCGGCATCACAGGCTTTTTTTAGGCCGATCATGGCGTCCATGTCATTGGGAAAGGCTTTGAGCGCTTCCACGTAAGCATCCACCGCTTCCTTCGGTTTGTTTTCCGCCATGTAAAAATCCCCCACCCGGATGGCCATCGGCAGCAAAATCACCGGCGGCATCAGCAAGGCGGCCGGTTTTTGCCGGTCCGTCGCGGAGCGGAACCAATTGTAGGCCGTGCCTCTTCCGGCTTCCGGGCCGGCCATGACCAATCGTCCGCGAAGCTCCCGCTCGATTCCTTCAACCGCATAAAACGAACGGGAAAGCGCGGATTGCTCGCCGAGCATTTTCGCGGCGAACTGAAGCTGGCTCATTGATCCGCCGTGCTGCTCAAGCACGCTTAACGTCGCACGGGCTTTCTCAATCTCACCCGCTTCCAGCCATCGCCGGGCGTCGAGAGCGATCCGCAGGGCATCGATCCACCAGTAAGAAATCGATTTTTCCCGGTAATGTTTCATCTCCTCCGGCGTAGGCAGAGAAGCCAGAGCTTCAGGCACCGTGCCATCAATCCCACGCCGCATGAGAATCCGCGCAGGAAGCGTTTTCGCCTCCCACATCAGCATATGCACACCCGAGGAATTCAGTCGATCTGCGGGAAACGGCGTGCTCGCCAGCCGTTTCGCGGACGCCAGGGCATTATCAAAATCGCCCTTCGAGGCCATCGCCACCGTACGGTAGCTCTCACTGC
This sequence comes from Luteolibacter sp., assembly GCA_047605125.1. Classification (GTDB taxonomy): domain Bacteria; phylum Verrucomicrobiota; class Verrucomicrobiia; order Verrucomicrobiales; family Akkermansiaceae; genus Luteolibacter. The sequence continues at coordinate 6,901 of JASGGK010000022.1, forward strand.
GCACCCACTCCGGGCAATCCGCCACCGTCGCATTGTTTTCCTTCATCCACTTCGTGTAAAGCGCGGCCGCCCGGCCAAACGCGGTGGCGGCCTTCGCGTGGTTTCCACAGCGCCATTCGTAATGCCCGAGCAAGTGATGATAGGGCGCGTAAGAGGGCGCCATCTGCGTGAGCTTCCGTGCCAGCGGCAAGGTGCTCATCAAATCCGGAGCTTCCGCATGGATCGTCAACAGCGCGTTCAACGGCACCGGGCTGTCCGGGAATTTCGCGATCAATCCGCGCAGGATTTCCTCCGCCTTCTCCTGATCCGGCGTGGCGGAACCCAGCGCATCGTATCCGCTCCGGGTGAAGAGAGCGTAAAAAATCGCCGCCAGCATGTCATTCGGGAAACGCTCGGAAACTTTCCGAAACGCCTCGCCCGCCGCCGCGGGACCGCCTTCGATGTATTTGATCAACCCGTAAGCATAGCCGCGCTCCAGCTCCGTGCCCGCACCTTTATTGATGAGACGCAGCAGCCGATCCGTCGCCGCATTTCTCGCCGGGCCCGTATCCGGTGCCGGTGCCAAAGTCGCCACGACCATTCCCCAATGCGCGAGCAGACAATCCGGATCTTCTTTCAAAGCCGCCGCGAAATGCCGGCTCGCTTCGAATTCCCAGCCGCCATTGAGATCGTCCAATCCCGCGATCACCTGCTGCTGCGCCTCATCCGTCGATGCGGAAACAGCCAGCGTGATGCCATTCGGAAACGGCGTGACCTCAGGCGTCCCCAACGCCTTCACCGGAGGCGGAATCGCGGCCTCCACCTCCGGCGGTTTCTCCTGCGCATGAAGTATCAGACACCCCGCGAACAGGCAGACCAACCATTGAAATCTCATGCCCGCCAGCATGCCCAGACGCCCTTCCGGACTCCAAGCAAAATGACGCTGGCCACTCCGCCCCCGCAATGGCTAGTCTCCCTCACATGAAACTCGGAGTCATCGGTTGTGGGAAAATGGGAACCGCGCTTGTCCAGGGCGCGATCCGCGCGGGTGCGGTGAACGCCGATGCCGTGATCGGCTGTGATCCCCACGCGAACTCACGAGACGCCTTTTCCAAAGCCACCGGAGCGAAAACAACCTCCGAGCTTTCCGACGTCGCCGCCTCCTCGGACGTCCTGCTCTTCTGCACAAAGCCCAATGACATCGCGGGCGCTCTCTCCGCTGCCGGAAAATCCGCTCCGTCCGCCGCGAAACTCGTCATTTCCATCGCCGCCGGCCTCACGCTGGAAACGCTGGAAAAATCCGCCCCCCCGCATTTCCGCGTCATTCGCGCCATGCCAAACACCCCGGCCCTCGTCGGCCAGGGAGCCGCCGGGTTCTGCCTCGGCAGCCGCGCCACCTCGGAAGACGCCGAGATTGCAAAATCCCTCCTCAACGCCGTCGGCCTCGCCGTGCAGGTTCCTGAAAAACTGATGGATGCCGTCACCGGACTCTCCGGCAGCGGACCAGCCTATATTTATCTCGTCATCGAAGCCCTCGCCGACGGCGGCGTCCGCACCGGCCTGCCACGCGCCGACGCCCTGAAACTCGCCGCCCAAACCGTGCTCGGCGCCGCCGCCATGGTGCTCGAAACCGGAGAACATCCGGGCGTATTGAAAGACAACGTCACCTCGCCCGGCGGCACCACCATCGCCGGAATCGCCGCCCTCGAACGCCTCGGACTCCGCTCCGCCATGATCGAAGCCGTCACCGCCGCCACCCGGCGAGCAACCGAACTCGGGAAATCAAATTGATATCAATTCACCAATCATCGGCACTCTCCGAAATTTAGCTTTCCGCCGCTCATTCCATTTCTATGCTCCGTCCCATGACCTTCAGGTTGCTCGGCCCCGTCCTGCTCTCCGTTTCCACATTGCTCGTCTGCTCATGCGGCAATTCCGACGATGTCCCGCTCCTCGCCGGGAACACCCAGGCAAAATCCGCTGAAGGCGAAGCGCTCTACGCCAAAGCCAAAGCCGCTGACGACGCGGGAAAAACCACCAAGGCCATCAGCGAATATAACAAAGTAGCCACAAACTACCCGTTCGCCCCGTCCGCCGCCAAGGCCCGCTTCCGCCAAGCCGAGTTGCTCGAACAAAAAGGCGACGTCCCCGAATCATTCGACACCTATCAAAAATTCCTCACCCGCTTCCAAGGCAGCGGCCTCTACGCCACCGCCCTCTCCCGTCAGGCGAAAATGGCCCAGGACGTGGCCGATGGCGACGTGAAATCGAGCTTCCTCGGATTGAAGAGCCGCTATTCCCTCGAAAAAACCACCGAGATGCTCGGCAAGGTGCGTGACAACGCCCCGAAATCCCGCACCGCATCCCGCGCCCAGTTCACCATCGGCGAGCTGAACCAAGGCAAGAAAAAATCCAAGGAAGCCATCGACGCATTCCGCCAGCTCGTCCGCGACCAACCGGAAAGCCCGGAAGCTCCTGAAGCACTCTTCCGCGTCGGACTCATCCTGCTGGAGGAAGCCAATCGCGGAAACCACAACCAAGCGAACCTCGACCTCGCCCGAGAAGCCTTCAACGACTACCTCACCCAGTACCCCGGCCACTCCCGCAACCGCGAAGCCCGCAATTTCCTCGCCAGCCTCAAAGGCATGGATCTCGAGCGCTCCTACCGCATCGCCGAGTTCTACCAAAAAACCGGAAAATACGAAGCCGCCAAAGTTTACTACCGCGATATTCTCAAGCGTTCCGGCAGCGGGAAAATCCACGACGACGCCCAGGCGCGCCTGAAAGAACTCGGCAACTGAGCGCCGCCCCCGATTTCCCATGAAAGCTCTCGCACTGCTTGCCCCTTTCTTTCTCCTGGCATCCTGCGCCGGCTATCAACTCGGCGGGATCAAGCCCAAGCCATTGGCCCACGTCCGGACAATCGCGGTGCCGATGTTTGAAAACGGCACGCTCCACCCCCGTGCGGAAGCTCTGGCCACCTCCTCCGTCACCAATGCACTGATGCTCGACGGCACTTACAAAATCTCCCGCATCGACAACGCGGATGCCGTGCTCCGCGGAAAATTGACCAATATCAGTTATTCCACGCTCACCGTGAACCGCCTCGACACCCTGCGACCGGAAGAACTTCACTCCACCGTGAAAATCGACTGGCAGCTCGTCGATGCCAAGAACCCCACCAAAGTGCTGATAAGCGGCGTTTCCTCCGGGGACAGCAGTTTCTTCGTCGATTCCAACCTCCAGACCGCCCGCAACAATGCCCTGCCGGACGCGCTGCAAAAAGCCGGAGAAGTCCTCGTTTCCCGACTGGCGAATGGATATTGAAGTGGCAAGTGATCAGTGATCGGTGATCAGGAAAGAGCCGAAGACTTCACAAAGCCCTCTACTTCAAAGACTTCACCGCAATAAAGCATTTCCACTGATCACAGTTCACCGATCACCCGGCACTCCTTCATTCCCCCCTTTACAAGAAAGAAACCGCCCCGCATAGTCCCGCGCCCATGACTCTCGCTGCAATCGACTGGCTTTCCATCAGCATCAATCTCGTATTGGTCGTCTTCGTCATCGTCTGCTTGCTGATGACCTTGCTGATCCTGATGCAACGTCCCAAGCAGGAAGGCCTCGGCGCTGCTTTCGGCGCCGGCGTGACCGATCAGGTTTTCGGTGCCCGCACCACCAACGTGCTGCAACGCGCCACCGTTTACCTCGGTTCCGCCTTCTTCCTTCTCAGCCTCGTTTTGGCCATCCTCATCAGCCGCCAGAACAAGCAACACTCGCTCGTCACCCACAAATCTCCGGCAAAAACCGCGCCTGCCACCCCTGCGGTGCCGGAAAAACCGAAGTCCCTCGCCGACGAACTTCCTGTCGAACCAGCCGCTCCTGTCACTCCGGAAAGCCCGGCTCCCACCCAGGTTCCCGCCGATCAACCGGCAGCTGCCGACGCATCAGGAGAACCCGCTCCCGCACCTGCCGAAAACGCTCCCGGCGCAGTGCCTACCGAGCCTGTTCCAACTCCGGAAACTCCGGCAGATAAACCGGCCGGGCAATGACGCTTCCCCAGCGTGACTGAAACCGAACACGAGACTCCGGATACTCCCGTCTGGGCTCGCCCCGATGCCTTCCCGCCCGCTCCGCAAGGATGGGGCTGGGTCGATGGCAAAAACCACGTTCATTGCCGCGGTTCGCTCGAAGAACTGCACCACGCCATCCGCAACGATTCCTCCGGCACCATCGATCTCGCATGGACGCCGGATCACGACCGGATGGTGCTCCCCGAGGAAATTCCGGGCGCAAGCGCACCCATCCGCGCCGCCCGTGAAGTCTGGACCCGCCAGGATCTCGAAGACACCACCAAGCGCCTATCCTGGACCGGCATCGCGTTTCTCGGTTTCGCCGCCTACACGTTTTCCCAGCACTGGCAGCAAACCGCGCACCTCGCCCGCCAGTCCGGCACGGATTTCAACTGGTTGGAGCCGCTGCGGGATACGCTCAAAACACCGTGGCTCGGCATCGCCCTCATCGCCTTCCTGATCTTTTCACTCATCCCTTGGTACGGCGCCTACAAGCGCCGCCGGGAACTCGGCCGCTGGTCCGAGGAAAAATTCACCGCCAGCTTACCCTCGATGCGTTTCGAAGCATGGCTGGAACGGCAAAACGCTCCGGTGACCTACAGCCTGCTCGCCTTGCTCGGGCTGGTTTTCCTTACCCAAAAATTTTCCAACAACGCGATCTCCCAAGCCGGATTGGTCAAACAGGACTACCTCGCGGGCGAATGGTGGCGGCTTTTCACCGCACCGCTTCTCCACGGGAATCTCGTCCACATCCTGATGAACGGCTCGGCGATGCTCTATCTCGGACGCCGCATCGAGGTCTTCGCCCGCTGGCCGCACCTGCCGATGGTTTTCCTGTTTGCCGCCGTCATCGGCGGAGAAACCTCCGTCCGCTTTCTTTCCGAAAATGGAGTGACCGTCGGCGCATCCGGCGGCCTGATGGGCTGGCTCGGATTCCTCCTCGTTTTTGAAACGCTCCATGCCCGTCTGGTCCCGCGCCACGCACGCCGCCGCTTGCTGGCCGGTGTTTTTCTCACCGCGCTGATCGGCCTGATCGGCTATCGTTTCATCGACAACGCCGCCCACGCCGGTGGTTTGCTCGCCGGAATGGCCTACGCCGCCATCGTTTTTCCGAAATCTTCTTCCGCCCTCCGCCCAAGCACCACACTTACGGATCGCATCGGCGGCGTGATTTCCCTGCTCGTACTGGTGCTCGCCGCTGGTTTCGCCATTATGAAAATGCTATGAGATCTGTCTGATCCGACGGATCTGACCGATCTTTTATGCTGCCGTCTCTCCAAACTCCCATTCCCGGCCCGCAATCGCTGGCTCTCGCGCAGCGCCTTGGCCGCGTGGAGTGCCGGAATACCACCTTATCCAATCCGGACTGGCCGATTTTCTGGGATCGCGCGGAAGGTGTGAACGTCTGGGATGCGGATGGAAACCGCTTCATCGACCTCACCAGCGCCTTCGGCGTCGCCAGCCTCGGCCACGGGTTTTCCGCCGCCGCCGCGCAAAATCAAGCGATGAAACTCGTCCACGCGATGGGCGATGTACATCCGGCGCGGCTGAAAGTGGAGCTTTGCGAAAAACTCAGCGCCCTCACCTTCGAACGATGGATCGGCCAGCCCGGCAAAGTGCTTTTGGGAAATTCCGGCTTCGAAGCCATCGAAGCCGCACTGAAAACCGCCGCGCTCGCCACCGGAAAACACGGCATCGTTTCCTTCACCGGCGGCTACCACGGCCTCGGTTACGGCGCGTTGCTCGGCACGGGGATTCCGTGGTTCCGCGAACCATTCGATGCGCAGCTCGCGGGTATCACCTCGCAGCTTCCCTACCCGCGCCGGAACAACGAAGTTTCCATCCGGAATTTCCGCGACGAACTGGCGAAGATCGATGGAAAAACCATCGCCGCCGTGCTCGTCGAGCCGTTCCAGGGACGCGGCGGCATCGTCGTACCGCATCCGACGTTTCTCGCCGAACTCCGCGCGTGGTGCGATGCCAACGGCGCGGTGCTGATCCTCGATGAAGTCTACACCGGCTTCCATCGTACCGGAAAACTCTTCGCCTGCGAATGGGAAGGCATCGTGCCGGATTTGATCTGCTTGGGAAAAGCTCTCAGCGGCGGATTTCCGATTTCCGCCTGCGTCGGCAAAGCCAGCGTGATGGATGCCTGGCCGGAAACCCACGGAGAAGCGCTGCACACCAGCACCTTCCTCGGAAATCCGCTCGGTTGCGCGATGGCGATTGCCTCGCTCGATGCCCATGCTTCACCGGAAACGGCGGCGCTTGTCGCGAAAGCCAGCACTGCTTTCAATGAAGCGCTCGCACCGCTTCGCGAACTCTCCATCGTTCACGAAATCCGCGGACCCGGCATGATGAAAGGCATCGAACTGCGACACGCCAATGGCTCGCTCGCGGGAGATGTGGCGATCGGCGCGGTGATTTCGCTGTTGAAACAAGGACTCATCCTGCTGCCGGATGCGCCGGAAGGTCACGTCATCGCGCTCACGCCGCCGTTTACGCTAACGCGTGAGGAGATGGACTTTGCGGTGGAGAAGCTGGTGGAAGAGCTGAGATCCGTCTGATCAGACGGATCTGACCGGAATGGCACGGGATTAAGGCGATTTTTGTATTGCCGTAGTTTCGTAAAGGGGAGCACACGCGCCTCGCGTGTGGTTTTTGGCGCCCCGCCGAAAACGAGCATCGAAAACGTGAGGAGATGGATTCCGGAAAACCGTCCACACGGATTCGTAACCGGACGGAGCGCGAGGGCGCACTCCTGAACACGCGAGGGCGCGTGTGCTCCCCTTGAAAACCTGATCTGACCGATCTTTTAAACTCCCACTTCGATCTGGCGGTCCACGTCTTCGCGCAGGTTCTCGATGATGTAATCCTGACGGCTCGGCGTGTTTTTACCCATGTAGAATGCGAGCAATTCTTTCACACCCTTGCCTTCTTCATATTCCACCAGATCGAGGCGCATGTCCGGGCCGATCATGAACTTGAACTCGTCCGGTGAAATTTCGCCGAGACCTTTGAAACGGGTGATCTCCGATGCCTTGCCGAGTTTCGCGATGGCTTTCACGCGTTCGTTTTCGTCGTAGCAATAGATCGTCTCCTTTTTGTTTCGCACGCGGAACAACGGCGTTTGCAGAATGTGTAGGTGGCCGTCGCGGATCAGCTCCGGGAAGAATTGCAGGAAGAACGTCAGCAACAGCAAACGGATGTGCATGCCGTCCACATCGGCATCGGTGGCGATGACGACTTTGTTATAACGCAGGTATTCGATGCCGTCCTCGATGTTCAGCGCCGCTTGCAGCAGGGCGAACTCCTCGTTTTCGTAAACGATTTTGCGCGGCAGCGAATAGGTGTTGAGCGGCTTTCCGCGAAGGGAAAACACCGCCTGCGTCTCCACGTCGCGGCTCTTGGTGATGGAGCCGGATGCCGAATCACCCTCGGTGATGAACAGAGTGGCTTCCTCGCGGCGTTTGTGCTTCGAGTCGAACCGCACGCGGCAATCCCGGAGTTTTTTGTTGTGAACCTTCGCCTGCTTCGAGCGTTCGCGGGCGAGCTTCTGGATGCCTTTGAGGTCCTTGCGCTCGCGCTCCGCCGCTTGGATGCGCTTCTGGATCGCCTCGGCGGTTTGCGGGTTTTTGTGAAGGTAGTTGTCGAGATTCGTCTTGAGGAAATTCCCGATGAACGTGCGCAGTGATTCACCTTCCGGCGCGACGGCGGCGGAGCCGAGTTTGGTTTTCGTCTGCGACTCGAACACCGGCTCGATGATGCGGACGCAAACCGCCGCCTCGATGCCCGCGCGGACGTCCGCCGGATCATATTGTTTTTTGTAAAATCCACGGATCACCTGCACCAGTTGATCACGGAAGGCCGCGAGGTGAGTGCCGCCTTGGGAAGTGTTCTGGCCGTTGACGAAGGTGTAATATTCCTCGCCGCTTTCCGCCGTATGGGTGAAGGCGATTTCAATGTCTTTCCCGACGAGGTGGATCGGCGGATAGAGCGCCTCGTCCTCCATTTCCTCGCGCAGCAGATCGAGCAAACCGTCCTTCGAACGGAAGCGCGTGCCGTTGTAAATCACCGACAAACCGGGATTCAGGTAGGAATAATAGCGGCACATTTTCTCGACGAACGCGTCCTTGTATTTCGCCTTCGCGTTGAAAATCGTGCGATCCACCTCGAACGCCAGCCGCGTGCCATTCGCGCCGTCGTCCTTGCGCGGATTTTTCATGTCCACGGTGAGCTGGCCTTTCGAGAATTCGAGCGCCTTCGTCTGTCCGTCGCGCCACGCCTGGATTTCGAAAAACGTGGAAAGCGCGTTCACCGCCTTGATGCCGACGCCGTTCAGACCGACGGATTTCTTGAACGCCTCGCTGTCATACTTCGCGCCGGTATTGATCTGCGCTGCACAGTCGAAGAGTTTCCCCAGCGGAATGCCGCGGCCGAAATCCCGCACTTCCACCCGGCCCTGCTCGTCGATGTCGATCCGGATCTCCTTTCCGTGACCCATGATGTGCTCGTCGATCGAGTTATCGACCGCTTCCTTCAGCAGGATGTAAATGCCGTCGTCCGGCGAGGAACCGTCGCCGAGTTTACCGATATACATCCCCGGACGCATCCGGATGTGTTCACGCCAATCGAGGGACTTGATGGAATCTTCGGTGTATTCTGCGGCCATGACGGGAAATGCTGTGCTCTTCCTAAACCGTCACCTCCGGGCGTGCAAGAGGGGTTTACCGCGAAGTCGCAAAGGCAGCGAAGCTTTGGGAAATGGATAAATCGAAACGCGGAGACACAGAGCGCGCGGAGAGAAGCGCGGAGTTTTTCCTCATGCCATCAACCATCAACCTCTTCTTCTTTGGCAATTCCTCTCCTCTTCAATCGGAAATCTCAAATCATCAATTCTTGCCAGCACCGGACACCTCGCCCAGCCTCCCCGCAGCCACATGGACTGGATACACACGATTCTCGGACCAGACCCCGCCGCGGGACTCATGGTCGTTTTCATTCTCATCCTCATCGAAGGGGTTCTCTCCGTGGACAATGCCGCCGTGCTGGCCACGATGGTCATGCGCCTTCCGGAAGAACAACGCGGAAAAGCGCTGAAATACGGCATCATCGGCGCCTATGCCTTCCGCGGCCTTTGCCTCGCGCTCGCTTCCTGGCTCATCACGATCTGGTGGTTGGAACCGCTCGGCGGTCTGTATCTCATCTGGCTGGCGTGGAGCCATTTCTTCAAGAAATCCACCGACGAAGAAGCTGCGGAAGCCTCCGCCTCCACGGAAAAAAGCCGCCTCTACCGCTGGACCATCGGCCTCCTCGGACCGTTCTGGGCTACCGTCGCCGCCGTGGAAATCATGGACCTCGCGTTTTCCATCGACAACGTCGTCGCCGCCGTCGCCTACGTGAAAAATTTCCCCATGCCCTCGAAGCTGATTCTCGTCTGCCTCGGCGTCTTCCTCGGCATCCTCGCCATGCGCTTCGCCGCCACCGGCTTCGTGAAACTGATGCACCACTTTCCGTTTCTGGAAACCTGCGCCTTCATCGTCATCACCATCCTCGGCGTGAAGCTCGTGCTCAGCGTGCCGCGCCATTTCCTCGATGTAAAACACGGGTTCCACGCCTACCTCGCCGAAAAATTCCCGTCCCTGCTTTCTCCGGCGGATGCGCTCCACGATTTCCTCGCCAGCCATTATTTTGACTTCGGCACCTCGGTGCTCACCCTGCTCATCTTCATCGTACCGGTCGTCGTGCACCGCTTGAAAAAAACCAGTTCCCCCGCGTGAAAGTCCGCACCGCCCAGTTCATCAAAAGCGCCACCAGCCAGGACGCCTGTCCCGAGTGGCCGCACCGCGAGTTCGCCCTGATCGGCCGCTCGAACGTCGGAAAATCCTCGCTCATCAATCTGCTCGCGTGGAAACCCGGCCTCGCGAAAGTTTCCGCCACCCCCGGAAAAACCCGCGAGCTGAACTTTTTCCTCATGAACGATTCATGGGGTCTCGTCGATCTCCCCGGCTACGGCTACGCCAAGGTTGCGCGGGACAAAAAAGCGGACTTCCTCGATCTCGTCGCCGACTACATCGAGCGGCGCGAAAACCTCGAACACCTTTTCATCCTGATCGATTCCCGGCTGGAACCTCAGAAAATCGATCTCGATTTCGTCCAGTGGGTGCAAACTCTCGGCGTGCGCTATTCGCTTATTTTCACCAAAACCGACAAGCAATCGCCCACCCGCACCAAGGCGAACATCGCCACCTTCATGGCCGAGCTGCCCGCCGTCGGCATCCCGCCCGAGCAGACGTTTCTCACATCCTCCGCCAAGAAATCCGGCGGCATCGAGATCCTCGATTTCATCGCGAAGAATCTCTGAAAATCCCTTCTTTCATCCGCGTTCCTAACCTTAATCTGCGGTTCGAATTTCGTCTAAAGGAGTCGGACGTCTCGTCCGACATTTTTCCAACGTCCATCCGCCTCACTGCACACTGCACCCACCCATCGTGCAGCATGGCCATGCCACGTCGTTTAAACCAAAAACCACAAAAACCACAAATCACTCATAACCAACTCCAAGTCACTCATCACTCCTCCTTGGCACACCCCCTGCGATTTCAAATACCACCGATTTGAAATCCAACCCATCTGAGTTATGAGCAATCCAAACCAACACTGCATCGACGTCTGCAACAGTCTGCTACGCGGAGAACTTTCCGCTGTCGAAACTTACAGCCAGACCATCGAAAAATACCCGGCCAATCCACACTTGGACGCACTCCAGGCGATTCGCCGCGACCACATATCCGCCACCGCCATCCTCGCTCAAAATGTTCGAGGCATGGGTGGGATTCCCGACAGCGATTCCGGCGCGTGGGGAGTTTTCGCCAAAGCCGTACAAGGCACCGCAAATTTCTTTGGACCCGGCTCGGCGGTGGAATCTCTCCTTCAAGGCGAAGAATCCGGCATCCGCGATTACGAAACCGCTCTCGCCGACGAAAAAGTCATGGTCGAGTGCAAGGCGCTCATCCGCGAAGAAATCCTGCCCCTTTCACGCCAGCACATCGCCCGCTTGCAGGATCTGGAACACCTTCTCACCAAGTGAGCAAACCGCTACCACCCGGCACCGCGAATTTCTGATTCGCGGTGCTTTTTTGTGCGATCAAGGTCGATCTCTCAACCACCGTGGCGGAATTTCCACCAGTTTTTCTCCCACACATGCATCCACGGATGGGCACCGTGCTGGTCTTCCGCGCAATACGCCGCATAGGCCACCCCCGCGATCCAAAAAGCTGGAATCAAAAGGAGTGATAAACCCAGCGTCGCGATCGCGAGCCACACCGCGGTGAAAATCACCACCGCATTCCCCACCGTCATGATGCACAACGCATCAATGTAGTGGTGTTTATACAAATGGCCCGCTCCTGGGAACACGCTCAGAAGCGCCGCCACTTTGTTGCGATCGACCGATCGCCAAGCATCGAACAGTTCTTTCATGGCAATAAGGTTTTTTAGCAATATCACCCTGCCACTCCGCCCGCCGATTGGCAAGAAGTCTTGTCCGTAGGTAAGGCTGCCTCACCGAGGCAGCCGATGATTAGCAAAACGTTCTCGGCGGGAACGCCCTACCTGAAGTACCACTCACTCCAGGAAACTCCGCAGCATCCACGCCGCCTGCTCGTGGGATTGGAGCAGATCCGTCACGAAATCCGCCGTGCCGCTGTCGCCGATTTTCTCCAGCTCATCCACGGCCTTGCGAGCCGCGCGGGCGGACGACTCGTGATCATCACGCAGCGCCTTCACCGCATCGTCACCGTGGATCAGTTTTCCGGGAACTTCACTCAGCGAGGCAAGTGCCAGAAATTCTTTCATCGAGCCCGGAGCCGAAGAACCAAGCATGCGGATACGCTCGGCGGTTTTATCAATTGCGAGCGCCAATTCCGTATACTGTTCTTCGAAGAACACATGCAGCGTATGAAAACGGTGGCCCGTCAGGTTCCAGTGATAATTGCGCGTCTTGACATACAAAACATGCTGATCGGCCAGCAGACCTGAGAGAAGTTTCACCGCTTTGGAGCGGGTCGGCTCATCCAATCCGATATGGATGATTTCCTGATCCGGTTTTTTCGACGGGGATTTTTTCGCGTTGTTTTTCATGGGATGGATCTCCTTCAGCAATTCGAAGGCCTTGCCTGAAAATGAAACAATCCACTCATTCTCAGTAAAAAAGCTCTTTCCGTTGCTCCTGTAAACGTCGCCCGGTTCCGGCACTTTGCAATGCCTGGAATACATTTCTTTCACGTGCCCGTGACATGGATTCCCCCTCTCACTTCTGCACGGCCTCTATGCAATCTGCATGGATCCATCCATCCTCCGCTCTCCCAATCCAAACCCTTAAAACCCACAAACCATTCATAACAAACAACATCAATCAAACCCACCACCTCATGGCACGATGTCTGATAATAAGAATCCAACGATCTCCAACAGATCGCGTTTCTCAAAAGCATCCCAAAACACCGCCTCCATGACCACGATCCTTCTCATCATCCTGATTCTCGCCCTGCTGGGCGCGCTTCCCGCTTGGGGCTACAGCAGCAAATGGGGCTACGGTCCCAGCGGCGGATTGGGCCTCATTCTGGTCATCCTGATCATCCTCATGCTCATGGGCCGGATCTAAAACCACCACCTCACTCATGAAAACCACACTTCTTCTACCGCTTTTCCTCATTCCCTTCATGACCGCGCTCTCCTCCTGCAAAGAGAAAGGTCCGGCAGAAAGTACCGGAGAGAAAATCGATAACGCCGCCGAGGAAATCAAGGATGCAGTGCATCCGAAAGGCCCCGCTGAAAAAGCAGGCGAAAAAGTCGACCGGGCTCTCGGCAACTGAGAGCCACCGGAAACTTCCTCCTGAAAAACACCGCTCCCACACCGGGATCGGTGTTTTTTGCGCCCCGGCGCCTCCGTGAAGATCACAAGCGACTCCTTGGAATTCACCACCAAACCACACGTTTCTGGCATTTTTCAAACAGTCATTGGATATTTACGCCTCCAAGGTTTGACCTATCTTGGAAACCCGCTAGAATGCCCTCCCGTCCCCATTCCATGATCCGAGAAATTGTCCAATACGGCCACCCCGTCCTCCGCCAACGCTGCCGCCCGGTTACCCAAGTGGACGATGCCCTGCAACAACTCGTGCAGGACATGCTGGAGACCATGAAAGACGCCAACGGCGTCGGCCTCGCCGCCCCGCAGGTCGGCGAAGACATCCGCCTCGCCGTGATCGATGTTTCCCATGATCCGGAATGCGTTTCCTACCTCAAGGTCAACGGCCAGGACACCTCCATCGAAAGCATCATGCCGCTCGTTTTCATCAATCCCGAGCTGGAATACGGCCAGGAAAAGGAATTCGACACCGAAGGCTGCCTCAGTATCCAGGGTCTCCGCGCCGATGTCCGCCGCCCGATGGATGTGCGCGCCACCTTGGAGCAACTGGACGGGACCACGATCGTCATTGAAACCGACGGCCTGCTGGCGCGCGCGCTCCAGCATGAAATCGACCACCTCAACGGCGTGCTGTTCGTCGATCGCCTGCCAGCCGCTTCCAAAGTCTCCCTGAAAAACCGCCTGAAAAAAATCCTCAACGCGAACGGCTACACGTGAAAAATTTATCAGGAATGCTCGACTTTCCTGATAAATTGGGCACTTTCCCATAAAGAAATCCGTAGGAATGTTGCATTTCCTGCGGATCACCCCCGTCTGATCCAGCCCCTAATCCGATTTCGCCATGAGCACACCACGCGGTATCTTCGAAAGTTTCCCGACCCAACCCGGCAGCAAACAGGAATCCCCCTTCGCGGTGGTTCCGGATTCCCCGGCCGCCAGCCCGTTTCAAGCTGTTACCGCCAAGGAATCTCCATTCGCCGCCGTCGAAGAACCTGCGCGCAACGGAAAAATTCCGGATCGCCGCAAATCCGGCGAATCCCCCTTCCAAATCACCGAACCGAAAGAAGGCTTTGGCTTTGAAGCCACTCCCTCACCACAGGCTTTCAATGCTTCTCCCTTTGAAGCCGTGACGTCACCTCCTCCATTCGAGGCCCCTCCCGCCCCTTCTCCCTTTTCCACCGCACCTGCCGCAGCCGCTCCTGCACCTGCTTCATCTCCATTTGCGGTCGCGCAAGAAGCCCGTCCGGCCCCCGCTGCCGCACCCGCCCAAGCATTCGGTTCCTGGCCCGCCGCGACCCCCGCTCCCGCAGCTTCTGCCGCCGCGCCATTGACTCCGACCCAGGCAGCCATCGCCGCTTTCTCCACCCCGCCCGCCCCGGCACCACCGGCCAGCGTGTTTTCCTCACCGGCCCAAGCTCCCACACCGGCACCCGGTACAGCCTCCCACGAAACATTTTCCGATTCCTCGTCCATCCGCCAACTCGAGCTCCGCGCCATCTTCGGCGTGGATCGTGAAATGAACGCCGATGAAATTCTCCAACGCGCCCGCGCCCTGCCGGGTGTCCGCACCATCGCCCGCGTCCCCGCACAGGACATCAACTCGGTGGAAGCGCTGAAAGGTCTCCTGAATAATCTCGGATTCGGCGGCGGCTCGCTGAAACTCTACAGCGGCTCCGTGCCGATCGAGTTCATCCGCGAAGGCGGCGCCCTGCTCGCCGTGCAAACCGACGGCGGCTTCGCTCCCGGCGTTCGCGAAACGCTGATGATCGTCGCCCGCGAGCTGAACCGCATGTGAACCTTTGACGTTCGCCGCCGTCATGGCACGATGACGGCGTGACGAACTCATGGAAAGTCCGCGTCGATACCGGCGGCACCTTTACCGACGCCTGGGCACTGACGCCGGAAGGAATCGAACGCCGCTGCAAGGTTTTATCGGACGGCTCGCTCGTCGCCCGGATTCAAAACCACGACGCCGACGGCTGGCTCGATCTCGGTTGGTCGCCGGGGTTTGACGATGCCGGATTTATCGGATTCCCGCTCGAAACCGGCGGGAAAATCCTCGCCGCCCGTGAAAACGGCCGCTGGCTCCAAGTTTCCCAACTCCCTCCGCATGATCGCCTGATCCTGCGCACCGGCGAGGAAGCGCCCGTGCTCGCCGCACGATTGCTGACCGGCACACCGTTTCCGGAAAAACTTCCGCCGATGGATTTCCGAGTGGCCACCACCCGTGGCACCAACGCGCTGCTCGAAGGCAAAGGCGCGCCCACCGTGCTCTTCATTACACGCGGCTTCGGTGATCTCCCCCTCATCCGCGACCAACGGCGCCCGCTGCTATTTTCCCTCAGCCAGCCCGAGCCGGAAAGCCTGTGCTCCGGCGTCGTGGAAATTTCCGCCCGCCTCGATTCGTCCGGCAATCTGCTGGAAACTCCGGACGAATCCGAAATCCGCGCCTCCGCCCGCGAATGGCTCGCAAAAGGAATTTCCGTTGCCGCCGTGGCGGTGCTCCACGCATGGAAAAACCCGGATCTCGAACAAAAAATCACCTCCTGGCTGCTCGATGAAGGCTTCTCCCACGTCACCACTTCCTCCGGTGTCTCCCCGGTGATCCGTTTTCTCCCGCGCCTCGAAACCGCCGTCGCCGATGCGTGGTTGGCACCCGTCATGCGCGCCTTCACCCGGAGCGTTTCCGCCGCCATGAGCGAAGGAGAACCGTGGATGATGACCAGCGCCGGCGGCCTCGTCCCGGCATCGCGCTATCAGCCGAAAGACTCGCTGCTCTCCGGCCCGGCGGGTGGATTGGTCGGCGCGGAGGCCATCGCCCGTGCGGCGGGATTCCCACAAGTCCTCACCTTCGACATGGGCGGCACCAGCACCGATGTCGCCCGGCTCGATGGGCCATTCTCTTACCGCTACGAACAGGAAATCGGCCCCGCACGCGTGCTCGCTCCGGCGATGAAAATCGAGACCGTCGCTGCGGGCGGCGGCTCGATCTGCCGCTGGCATCTCGGCAGGCTGGAAGTCGGCCCGGAAAGCGCCGGGGCATTTCCCGGCCCGGCGTGCTACGGCCGCGGCGGCCCGCTCACCGTCACCGATGTGAATCTCCTGCTCGGCCTGATGCAGCCGGAAGGCGCGGGCATTCCGCTCGATCCCGCTCCGGCCCGCGACAAGCTTTCGAAACTGATGGATGCGATGGAACGCGACGGAATTTCCCCGCCGTCCGAACACGAATTGCTCGAAGGCTTGCGCGCGATTGCCATCGAAAAAATGGCCGAAGCGATCCGCAGCGTTTCATTGGCGGAAGGTCACTTGCCGGAAAAATTCACGCTCTTCGCCTTCGGCGGCGCGGGACCGCAACACGCGTGCGCGGTCGCTGAAAACCTCGGTATCGAACGCGTGCTCGTCCCCGGCGATGCCGGATTGCTCAGCGCCTGGGGGCTTGATCAGGCACGCCGGCAGGAACAAGCCGTGCGGCAAATTCTCGCACCGCTCGCGGAAACCGACTGCGCGTTTCACTGGCACGAACTCGCCCGGCAAGTTTCCTGCAACATCCCCAATCCCGCGTTCCGCTGGCTCGCCCAGCTCCGTTTGCTCGGGCAGGACACGCCGTTGGAAATCGAAGTTTCCACACCGGAATGTCCCCTCGCGGAAATGACCGCGCTTTTCGAATCCGCCTACCGCCAGCTCTACGGCTATGCACCGACTTCCACCCGCCCCATCGAATGCGCCAGCCTGCGCGTCATCGCGGAAGAACCCTCGCTTTTTCCCCGCGAAGAAACCTTCGGAGAAATCGAAGCCCACGGCCCGCGCATCATCCAGGATCGTTTCAGCACCTGCGTCCTTCCGGCCGGTTGGTCGCTGCGTCGCGGCCAACGCCTAACGATCCTGCTGGAAAAAAACCACGCCTTCGCCCAAGTCCGCCACGATGCGGAAATCCGCGCCGCGCTTTTCCGCAGCCGCTTCGAAGGGCTCGTGCGGGAAATGGGCGGCATCCTCCGCCGCACCGCGCTCTCCACCAATGTGAAAGAACGGCTCGATTACTCCTGTGCCTTGCTCGATGCCGCTGGCCGCTTGGTCGTGAACGCGCCTCACGTGCCCGTGCATCTCGGCGCGCTCGGGGTTTGCGTGCGAGAAGTCGCCGCCCGGATCGATTTCCAGCCCGGTGATGTCGTTGTCACCAATCACCCGGCGGCGGGCGGCTCGCACCTGCCGGATGTCACGTTGATCGCGGCGGCGTTTGATGAAGCCGGAAACAAAATCGGCTACGTCGCCAACCGCGCCCACCACGCGGAAATCGGCGGCATCGCCCCCGGCTCGATGCCCGCCGCCGCACGAAATCTCGCGGAAGAAGGCGTGGTCATTTTTCCCTTCAAATGGATCACCGCCGGAGAAACCCCGCCGTTGGATCTTTTCACGAACGCGCCCTATCCATCGCGACGTCCGGTGGAAAATCTCGCCGACCTCGAAGCCCAGGCAGCGTCCGTCGCCCACGGCGTGCGAGTTCTCGAATCCCTCGCCGCCAACCAAGGCGCGGACACCGTGCGCGCGGAAATGTCCGGCATTCTGGATCGCTCGGCCGCGCTCATGCGAAACCTGCTCGCCCGTTACGAAGGCCGGGAATTTTCCCGCAGCGAAACCCTCGACGACGGCGCGCCGCTCCGCGTTTCCATCCGGATTGAAAACGGCGCTCTCACGCTCGATTTCACCGGCACCGGCCCGGTCCACCCGCGCAATCTCAATGCCACGCCCGCCATCGTCCGCAGCGTGATTCTCTACGTTCTGCGCCTCTGGCTCAACGAAGACGTCCCGTTGAACGAAGGCCTGCTGGAACGCGTGACGCTGCATTTGCCCCGCTGTTTTCTCAACCCCGAGTTCCCGGAAAACCCGGAGCTTTGCCCCGCCGTCGTCGGTGGCAACGTGGAAACCAGCCAGCGCCTCACCGACCTCCTGCTTGCCGCGCTCGATCTCTGCGCCCACGGGCCGGGAACGATGAACAACTTCCTCTTCGGCAACGATGCCTTCGGCTACTATGAAACCATCGCCGGAGGCTCCGGCGCGGGGCCGACGTTCCATGGCGCGGACAGCCACCACGTCCACATGACGAACACCGCCATCACCGATCCCGAAATTCTCGAACACCGTTTCCCCGTGCGGCTGCATCGCTTCGAACGGCGGAAAAACTCCGGTGGAAACGGCAAACACCGCGGCGGCGATGGCGTGACGCGCGAGGTGGAATTTCTCGTGCCGATGAAAGTTTCCTTCCTGACCGAGCGCCGCCTCAGCGCACCGCAAGGCCTGCATGGCGGGGAAAACGGAGCACCGGGTTCACAAACCCGTGTCTTCCCGGATGGATCGCGGGAAAATCTCCCCGGAGCCGTGACGTATCAGGCGGATGCCGGAGAACGCGTCATCATCCGGACCCCCGGCGGAGGAGGCTGGGAGTGAGGGTCTTTCCTTGCCATTGTCATTGAGCCACAGAAACATTCCCTGAATGCCAGCCACCGCCATCCATCCCCCGCACCTCATGCCGAAGCCTCGCTATGCGATGCTCGATACGCTGCGTGGCGCCTTGCTGGTATTGATGGCGCTCAATCATATCACCTCGGACCTGAGATGGATCACCCAGCAGCCGCTCGGTTTCGCCACGGCGGCGGAAGGTTTCATCTTCCTCGCCGGTCTGGTAGTCGGGCTCGTTTACACCCGCCGCTGGCAAACACTGGGACCGCGCCAGACGACGTGGCTTTTGGTAAAGCGCTTCTTCGTCATCTACCGTGCGCACCTTGCCAGCGTCATCGGCATTTCGCTGTGGATGCTGGTGTATCTCCGCTCGACAAGTTCACTGCCGGTCGCCTCGCCCTGGATCTGGTTCCAACAACCGCTCGGCAGTTACACCGCCACACTTTTTCTGCTGCACCAGCCGGGTTTGCTCGACGTTTTGCCGACTTATTGCGGGCTGCTGCTGATCTCTCCTTTCGTGCTCTGGGGACTTTCAAAAAACCACACGTGGCTCACCTTGGGAGTTTCCGCCGCGATCTGGTGCATCACCAATCGCTTCGATCCTCCGCATCCCACGATTCTCGATTTCCTCGGCGTGCGCGGCATGATCAATACCGGAGCTTTCAACTTCGGCGCATGGCAGTTCCTCTACGTGATCGGCATGGTCCTCGGCCAGCGCTGGGCGACGAATTCCCTGCCGGAATGGCACCTGCATCCCCTGTGTTTATGGGTTTCCACCATCGCATTACTCCTGCTCAGCGCATGCAGCCATCATTGGATCAACCTCGGACTTTCCGAAGAAACCTGGAGATTGCTAACCAATAAAAACAACCTCGCCGGCATCCGCCTGCTGAATGTTTTCCTCTTGGTTTTGCTTATTCACACGTGGTCCCGCAGTTCGCGCCACCCCATCGAGTGGGCTCCGCTTTCCCTGTTGGGCCGCCATTCTCTCGCGGTTTTCTCCGTACATTGCGTGGTGTCGATGATCATGCTCGGGCTTCCGCATTTTTTCGCGGATACTCTGATCGGCCGCATTCTCGCACCGACAATGATGCTGACAGCCCTTTTCACCACCGCCGCCATCGCGGAAGGTCGCAAGCAAGGATGGTTCACCGCCTCACTTTTCCCAACTCATTGAAAATGGGAGAGCGGCACAAGCTCCCATACCCGACGAACCGCCTTCCGGCTCACGCTCGTTCCCGGCCTTCCTTACTCAGCACAATCTGCCCGCTGTAGCCCCGCAACTGCGGGGGTTTTACGAAAACCAACCGCACGGGTTGGTTTGGTTTCCAAAAAATGGCGGACAGGGAGGGATTCGAACCCTCGGCACGAATTAGCGGTGTTATCTGGTGGTTTCACGATGTTTTGAGTGGTTTCAGGTGGTTTCGAGTGGTTTTATAAAACACACGAAAGCACACCGGATTTCGAAAAATGGCCTCTTATTACCGACGAGAAAGATCTCCTTATTACTGGATCCGCAGAAAAGCTGCGGACGGGAAGGTTGTCCGGTTTTCCAGCGGCATCCGGATCGATTCGGATGGATCGCTGAGAAAAATCCAGCAGCGCATTGCCGAAGAAGCACAGAAAGAGCAGCGATTCACGCACGATTCCACACTCGCGATCTTTCGTGGCTGGGTTCCCGGATGGCTCGCCTACCATTATCAGGTCGCGAGCACTCAACAGCGCGCAATCAACGCATGGGCATGGCTCTCCACTTTTTTCGCCCTGAAAAAAATACACCATCCTGAGGAAGTCACTTATACCGCGTGCCACTCTTATATGATTTGGCGGACAGATGAAAAATTGTGCGAAAAAGAAAACCGGCGCTGCGCCAACTGGAACACAGCCGTTCTGGAGCTCCGATTTCTCGGATCGATCATGCAGGAGGCCCTTGCCCGAAATCTCTGCCTCGCGAATCCGTGCGCAAGTCTGAAAATCAGCCGTCGCGCCGCAAAACAGAAATTCGAGATCACCACAGATGAGCAAACAGAAATCGAGAAAAAATTGAAGCAAGCAGACCAATGGATGCAAGACTCGTGGCTCGTTGGCATCAAGCATGGCTGCCGAATCGCGGCGACGAAATGCCCGATGCAAAACATCGATATCGAAATGAATGCGATATCTTTTAACGAAAAGGGCGGAAAAATCCATACCGTCCCGATCCATAAAGACATCCTCCCCCTGATCCATCGCAGGAAAGTAGCTGAGGAAAAGCACTTGATCGATCTTCCCGACAATGCATCTCGGCTGTGGATAGATTGGTTCAAGAAAAACGGATTTTCTCACCTTTCCTTCCACTGCCTTCGCGTTACCGTGATCACCCGGCTTGCCCGCGCAAACGTTTCCGAAGCGAAGGCGATGCAATATGTGGGCCACTGCAATTCCTTGGTGCATGCGATCTATCGAAAACTCAAGGCCGCTGACGTGGCTGAGCTGGGGGATTTTCTGTGAGCACGTCCGCGTTCTTCTCCATGAAATCATGAGCCATCTTCACGGATGCTCTATGGAGCGGCATTTTGAATCCGAGGCAGACCATGCGCCGGATAAACCATGCCGGAACGCCGAGCGCCACAGCCAGCTCCTTTCGATTATAAAGCTTATTCGGATCGATTTGATTTTCCATATCAGTGTTTTTTTATCGTTAGAGAAGGGATCGGCATCACGATCCTATCCAGCGGGCTTTTCATTTCGAGGCATTCTTTCCGCGCGTATCCCGCCGTCGTGCGGATATCGGTGTGACCCATCGCCTCGGAGACGCGGCGCATGTTTTCGCCGGAATCCAGCAGATGCGTGCAGTAGGCGTGGCGCAAGCAATGCGGCGTCACCTTTCCTTCCACCCCAGCCCGCGCCGCCGATGGCTTCACGGCCCGCTGGATCACTTCCGGACCGATGCACCAGCGGACAAGCACGCCCGTGCGAGGATGCTTGCACGGATAGATCGAAGGAAACAGAAACGCCCAGCGCAGCTGATATTGAGCCGCCGGATGCTTGATCGCCATCCGTCCGGGGAGTTGCACCGGCTGGCGCTCGGCAGCATCGATTTGCGCAAGCTTTGTCGCCCGCTCGATCTGGCGCTTGATCGCTGGAATCAGGGATTCCGGAAGGCTTACTTGCCGATCCTTGTCCCCTTTTCCGAGCTGCTACCATGCGGAACTCCTGCATCACTTCATTCTGTTTCATCGGGGGGATTGGTTAGTTTTGAAGGTTAATAAAACGACACCGATTCATTGAATCAGTGGTTCTGTGAATGGAGAGGGAACGTGACCACGCGGCCGCAATGGCACACTTTGTCCACGGATGTTCCCCGATTGAGGATTGTTCCTGGCGTCGGCGGCGGATATTTCGACAGGCATTCCAGCTCGCGCTTCATCGAGTTGGCCATGCAAGGCGAACCCGGCATCTCAGCCAATGAGCGATCATTGACGAGATCCATGTCGCGTGGTTCGTAGAGGCTTGCGGCCATCTCGATCAGTTTGTCGTTGTGCGTGCTCATGGCTGGCTTTTTGCGTTCGCGAAATCGCCAGAAGTCGGTGAGAGATCTCGGCTGTATTCGATGCCGTTTGGGAGCCTATTAATCGGGAGATCTCCGCCCATAAACACGCTGCAATTACCAACAGTGCCCAACCAGATGCCGGTCTCGCGGTGCATGAGATATGCCTCATCGTTGCAGTTCCCGCAAAAAACAACGAGATCGTTATCATCCAGCTCTTCTTCGAGCCTTTCGATCATGCGGATAATCTTGCTCCTTTTTCGGTCAGAAATACCCGTGAGGTCGCGAACCAGTCGCTTCACGCAACCCGGTTTTGCGGCTTGCTCGGGAGTGTTTTCAGATTTCGTTTTCATTGATTGTTTTCGGGTGCGTGAGCTGTGGTGTTCGGAGGAATGAAATCGACACGATCGCCGTTTCGCCAATAGTAGCGGACTCGCAGGCTGCGTTCGGCGAGCTCCAGCAATTCGAAGTGGAGAGCCCATGCCCTTGGCGGCTCGCTCTCCATGGATTCTCTCACCCTCGCCCTCGCCCGGCGCACGGCTTTGACCCCTTGGCGCACGAGGTATCGGTTGCGTGGTATCCAATCGAGATTTCGGCGAGTGCCGTCCGGGTTGTGGGTGCTGACGGCGGCATGAGAAAACATGTCGAACGGACGGTAATCCATCGGCGCGTTGCGGACGCTTCGGTTGGCGGCGACGGCTGCCTCGATGCCCTCGCAGTCGAGAGCGAGCACCATCTCGGGAGTCGCGAAACGCCGTCGTGGCGGCACTTCGCTGCTTTCGGCTTTCGCGGCTTTAATGAGCGGTTCCAGCTCGTTGCCGAGGATCATCTGTGCGAGACCTTCAGCGATCACGCCGCACACCATTTCCTCGCCTTCCTTTTTGCCCAGCTTCTCCATTTCCCACAGGGCGTGAGCCGCTTCATGGAAGAGGACAATGAGAGCTTCCCGCCGCGACAAAGCCTCATGCAAATAGATGGTGTTGGTGTCGGCCTCGAATTGCCCCCACGCGTCGGCGGGAGCAAATGTCTCGATCTTGTAGCGTTTGGCGTTATCCCCCTGAATCTGCGAGCGTCCGGGTCCGCCGAACAGATCGAGCTGCTCACCAACTCCGAACAAGGCATCGCTGGCCGATGACTCCCGCGAGGGAGCCACAGCAGAAGCGGAGCTTTTTGGCGCGGCAGTCACGGCAGGATTTTTTGGTTCGGCTCGGGGACTCGTTCCCATTTCCAGCGGGGCATATTGAGCCAATCGAGGCGGCTGCGGCCAATGCCTGGGCAGTCCCATGCTTCAACGCTGCGCTGATCGTTGCGGTATTGCTGCCCAGGACATAGATGCAGCATGACAGGCTTCGCTCCCTGCTTTTTCGTTACCCAGTAATAGCCGAAGCTGTCAGGCAATGTTGGCTCAAAAACAGAACCATCCACCGGAGGCAACGCCTCTTTCTGGTGGCCGCAGATGCCGCAGCGTGTCCACTGAGCGGCGAGGAATGTATTGCAGTTAGGGCAGTTCATTGGCGCGCCTCGGTTTTGGTGTTGGACCCGAGTGCGCTTTCCCATGCATCCCATAGGAGCGTGGAGCCGTGTTCGGCCGTGTAGTTCTTTCGGAAGAGCGGCGAGGCCAGTAGCTTCTCAACGTCTTCGGTCCGGACTTTGTAGGCATCCCAGCACCAATTCCCGACATGCGCCTGATAGCCCTCAAATGGCAGCTTCACGCGGCAGAGGCGGATGAATTTCCCTCCGTCGCTGAATGAGAATTTCGGGTGTTCCTCGAAGAACACGGGTTCGAAAGTGAGATCCATGTCTCCTTTTCCCTTCACGATGCCGTTGATTTCCACAGCGGAAGCCTTCCCGTCGAATTGTCCAGTGCGGCCGTCATTGCAGCACACGCTCATCCAGACCCACGGTCCAACCAGTCGCTGGAGCCAACCTGCGGTTGGCGTGTTTTTTTGAATCTCACTCATGATTTTGATGATTTTTGATAGTTTGAGCAGGTGGCTCCGCTTGGGTGTTAGCCCAAGAGGGCGCATAGAGTTTCCTTGTCTGCATAACAGTCGAGATTTCCGCATTCCAGGTCTTCCCCGCAGACAGTGACGGTGCCCTTGTATTCGGCGAAACTGGTTCCCACGGAGAGGCTTTCCACCTTTAACTCAAGGATCGCTTCGGGTCCGAAATAAGCCATGTCCTCATTTTCTACGAAGACGATATCCCCGAGGAAAATCGGCTTTCCATCCGCAGTCTGAGGCAAACGGGCTAACAAGTCACCGGAGGCAACCTCTGGTTGTGCTGTTTTGGATTCGTTGCTCATTGTTTCGGTGCCTCGGTTAGGGTGTTAGCGGGAGAAAGATGATCTTTCACGGCATCGATGACGCGCTGACAATCCTCACAGGTTACGCGATGCTTCTTCCCTTTCGGTAAGACTTCCGGCGGCGCATCGTGAACTAGATCATCCCCGACTGCATCCAGCCCGCATAGGGTCATATCCATACCGGGGTGCCCGATGTGTGTGCGAACTTTGCGCTCGCCGGGTTCACCGTAAGTTTTGATGTATTCGTTCATTTTCTTAATTCAAAGATCGCTAACCAATCGCCTCACCGACCAGCGGTGGTCTCGGGGTTCGACTTATCCAGATTCGCCAGAATCCGACGCCCTAGGTTGTGCAGTCGGGTGTAATACTCGTGGCGCTGTTCCTTCTCGTAGGGGGAACCGGGAAGGTCCTCGTAAGGCCCCCATCCCTCGCTGGAGACGACACGCTCCATCGAGTAGCAATCGTCATCATCAGCGGGGTCGAATCCGTTGTCCTCGAAGTGATCCACTTCGCTTTCGCAACCGTATTGAGTCAGCGAGTTCCAGAGCCGCCGGGAGCATGTTTCGCAAAACTCAAGGCTGTCGCCTTCGATTCCCCAACCGCCATCAAGGCAAATGTCCGCCTCCGGCTTTTCTGCCAGCAGTTCCTCGATTTTCTTTTCGGCGCACTCGCGGCAAAATGACTGCCCTTCGTCCCAGCCGTGAATCCAGTGCTCGTCGGCGGTTTCCACCCGTGCCGATCCGGCGTCGAAGATTGCTTCGAGCCGGTCTTTCTCGGCGTCCGTGAGCCAAGTTGAAACAGTCACCGGAGGCAACGCCTCGCCGCAGTCCAAGCAATATGGTCCATCGGCGCGGGTTACGACTTCATCACTTTTTTGACATTTCGGACAGTTCATTGGCGTGCCTCGGTTAGGGTGTTCCGGGGACCGAAATCCCCGCTTGTAAAAAATACGCACCGTTGCGTAAATAATTGTTGACCATTACGCACAATCGCGTATTGTCTCCCCAGTTGCCCGCCGCAACAACCAACATCAATCCAGCCACAACCATGAGTGCCACCACCGAAAACCAAGACCTCGCCGCCGCTACCGCCCAGATCCTCATCAACAACGACGGCGGAGTGTTCTCCGGCCGCCCCAACGTGACGGTCACGATCCCACGCTGGAATGCGCTCAACCGCAAGCAGTGCGCTATCCGCCTTACCTCCGGAGCGTCCGTCCTCGTCGAGTTGATCGAGCACGACGGCGACTACAACGTCGGCAAAGTCTACGCCCGCAAACCCATGGTGCGGACCATCGCGGAAGCGGCTCACTGGATCGCCGAAGAGGAGACGATCTGGATGGACCGCAACAACGCAGCCGCCTGAGCCATGAGAGTGACGACTAAACATCCTGCGTCGTCCTACGGCATGCCCGTCATCATTGACGGCGGGCGTGTTGTTGACTACGCCACCGGAATCAAGGCGATCCGCGCGAAGCTGGGCTGGAGCAAGCAGCAGCTTGCGGACGCCTGCGGAGTGAGCCCCCGGACCGTTGAGGGTTGGGAGATGGGCAGGCCACCCACGGCTGCCGCTCTCAACGTCATCTCCGATCTCGTCTAGCGCCGCCCCCGGAACCAAGCAGCCCAGCCAACGACTCCCGCGTGCGAGTCGTTGGCTTTTTCGGGGGATGTTAGGTGCGGGAGTCATGGCTGGATTTTTGCGTTATCCTCCGCCGCACCCGTGGCCTTGGCGATGGCGGTGCGGGCCGCGTATTCGGCGCGGAGCGCGTTAAAATAGATTGTCCCGGCTGACGGCGCGTGGAGCACGTCGCCCGACACAAGGGCGGAGACTACCGCATGGCAGGCTTTTAGCGCCTCCAGCATGTCCGGCGCGGCAATAAACAATCGCTTCGTAGCCATGTGATCGTCCGTGGTTCCGGCTATTTCGGCGATCAGCCGCCCGTTGCTGGCTACAATAGTCATTGGGTGCGAGATGCCGCCGTAGGCGAGCGTTTTATATGGTCCGGGGATGTATTGTGTTTCCATGTTCGCAAAAATCTAAGCGGGACAACCAATCGCCTCACTGACGAGCAGTGGGCTCGGCGTTCTCGGGAAATAGGATAGATCGACAGCCGGCGATGAATGCTTCCTTCGATTCCCAGCCGCCCGTTATCACGACGTGAAGCTCTGTAATTTTATCGACCGCCTCGTTTCTTTCGCGCTCCAGCTTTTGACAGGACAAGAATCGGATAGAGAGATTCTCGCGTTATCTCGCAAAGCAGCTCAGGCTTTACTTCCGCAGAAACAACAGGAGCCTCCCCCTCCCCCAGCAAATACCACCACGCGGAGCAGAAGGATTCCTGAATTTCGGTGGAAACTCGCTCCCACGGCAGGAGCGCGATGGCGGAGGTTTCCGCGAGGTTTCGGCGGTAGGTTTCCCAGGCACCGGCGAAGTCCGGCGCACCGGCTTGGGTTTTGAGTGATTGGTGATTTTCCATAACAGATCAGGGATAAAGGCTTTTTAATAGTCGGCGGTTTCTTCTTGGGCGGCGGCTTCCGCCGCTACATCGGCCACGCCGGGCTCCATGCTGGCGATGGTCGGGAAATCGGCGCGCCGGAAGGCATCGCGCTGGAAGATCAGCGCGGCGAGCGCCCGGAGGCCGCTGTCATTGACGGCTTCGAGATCAGCGAAGTAGAGCGCCACCAGCTTACCTAGCAGTTCGTAGCCGGATGGATCGCGCTGGCGCATGAATTCGCGGACTTTCTTTTCCAGATATCCGCAATCCGCCGCCTCGGGATTCTCGGGAATCGGGAAGCGATTCATAAAGCCGTCGTATCCCACCTCGCTGGCGAAGCGGACGGCCACCCCTTCGGCGAATTTCTTTTCAGCGGATTTACTCAGCTTCCCGTCCTCGATCATTTTCAGGACGGAGAGCATTTCCTGCTTCCCGCTGGCCATCTTCGCTTCCCGCTCGATCTTGCGTTTTTCAGCGTCTTTCTTTGCCTGCTGGAGCGCCAGCGGATGGGAAAAAACACACTCGCCCGGACTGTCATTGTGCGCGGCAATGTCCGCCTCCCGCAATGGCACGGCCTCGACGTAGAGCGCGGCCTCATTCGTCCCGCGCAGGAAGCCGATGTAGCGCTTCGCGCCGTATTTTTCCGCCAGCTCCGCCCAGGTGGGAACATTCATTTCACCGCCCCGCCCGGCGTCTGATAGATCATGCCAATCCGGCTTCGCATCGGCGCGGACGTAGCCGTTTTTCACATCCAGCATCGCGCGGGCGTCGTCGTAATTTTTCCAATGCGCCTCGGGATACTCGCCGGTGAGCAGGTGCTTGCGCTCGCTCCATTCCTTC
>JASGGK010000023.1:0-32742 GCA_047605125.1 Luteolibacter sp.
CGGCGAGTTCTTCCACGCCGAATGGCCGGAAGTCATCGGATAATCCATCCCCATCTACCAAAACGGCCGTCGCATCCCTGCGACGGCCGTTTTTTTGTGAGGAGTCGGGACATTCTTGCCCCGATTTCCTTTCATTTCACAGGGACAAGAATGTCCCTGCTCCTTATTGAAACACCCGCATGAACCGCTTTTGAAACGGTGCAATCAAGCTCGGGGCCCAGTTTCCAAGATTCCACAGGAACCGCGCGGTGAACGGAAAAATGATCGTCCGTTTATCTTTCACGACGCCTTTTAAAAATCCAAACGCTGCTTCTTCCGGCGTAAGCATTTTCACCGGCAGATCGTTGATCATTTTTTCCCGATCCACTCCCACCAAGCGTTCTTGTTTGAAAATGTTGCTATTCACATAGCCCGGGCAAGCGACCTTGATTTTCACATTATGCAGCCTCGCCTCCGCATCAAGCGAACGGGTCAGTTCAAAAACCGCAGCTTTCGACGCCGTATACGCGCACGCCGTAGCGTAGCCTGTTCCACCGGCAATCGATGACGTATTGATAATCGTTCCGCTGCCCTGTTTCACCATGCGCGGATAAACCAAGTGAATGCCGTTCACCACGCCCATCAGGTTGATTTCCAGCAACCAACGCCAGCGATCAAACGGCACTTGATGCGCTTCGCCGATCAGCGTGACACCCGCATTATTGAAGAGAAAATCGATTTTATCGGAAATCCCGCTGATTTCCTCGATCACTTCCGCATAGCGCTCCGCATCGGTTACATCCAATAAGTATGAGACTAGGGAACCCGGGCCGGAAACTTCATTTTCCAAGAGTTCCAAGCCTTCCGGCATGCAATCCAACGCATGCACGCGCGCACCGGCTCTCACCAGCAAGAGACACAACGCTTTTCCAATTCCCGAGCCGCCGCCGGTCACGATGGCCGTGCGGTTGGCAAAATGGGTTACAAAGCTCTCAGGAATTTTCATGATACTTGCGGAAACGGCTTAACATTTGTCGATGTACGATTGAAACCATCCACGGCATGCGCGGCGCAGCCCATTTCATCAATCCGGCATACAGTGGAAACGCACATTCCTTCTTCACGCCATCGACTGCCCGCAGAATCGTCTCCGCCGCCTGATCCGCCGTGATCATGCCGAAACCGAGACTGTTGATCACTTCGATGGTTTCGTCGTAATTGGTTTTTCGATAGCCCGCGCGTTTGTAAATCTTCGTATCCACATATCCCGGCGCAGCGAGATGGATCAAAATATTGTGCGGCTCCGCTTCATATTTCAAACTGCGATACAAGCCCAGCAAACCCGCCTTCATCGTCGCATAAACCGCCGCCGTCGGATAGCCAGCATAGCTAGCCAGAGATGCGACAAGTACAATGCGGCCGGATCGCTGTTTCACCATTTGTTTGTAAAAATGATGCGTCCACTGAACCGGCGATAACAGATTGGTCGAGTAAAGATCGCGCCAATCCTGCATCAGCGTGTCCTTCACTTCTCCGAACAGAGAAACGCCCGCCACAAGATACAGTGAGTGGATGATTTTCCCTTCCGGAAAATACTCATCCAGAAATACCTGATTCGCTTCGATTTCCTTGAGATTGAGGACATTCCAGCGAGCAATCGCACCTTTCTCTTCGATTTTGGCAGCGACTTCGGCCAGAGCTTCAGCAGAACGCCCGATCAGCCAGATTTCCCGTCCCGGCTTGGCCAACTGCAATGCCATTGAACGGCCAATGCCCGAGCTGGCTCCCGTGACCACATGGATTTCTGGCTCCGTCGTTTGCATAAACCGCCTCAGAATTGCTTGGAGTAAGAAAGCAGAAGCGCGTTATGGCGAGCCTGATAATCACCGTTCGTACCCATCACCGAATCCGTCACCTTGCGGTCGGAGAAGCCGAACTGATAGGTGAGGAACCACGATTGGGTTTCATAGCGGCGGCCGACCCCGGCGTTGAGCCAGTGGCGGTTCGCGTCAGAGACACCCGGCGTGAAATATTGATCCGGCTGGGCGCTTTCGTTGAAATCATAGCCTGCGGCAAAAATCCAGCCTTCCGGCGTGGTGTAGCTCGCACCAAGTTCGTAAATGAAGCAGGATTTCCATTCGAATGGGATCGGTGTCTCACCTCCCACCGTATCGGATTTCAAGTGGAGCGTGTTCAAGGAATCCCAGTCCACCCACTCGATGTTCGCCTCGATATTCCAGCCGGGTTTCGGACGATAGGAATAACCAAATGCCGCACGGGCCGGTGCGAGGAAATCCATTTCACCATCGCTATCGGCGAGTAAATTCGAGTTTACATCACCTTCCAAATCAAACTCGGACTTCGTCGTATAAGTCAGACCGAACGAGTGCTCTGGCAGCGGCTGCCACAAAATTCCAAGTGCGCCGGAAATTCCCACGTCATGACCTTCGTAGCGCAAATAATACGGAGACGGACTCGGCCCAAGACCTTGCTCCAGCGTGAGATCCGCATAGTTTCCGGAAATCGAAGCGCCAATCGAAAGCTGGTTATTCACCCGATACGCGAGAGAAGTCGTCGCGCTCAAATACATCAGCCGCGCTTCCGTCACCGCTTGGCGAAACGGCGTGTCTCCCCATTCCGTGCCGAGACCGTAAGGTGAATTGACCGCAAAACCCAAACTCCAATCCTCGTTCAACGGTTGCGCATAATAAATGTGGGGAGCGGCCTGCAATTCCGTATCTGCATCATAACTCTCGCCATTGATGTCCGCCTTGTTTCCAAGAACGATAGAATAAACTCCGACTTCGGCCTGCGGCGATTTCAGTTGGGTCAAACCCGCCGGATTATAAAACACCGCAGCAGCAGAATCCGCCGTAGCAACAAAGGCATTTCCTTTCGCCGTGGCCAAGGCGTCCTGGTTTGGCAAATAATAGCCAGCCCCCTGAACGAGCGTTGGCATGGCACATAAAACAAGGCCCGTGAGCAGACGTGGAGGAGTCATGGTTTTGGCGGTTTTATAAAATCTCTCAGATGAAGATCTCTAAATAATTAAATTTTACTGAATGTCAGTCTAATTTTTTAAATCTTCTTGTGAGGACTGCGGCGTCATGCCAGTCATCGGTCTCGACTCCGGGTTTTCGATTTGTTACCCTCCCCTCCGAGTTCACGTCCTTGCCATGCCCCAGATGATTCAGTTCCCCTGCCCGGCGTGCGGCATCACTCTGCAACTGCCCTACGAACTGGCCGGGCAGCGCGGTCCCTGCCCACGTTGCCGACGGGAAATCATCGCGCCAAATCCGCATACCGGCATCGGTGCAAGACGCGTGGCCGAGCCCGCACCGCCGAAACCTTTCGCGGACGTTCCGTTTTCCGATGCGCCATCTCGCCGCGCCGCAGCCCCGGAAACGCCATCCGCAGTTCCGGCCGCGCCGCGCCCTCAGCCTGCACCTGCTCCGGCATCTCTTCCGCCATTCCGCTGCGGTCCGCGCCGCGCGGTGCTTTTTCTTTCCTGCGCTCTCACCGGCCTGATTTCCATGGCACTCGGATATCTGTTAGGTCAACGCATGCCGGATTTACTCAATCCGAAACCGCTGCGCGAAATTACCCAAATGTCGGAAATCCCGGTGAAAACCATCGTCAAAACGGTGATTCCTCCGAAAGAAACACCCGCCGAGCCAGTTGCGATTCCGGCTGAACCCATCGCCGTAGAAACCAAACCCGCTCCGGAAAAACCCGCCAAAGTTTCCGATCAGGCGCTCGCCGTTCTCAAAGCCTTTCTCGAAGCTCCGGATTGGGCCACGCGGAACACCTACGTGCTCAATGCGGAATCGCTCCGCACCGCGATGGAAGCTTATTCCCGCGAAGCACCGGACGGCCCGACGCCCTATCAATCCATCCAGGTCGCCCACGGCACCACCGATCCCGAAACGGGCGAAACGCTTTTTATTTTCCAGGTCGTCACCGAATCCATTCCCAGCGGCATCCCCGTCGCCGTGCAGGAAACTCCGAAAGGCTGGTTTGTCGATTGGATGACGTTCGTGGAATTTCGCGATGATCGTTTCACGAAATTCACCACAGGTCCGGCAGGCACCAGCGGGGTTTTCCACCTCGTCGTGAATCTTCCGCCCGAAGGCGAAGCCCAATCGCACAACGAGCACTTCATCACCTATCAGATTTATCCGCCGATCCCGGATCGCGTGAAAAACGCCTATTGCAAAATCGGCACCGAGACTTTCGAAAAACTCCAGCAAACCACCCCGGAAGGCAGCTTTTCCAATCTCGTGCTCGAAGTTGCAAAAAAAGCATCGGCTGACGGCAAAAGCCAATATCTCGAAATCCTCAACGTCCGCGCCACCGATTGGCGTCCCCTCGCCCCTTGAGCACCTTTGCCCGTCTCCGCGCCACGCTCATCCGTCTTAAAAACCACCAATCCTGCGGCGAACTAACACTTTCGGATTATCCGCTCGATCCCTTGCCGGAGTTCAGGCCGGAGCCGCTGAAAAAAGGCGACCACCTCGCGCTCTGTGGCGACTCGCTGACGGAACAGCGGATGTATTCCGTCCTCATCGAAACCTATCTCGCCGCCTGCCGTCCGGACCTTGAGATCAGCGTCCGCCAGTTTGGCTGGAGCGGAGAAAAAGCCGGGGAATTTCTCCGCCGCCAACACGCGGACGTGCTGCGTTTCCGCCCGACAATCGCCACGGTTCTCTATGGCATGAACGATTTCCGCTACATTCCCCACGATCCGGAAATCGCTGCGGAATTTCGCGAAAACCTCGCCGCTATTTTGCAAAATTTCCGCGCCGCCGATTGCCGCGTTCTGCTAGGCTCTCCCACCATCATCGGGGCCGTGCCGGATTGGGTGAAAACCGCGCGCGGCAGCCAGCACGATCTCAATCTCGCGCTTTGCCGTCTCCGCAATGTCGCGGGACATTTGGCATACGATCGCCGCATCAGTTTCGCCGATCATTTCCGCGCCATGTTGGAATCGCACTTCGATGCAACCTCGCGCTTCGGCCCGGATTTCCGCATCGCCGGGCAAGACGGCGTGCATCCCGACTGGGCCGGACAAGCGATCATCGGCTACGGATTTCTCGTTAAACTCGGCCTCGTCCGCGAGCTCGCCGCCTTCACCCTGAACGCCACCACCGGAGAAGCAACCACCAGCAAAGGCCACCAAATCCTCTCCACTTCCAACGGCCACCTGCATCTGCGCAGCACCCAATTTCCCTTCGATCCCGGCAATGGCCCGCTCGATGAATCCACCTCGCTGCGCGCCGGATTAAGCCTAACAAATTTCTTCACTGATCTGAACCGTTTCTCTTTCCGCCTCATCGCGCCGCAAGCCGAAGCCTACGATGTCACATGGGGCACGGAAACCCGCCGGTTTTCCGCCGAGCAACTCACCGCAGGCATCTCGCTCGCCGAAGAATTTCCAAGCCACCCGCTGACATCCGTGTTTCATCAAATCTGGACCGCCGTCGCCGCCAAGCAGGCTTACGAAACCCGCCAGCACAAAGAATTTCTCACCTCTCCCGACGGCTCCCTCGAACGCGAAAACGCCTTCACCATGACGGAAAGCACGCTCGCCCGCTACATTTCCGCCATCGCCTCCGCGCGCAAAGCCGTGGATCACGAAATCACCATCGCCCCCGAGAACGCCGAGGCCCACCTCGGCTCTTAATGCTCCCCACATTCACCCTTTCCTAAGCCCCTGATTTCCTTCAGAAAACGCCATGTCCATTTTCGAGAAAGCCCGCGAATGCGCCCTGATCCGCTCTTCCGCCGAAGTCATCGGCTGGGATCAGGAAACCTACATGCCGCCTGCCGCCGCAGAATACCGCGCCGCCCAACTCGCCTGGCTTTCTTCCCGCGCTCACGAACTGGCGACCTCGGACGAGTGGAAACAAGCGCTCGAAGCCGCTGAAGCCGCCGATGACGGCTCGGATTTCACCCAATCCGCAAACCTCCGCCAGCTCCGCCGCGAATTTGACCGCGCCACGAAATTGCCCGTCGAGCTCATCGCCCGCGCATCCTCCGCCGCATCGCTCGCGAAACACGCGTGGGCCGATGCCCGGAAAAAATCCGACTTCTCGATTTTCGCGCCACACCTCGAAACCCTCGTCGGCATCGCCCGCGAACAAGCCGCTCTCTGGGACCACAACGGAGAAGCCTACGATGCACTGCTCGATGGCTACGAGCGCGCCACCAGCACCGCCGCCGTTGCCGAGTTGTTCGACACTTTAAAACCCGCGCTTCGCGAAATCGCCGCCCAAGCGGTGAAAAACTCCGCCGCGCACGCACCGACGCTGCCCGCCGGGCCGTATCCCGTTGAAGCGCAAAAACGTTTCAACGAGCAAGTCGCCCGCTCCATCGGTTTCGATTTCGAAGCAGGCCGTATCGATACCACCACGCATCCATTTTGCACCACGCTCGGCCCGCGCGATATCCGCCTGACCACGCGCTACATGGAAAGCGATTTCACCTCATCGCTCTTCGGCGTGCTCCACGAAGCCGGTCACGGTCTTTACGAACAAGGCCTTCCCGCCGATGACTTCGGCCTTCCATCCGGTTCGTTCGCATCGCTCGGCATCCACGAATCCCAATCCCGCCTCTGGGAAAACCACGTCGGCCGCTCCCGCGCCTTCTGGCAACGCTGGTATCCCGTCGCGCAGGAAAGCTTCCCGCAGCTCGCCGATTTTCCGCTGGAAAACTTCCTCCGCTACCTCTGGCGCGCGCAATTTTCCCCGATCCGCGTGGAAGCGGATGAAGCGACCTACGATCTCCACATCCTCCTGCGCTTCGATCTCGAACGCCGGATCGTCAGCGGCTCGCTTGCCGTAAAAGACGTCCCCGCCGCATGGAACACCGCCTTTTCCCAGCTTTTCGGCTTCCCCCCGCCCGATGACGCCCACGGTTGCCTTCAAGACATCCACTGGTCCATGGGAGGCCTCGGCTACTTCGCCACCTACACGCTCGGCAACATCAACGCCGCCCAGCTTTTCGCCGCCGCCCAAAAAGATCCGGCCATCGCCTCCGCCACCGCCCAGGCCGATTACGCGCCGCTTCTCGCATGGTTGCGTGAAAATGTTCACTCGAAAGGTGCCACGCTCGATCCCGCCGAACTCGTCCGTCAAGCCACCGGCAGCGCGCCTTCGCCCGATGCCTACCTCGCACATCTGAAGTCCCGTTATCTCTGAAACTTTTCCCGATCACTTTCATGAGCAAAGGACTCTTCATCGTCATCGAAGGCATCGATGGCACCGGCAAATCCACCCAAGCCAAACGCCTCGGTGAATGGCTCATCACCCAAAGCCGCCAAGTCGTCGTCAGCCGCGAACCCACCAACGGCCCGTGGGGGAAAAAACTCCGCGAATCCGCCGCGATCGGACGCCTTTCCCCGGAAGACGAACTCGAATATTTCCTCAACGACCGCAAGCAACACGTCGAGGAAGTCATCACACCCGCTCTCGCCACAGGAAAAGACGTGATCCTGGATCGCTACTACTTTTCCACCATGGCTTATCAGGGCGCCCTCGGTTTCGATCCTCAGGAAATCCGCGCCCGCAATGAAGCCTTCTCCCCACAACCGGATCTATTGCTAATCCTCGATCTGGAAATCGACGACGCCCTCGAACGCATCGGCGCACGCGGCGACACCGCGAACGAATTCGAAAAACGCGAAAACCTCGCGCGCTGCCGCGAGATTTTCCTCAGCGTGAAAAACGAGCCTTTCGTAAAAGTCATCTCCTCCGAAGGCACCCTCGACGAAGTCACCCAGCGCATCAAAGATGCAGTCACCGCCCGCCTTTCTTACACCCGGAAGAAATAAGGAGTTCCGACACTCCTGTCGGAATATTAGGCCGGTTCGACTCTTCCGAAATCAAAGACCGCGCCAAAACCACTGATTTTCAAAACCCCATCGCTCAAAATCCGCGCTCTCAAACCGCCGCGGAAGTTCGCTTTCAAAAACTCCTCCACCCCCGGAGCCACGGTTTCGTCCATCCAGTAGCACGGTTTACACTCTTCGCTGCCTTCGAAATCGACACCTTGAAATCGAAAGCGTTTTCCGACCCACTCGCTGAGATCCACTCCGCGCACGATAAGGTTTCTACGGAACGCCGATCCTGATAGTCCGGGGCAACCAAACGTCCCGCGCACCGCGTCCACCGCTTCCGCGTTGAAAAACGTCACCTGCCCTTTGAAGTCCGGCTTGTAGCCGAAGTAGCGATCTCCCTTCAGCCCCATTCCGGCGACGCACTCGACTTCCTGAAGTTCCTCGATCCCGTGATCCAGCCTCCCCAATCCATGGCGCCCCCGGAAATCATTGCCTGAGGAAATGTAAATCTTCTCCAGCGTTCCCACCATTTCCGGCAGATCCTTTGTTTTCCCCGTTTCCGCCGATTTGTTATCCGGCCCCACCCATTCGGTGCTGCCATCGGCATACGTTTCCTTTTTCCAGACCGGCAGTTCGTATTTCAACCGCTCCATGATCGCCTGCGCCGCCGCGAACGCCGGCCCGCGATGCGCCGCAGCCACGCCCACCCACACCGCGGAATCCCCGATTTCCAACGCCCCCGTGCGATGCACCGCCACCGCGCCGATCACGCCGTGCCACCGCCCTTCTTCTTCCAAAATCCGCTGGCCCGTCGCAATCGCCAGGGCCGGATAAGCCTGGTATTCCAAATGCCCGACCGCCTTGCCGTCGTTGTGATTTCTCACCCGGCCATCGAACGTCACCACCGCGCCCGCCGCATCATCGTGGACTTCTTTGGAAAGCGCCTCGATATCGAACGGTTCGTTCGTTAGAGAAAATCGAATCATAAAATTTCTTCGTGGTTGCTGCGTCTCGCAGCAATAAATTCATCCTCCTGACATCGGCGGCAAAAACGCGATCGCATCGCCCGATTGCAAACGATGATCCCACGCGACAAACGCATCATTCACCGCCGCGCGGAAATTTTCAATCTCCAGCCCGAGCGCGTGTTCCGCGTCAAGCTCCGCATACAGCGCCGCTGGGTTTCCGGCTTCGCTCATCACCCGCTCTTCCATCAAGCCACGGCGCTCCGCGAGCAATCCGAAATACAAAACCCGATAGTCCGCACTCATGGTTTCATCGCGGTTTCCCAATCTTCCGGCGTGTTCGCATTTTCCAAAGCGCGATTCACCACCGGTTCCAGCAAGCGGCATTCGTTCCGAATCAATATCTTCCGGGGACAACGCATGTCATCCGCACGCGCTTGTTCGAGAATCGGCAAGGATTCCCTCCCATACAAAGCGGCAAGCGGCTCCGGCAAATCATCGAACTCACTGCGGTATGCCAGAAACTTCTCACCTTCCCGTTTTCCGGAAACCAACGCCATCAACGTCGCGGCATCCAGACGCGGCAGGTCACATGCCACCACCAGCCAGTCCGCCCCGCGATCCGTCCGCATCCCGCAAACCATCCCGACCATCGGCCCTTCGCTCTCCCCTTCCGGATCGCGCACGATGCCGACGTTTTCCAAATCCTCAAACCCCGGCGGCAATTCCTGATCCGCGCGCAGGGAAAGCAGCACGTCTTCGCAACCTGCCGCCAGCAACACATCATAACACCGCCGCGCCAAGGTGCGGCCGTCGTCATGCAGCAACGCCGCCTTGTCCGTGCCCATGCGCGAACTCCGGCCACCCGCCAACACGATGCCTTTCAACACACTCATGCCTGGTAATCTCCGGATTTTCCGCCCGTCTTCGAGAGCAGCCGCGCTTCCCGGATCACGATGCCTTTGTTCATCGCCTTGCACATGTCGTAAACGGTCAATGCCGCCACGGTCGCACCGGTAAGCGCTTCCATTTCCACGCCGGTTTTCCCGCTGATCGAAACCGTACATTGGATCGTCACTCCGAGATCGTCCGGCAGAATCCCGAACTTGCATTTCTCGATCATCAACGGATGACAAAACGGAATCAACTCGCTGGTCTTCTTCACCGCCATCGTCCCGGCAATGATCGCCGTCTGAAACACCGGCCCCTTCGGCCCTTGCAGCTCCGCATTGGCAAAACGCGCCATGATTTCCGGCCCAAGATCCATCCGCACCTCAGCCGTCGCCGTGCGTCGATTCGCTTCCTTCCCGCTGATGTCCACCATCGTCGGCTGGCCATCGCGCACATGGGTAAATTCCTGATCCATAAATTTTCTGAAAAATCTCTTCAACCACAGATTAACAGGATGGACGCAGATAAAAGAGATCTTTCTGATATCGTCAGATCCCTTCTTCCATCTGCGTTCTTAACGTTTATCTGTGGTTTAAATTTCTTCATCATTCCATTTTTCGACCGAGAGTTACGAGTTTTCAGACAGCCTCTAAAGCCAAGGAGTGAACTGAAAGGCTGCGGTGATCCCGATGCTTTCGCCGCGTGGTGGCAAGGTGATGCATCCATCGCTGCGCAGCAAGCCGATGAAATCACCGCTGTTTCCTGTCGGCGCGGGCTCCGCCCGACCATCGTCGCGCAGGCGCACCGGCAAATGGCGCGTCATTCCCGGAAGCCGCACCTGACGGTCTTCCATCACCACCCGGCGACGCGGTGTTTCTTTCAGCCCCGTCGCTTTCGCCAATGCCGGAAGCACGAACACATGCAGTCCGGTCAAAGCCGATACCGGATTTCCCGGCAGCGTCATCACCACTTGCCCCGCCGGACCGATCCAGCATCCCGCCGGTTTCCCCGGCCGTTGGGCCACTCCGTGAAAAAGTTTTTTACATCCCAGTTCATCCAAAAGCACCGGAACAAAATCCCGCGCGCCCATGGAAACCGCACCGGTCAGAATCACCCAATCGTGCTCGCTCAAAATTTTCGTTAGACCATCCCGCGATGCATGGACCTCATCGCTCAAAACCCCGCTCGTCCGCGCCGGAAAGCCCGCACGTTGCAAACTCGCGGCAATCGCATGCGCGTTCGATTGCCGGATCTGATGCGGCAGCGGAATCTCATCCACCCCCACCAGTTCATCCCCCGTCGCCAGCACCGCGATCTCCGGCAGCTTGCTCACCCACAACTCCGCCGCACCACACGACGCCGCCACGCCAAGCTCGCGGCCACCGAGTAAAGTCCCCGCTTCCAGCAGGATACTTCCTTCACCCGCATCAATCCCCGCGCGATGAATGAATTCACCCGCCGTGACTTTCGTTTCCCGGAAAACCACCCCGCCATCATCGCGCCTCAGCACTTCCTCCACCGGTAAAATCGCATCCGCACCCAGCGGACTAGGCGCACCCGTCATCACTTCCACACACGTTCCATTTCCAGAAAGCCCGATCCGCGGTGCTCCCGCCGGCGCGCTTCCCGTCACCCGGAACTCCCGAATCCCGGCATTCCAATCTTCCGCCCGCAGCGCGAAGCCATCCATCATCACCCGGTCAAACGCCGGAAAATCCCGATCCGCCGTGATCGGCTGTCGCAGTACCCGACCCACCGCCGTTTCAATCCGGCACATTTCTTCCCGCGCCGCAGGCACATTCGCCAGCAATCGCTCCAGCGCATCACGAAAAGAAAGCATGCCCGATCATCCTCTCAGCACCTCTTTTCGCCAAGTGAAATGCCGGCGTGCTTCACATGCCCGATATTCATGGATCACACGCGACACTCTTTGCTTGTCGAAAATCTGTAGGCTTCCCGCG
This sequence comes from Luteolibacter sp., assembly GCA_047605125.1. GTDB lineage: Bacteria > Verrucomicrobiota > Verrucomicrobiia > Verrucomicrobiales > Akkermansiaceae > Luteolibacter. The sequence continues at coordinate 11,634 of JASGGK010000023.1, forward strand.
CCACCGGAGAACCCTATCCTGATTCTCCGTTGGGACCGCAAGGACTCATCCTTCCCACGGCAGTGGCAAGGATGAGCGGGAACCGCGAGACCGTGACACTCTTGGTGGAGTTTCCTCCACGCACGACAACTTGGTCAGCGGATTCCCTCTGCGGTCGTATCTCGAACAGTTGAAAGCGCCGATGAGTCCCAAGTTCACCGAGCCCTTACCGGCGTCACCTTCAGGAGGAGATGGAACGCGAGGAGATCCATCTAAACTCCATCATGAACAAGGTGTTGCAGGAAGGAAATACCGCCGAGTTTCTAACATTATAAAAACACGGTTGCTGCCGTGATCCACCTACCTCAGCCAGATCCTTTCCACTCCGTCCCGCCCGAGCTCACACCATTCACCTGACCCCAAAAACGATCCATCCAACTTCCCGATGCTCACCCGAATCAATCGCAACGTCGGAAATCCCACCGCCGCCGTCATGCGCCGGACCTGGCGGTTTTTTCCTTCGATCAATTCCAGCTCCAGCCAGGAAGTCGGAATCGAAGCACGGTAACGGATCGGAGGATTGCGCGGAGCAATGCCCGGCTCATCCAACAATCTCACTTCGCAGGGCCGCGTGCGATGGCCTTTCAAATCGATGCCACCCTTGCGCAAGCGCCGGATCGCTTCCGGCGTCGGGATTCCCTCCACCTGCGCCCAATACGTGCGCGGATGAGCCGTCTTCGGATCGAGCAGGCGGTTGTTAAATCCCGGCTCATCGCTCAGCAAAAGCAGCCCTTCCGAATCCATGTCCAATCTCCCGACCGGATAAACATTTTCCGGGAACCCGAAATCCGCCAGCGTCCGTTGTCCCGGTTGATCCGGCGTAAACTGGCAGAGCACGCCGTAGGGCTTGTGAAACGCGATGACCATGTCCCGTTATTTCCGGAAAATGAAAAACACCGCACCCGCCAGACAAGCCGCCGCGCCGAGGTAGTTCCACGTGATTTTTTCCTTCATGAAAAACACCGCGAACGGCACGAACACCGCCAGCGTGATGACTTCCTGCGTGATCTTGAGCTGTGCGAGATTGAACTGCTCGTGCCCGATCCGGTTCGCCGGAACCTGCACCAGATATTCGAACAACGCGATGCCCCAGGAAACCAGCGCCGCGATCCACCACGGCTTGTCCTTCAAATCCTTCAAGTGCGCATACCACGCGAACGTCATGAAGACATTCGAGATCGTCAGCAGGATCACCATTTTCAAACCGATCGGCATGCGCTGCGTTTACCCGCGGATTCCGCCGCCCGCAAGGCACGAAGTTTCCCGATGGAATATCCCGGCGGCGTCCACGCACTTGCCACGCTTGCAAACGCCCTGTTGAATGCCAGCGCCGGATCGAACGTCACAAACCCGTCATGCTTAAATCTTTCCTCCATTTTTCCCTGCTGCTCGTCTTTGCCATGCTCACCGCCTGCGGCGGTTCCTCTCCGCAACCGAGTCCGTTTCAAAACAACAACGGCAAACGCAAAAGCAGCGGCAACGCGGAAATCGAAGGCCCCGGTGCCAACGATCTCATCCACCAGAGCCGCCAGCAATACAACCGCGAAAAATACCCTCGCCGCAGCTATTACGGTTACTGAGGTAAGGAGTTCTCCGGCTCCCGTGTGGAAACGGGCATCGGAAAAGCGGATACTTCCCCCAGAAAACCAGTCCCTCCATTTTCCGCAATTCCATTCTCACCTTTGGTGTTGCAATTCATTCTCAACTGGCGCTCAGTTTGTTCATCCGATGCCTTACGCGGTAGCCACTGACCTCGAATCCGACAGCGCCATGACCTTGAACCAGGTCGGCGTCGGTTGTGATGTCCGGATCCAGCTGTTGCGTGGACCGTCCTGCGACCGTTTGCGCGATCTCGGTTTTTGCGAGCAGTTGAAACTGCGCAAGCTGAGCGGCGGCCGGAATCTCATTTGTTCCGTTTGCGGCACGCGCCTCGCGATCAGCAAGGAACTCGCCGAGCAGGTCTTCGTCAGCCCCATTCGCTGAATTTTCCCCCGCTGTTTCCTCCCCTTGTTTTTGCGATTTCCCAGATTTCATCATGTCCACCGTCCCTGAGACTCTCCAGACCGTCGCACTCATCGGGAACCCCAACTCCGGCAAAACCACCCTCTTCAACGCCCTGACCGGCGCGAACCAGAAAGTCGGGAACTACTCGGGCGTCACCGTCGAACTCAAATCCGGCGAAACCTACACACCCCACGGAAAAAAACTCCGCGTCCTCGACCTTCCCGGCTGCTACTCGCTGCGCGCGGATTCCCCCGATGAAAAAATCGCGGTCGACGCCCTCTCCGGCGAACTGAAAGGCTACGAAAAACCGGATCTCGTCGTCTGCGTGCTCGATGCTTCGAACCTCGAACGCCACCTGCTCCTCGCGCTGCAAGTCATCGAAACGCGCATCCCCACCGTGATCGCCCTGAACATGGTGGACATGGCGGAAAAAACCGGCCTGCGCCTCGATCCGGAAAAACTCTCCGAAGAACTCGGCGTGCCCGTCGTTCCCATGCAGGCGAATGCGAACAAAGGCCTGCTCCAGCTCAAGCAAACCCTGCGCCACCCCTTCCCCGCCATTCCCGAACCGCATTGGGCGACCGACCCGGATCACGCGGAAAAATCCCGCCGTGAATTCGTGCTGGAGATTTGCGAAACCGCCGCGCGCCGCCCGGATGCGCACCAGCTCACCCTTTCCGACAAAATCGACCAATACGCCCTGCATCCGGTCTTCGGCTGGTTGATTTTCGCCGCCACCGTCTTTCTCGTTTTCTGGTCGATCTTCTCCTTCGCCAGCATTCCGATGGGCTGGATCGAAACCGCCCAAGGCTCGATTTCCGAATGGGTCGAGGCCACGTTGCGCGAAGGGGATCTGCGCTCGCTTCTGGTCGATGGCATCATCGGCGGCGTCGGCGGCGTGATCGTGTTCCTCCCGCAGATCCTGCTGCTGTTTTTCTTCATCGGCCTGCTGGAAAGCTCCGGCTACATGGCCCGCGCCGCTTACCTGATGGACGGTCTCATGGCAAAAGCCGGTCTCAGCGGGAAAGCCTTCCTGCCGCTTTTCAGTTCCTACGCCTGCGCCATTCCCGGCATCATGGCCACCCGCACCATCCATTCCGCCAAGGAACGGCTCGTCACGATTTTCGTCGCGCCGTGGATGAGCTGCTCCGCCCGCCTCCCCGTCTATTTCCTGATCGTGCCGCTGCTCTTGCATGAAAAAGAAGGCACCTGGAAACAAGCGCTCGCCCTGTTCCTGATCTACACCGTCGGCACGCTCACCGCTTTCGCCGCCGCCCGCCTGCTACGCAAAAAGCTCGGAGATGATGAAAAGCCGAATCACTTCCTGCTCGAACTCCCCGCCTACCGCTTGCCGCAGTGGAGCTATATTTTCCGCCACGTCTTCGAACGTGCCTGGGCTTTCGTCGCGAAAGCCGGAACCGTGATTCTCGGGCTTTCCATCCTGCTCTGGGCGCTCAGCACCTATCCGAAGCATGATGGCGATCCGGCCGATGCTCTGGAACACAGCGCCATGGGACAAATCGGCCATGTGATCGAACCCGTCGTCCGTCCTCTGGGCTATGATGGCCGCGTCGGCACCGCGATTCTCACCTCCTTCGCCGCACGGGAAGTGTTCAACTCCACGCTCGCCGTGCTTTTCCACGTCGATGAAAGCGACGACGAGGAAACGACCCGCAGCACCTTGCGCGACCAGCTCGCCGCCGCCACCTGGTCCGACGGACGCCCGCTGTTCACGCCGCTGATGATGGTTTCCCTGCTGGTCTTCTACATCTACGCCCTCCAGTGCCTTCCGACGTCCGCCGTGGTCGCGCGCGAAGCCGGCTCCGTGAAGTGGGCCGTGGGACAATTCATCTTCATGAGCGGCTTCGCCTACGTCGCCGCCCTCTTGATTTTCCAAATCGGCAGGTTATTAGGTCTCTCATGAACCTCGATTGGCAAACCATCGCCGCGCTCGGCATCGTCCTGATCACGCTCTCGATTTTCACGGTGCGATTCTTCAGACCGAAGGCCAGGAAAAGCTGCGGCCACGACTGCGGCTGCGGCAAGAAACACTGATCGTGCATGAGGCCCGGAAAAACAACGGACGCCTCCCCACGGCCAGATACGATCCGAAATGAAATCCTGATGATCAAATCAACCCAAAATCCGTGACGAAATGCTTTATTGATACCCGCAAAAAAAAGTGACGCCGGAAACCTCACAACTACGGAGGAAAATTCGTCACTCTATTATGCGATTATCAATAAAATCGTCTTCCCTTGCATCTCTTGGGTCTTATTGAAGCTCGGCGAGACGCTGGCGGCACCAGGAAAGCCCTTCGTCGAACTCCTCGCTCTGCGGGCGGGATTTCAGCAGCATTTCCCATAGATTCACCGCCTCGGCGAATACTTGGCGCGCTTGTTCCTTGTTTCCGGAAAGCTGTAGGGCCAAGCCGAGATCTCCCATCAGATAAGCTTCCGCCTTTTGAATCTGATCGAGGCGCGGCCCATCGGTGCTCTTGAGTGCCTCGAGGCTGGCAAAGCTCTCACCAGCCTTGGTTTCCAGCCGGATTTCTTCTTGGCGGTTGCCTTGAGCTCCCAGCATACGGCCTTTCTGCCACCAAAGCTGGGCCAAACGATATGTCGCCATCGCACTCGACCCGGAAGTCGCGCGGGCGCTTTCCAGAATGCGGATTCCATCGTCAAACAATTTCAGCGCGTCCGCCGATTGGCCCCGGTCCCGCAGTAATCCGGCCCGCAATCCGAGTTGCGAGGCTTTCAAAATTTCCGCCGCAAGCAGATCCGGCTGTTCGCCGAGCAGGCGATCCAGCATTTTCAGGGCTTCCTGATTGAGGGAATCCGCCGCAACCGTGTCTCCGGAGAGAACCGCCGCTTCCGCCATCGCGGAGTAGCAACCTGCCAGATCCATCCGCAGGGAGGGATCGTTCGGCGTGGTTTTGAGGATTTTCTGAATCTCGGCAACCGCCAGATTCCGGACTTCGCGGGCGTCTCCGATATTGCCCATTCCTTCGAGAATGGTGGCGGAAGACAAATAGCAGGACGCCAGTTCGGAACGTAGCACGGCGGCATCCGGACGTTGCAGGGCGAGTTGGTTCAACGTCTGGGTGGCGCGCAGCAATTGATTCAACGCCTTGGTATCGTCACCTTTCAACGAGAGATATTGCGCTTCGTGGAAATCCAGAATCGCAACGAGCTGCGTCAACCGATCCGCGTCGATTCCATCTTTCGGGACTTCGGTGAGCGCCTGGCGGGCGGAGGTGAAGGCGTTTCCGGTTTCCGGGGAGTTCGTCGATTGCTGAAGGAGCGCGAGCAAAAGCGAATTCGTCGCCATGCGCAGTTTCAACTCCGCGTTGACGGGCTGGTTTTTCCAAGCCGCCAAAGCGGTGGAAATCCGCCCGGTCGCTTGTTTCTCGTCGCCCGCCGCCAAGGAAATTTCCGCCAGTTGCAAGGTGGCGCGGGCACGTTCATCCTCCAGCATCGGAATGTTCGCGGTGCGGGTAAGAAAATCCTCGAAGTAACGCTCGAGCCGCTTCAGGCGTAGCTCCCGGCCATCGAGCGGAGGCAGTTTCCGCTGGCCTTTTTCCATCGCCCAGGAAAACAAGCGATCCCCGATCTGGCGGGATGCCTCCAGCCGGGCGATGCCGAGTTCTTTTTCATAAGCGAGCTCTTGCAGGATTTTTTTCTCGGATGCCTCCGCCTTCTCCTTGGCTGCAGTGGATTGGACCGCCGCAGCTTTCAGCGCCCGCATGTTTTCCTCGCGTTCATGGCGTTCACGGCGTTTTTGATAATCCGCCAACTGCCACAAGGAACCGAAAACGAGGGCAATGGCTACAGCCGCTCCCGCAAACAACAAAGCGCGGCGGGCACGACGCTCCGCCAACTGGCGTTGTTCCAACAATCGACGCTTTTCCTCCGCCGTGGCAAGCCGTTGTTCCGTGGAATTCAATTCCGCCACCACTTCGGACATTGTGGCCGGACGTTTCACCGGCTCCAGCGAAAGGCAGCGCATGATCAATCCGCGGAACGCCGCCTCCAATGCATTCGCCCGCTCATCCGGCCATTCGATTTCCGGCTGTTTCAGGAGATTTTTCGCGATTTTCGGCAGTTCCGCGTGAATCCCCTCCTTGCGCGTCTCATGCGCCGCAGGCGCCACTTGGATGAAAGTGTCATGGCAGCGAGGGAAACGCCCCGTCAGCAAACGGTAAGAAAGCGCTCCGAACGCATAAACGTCCCAACGATATCCGGCCTCATCGAGATAACCTTCCGGATTCGAGAGCTGCTCCGGCGCTTGATAGAGGAGCGCATCGGTGAACTCGAAGTGGCTGGTGCCCGGAATGTTTCCGACCGCCCAATCCGTGAGCTGGACGTGGCCGTTGTCATCAAAAAACACGTTGCCCGGCTTCAGGTTTCCATGCGGGACTTGACGCTCGTGCATCGCGGCCAGCGCGGCGGCGATCTTACGCACCAACGGCCAGGCATGTTCGCCCGGATACTCGTCGATCCGCCGTTGCAAAGTCCGTGGCACCAGAAGATCGTCGTGAAGTTCCTCATGCCAAGGCGTCACCCACAACGCGGGACGACCACTGAAATCCGCGGAAAAAACCGGAATCACTCCTTCCGGCCAGCCACCGTTTTCCAGGCGCTCCGTCATTTTCGAAAGAAGCGGACGATGAATGGCCATCGCCTCGAACAGCTTCACGGCCACCCGCTGTCCTTTCTCATCCGTCGCCCGATACACCCGACCGCATCCGCCGTGGCCGATCAAACCGTCGATTTTAAGTCCATCTACCTTGGGGGAGTCCATAAGAGCGGTGAGTTTAGTCACGAAACCAGCCCTAAGGCCAGACTTGCCAGCGGAATTTTCGGACTCTGCCGGATACGAAAAAGGAACCTTGCGGCCCCTTTTCCTTAAAAACAATCCGTGGTTATACGGACAGCAGCGGCGAAGGAACCGCGATCACCTGCATCCCCGCGCGTTGGGCGGCTAAAATACCGGCGGGAGCATCCTCCAGCACCAGACATTTCTCAGGAGAGATTCCCATCAGCTCCGCTGCTTTCAGGAAAATATCCGGCGCCGGTTTTCCGTCCACAACGTCATCCGCGGTCACCACCTCATCGAACCAATCCGAGACTCCCACCGCTTGCAGGGTCTTCTCGATCACCATCCGGGTGCTGCCGGTCGCAATCGCCATCGGCACGCGACCGCGCAGGCTTTCGCCGAAGGCGGCGACTTCATCGATCAGAGTCACCGTGTGGAGTTTCTTCAAAAACGCCTCGCGCTTGGCAAACGCTACCGCTTGGGGATCGAGGTGGAGATTATACTCATCATTGAGTTCCACCACGATATCGCAGGTCGGACGGCCACCCATGGCGAAGAAAACATCCTCTTTGAAAACACCTCCCGCTCCGTAAAGGCTGAGGGCTTCACACCAAGCCTCGAAGTGGGCTGGCATGGAATCCACCAGCGTGCCGTCGCAATCGAAAATCACTGCTTCAAAGCCATCTTGCGGAAATGTGAAGGGACCGATACTCGCCATTGCGCCGCACGGCTTAATGACCCTCCGGGTAATTGGCAAGTGTGTAACCATGAAAAATCACTACGGATTCGTCACCGCAAATTGCACGCTTCCCACCAGGAAAAACCAACGTTTGCTTTAAAAGCAAACGCTAAAAATCATATCATTCAATCAAGAAGCCAAGGCGGTTAGCTCTTCTTCCCGGTAGCGCGAAGGCGACCTTCCCGTAACGCGCGAGAAACTGCGGTTAAACTGCGAGAGCGATTGATAGCCGACGTGGAATGCGATTTCGGAAATCCGCTTTTCCGGCTTCAGCAGCTCTCTTTTCGCCCACTCGATCCGGCTGCGGTTGATATAATCAGTGAGCGTCAATCCGGTGGATTCACGGAACACGCGGCAGAAATGGGATTCGCTCAATCCCGCCGTCTGCGCCATCAACGAAAGCGGCAAGGGTTCCGAGAGATTCTGCTGGATGAAATACCGCACCTTGGAAATCCCCTCCGGCTCGCTTCCCTCCCGCACCGTCATCAGTTTCTCCGCCTGCTGGCCGAGCTGATAGGCAAACGATGACAACAAGGTGATCATGCCCTGATATCTCAAAGGCTCCACCGCCCGCGTTTTCAGATACAACGCTTTCAGCTGGTCCACCTGATCATCGGACAGTCCCTGACGAGCCAAGGTTTTCGCGACTTTGGAAAATGCCGCTTCCGTCGGCACCTGATTGAAAACCTGCCCTGTTTTCAAAAATCCGACCAACATCCGCCCGTAGCGGATCGGCACGGCCGTCGCCGCCATACCCGCGAAACAATGGCAAGTGGACGGACCTTTCGCGACCGCTTCATGCATCAGATGGCGGTTCGTTTCGATACACTCGTGACACGCGGATTTGCAGAGATTCAGCAGTTCGCAAAACGAGCTGCGGTTCTCACCGTGTTCATCCATGCACCAGGACTCCAAATCCGGCCCGACCAATCTCAGCGGCAAACCGGTGGCGACGCGGAAAGCATCCTGGTACGTTGCGAAAAGCTCGGAATGCTTGAGCTTTTCATAAAGAACTTGGTCGTAATCGTTCGGCGCTGGTGATGGCATGCGGTAAAGAAACTTGGGATTCCCCTTCCCCTTCAGGATACCGGAGATGGTCGAGAAGATCAACCTTTCCTCTTCGTCTTTTGCCTGATTTCAGACCTAAAGTAATGATAATCAAGGAAATCGCCGAACTTGCCGGCATGAATACCGCCGCCAGAAGCGGACTCATGTGACCGAGAAGCGCAACCGCCACGACACACAGATTGTAAGCCAGCGCGAATCCGAACGCCGCCCGCACCACTTTCCGCCTCCTTCTGGCCAGCGAAAGAAACATCGGCAGGAAATTCAGGCTCTCCCCCATGAAATAAAAGTCCGCTTTGTTTTCCAGCAAACCGCAATCCACCACCGGCGTCCCCGTCGCCCATGCCGCATTGAAGGCCAACGAATCGTTCGCCCCATCTCCGAGATACAGAGTGTCCCGCTGGTCCAGGTTTTTCACCAGCGTTTCCTTTTCCTCAGGCTGGAGCGAGGCATGGGTATCGAAAGCGGAGATTTTCAAAATCTGTGCCGCCGCCATCACTTTCGCCGGTTTATCCCCGGACAAAATCACGCAGCGATAATGCCGTTCTTTCAGCCATTGCACTGCGGCGATCGCATCCGCGCGCAACGATTCATGGAAACTGAAATGGCAAATCGCCACCCCGTCCCGCGTCAACACCGCATCATGCGGACAAACCTGCGACCGCCAGGCCCCGGCCTGGTTATCTTTCCCCATCCACCCCGGTTTCCCCAATGCCCAAACCACCCCATCCTCCTCAAAAAATCTTCCAGATCCCGGCACGTCCCGCACCTCCGTCGATTTCAGCCCGCGCAGCAATATCTGCCCTTCGCGTCCCAAGCTCTCCAACAACGACCTCGAAACCGGATGCAGCGATCCGCTCGCCAATCGCACCAGCGCGGCCCGTTCTTCCGAGGATAAACCGTTCACCACCTCCGGATTCATCAACACCGGCCGCTCCATCGTCAGCGTGCCCGTTTTGTCGAAAATCACCGTTTTCACCCGGCACAACCGTCCCCACAACAACGGCTGGCGGATGAAAACCCCCATCCGCTCCATCATCGAACCCGCGATTTCATCCGCCATCGGCAAGGCCACGCCCAGCGCGCACGGACAGGAAACCACAAACACGGAAATCATCACCTGCAAGCCCCGCGCCGGAGCACCGTTGAGGCACCACCAGATCATCGCGCCGATTCCGACCAGCACCACCACGATCAGATAGATCTTCAGCAACCTTTCCAAAGCGGGCACTCGCACCGCCTGCCGGTCCCCTTTCACCAGCTTCGCCAGCAACGATTCATCCCACGTCTCGCACGCCCTTAAAATCACCGGCGCTTGCCCGAGATGGATCGCTCCCGATGGCAATCTCCGTCCCGCCTGAAACGTGCACGGCTCCGCCTCGCCATTGATCCACTCCAGTGAAAACTCCGCCTTCTCGTTTTCCAGAACCGCCGCCACCGGCGCGGCCTGGCCCGGCTCCAGTTGGAACCGCACGCCGTCCGCCAAATCCTGAAGGCCGATCGGCGCTTCACGATCCGGTGAAACCACGCTCTCCGGCACGGGACGATGCCGCTGCAACCGATGCCGGTTCTTCTCCATCGCCGATAGCTGCAAACAACGACCTAACAACATCAAAAACACGAACGTCGAAACGAAATCGAAATACAACAACCCGCGCAATTTCAGAGCCCATCCCGCGATCGATCCCGCGAACGCCGCGATCAATCCCAGCGCGATCGGCAGATCGATGTGCGGCATTTTCAGCCGTACCGCCCGCCACGCCCGTCCGATGAAATAGCTGCCCCCCACACACATCGAGAGCGTCGCCGTCAGCAGCGTGATGAGCTGGAAAATTCCGGAAAACGCGAAGGTTTCCGGCATCCCGAGATAGCTCGGCAGCGTGAACGCCATCGCATTCAGCATGAATGCTCCGCACAATCCCAGCCGCATCCCCAAGGCACCGGATTCCGACTCCGACGCCCCGGCACGACGCGGTGCCAGTCGATAACCGAACGATGCCATTTCCCGTGCGAAGTTCACCAAATCCATCTTCCCCGCCATCCAGCGCAAATGCACCCGCCCCGTCGCCGGATGCGCGTCCGCCTGTAATGCTCCCGGCTGACGCATGAAAACTTTCTCCATCAGCCACACGCAACCGATGCATGAAATTCCTTCCAACGAGAATTCTCCTTCCACCGCCGCTTTCGATGCACCTTCCGCTTCAGCCTCGGCCACCTCTTTTTCCAGCCAACCGAAATCGTGCGCCTCGAACGGCACGCTGCGCACCGGCTTGGCCGGCGTGTCCTGTTTCAACGTGTAGTAGCGGTCCAGCCCTTCTTCCACGATCAGGTCGTGCACAAACTCGCACCCCTTGCAGCAAAAGCGTTGTTCATAATTCGTCGCCACAAACGGCGTTCCGCAATGAGTGCAATCGGTCATGGAAATCGGTGTTGGCTTTTAATGACAGCACGAAGGAAGTTCCTGCGATGCTGCTTCAAGACCCGGCAACGTCCCGTGCAACCGCCACGCGACCACCACCGCGGCAACCAACGCCAGTGATCGTTGGACGCGCAGCATGGTTCTGGGAGAAACCCGGCGTTTCAACAAATGAAGCTGGGCCTGCGCCACCCACAGCAGCGGCACCGTACCGAGGCCGAAAGCCAGCGCGAATTCCGCGCCCCGCCAGCCGGAACCGGCAAGCAACGAGGCACCGAACAACAGATACAACGGACCACACGGCAACAACGGCGTCATCATCCCCATCACCGCGCCGCGCTGGATCGGATGAAGTTTCGCCGCCCTGAAACGCAGCTTCGACGTCCATTTCAGCAGCGCCACCGGACGCGGCAATTTCTTCTCAAGCCCGAAACCGAAAATCAGGAAAACAGCCACCAGCACCCACGGCAGCACGGCCAAGGGCGAATCGAAAAACCATTGCAACGGCTGCCTTCCAAGCGCGCCGCAAGCCGCGCCGATCATCGCGTAAGCCGACAATCTCGCAACATGATACGCCACCGCGCCCAGCGTCCGCTCGCGCTCCGTCGCGGGCATCGCCGCCATGCCGCACACCATCGGCCCGCACATGCCGAGGCAATGCACGCTGGTCACAAGGCCCGCGACGAGTGCTCCGAGAGTAGTGTGGATCGTTTCCATCAGAAATAAGGAGACGGGGGACGTCACACCGCCTTAGTGGGATTTCACGACGTTGACTTGGATCTGCTCAGGCGAATGCCTCACGGCCACGAAGATCAAGGAACTCCAGGCGAGGATCAGCAGCAGGAACATCGAGATGACAAACAACCAGGGACGTTTCATAAAAACATTAAGGATTGGAGTGGAGAAGGCGTGGATTCGGACCGAGAAATTCGATTTTCTGACGCACCGTGACATCACCCGGCTGCGCCTGGATTTGCACCGTGAGCGGACACGGACCGCGATAGGAGTCACGAGGCACGATCACCACCACCGGGCACGCGAGTTCCTCCAGAGCTTTGATTTCACGCGCTTCGGTGAGTCCGGTGATTTGGTAGCCCGCAGGAGCGGACTCCAGCGAAACCGTGAATTTCACCGGCTGGTTGCGCTTGTTGATCACGCGGATCTGATAGTGGTTCCGGACGAGGGAAGCATCGTAGAAAAACGAAGGACCGCGCATTCTCGAAAGCTCGACGTGCATCGGTTTCGCGCGGAAAAACGCGGTGACTCCGAGAGCTGTGACGCCCAGCAATCCGAGCAGGAAATAAGCGTAAATCCGCGGACGCAGGATGCGGCGTTTTTCCCCGGCGAGACCGCGCATCGAATCATAGCGGATCAAGCCTTGGGGACGCTTGAGCTTCAGCATGATGTCATCGCACGCGTCGATGCACGCCGCGCAGCCGATGCATTCCATCTGCAGGCCGTTGCGGATATCGATTCCCGTCGGGCACACCTTCACGCAGCGGAAGCAATCCACGCAGGATCCGGCATCGGGATTGGTCGCGCGGCCGCGGGGTTCGCCGCGTTTTTCATCGTAGCCGATGATGATCGTATCGTCGTCCGTCAGCGCCGATTGCAAGCGGCCGTACGGGCACATCAGCACGCAGAATTGTTCGCGGAACTTCGCGAAGCAAAAATACAACGCCGCCGTGAGCGAGCCGACGATGGAGAAAGCGGTGAAATGTTTCACCGGACCGTCTTCGATGAATCCGTAAAGCCGGGAAATCGAGACGAAGTAGGAAAGAAACACATGCGCCACCAATGCGGAAATGATGAGATACAGCCCGTGTTTCACCACGCGTCGGACGATTTTATCCAGCGTGTAAGGCGCCGCTTCCAATCTGCGCCGCGCGGGAGCGTCGCCATCGATCCAGCGCTCGATCCTGCGGAAAACGTGATCGAGAAAAACCGTGTAGGGACAAGCCCAGCCGCACCACAGCCGGCCGAGCAACGAGGTTAAAACAAACAGCAGAAACCCCAGCCCGCTGATTCCGAAAAACGCCACCCACAAATCCTGCGGCACCAGCGTGAGGCCCATGAAATGGAAACGGCGGAACTCGACATCGAAAAACACCGCCGGCGCGCCGTTCACCGGCACCCATGGCAACAGCACGTAAACGAGAATCAGCAACACCGCGAAAACGCGCCGCGCCGCCGTGAAACGCCCCTTTACATCCGCCGGATGCAGCACGAGGTGCGAGCCGTCGTCATTGATCGTCGTGACCGAGATCAGATTGGGCTTGCGGGTCTTATCCTTCTGGGCGGACACGGGAAAATAATGGATTCCGGCAGGGACGTTTCTCGGAAAAACCCCCGCCTGAAGAGGGTTACTTCGTTTCCGGGAAATCCTTCGGATTCCGGCTGATCAGGAAGGCGACGAGTTCCGTGACTTTCATCGGCGACATCTTGCGGCCCCACGCTTCCATCCGCGCGCCGTTGTGGCCCGCGCTGTCAGCCGGTGTGCCTTCGTTGATGATTTTGAAAACATCCATCGGTTTCGATCCATATTTCCAGTGACCGTCCGTCAGCGGCAGACCGGGCAAAGATGCCGTCTGGCCGTTGCCGAGATCCATTTTCGCGGAAAGATCCTGGCCGTGGCAGGCGGTGCAGTTCGCCATGAAGGTTTCGCGGCCGTTCGCAACGGCGGTTTCATCCTTCGCCCACTTTTGAATCAGCGCGGCATCATCCAGCTTCGCGAGCATGTCGTTGAGAGCCTTGGTTTTGGTTTCCTCGATTTGCGCCATCCGGGATTCCACCACTTCGCCATCGGTTTTCATCGCTCCGAACTGGTAATAAATCAGCCAGCAAAGCGGGAAAAAAACCAGCGTCACGAAGAAGATGAAAAGCCACCAATTCGGCAGTTTCTGATCGTATTCCTGAATCCCGTCATACACGTGCGGACGAATGACGATTTCGCCTTTTTCCTTGGCGTAATCCGCGACCCGGTGCCGGGGATCGTTTGAATCTGGAGAAGACATGCGGTTGAAATTTTTCGGAATTTGAAACGGTGTTATTTTTCCGCGCCGTCCCGCTGGAGCGGAAGATTCGCCAAGGCGTCACGGCGGTCCTTGGATAATTTGATCGCGCGGACCGAGGTGTAGCAGAACACGGCGGCGGTGAAGAAAAAGGCGACAACGGCCATGACTTCGGACCAGCTTTCCAGAATGAGTCTCTTGAACATAACGATGATTTGTTAGTTTTCCACGGTTTCGGATTTCGCCTTCACCGGCGCGGGGCGGCGGCTGTCCGGATTCAAAAACTGCCCGCCTTCGGGATGCTTCGCTTCCACTTCCTGATACGCGCCGAGCTTTTGCAGATAAGCCACCAGCGCGACCATCCGGCTATCCGCCAGCAGATTGCGGAGTTCGTCCTCGCTAAGGCCCGGCTTATCGGGGAGAAACGCTCCGGCTTTCACCAGCGAAGCGGCGATTTCCATGCCTTGGTCACGCGCGCTTTGCTCGATGGCATCCTTGGTCATCGCGGGCCACGGCACGCCGAGATGGGATTGCACGGCGATGCGGGTCGGCAACGTTTTGAAATCCGCCTTGGCATCGACCAGCCACGGATATGGCGGCATGTTCGAGCCCGGCGAGGTCTGGCGCGGATCGAGCAAATGGTTGAAATGCCAGAGATTGTCGCGTTTTCCGATTCGCATCACTTTGGAATCCTTCGCGATATCTCCCCCTTCCCGCGCAAGATCCGGGCCGGTGCGCTTGGAACCCCATTGATACGGATGATCAAACAGCGATTCGCCGAGGCGGCTGTAGCCCTGCTTTTCACCCGGACCGTAGCGCAACACGTCGGGGACGAGCGTGCGGATCATCTGCGAGTGGCAGTTATAACAACCTTCCGACACATACAAATCGCGGCCCGCCAGCTCCAGCGGTGTGTAAGGAACCTGCAAGCGTTCTTCCACATTCACCGCGCGGTTCACCCACAGGCTCGGAATAATCTGCACCGCTCCCCCGATGGCGGCGGCGAGGAAAATCAGCACCGTGAACGGCAGATAGTTTTCAATCAGACGGTCGAAAAACCGAGCCCATCCTTCTCCATTGGAGCGGAAGAATTTCACCGCACGCACGATCAGCACGATGGCCAGGCCAAACGCCACGATATCCGCATGCGGTGGCAGGAAAAACCACAGGATGATCAAGGCCAGACCGACCATCACATGGGCGACCGGATCGTTGAAAAACGCCTCCTTGATTCCCATGCGATCCTTCTCTTCGCGAGGCAGGATCACCACTTCCACCGTCTCTTCCTTCGCACTGCCGGAGCGGGCGGTCATGAAGAGATTCAGCGCGCAGAAGATGAAACCAAGCAAATACAAACCACCGCCGAACGAGCGCAGGATGAACGGAATCTGGATCGCCTGAAGCGTTTCCACGAACTCGTATTTCAGCGTCGCGCCATCCGGATTCATTTCGCTCAGCATCAGCCCTTGCATGATGCCGCCCACCCACATCGCGGCGACGTAGAGAAGAATGCCGACCAGACCGATCCAGAAGTGCATGTTTGCCAGCGATTTCGACCACAGTTTCGTGTTCCAGAGCCGTGGTGCGAGCCAGTAGAACATGCCCGCGGCCATGAAGCCGTTCCAGCCCAAGGCACCGGAATGCACGTGGCCGATCGTCCAATCGGTGTAGTGCGAAAGCGCGTTCACCGCACGGATCGAAAGCAACGGACCTTCGAAGGTCGCCATGCCGTAAAACGTCACCGCAGCGGCGAAAAACTTCAGCACGGGATCGGTGCGGAGTTTATCCCACGCACCGCGCAAAGTCAGCAGGCCGTTGAGCATGCCCGCCCACGATGGAGCCCACAGCATGAGCGAGAACAACATTCCCAAGTATTGCAGCCACTTCGGCAGCGAGGTGTTCAGCAAATGGTGCGGACCCGCCCAGATGTAGATGAAAACCAGCGCCCAGAAGTGGATGATCGAAAGCCGGTAGGAATACACCGGACGATCCGCCGCCTTCGGCACGAAATAATACATGATGCCGAGGATCGGAGTGGTCAGGAAGAACGCCACCGCATTATGGCCGTACCACCATTGCACCAAGCCGTCCTGCACACCGCCGAAGATCGGATAGGAGTGAATCCACGACGTCGGGATCGACAGGTGGTTCACCACGTAAAGCATCGCGATCGTCACGATGGTCGCGATGTAAAACCACAGCGAAACATAGAGCGCGCGCTCGTTCCGCTTCAGCAGCGTCCAGAAAAAGTTGATGCCGAAGGTGATCCAGATCACCACCACGCCGATATTCAGCGGCCAGATGAGTTCCGCGTATTCCTTGCCGCGCGTCAGGCCCGCGGGCAGGGTGATCGCCGCGCCGAGAATGATCGCCTGCCAGCCCCAGAAGTGCAGGTTTGATAGAAAATCCGAAGCCGTGCGCGCGCGGCACAACCGCTGCGTCGAGTAGTAAACGCCGGCGAACATCATGTTTCCGACGAACGCGAAAATCACCGCGTTCGTATGCAGCGGGCGGATGCGGCCGAAGGTGATGTAGGAAAGACCTTCCGCTTTGAAGAGTCCGAAGGTGACGGTTTCCAGGAATTTGCCGTTCATCTGCCACCAGGAAAGCTGGGTGGCGGCCAGAACGCCGACGACCATGCCGATGATTCCCCAAAACAGGGATGCGGACATGAAACGGCGAACGGTCTTATCGTCGTAAGTGATGGAGGAGGTAGTGGACATGCGGAGGCGCGCGGCGTTTTTCAATGACGTCTCTTCCCGGTCTTCGCGGACTCGGAAAGATCGTTGAGTGGTAGAAGTGAATCCCGCTCCAGACTCTTGTGGCGGCAGCGCCGGTATTCCGCGGCGAAGCAACACACGAAGATCCCCGCCAGACAGCTGCTGATGAAGATCGTAAGAGACAGAACGTTCACGCCGCGCATTGAAGCGCCTTTTCTCGAATCACGCTTCGCATCCCTTGCTCTACTCTGCGCATGAATTGCGCAAAAAAAGATCCGCCCGATCAGTCGAATAAGACCAATCGGACGGATCTGAAAAAGCCAACCAATCTCAGAACCCGTTTATTGATTCTCGCAAAATAAAGCGACGCAGCTCAAGGCCAGAGTTCCGCTTGAGCGAAACACGCCTGTATGATCCTTGGTCTCCGGCGCATCTGGTAGACGGAGGCTATGGCGAGCAGCCTTTTGCTGATTTTGTCCAAGAGCAACTCAACGCGAAAGTCGAAGTGGCGAAACGCAATGAACCGCACACCTTTGCGGTGATACCAAAGCGCTGGGTGGTCGAGCGCACGATTTCCTGGTTGGAAAAATGCCGCCGCTTATGGAAAAACTGTGAGCGGAAGCTCTCGTCATCGTTGGCAATGATCCGACCGGCCTTTATCTCGCTATTGCTCGGAAGACTTTAAACGGGTTCTAAGAATCGTCAAGATTAGGCCGTGTGGACAAATTGAAAAATCCTTGAAAAATCAAAGGATTCCGGCACTCTGTCGCTGCTTTGAACGATTTTGCGACAGAAATGCCGGACGGGCTTTTCGAGCACATTAAAAAATTAACTTAACCCCAAACAGAACCGATCTAAATTTTTAAAAAGAGGCCGAAAACCTGTCGGTCTTTTCAAAACGTTGAGCGGAATTTGGTGGATTCTCATCACGGGGTGCCAGTGGAACCAGCTTCCGCAGCACTACGGCAAGTGGAATAGCGTGTATCGTTTTCACGCCCGATGGGCCAAGCGGGGAGTCTTCAAGGAAATGCTTGAAATGACGATTGATGCTTCCAAGAAGGATCGCTTCAAAGTCATTGATGCGACCCATATCAAAGTTCATCAGGACGCTTGCCACTTTTCCCAAACGCCTGAACAACAAGGCTTCGGAAAAACGAAGGGCGGCAGAAATTCAAAACTCAGCGTAGTCACCAACGGCAAGGGCAAGTTGCTCAACCTCAAGATTGTCCCCGGTAATGAAGCCGACATCCGCAGCGCGGAGGAAGTAATTGGAGAGGTAAAAGACGTCACGGTTCTTGGTGATCGGGGCTATGACAGCAATGCCCTTCGCGAACATATTACGGCACAAGGAGGAAAGCCGAATATTCCCGGACGCAAGAACCGTAAAACGCCACCCTGCTATAACAAAAGAACAGGCAAACGTCGTCGGGTAGTGGAGAATTACTTCGCTAAAATCAAACGTTACAGGCGCGTCAACACTCGTTACGATAGACTTTCGGCCACCTATGTTTCCTTCGTATATCTCGCATCCTTAATGGATTGGATCAGATAATCATTTTGTCCACACCGCCTAGGTCGTGTTGATGAATTCACCTGATATAAAGGAACGCTGAGACGAGTTGGATCATCGCCAGGAAGGTAGACTCGTATTTTTCATAACGAGTGGCTATCCGGCGGAAATGTTTGATCCGATTGAAGAAACGCTCCACCCGGTTGCGTTCTTTGTAGAGAGTTACATCGTAGAGGGTGATTTCCAGTGTGCCCTTGCCGCGCAGGGGCAGCAGCGCCGCGTGCCGCAGGCAGTGGCTCCGCACCTCGGCGTGCGAGGCGTGGTCCCGGTAGACTTGAAGATTGAGCGCGGCCACCGCGCCGCCATCGGCTTGGCCTCCGGACCATCCATCACCGGTGGCCGCGTATCGGCTGCCGGTGATTTCCAGCGGCTGCACCAGCTCTTCGGAGAGGATCGTGCCGAAGTCCATCAACCGGAACGTGCCGATAGGATGGATGAAGTCGATGCGGTGGAGGGAGCGGATCATGGGAAGATAATTTTAATATCGCCGAATAGCTCGGGCTCGGGCTGCGGATCGCGGGCGAGGTCAGATAAAAACGTGTCCGGCCAGCCGCAGGTGATGGTGTAGCCATCGAGGTGCGCGGCCCGCCACTCATCGTCGAAATCCGCGAGATCTTCCGGGAGCGGCGCATCGTAATGCGGCGGCGGATCGATGGAACCGTCAAACAAACTCGCCATGCGGCGGCGGGTGTGCGCGGCATCGTCCCAAGGCGAGTTGCTCGATGTAGCTGTTGGACTTACTGGTCGCCAGCTCGTAGCCGAGGCCGGTGAGCATGCGTTCGTAATCCTCCCAGTAGCCGCCGAGGTCGGACGGAACCATGATTTTTTCCTCGGACACGGCGCGGACGTCGTCGGCCTTTTCGATGTCCGTGATTTCGTAAGGACTCCATGCCGTCATCGTCGTCGTGGCGGGCCACGCGGTGGCGGCAACGGCGGCGGCGGAAACGGTTTCTCCGTAAGGGATGAAGTAGGCCTTTGCGTTGAGAAGCTGGCGTCGGGTCGTAGTTGGTGCGCTCATTGGAAGTTGAGAGTGGGTGGTTGGGAGTTGAGAGATGGAGGATCAGGGCACGCCGATGATTTCGGCTTTGCCGAGGGCGACGAGGGCGTCGGCTTTGGACTTCGGCATTTCGGCGACGTGGCCGGTGGCGTGTTCGAAGTCGCCGATGATGGTTTTATGTTCGGTGATGCGGACGAGGACGATGGGGTCTTTCGGCGCGGCGGGAGTTTCTGGGGTGTCTTTTGGTGGCATGGTCGTGGAGGGTTGATGGTTGAAAGTGGCGGGTCAGGGTTTCCGAGGAATGGAGAGTTGATGGGTGAAGGTAGTCATGCGTCCGAGGTAGCGCCACATTTGGGCATCCGGAGGCAGCGTGGAGAAATTGGTTCCTGAAGTCCGCAAAGCGCCGTCTCTCTATCGCGCTCCAGCCAAACCTCTCCCTGAAACCAATCCCGACGACGTGGCCAGCATTGAAGAGATGCGCGCCATTTTCGCCAACAAACCAACCCCAACCAGTGATGAAAAAGGAACTCGAAGAAAAGGAACTCCCGCTGACTGAAGAACCCTCGTGGAGCGTTGTGCCGGTGTTCGCCCGGCTCACCCGCAAAGAGAAGAAACTCAACATCCAGCCGACGCTGAAACACTACGAACTGAGGTTCGGAACCAAATGCCAGGAACGCGCCACCTCGAAGGTCGGCGCGGACCGTCTGGAGGAACTCGCCCGCCTCTACAACCGCAACAAAACAAAGCCCCGCAAAGCCCGCATCGAATGCGCGGCGGATGCACCAAATCCCGAGGCTTATCTCCGCAAAATTTCAAACCTCTAAAATCATGCCAGCAAAAACCGCCAAGAAAACCTTCCGCCGCAGCGCTCCCGCAAAGCGTTCGCAAACACCCCGCGAACCGGCGAAATTGTCCCGCGAAGAAACCACCAAGCTCCTCCTCCAATCTCAAGACGCTTTCAACCATCAATCGAAACTCGGACGCGTGGAGCCGGGTGAAAAATTCGATGACTGGCGGCGGGATCAGGTGATGGACTGCGTCGGCCTCGCTGGCATCAGCAAGATCAGCTCGGGCCACTGGCGCACGGTGATGGCCCACTTCCTCACGCTGGAAGGCAAGGAAGACGAAGCCTTCGAGCTACTCAACAAGACCGGCCAAAAAGGCTTCCGCCCGAAAGGCCCGGACGACACCTACGAGAGCTGCGAAACCTACGTTCACCAGATCCGCGAAGCACTGGCCAAACACGCCACCGCAACCGTCGTCCACGAGAAAGGCCGCATCCACACCGGATGGTTTGTCGCCTGCGCCCGCCAGCGCACCCGCAAGCCGACGCTCACCATGGACACCCTCGCCGAGCGGCTCGACCCGAAAACCCTGAAAGGCCTGCTTTCCCACCTGGTCAATCACATCGCCACTCGTGAAGGCCGCGCCACAGATCGCCGGTCAAAACGCCAGTATCCAAAAAAGGCCGATCCCGGCGAAATGGCCGAGCCGTTTTGATGATGCAGCACTTTTCTAAAGTGTCCGACGTATCGCCGGTTTTCGTCTCCGGTTTTCTAAAACTATTTTTCGGCCAATTTTTTCGGCCTAGCCCTGCTCAAACCCGCTAATTTTCGGCGTTTTTTGGCTTTTTCGGCCATTTTCGGGCTTTTCTAATCTACCTCTGCTGGAAACCTTGGAGGAGGTGCCAAAGTCTGCCCCAAACGCCTCGCTTTTCCCATCGGCGGAAG
>JASGGK010000024.1:0-27489 GCA_047605125.1 Luteolibacter sp.
CCGTAGGATGGATCGAAGCCTTTTTCGCCAAGAAGATCGCGGGCTTCGCTGGAAAGCGTGAGGGCGATATCCTTGTCGCGAAGGCGCTTGACGAGTTTGGAAACTTCGAGATCGACGATCTGGTTGAGATCCTTTTTCTCCAGCATGTGGAAGACCACGAGATCGTCGAGGCGGTTGAGGAACTCCGGTTTGAAGTACTGCTTCGCTTCGTTGAGAATCTTGCCCTTCATGCCTTCGAAGTCGGCTTCGTCATCCTGCATCGCGCCGAAGCCAAGCGACATCTGGCGTTTGATGGTGGAAGCACCGACATTGGAAGTGAGGATGATGATCGTGTTGCGGAAATCGATCTTACGACCGAGCGAATCCGTCACCATTCCTTCTTCAAGGATCTGAAGGAGCAGGTTCATCACGTCCGGATGCGCTTTTTCCACTTCGTCGAAAAGCACGACGGAGTATGGACGGCGGCGCACCGCTTCGGAAAGCTGGCCACCTTCTTCGTAACCGACGTAGCCTGGAGGCGAACCGATCAGGCGGCTGGCGGTGAATTTCTCCATGTATTCGGACATGTCGATCTGGATGAGCGAGTCGGCATCGCCGAACATGAACTCGGCCAAATTACGCGCGAGGTAGGTTTTCCCCACACCGGTAGGTCCGAGGAAAAGGAACGAGCCGATCGGGCGGCGCGGATCTTTGAGGTCGGCGCGGGAACGGCGGAGCGCTTTGGAAATCGCGATCACCGCTTCGTCCTGACCGATCACGCGGCCTTTGAGCTCTTCTTCCATCTTGAAAAGCTTTTCGGCTTCCTTCTCTTCCATGCGGCGGAGCGGCACTCCGGTCCACTTGGAAATGACGGACATGATGTCATCATCGGTGACGGTGACGATCTTCTCTTCGGAAGAGGCGCGCCAGTTCTTGAGGGTTTCCTCAAGTTCCTTCTTCGCGTTCTTTTCGTCGTCGCGCAATGAAGCGGCCTTTTCGAAATCCTGCTCGGCAATCGCCGCCACCTTGTCGCGGTTGATCTGATCGATGTGACCTTCCAACTCCTTGATCGAAGGCGGACGGGTCATGGTCGCGATGCGGGCGCGGGCACCGGCCTCATCGAGCACGTCGATCGCCTTGTCAGGCAGGAAACGCGCGGTGAGGTAACGGGAAGTCAGCTTCACGGAAGCTTCGATGGCTTCCTGGGTGAACTTCGCCTTGTGGTGGGATTCGTATTTCTCCTGAAGACCTTGCAGAATCTTGATCGCGTCTTCCACCGATGGCTCGTCGACTTTGACCTGTTGGAAACGGCGTTCCAGCGCGGAGTCTTTTTCGATGTGCTTGCGGTATTCGTTCAGCGTGGTGGCGCCGACGCATTGCAGCTCGGAGCGGCTGAGCGCGGGCTTGATGATGTTCGACGCATCCATCGCGCCTTCGGCGGAACCGGCACCGACGATGGTGTGAAGCTCATCGATGAAAAGGATCACGTTCTTCACCTTGCGGATCTCGTCCATCACCGCCTTGATGCGCTCTTCGAACTGGCCGCGGTACTTCGTGCCGGCGACCATCAGCGCGAGGTCGAGGGTGATGACTTTCTTGTCGCGCAGGATTTCCGGCACGTTGCCGCTGGCGATTTCCTGGGCGAGACCTTCGACAATCGCGGTCTTGCCCACACCGGCTTCACCGATGAGGACCGGATTGTTTTTCGTGCGGCGGCAGAGGATTTGAATCACGCGCTCGATTTCGGATTCGCGGCCGATCACCGGATCGAGACCGCCTTCACGGGCGAGCTTCGTCAAATCGCGGCCAAACGCCTTCAGAGCGGGCGTCTTGGCTTTTCCACCATCCGAACCGCTGCCCGCATCACCGCCGGAAGCTTCCGGGGCTGTGGAGCTTTCGTCTTCGAAAGGAGCGTCGTCGTCGTCTTCATCCTCATCGTCGTGATCTTCGGGTGAGAAATTCGGGTCGATTTCCGCGAGGATTTCGTTGCGGGTGCGTTGGATGTCCACATCCAGGCGTTTGAGCACGCGGGCGGCCACGCCTTCACCTTCACGCAGCAGACCGAGCAAAAGGTGCTCGGTGCCGACGTAGGAATGATTCAGCGCTTTCGCTTCCTTGTTCGCAAGGGCGAGCACTTTTTTCACACGTGGAGTGTAAGGAATGTTGCCCGCGGCTTTTTGCGGAGGGCCGGAGCCGACCTCTTTTTCGACTTCCATGCGGACGGCTTCGAGTTCGAGGCCCATGCGTTCGAGAACGTTGACCGCAACCCCCTGCCCCAGCTTGATGAGCCCAAGCAAAAGGTGCTCGGTGCCAACGTAGGAATGGTTGAAACGATCCGCTTCCTTACGGGCCAGAGCGAGGACTTGTTGAGCACGTGGTGTGAAGTTATTCATGCGTCAGCTTGTGGGTTGGGGTCAGAAGAATCTTTTCCCTCATTTGATATAAAACGAATATCAGGGGAGTCGAGAGAATGCAAACGGGAGCGCACGATTTCCGCGCGAATCGCATCGCGCTCTTCCGGCGAGAGCTTGCGGCCGGAGTGCAGTTGCAGGTGTGCGGGCTGCATATCCATCAGCAGCGAGTCGCACAGCATGACGGTTTCCGGTTTGAAAAATCCGAGCGAGCCACCGAGGCGAAGCAGCGAGAGGTGGTTCAGCGCTTCCTTCGAATCGATCAGATACGCGTGGCGCAAAACCCCGTAGGCACGGCCGATCTTGTCCGCGACCATCTCCGGATCTTCCTCCATCAGCTTCTCGCGGGCGTTTTGCTCGTGATGGGCGACTTGGGAAATCACGCGCTCCAGGCGGCGGATGATCGTTTCCTCGCTTTCGCCGAGGGTCGATTGATTGGAAATCTGGTAAAGATTGCCGAGGGATTCGGTGCCTTCGCCGTAAATCCCGCGCACGGCGAGACCGATCTTGTTCACCGCTTGCAGCACCTGGCCGATCTGGTCGCTGAGCACCAAACCCGGCAAATGCACCATCGCCGAAGCTCGCAAACCGGTGCCGAGATTGGTCGGGCAAGTCGTCAAATAACCGAGCGAGCCATCGAAGGCATATTCCAGCGAGTCTTCCAGTTGCGTATCCAACCCGGAAAGCGCCTGAAACGCCGAGGAAAGTTGCAGACCCGGACGGATCGCCTGCATCCGCAAATGATCCTCCTCATTCAGCATGATGCTGAAACTTTGGCGGCGCTCGATCACCGCCGCCGAACCATGGCCACGGGCCGCGTGCTCGCGGGAAATCAGGTGGCGCTCGACGAGCACTTGTTTTTGCACCGACGAAAGATTGCTCAATTCGTGGGAAAACGCGTCCTTCATCGCGGGCAACCCTTCGACCGCCGGACGCAGAAGTTCCAGCGCGGCGGCGCGTTCGTCACGCTTCGCCCAGCCGGGAAATGGATGTTTGCTGAGATTCCGCGCCAAACGAATGCGCGATGTGATCACAGCCCCGTGCTCTCCCTGCCCGCCGGTCATCCAATCGGCGGGATGCTTGATCAGGGTGGAAAAACGCATCATGTGTTTGAAAAATCAGGAAGTGGGAAGGGAAACGGTTTCGAGGCCGCGGATTTCATCGCGAATGCCGGCGGCTTCCTCGTAGCTCTCGGAGGCAATCGCCTGATCGAGCTTCGAGCGGAGTTCTTCAAGGCGCTGGTGGCGGTATTGCTGGGCCATCAGACCTTCAGGAACCTTGCCGATGTGCGAGACGCCTTTGTGCATGCCGCGCAGCATTTGGTTCACCTCGTCGCGGAAGACCGAGTAGCAATCGCTGCAACCGAAACGGCGCACGCGGCGAAGGTCTTCCAGCGTGAAGCTGCAAGTCGGGCAGACTTTTCCATGATAGCCTGCCGTGGACATGGAAACCGTGCCCTGCGCGGCGGGTGCGATTCCAGCGATCGGGCCGCCCCCGCCTTGAAGGAAATCCGCGAGGGAAAATCCCGTCGGGTCCGTGACGCCACGTTCCTTGGCACAGGCTTCGCACAGGCATACTTTTTTCATCTGGCCCTCAACGAGTTGAGTCAGAAAAACCGTGGCCTTGGTCTCGCAGAAATCGCATTTCATGGGATAACCTAAACTACACTTAAGCAACGGGAGTGCCAGTGCTCATTACAAGTTCTTGGTAAGCGGTCAGGAAGCGCTTCGTGAACTCGCCCGGCTTGCCGGTTCCGATCACCCGGCGGTCATACGCCACCACCGGAATCACTTCCGCGGCAGTGCCGGTGAGGAAGAACTCATCCGCCGTGTAAAGATCGTAACGGGTCAGCGTTTTCGCCTCGAAGGGAACATTGAGTTTCCCCGCCAGTTCGATGATCGCCGCGCGGGTGATGCCGTCGAGCGCGCCGTCGCTGATTTTCGGGCTGTAGAGAACGCCGTCCTTGATGATGAAAATGTTGTCTCCGGTGCACTCTGCGACGTAACCCTGCTCGTTGAGCATCACCGCTTCGAGCGCGTTCGATTGGATCGCTTCGACCTTCGCCATGATGTTGTTGAGGTAGTTCAGCGATTTCACCTGCGGCATCAGCGCGGCCGGTGCCGGGCGGCGGGTCGCGCAGGTCACCACGGAAAGGCCGTTGGTGTAGTGCTCTTCCGGATACAGCTTGATGGTCGCGGCGATGATGAACATCGACGGCTTCGGACAAAGATACGGGTTCATCCCCAGATCGCCGACGCCACGAGTCACCACGAGGCGGATGTAGCCGTCGGTCAGGCCGTTTGCCGCCACCGTTTCGCAGGTGTATTTACAAACTTCCTCGATGGTCCAAGGCATGTTCAGGATGATCGCACGGGCGGAATCGAACAAACGGCGGATGTGTTCCTCCAAGCGGAAGATGCGTCCGTTGTAGAAACGGATGCCTTCGAAGACACCGTCTCCGTAAAGCAGACCGTGATCGAAGACCGAGATCTTCGCTGCCGATTCATCCACCAAATTGCCGTCGAGCCAGATTTTCATGAGTAGTTCCCGCTCAGCCTAAGTGGTCCCCCGCCCGTGGCAAGCGGGAGATTCAAGAATGTTTCTCAGGATTTCCAATCCCGATAAGGAGTCCGGGAAAGCCGGGAGTTGAAATACCGGGGATCGCCCGAAACCTCCGCTCCGATCCATGGTGGCAGGTCCGGCACCGTATTTTCATCGTCCAGCTCCACTTCCGCGACGATCAGTCCGTCGTTTTCGCCATGAAAAACGTCGACTTCCCACGCAAGCCCGGAAAATTCCACCACATACCGCGTTTTATCGATCACCGTCGGCAAGCACATCCCGAGCAACTCCACTGCTTCCGCCACCGGGATTTCGTATTCGAACTCCGCGCGACTGATTCCCTGGCTGCGGCCTTTGATCGTCAGAAACGCTTTCTCGCCAGCCACCCGCACGCGCACCGTCCGATCCGGGTCGTTCGTCAGGTAACCTTGGGAAAACCGCGTGCCTTCCGTGCCTCCACGCCAGCCGTCATTCGCCACCAGAAACTTGCGTTCGATCTCAATCGCCATGCCGGAAACATTAAGGAGTAGGGACACTCCTGTCCCTCTTTTTCATCATCCAACACACGACAAGAGTGTCGTGGCTCCTTGTGGACTCCTTACGGATTCATCAGCACATTCCAATCCAGTTCACCAAGCTCAATACGGTTCAGCTCGCTCGCGTAAACATAATCCACATTCTTCGGCTCCATCTCCGCCGCAAGCTGCGCGAAATACCGCGAGAGCTTCAGGTTTTCCTCACCGCCCTGTTTTTTCAGCAATTCCGCCCGCGCGAACAACAGCTTCGCCAGCGCTTCCCGCCCGCTTTTCACATCGCCCGACGCCTTCGGAAAAATCCCTTTCGCCAACTGGAAATTCAGTACCACCGCCTGCTTGTTGCGAGGCGAGAGTTGCAGCGCCAGAGCCAGCGCCTTGCGGGCTTGCTCCATCTCCGGCGGCACCGCATTATCCGGCCCCACGACATTCGCCGCGTAGGTCGCGAGTTGATTCGCATAATCTTCGCGCTCCGAATCGAGCAGTCCGATTTCCGGAGAAAACACACTCTTGGTGATCTGGAGCGGATGCCATTCTTCGGCACCCGCAGAAATCACCAGACAAACCCACAACGCGACCACTTGCCAAACCCTCTTCATCGACGTTAAACATGAGAAATCACCCATTCTTGGCAAGTGGCAAATCCCGAACATCCTTCTTTGAAAGCCGATCTCCGGCGCCACATCCGCGCGCTTCTGAGAGAAAATTCCGGCGATCACACCCGTGTCTGCCACGCCGTTGAAATCTGGCTTTCCGCGCAACCCCAGCTCAAGACACTCGCCGTTTTTTCCTCCCTGCCCGGAGAAGCCGATCTCTCACCCGTCGTCATCAACCACCCGGAAAAACGCTGGCTCTATCCGCTCGTCACCGGAAACAATCTCACCTTCCACTCCGTGCGAAATCCCCGCGAAGAACTCATTGTGGGTTCCTTCGGCATCCTCGAACCCCACGCCGATTCCCCCATCGTCCCCGTGGCGGAAATCGACGCCTTTTTCTGCCCCGGCCTCGCCTTCGATGACAACGGCGGACGGCTCGGCCGTGGGCGCGGATTTTACGACCGCATCCTCTCTTCCATCCGGCCGGATACCGTAAAAATCGGCATCTGTTTCCCGTTTCAACTCGTCCCCGACACCCACTCCGAACCGCACGATATCTTCATGGATCGGGTGATTTCCGGGTAGTTTTCGTTCCGAAAATGCAACTTGCCGGAAACAAAGCGTGTTGATACTCCTCAGGTCATTATCCCCATGAAACCCCTCCCTTTATGGATCATTGCGGCGCTTTCCTGGACTGTGGCCACGGATGAAATTTACGCAGACATCCGTGAGTCCCGCTCATTCCACATTCTTGAGCCGACCAAAGCTCCTGTTTCCCAAGTATCCTGGGCCACGGACCGGATTGTGGTCTCCGGTTCCCGCACCCGGTGGGCACAAGCCTTCGATGTCGAAACCGGCAAGGAACTCTGGCGGAAGGAATTTCCCAAACCGATCTCCTCTCTGACTTGCAGCACCAAGCACGTGTTTCTCACAACCGATTCCAGCGACGATTCGATTCAACGCTTGGGGTTGGAAACCGGCGAAGACACGACGCCGAAAGAATCCTCACTGAAAACCACCTCTAAAACAAAAGTCGGATCGACCCGCATCGGATCACCAGGCGTTTTTCTATGGAATGAAGCCTGCCAGGCGCTGTGCGTGTTACAGCATGAGCTGACGATGAATTCCGAAGAAAAATCCCATAGTGTCCGGAACCGCTTGTTTCTGCACTCTCCGGATTCACTGAACGCCCGGCCGACGATTGATTACACGGGAAGCAGCAATCCACTCGCCAGCTGTGACGGAACCACACTTTTGTTGGCCGAGAGAGAATCGCAAAGCTGTACTTTGGTCGATTTAAGCACAGGCACCGGCACCTTGATCTATGGCCCGCCTCTGCCGGAAGTGGCACCGGAAGATTTAGGAGGAAGCTGCGATACCCCTGCTCTCAGCAACGCTTTTTCTTCACCCGAGGGATCTTTCATCCGGGTTGTCGATAATTTTTGGAGCGGCGGAGACATCCATTTCCACCCCAAATCCGCTCTTCCTTCGAAACTCCATTTTCCCCAAGGCCACATCATTGCCGCCGTCCATTGGCCTACGCAACGGCTGTTGGTTTCAGGCATGACCACCAACCTCACCCTCTGCAACACATCGGGCGAAATCCTCGAGAAATTGAAAAATGTCACGGGGGCTAGAGTCTGGTCCATGGCCTTCTCCCCCAATGGCAAAAAAGCAGCCGCTCTTAACGAAAAAGGAGAAATCAAAATTTTCGAAATCCCTTGATTCCAAAAATTGCAAATCGCCCTCCCGGATCGCAATTCACCCGGATTTCCTCGCGGAATCTCCCCAAAACCGCCGTGAAGCCGTGCGGCATGTCTTTTGCAAAAGAAGAAGCACCATGAAAACACTTCGTCTTCTACTCCTCGCTTTTGTTCCGCTGTTTTTCCTCAGTTGCGAAAAAGGAGCCACCGTCTCGACCGCAGGTGATGTGACCTTCGCCAAGAATACCTTCGAATCCCTCGTCCGGGGTGACAGCGCCGTCGCTTCGAAAATCGATTGGCCCGTGCTCACTGCCCTCGGCAACAACATCGGAACCCAATACACCGCGCTGCCAACCGAAGCGGACAAGGAAAAATTCCGCACGCTCTTCATCACCCAATTCGCCACCTCTTTCCGCGAAGGCGGCGGTGACATCAACAAATTCACCAACTGGCGCGTCAGCTTCCACGATAAAACCCGCACCGAAGTCGCCGCAGACTCGCCCAGCGGAGCACTCGTCCTCACCGTCAGCGAACGGAATGGAAAAGAAGGAATCACCGCGTTTAATCTCGTGAAGTGACTTCTTGAACTGCGGCTGCCTGCTGCCGCAGTTACGCTCATTCCTCCAGCATCCCGCGTGTCACTTCATACTTCGCGGCGCAGCGCGGGCATTGGACGCGGATGAGATCATCGCCGTGAAAAAGCTCGTCGAGGCGGTTTTTCCAACTGCCGAGAATCGGTAAAATCCGCTCAAGCGTGCAGCCGCAGTTAAAGCGGAATTTCCGCGTTTCCAGCAGCTTGGTTTCTTCCGTTTCTTCGAGCTTGAGAAGATCTTCTTCGGTCAAAGCCTCGAACCATTCCATGTCGCAATCCGGTTGGGCGGCGACGAGGACGAAGTTTTCATCCGGCAATCGGAATGCGCGCGCGGGACGTTGTTCGGATTTGTCGTAGTATTCGGAAATCCACGTGATCGGGTCCTTGCCTTCGACTTCCAGCGTGGAGGTACGTGGTTCCGGCAGATTTTGGGCGGTCGTTTGAGAGTAAAAGAAATTACGATCCGGCTCGCGCACGTCTTCGGTGAAAATCCGGCCCGTCACCGATTCCTGGATCGATCCGCCGGTGACGAACAAATTGATCCGGGGCGCGCGCAGATTCACGGTCCAGGCGATGGTTTCCGCCCATGGGCGGGCGACCAGATGCAGCGTCAACACCGCCAGCGCGTCTTTCAACATCTGATCCAACTCGGCGGGATAGCGCAGGCCGTGCTGCATCAGGTGCAGGTAGTAATCGGTGTAAACCGGGGTGAATTGTCCGCGCACCACCAGCGCGTTGCGATGGCGGACGAAGAGCGATTCGATTTTGGTGAATTCTTCCGGAGTTTCCATGAGCGAAATACAAAGACAGCCTGAAGGCTTTGATTCCAAACGAAGAATGCGGACTTGCGTCCGCATTCCGAATCAGGCTCCCGGCAGTTCGATGAAGCCTTCCAGTTTGCGGATACGGGTCGGGTGACGCATTTTCCGAAGGGCTTTCGCCTCGATCTGACGAATCCGCTCGCGGGTCACCTGGAATTGGCGGCCCACTTCTTCCAGTGTGCGGCTGTAGCCGTCCTTGAGGCCGAAACGTTGCTCGAGAACTTCGCGTTCGCGCTCGGTGAGCGTGTCGAGAACGTCCTTGATCTTGTCTTTCAGCATCGAGAAACCGGCTTCTTCCATCGGGTTGTCGGCGGCCTTGTCTTCGATGAAGTCTCCGAAGGAAGTATCGTCCGAGTCACCGACCGGTGCTTGCAGGGAAATCGGCTGCTGCGCCATCTTGAGAACGGCGCGCACCCGCTCGACGGGAAGGTGGATTTCCTCGGCGATTTCTTCCGGAGAAGGTTCGCGGCCGTATTCCTGGACGAGTTGCTTCTGCACGCGCATCAGCTTGTTGATCGTCTCGATCATGTGCACCGGAATGCGGATCGTGCGGGCCTGGTCCGCGATGGAACGAGTGATCGCCTGGCGAATCCACCAAGTCGCGTAGGTGGAGAATTTATAACCACGGCGGTATTCGAATTTCTCGACCGCTTTCATCAGGCCCATGTTGCCTTCCTGAATGAGGTCGAGGAAGGAAAGGCCGCGGTTGGTGTATTTCTTCGCAATGGAAATCACGAGACGAAGGTTCGCCTCGACCATCTCGGTCTTCGCCTTCAGCGCTTCCTTGAGCCAATGCTTGAGCTGCTTGTAGGCACCTTCGAAGGTCTCGGGCGTGTGCCAGCAATGCTGCTGGAGTTCGCGCATCTTGGTGGTGAATTCCTTATCCTCGGGATCGGCGGCGAGCTTGCGGCCGTATTTCCAGAACTTCTGCTGATACTCGTCGACTTGCTCGCAGAAGTCTTCGACGACTTTCTGCTTGTAGTAGAAACGGGTGTAAACGCGGTTCAGCGTGGCGATGTTCTTCTGGAAATCCTCTTCCAGCTTCTTCTTGCCGCGCGGGTTCTTGGAGGAAATCTGGCGGAAAAGATCGTCGTTTTCCTGATGGAGCTGCTTGAGCTGATCGCAAAGCTTCGGCAGGCCCTTCATGTAGCGTTCGCGGGATTCGATCTTCTTGTCGAGAATCACGCGGTCAAAACGCTCCTTGCCCTTGTTGAGCTTGTCGGCGAGTTCCTGATAAGACTCGGCGACGAAACCGAAAAGATGCAGGTGTTTCGCAACTTCGATTTCAGCGTCTTCGATGCGCTTGGAAATTTCCACTTCCTGCTCGCGGGTCAGCAGCGGCACCTGGCCCATCTGCTTGAGATACATGCGGACCGGGTCGTCGAGGATATCGAGCTTTTGGTCGGTCTTGCCTTCCTCATCATCGACGTCGCTGTCATCGCGCTTCTTGTCCTTGAAACGGTCCACCTCGGAGGCATCGATGATGTCGAACTCCATGTTGCGGAGACGCTCCATGATCGCCTCGACGTCGTCCGGATCGACCAGATCATTCGGGAGAATTTCGTTGATGTCGTCGTAGGTCAGGTATTCCTGCTCCTTCGCGAGTTTGATGAGTTCACGGATTTTTTCCTGAATCTCGGGAGTATCGATGCGGCGCTTGGAACCGCCTTTGGTGGCGACCGGCTTTTCTTCAGCGGAAGTTTCCTTCGCCTTTGGTTCCTTTTTCGCCGGGGCCGCGGCTTTTTCTTCAACAGCTGGTTTTTTCGCAGCAGGCGCCGGTTTTTCGGCAGGAGCGGCGGCTTTCGCTGGCTTCACTTCCGCAGCTGGCTTGGCGGCGGCCTTGCTCGGAGCTTTCACTTCCGGCTTCGGAGCGGCGGCTTTCTCGGGAGCGGCGGCGGTTTTTTTAACCTCCGGTTTCGCGGCTGCGGCTGGCTTTTTCACCTCGGGCTTCTTCACCTCCGGCGCCGCCTTGGCTTTCGCAGGCACTTTCACTTCAGGAGCGGCTTTCGAAGTTTTTGCGGGAACCTTGATCTCTGGCGCAGGCTTGTTCTTCGCGGCGGGCTTGATGACTTCAGGCTTTGCAGCCTTCGCTTTGGAAGCGGGTTTGTCGGAAGAACCTTTGGATGAAGACATGGAATAAGAGCGCTGGATTCAGAAACGAGGATACACCTCCCCCATTAGCAGGGCACCGCGACGAATCACGGGCGGGCGGACTCAAATAGCGGAGGGATTTCCCGTCAAGAATTTTCTTGCGCACGGGGAGTTCCACAGGATTAACGGGCCGCTTTTGGGATAGTTATGCGAAATCTTTTTTCAGGCGAAAAGGTGACCTCAGGCGTGAAAAGGAGCGCGAGATTTCCATTTTCCCATTTCCCTTTTCCCGGCGATGCTTCTACCTTCCCTCCACAAACCATGATTTCCCTCACACCGAAAGCGGCCGAAGAGCTGGCACGGCTCCTCGCATCCCGCGCGAAATCCCCGGAATCCGGCCTGCGTCTTGCCGTGCGCCGGGGCGGATGCGCCGGCTGGCAATATGAAATGGCTGTCAGCGATCCCGAGCCGGGCGATGAAATCGTGGAATCGAACGGTGCCCGCGTGATCGTCGCGGCGGACAGTGTGGATCGCTTGAAAGGCTGCGAAATCGACTTCTCGGATGCTCTCAGCGACGCCGGATTCAAGATCCACAATCCGAACGCCGCGCGTTCCTGCGGCTGCGGCACGTCCTTCGAAGCCGCTGACGAACCGGCCGGTGCCCACGCGGTGGCAGATGGCGAAGCCTGTGGCACACCCTGAAATCTCCCCACCGTGCCGCGCAATCTTGACGAAGCCCCTCCGAGCAAACCCGCCTACTTCTGGTGGCTGCTCGCAAACGCCCTCGCGCTCTGCTTTGCCATCATCAGTTGGGCGGTCTGCCTCGATGTGTTCGGCCATCCGGAACAGGCGAGAAATTACAAAATCCTCTCGCTGCTGAAGCGTATCCCGGAACCGAAACGCTACACGATCCTCGAAGTGCCGAACGGGAATTCGTTTTCCCCGAAAGATCTCTACGCCCGCTTCTTCGGCCACAGCGATCAACAGCTCGATGAGCTCAACGCGCTGCTCATGCGGAATTACCTCACGAATTTCGACAACACCGCGCTGCTCACTTACGTCGAAGGTTCCTATCAAGTCATCGCCACCCGCAAGCTCGGCGAAAACGATCTGATCCAGCAAGGCTTCGCCCTCAAGGCCCAGGCCATGGTGAAACCGGATGATTTCACCAAACCGCTGCCCTATCCGGTGATGCTGGAATATCTCCTCCCCACCGCCGAACCGAAGGCGATGGAAGATCTGAAGGAAAAAGACCTGATCGATCTCAAGAAAAGCCCGCAATGCGCCGCCGTGATCCGCGTTTCACGCATCCTGCATGACAATGATCCGGTGCTGTGCATGACCGTCGTGCCGATCGCCTACGGCCCCTATCACCTCGGTGAAGCCCGCGTTTTCCCGGTCGAGCCACCGCCGAAACTGAATCTCGACGCGGATTTCCCTCTCTTCCCGGTCTCCAAAACGAAGGAAGAGTAATTTGCTAGAGTTCGAACCACGGCGTCGGCTCGTGCTGGCACGCGCAGTGCAATCCGACGTGCCCATGCCCCATTTCAGCCAAGCACGACGTGAACCGCGAAATCACCAGCGAAGGTTGGTTGCAATCCGAGCTCAAGTGGCCGAAAACCACGCGCCCCAACGCCGGATGCGAGATTTCCCGCAGCAGTTCTTCCACCTGCCGGTTCGATAAATGCCCGTGCCGCGAACTGATCCGCTGCTTGATCGACCACGGACGCTTCACATCCGCTTCCAGCAAATCGTCGTCGTAATTCGCCTCGACGAACAATCCGGTCAGCGATCGCAACCGCTCCGTCATGCTACGCGTCACAAAGCCCGCATCGGATAGCAAACCCAGCCGTTTCCCGTTCTGGTGAAACACGAAGCCCACTGGATCCACCGCGTCGTGCTGGATCGCAAACGGATCCACTTCCGCATCGAAAAACCGGAACGGCCGGCCCGCTTCGAAAATCTTCCACGTGCCATTTTCGATTCCCTGTTCGCGTACCACGCGGGCAGTCGCAGGCGTCGCGTAAACCGGCACATTGAATTGTTTCAGGAAAATCTTCAGCCCGCGCACGTGATCGCCGTGTTCGTGTGTCAGGAAAATCCCATCCAGTGACGCCGGATCGATCTCCAGCGCCCGCAGCCGCACGGCGAGTTGTTTCGCGCTCAATCCCGCATCCACCATGAACCGCCGGTCACCGCTCTCGACGACCGTCGCATTCCCGCCACTTCCACTCCCTAAAACCGCAAAACGCATGCGCCGGTGAACATGCTGAGCCGATGCCAGGAACGCAAGCTTACGGGAAATTTGAACCGCCAAGACGCCAAGGAAGAAAAGCGGTTCCTTAAAAAACTTGGCGTTCTTGGCGTCTTGGCGGTTCAAATCCTTTTTCCCATCGCCCGACTGTGCTTCAATACCCCCACCGTTCACCCCGATTCCCTTCATGAGCCTGCATTTCCCGAAGCTTCTCAACTTCATCTGGCGCGTGGTGAGGAATTTCTTTTTCCAAAACAACGGCATGCTGCTCACCGCTGCCGTCGCCTACCACCTGCTCATTTCGATCATTCCGCTGTGCGCGGTCTTGGTGGTGATTTTCTCGCACTTTATCGATCAGGACCAGCTTCTGAAATCCATCGCCACCGAGGTTTCCTTCATCGCGCCCGGCTTCACGCCCACCCTGATGGATGTGCTGCGGGCTTTCCTGCGCACGCGGGAATTCGTTGGCTGGGTCGGCGTCGGCATCCTGCTTTTTTCCAGCTCCGTCGCCTTCCGGGTCTTTGAAAACGCCTTCGCCATCATCTTTCATCGCCCGGTCCCCGGCGTGAAACGCAAGTTCTGGATCTCCGCCCTGCTTCCTTATATTTTCATTTTCATCGTCGGCATCGGCCTCGTGTTCGTCACCACCGTCACCGCCGTGCTCGACGCGCAAAATTCCCACCGTTTCGTGCTCTTCGGCTTCGATCTGGCCAACCGTCGCACGCTCGGGCTTTTGATCTATCTCACCAGTTGGCTCAGCCTCGTGCTACTCTTCGCGCTGCTTTATAAATTCATGCCCATCGCGAAAATTCCGGTCCGCCACGCCCTCTACGGCGGCCTCACCGCGACCATTCTCTGGGAAGCCATCCGCCACCTGCTCGTCACGTATTTCACCAAAATCTCCTCCGTCAACGTGGTCTACGGCTCGATGGCCACCATCGTCATCGTGCTGATCACCTTTGAAATGGTTTCCCTCATCGTCTTGCTCGGCGCGCAGGTGATCGCCGAACTGCAAGCGTGCTCGCAAGCCGGGCTGCGCTGGCACGAGAATCCCGAAGAAAAATTGCTGACAGATCAGACAGATCTCACTCCATGACTGATTTCCACTTCCACCAGTTCGCCGATCTCCCGGCGCTGCTGTCCCAAAAAAAACAGCCCGTCACCGTCTGCATCCCGACGCTGAACGAAGCGGAAACCATCGGCCATATCGTTTCCACCATCCACCGGGAACTCATACAGGAAATCCCGCTGATCGACGAACTTCTCGTCATCGATTCCGGCTCCACCGACTCCACCCGCAAGCTCGCCGCAGCCGCCGGAGCCACCGTCCATCTCGCATCAGATATCGCCCCGGAATCCGGCTTTCATCGCGGAAAAGGCGAAAACCTCTGGAAATCCCTCCACGTTTCCACCGGAGAAATCATCTGCTTCATCGATGGTGACATCGCCAATTTCCACAGCGGCTTCGTCACCGGACTCATCGGCCCGCTGCTCGCCCATCCGGAAATCGACTACGTCAAAGCCTACTACGAGCGCCCGCTCTGCCAGGACGACGGCACCCATACCTCCGGCGGAGGCCGCGTTTCGGAAATCCTCGTCCGCCCGCTTCTCTCGCTCTTCTACCCCGAGCTCGCCCCGATTTACCAACCGCTCTCCGGCGAATACGCCGCCCGCCGCTCTCTTCTTGAAACCCTGCCGTTTCCCGTCGGCTACGGCGTGGAAATCGCACACCTTATTGATCTTCTGCACATCGGCCACTTCCCGCGCCTCGCCCAGACCGATCTCGTGAAACGCGTGCATCGCAATCGCCACGATGCCGAGCTCGGCCAAATGGCATTTTCCCTTCTCCAAGTCATCTTCCGCCGCTTGCAGCGCGACCGGAAACTCACCCTCGCCTCCGCGCTTCCCACCCTTTTCCAATCCTGGGATTTCGAAGGACAAAACCCCGCGTTTCTGCAAAAAAATCTTCCCGAGCCCGAGCGCGCGCCCTTGAAAACCTTGGTAAACGCATGATTTCCCAAGCTTTTCCGCTCCCGGAAAAATCTGCATTTTCCACGCACTGGTGGATTGACAAGCGCATTTCACCCCGTAGAGTTCGCGCCCCGAGCCGCGAGTCCGGTCTCACCACAGAATATTTACCCAGGCCACTGTCATGAGCAAACGCACCTTTCAACCTTCCAAGCGCACGCGCAAAAACCAATTCGGTTTCCGCGCTCGCATGGCCACCAAAGCTGGCCGCGACATCATCCGCCGCCGCCGCCAAAAAGGCCGCAAGCGCCTCATCCCGAAAGGTGCCGAGCTGCAATACGCACGCCACACCAATCAGCACAACGCCTGATTTACCCTTTCCTGCTGCCTCGGAGGCCACCAGCCGCCCAGTATGCGACTTCCTCGCAAATGCAGCATGACAGATCGTGCGGACTTCGCACGCGTCAAAAAAACCGGCCACGCGAAAGCGGGCCGGTTTGTTATTTTGAGCACGTTGCCCGATCCTGATCTCGCAGGCATCCGCACCGGATTCATCACCACCAAGCGCTGCGGCAAAGCCCACGATCGCGTCCTGCTCCGCCGCCGCTTCCGCGCGCTCGTTCGCGATCACGCGCCGAAGTTTGAAAACATCCGGCGCTACCTCGTCGTCATCGCCCGCCCCGGAGCAGCCACCGCCACCTTCGCCGAACTGGAAGCCGATTGGCTCCGCCAGGCCAGGCGTCTCGGCCTTTTTCAAAAACCGGACCCAAAACCGGAAACACCACGGTCGGAACAACCCACGTGATCTCCCGTCTCGTCAGCTTCGTCTTGATTGCCGGCGTTCGCATTTACCAGCGAATCCTCAATCCCATGCTCAAGGCGCTGACCGGCTCCGCCTTCGGCTGCCTCTACACTCCCACCTGTTCCCACTATTTCATCGAGGCCGTCCAGCTCCACGGTCCCCTTCGCGGTTCATTCTATGGAATTTGCCGGATTTTCCGCTGTCATCCATGGGGGTCCTACGGTTATGACCCCGTCCCGTCACCGCAAGATTCCAAAAAATCGGCGAAATCACCCGCCTGCACTTGCGGACGCACCCACTCCTGACACTTTCCCCAACACACATGTACGATCGTAAAACATGGATTGTCCTCGCCGCCTGTGCGGCCCTGCTCTCCGCAAACATTTACTACTCCAGCCAGAACACAAAAAAAGACGCGGAACGCCGCGCGCTGGAAAAAACCACCACCGTTGCGGAAACCGAGCCAGCCCCGGCCGAAGCTGCTTCCCAGCTCGAAGTGGACACCCCACCACCATCCACCGAGGAACAATTCCTCACGTTGGAAAATGACAAGGTCATCTACACCTTCACCAACCTCGGCGGCGGCATCAAAAACGCCCAACTCAAGGACCAGACCAACGTCGGTGACAAATCCCTCGTCACCCTGAACCGTTTCGGCCAAGGCGCCGTCGGTGCGATCGCCAATCCGGATCAATCACTCGATCAAACGATCTATTCCTACAAACAGGAAGAATCCATCCCCGGAAAATCCGTCGTTTACATCCAGAAACTGCCATCCGGCCTGATCGCGAAAAAAACCTTCAGCCTCATCGAAAGCCAGGCCCCCGGCGCTCCCTATCTGCTCGATTTCAAACTCAGCCTCCAGAACGTCACCGCCAACACCCAGAACCTCTCGCAGTGGAGCCTCTTCCTCGGCGAAGCCTCCCCGCTCTATCAGGCTGAAAACAGCGTCCAGACCGGCTTCTTCTGGCATGAAAACGGCAGCATGAAATTCAAGGACGGCCATGCCTTCAAAGGCAGTTGGATTTCCTCGCCACAAACTGTCATCAACAGCCCGCAAGGCGACACTCTGGAATACGCAGGCGTCACCAACCAGTATTTCACCACAGTCATCCGCCCGGCCCAGCCCGCCGTTTCCACCGCATGGGGCAAACGCGGCGACATCAAGCTTCAGGCAAACGCCGCCGCCCTTTCCTCCGTCCGCGCCGGAATTTCACTTCCAGCCGCCACTCTCGCACCCCAGGAAACCAAGGATTTCAGCTACCGCGTATTCATGGGGCCGAAGCATAACGACATGCTTCGCAAAATGGAAAAATACTGGGGCAAAGGCTGGGGCGATCTCATGCAATACGGCGATTGGCTCCAAGTCGCCGCCCGCCCGCTCAACTGGCTGCTCAACTTCTTCCATCGCCTCGTCGATGGCGTCGCCACCAAATGGTCATGGGGCATCGCCGTGATCCTTCTTACCCTCACCGTCCGCACGGCCATCATGCCGCTCGCCGCGAAGTCCACCCACGCGATGAAACGCATGAGCAAGCTCCAGCCGATCATGGCCCAGCTTAAGGAAAAATATCCCGATGATCCGAACAAGCTGAACACCGAGATGATGGGCCTGTATAAAAAATACGGCATCAATCCCCTCGGCGGCTGCCTCCCCATGCTCATCCAGATCCCGGTTTTCTTCGGCTTCTTCAAAATGCTCCAATACGCCGTCGAGCTCCGCCACCAAGGCTTCCTCTGGCTCACCGACCTCTCCCAGCCGGACACCCTCTACACCGTCCATCTTCCCTTCCAACTCCCGATCATCGGCGATCACATTCCGATCAACATCCTGCCGATCCTCATGGCCGTCACCAGCTTCGCCCAAATGGCCATGATGCCGAAGGCGGGCGACCCGATGCAGCAGAAAATCATGAAGTTCATGCCGCTCATGTTCTTCTTTTTCTGCTACAACTACGCCTCCGCCCTCGCCCTTTACTGGACCACACAGAACATCTTCTCCATCGGCCAAACCTGGATCATGAACAAGATCCCCGAGCCGGAACTCGTCGCCCGCGCCGACAGTGGTAAAAAATCCTGGGTCCAGCGCATGGCCGAACGCCAGGCCGAAATCCAGAAAGCCCAGCAACAAGCCGGCGGCATGAAAAATGTCACCCCGGCCAACGACGCAAAGAAAAAGCGCAACCCGCGCACCGGCGGCTGATTTTGCCAAAAAGGCGTGTTTGTCATTTGAAAAACAACCCACTATTCTCGATCCCGTGAGTGATTCCGAAAAAGATCCATTGCGTGGCCTCCTGTCCGAATTCGCCCTCGGACCCGCTTGGGCGCGTTCCGGCGGCGACAAGCCAGCCCGTAAACCCCGGACCGAAGGAGCGGATGAAAACCGCCCGCCACGCAGGGAGGATCGAGAGCGCGGCAACCGCGAATTCCGTGGCAACCGCGAGGGCGGAGATCGCCGCGATTTCAAAGGCCGTGGCCGCCAGTTCGATGACCGCCGCAACGGCCCGCCGCAGCGCATCGAAGTCGCACCCGCCGCCGGCGTCAAAGTCACGTTGAACCCGGACGCCCAGGCCGTCCACCTCATCGCCAAGGAAGTCCATCAGGTCGCCCGCGTTTATCCGCTTTTTGATATCGCCCAGACTCTCCTTTCCGAACGCGCCCGCTGTCGCGCCCTTTTCGAAATCGAGGAAAAGCAACCCGCCTTCTTCCGTGGGAAGCTCGACGAGTCCCTCTTCCTCACCCGCGAAGAAGCCCTCGCCCACCTCTGGAACTCCGAACTCCGCAGCCAGTTCCTCGAAGAAGAAACCATCGAAGTCGAGCCACCCGCTGGCAACTTCCAGTCCGTCGCCCGCTGCGGTCTTTCCGGCGAATGGCTCGGACCACCGAATTTCCACTCCTACCAGACCAATCTCCGCCGTCTCCACCGCGAGCGCTTCGCCAACATGCCCTTCGAGGCATTTTCCGCGAAAGTCCGCACCGAGCGCGGCGAAGAAGCCGTAAACGCCTGGTTGGAAACCATGAAGCGGAAAACCCGTTGGCGTCTCAAAACCCAGTCGGAACCCGCCGAAGGTGAAACCGGGCAACCGTGGCTCGAAGAACGCGCCGAAGCCGAACGCGCCCTCGCCGCGCAAATCTTCGATCAAGCCTTCGA
Source organism: Luteolibacter sp. (assembly GCA_047605125.1). Taxonomy (GTDB): domain Bacteria; phylum Verrucomicrobiota; class Verrucomicrobiia; order Verrucomicrobiales; family Akkermansiaceae; genus Luteolibacter. The sequence goes on from JASGGK010000024.1 coordinate 19,464, forward strand.
GGAAACCCGTGCCGCGGAAGTCTCCGCCGCCATTCCCGCCAAGCACCTCTCGCCCGCCCTGCTCGCCACCCTCAAAGCCGCTGGCAGCCACGCCCGCAAGCACCCGGCCATCTTGATCCCCGCCGTCTGCCGCGCCGTCGAAGCCGAGCACCTTCCCGTTTTCAAACGCCAGGGCAAACTCTTCACCGGTCCCGCCCGTCCGCACGGTCTCGCTCCGGACGCCGTCCTCGCCGAGCGTCCCGGCATCATGGTCGCCTGGATCCGCGCCAACAGCCCCGCCAAACTCGCCGGCCTCTGGGAAGCCGTCCTGCCCGAAGGCAGCACCGCCCCGCCCGCCGACTACGCCGCCGACCTCTTCTGGCTCCTCCAGCAAGGCCACATCCTCCTCTATCAGGACGATTCCCTCGTCGTCCAGGAACTCCGCGAACCCACTCCGTCGAAAAAGGCCAAGGCCAAAAAAGGCACGAAAACTCCGGAAGAATCCGCTGAAACCCCCACAGATTCCAGCGAAGAACAGACACCTGCCGAAGTAACTGAAACCGAAGCAGCGGAACCCGCCGCCGAAGTTCCAACCATCTTCGAAGAAGCCGTCATCTCCGATGCCGAAGCCCCGGCCGCTCATGTTGATGCTGAAACAGAAACCGAAGAAAAATCCCCGGAATAATCACATTTCTGAACTTTCTTTCGGCAGAAGGTTGACGTGCTCCCTGCCCTATGGTTCAAACCCTGCGACCCGGTTTCCAGGAACGGTGGCTGAGCGGTCGAAAGCACTCCCTTGCTAAGGGAACGTACGGGTAACCGTACCGAGGGTTCGAATCCCTCCCGTTCCGCCATATATTGATATTGAGCGGGTTATCGAAGTTCCGCAGAGCAACTGAGAAAAACCCGAAAGAAACCGAAACAGGGCGAAAAAGCCCGAAAATCAGCGGTTGAGAGGGTTCAGGGGCTTGAAATGTGGCCCGAAACGTAACTGAGAAGAACGGACCGCTAAACAGGCGATTCCGCAGAGAGTTGAGAAATTTGACCGCTCGTCGCAAGTGCTTTGCACGCGAGGTGCAGAAGTCTTGCAAGCGATGAGAAAACGAGCGCCCATTTGAAGGATTTACTTCGAGGATTTTTTACCGGCGCGGGATTTTGCCGTGAAGCGGAAAAAACGCAGGGTTTTAGTGTCCAGATCGCGCCAACTGGGTTCCTTGAACTGATCGAGGGCGATCTTATTGAGATACGCGTCGTCGAGGCCGTATTTCTCAATGGCGAAAATCAGGCGCTTGCGCTCCTGATCAACCTCTCCGGATTTGGATGGACCATCGATCAAGACCAGGTATTTTTTGAACGCTGAGAAAATCTTATCGAGATCCGCGTTTTTCAGGTCTTTCGAGGACTTCGGCCCTCCCAGTGCGCGCTCGTGAATGAGAGAGCGTTCCTCGTCGGCCTCCTTGGGGGAAAACTCGCCGTCTTCGATGAGGTGTTTTCTGATCCGGCCCCATTCGCGCCAGTAGCGGCCATGTTGTGCTGGTGTCATGATTTTCAAGGGTTGAATTTAGCGCTGAGCTTGGAGAGTGCCGCGGACGGGCTGGAAGCATCGGCAATGCAGGTTTGCTGAGGCCGGAGCTGGCGGCGGTTGAGAAATTCCGCAATGGTCTTCAGACGCTTCTCTCCTTGAACGCCTGAGGCGCGGTCGTGGACATCGTTTTCGTAGCGGAGCGCCCATTTCTGGTTTGCTTCGATTTGATCGCCTCTGCCAACGCGGACAACACGCCATTTATCAACCGGATCGTCCATCGGCAGGGATTCTTGTTTCGCTTTCGATTTCATAGTTTCGGGGGTTGGAGTTACGAGTGAAGGAGGCGGTCGAGAGGGCTGCGGACGGGTGATGTTTTCGCGCAGGGTTTCCTTGTCGGTGGTAAAGATTCTCACCCCTATCCGACCGCGTGAAATGGTCACATACCACTGTTCCGCATTGGTCGCGGCCTTGATGCTGGAGTCTGAAAACAGCACATGATCCACCGTCTTGCCCTGTGAGGCGTAGGAAGTGACGGCGTAGCCGCGCACAAACTCCCGATACTCGGGCAGCAGCACGCGGCCGTCATCGAGGTGGATTTTGCCGTTCTTCTCCACCCGCTTCACGGTGACGAGTTCCCCGTTGATGAACCGTTTTCCTTTTGCGGTTTGCGCATTGGCTTTCAGTTGCAGGCGGTCGCCTTTCGACAGCTTCATTTCCTGCTTTTTGCAGACGGTGAGATGTCCAGCCTGCGCGAGCGGAACACCCAGCGATTTTCCGTAATGAGCGGCAAGTCGACTTACCTCCTCGGGATTCTTGTCGGAAAAAGTGACGGCGATGGCCAAACGCTTGCCTTTCACGTTAATCTCCCTCAGCAGCGCCTCGAGCTCATGCTGGAGGTCGGTGCCCCGGACCACCAGCAGCACGGTATCGGATCGATCGAGTTCTTCCAATGCCATCCGCGTCGTGGCCGTATCGCCTTCCAGCCGCAGGCCCGGCGTACACTCCTGAGACGGAGGAATATGGGATCTCGAATTTCGTCTACGAACGCCGGCGGCCGTTCCACCCGGAACGGTTTCATGACGTGTTGCAGCGGGAATGGCCGGGAGTCATTCGGTCGAAAGGCGTGTTCTGGCTTGCCAGCCGCCCTGACGACGCGGGGTTCTGGTCACAGGCTGGGGCCTTGGGGAGGCATCAGCACGCCGGAAATTTCTGGGGAGCGATCCCCAAGTCACGGTGGCCGGAAGAACCCGAAAGACGGGCGGCGATTGAACGGGTCTGGGCTGAGCCCTATCCTCCTCCAGTTTTCCACTGTAACCGCCATCCGCCCAAATGAGCTTCAACCAACCATAAGAGGTCTTCAGCAAGTCCTTGAGCAGGCTCCTGGCTCCATCACGATCCTGAACATCTGCCGCCGTTACTTGAAGCGCCAGGAGGTTCCCGTGCGTATCCACCAGGATGTGTCGCTTTCTTCCTGTAATTTTCTTACCCGCATCATAACCACGAACTCCGGATTGGCTAGCTGTTCGAACGCTTTGGCTGTCAATAATCGCAGCCGTGGGGGCTTTTTTTACCGCTTTTGAGGCGAGCTTTGTCGCGCGGAGTGTCGTGGATTTGTTTCCACCAGCCTTGCTTTGCCCACAGCCGAAAATAGTGATAGCAGGTTTTCCAGTGCGGGAGATCGTGAGGCATCATTCTCCAGGCTCCACCCGTGCGAAGGATATACAGGATACCATTCATAATGTCTCGTCTGGTGTGCAGCCGGGGACGACCGCGTAGGGTCAGAGGCTCTGGTGGCAGAAGTGGTCCAAGAATTTCCCACTCGGAATCATTTAAGCTGCTGGGATACTCACGCATCCCGGAATGATTTTATATGTCAGCAACTTAGTACAGATTAATTTGCGCGATTCTATGATTTTTCAGACAGTCTCTAAGACTTTCTGCGGGATAAAATCCGCAGATCACATTGAAGCCCGATGCCCGTTGTTGATAGGGCCGTGAGGAAATCACTTTCTGCGGGATAAAACCGCAGATCACATTGAAGCATGATGAATGCAAGTGGCACGATCAGGATTCGAGAATCCCAATCCACCCACTCGATGTTCGCCTCAATATTCCAGCCGGGTTTCGGACGATAGGAATAACCGAATGCCGCACGGGCCGATGCGAGGAAATCCATTTTACCATCGCTGTCAGCGAGTAAATTCGACCTCACATCGCCTTCCAGATCGAACTCGGACTTCGTCGTGTAAGTCAGACCGAACGAATGCACGGGCAGCGGTTGCCACAAAATCCCAAGCGCGCCGAAAATTCCCACATCGTGACCTTCATAGCGCAGGTAATACGGAAACGGGCTCGGCCCCAATCCCTGCTCCAGCGTAAGGTCCGCATAGTTTCCGGAAATCGAAGCGCCGATCGAAAGCTGGTTGTTGATGCGATACGCGAGGGCGGCCGTCGCGCTCAGATACATCAGACGAGCTTCCGTCACCGCCTGGCGGAATGGCGTGTCACCCCATTCCGTGCCAAGACCATAAGGTGAATTGATCGCAAAACCTAAACTCCAATCCTCATTCAACGGCTGCGCGTAATAAATGTGGGGCGCTGCCTGCAATTCCGTATCTGCATCATAACTCTCGCCATTGATATCCGCCTTGTTTCCAAGGACGATGGAATACACGCCGACTTCCGCTTGCGGCGATTTCAGTTGGGTCAAACCCGCCGGGTTATAAAACACCGCCGCTGCGGAATCCCGCCGTCGCCACAAAGGCATTTCCCTTCGCCGTGGCCAATGCGTCCTGGTTCGGCAAATAGTAACCAGCCCCTTGAACGAGCAATGGCATGGCACATAAAACAAAACCCGTGAGCAGACGTGGAGGAGTCATGATTTTAAAATCTTTAAAACCCATCAGATAAAGATCTCTAAATAGTTAAATTTTGCTGAATGTCAGTCTAATTTTTAAAATTTCCTTGTGAGGACACCGGCGTCATCCTGTCATGGGTCTCGACTCCGGGTTTTCAATGGGTTAATCTCCCCCCAGTTTCACGTCTTTTCCCATGCCTCAGATGATTCAGTTCCCCTGCCCGGCGTGCGGCATCACCCTGCAACTACCCTACGAGCTGGCAGGGCAGCGCGGTCCCTGCCCGCGTTGCCAACGGGAAATCATCGCACCAAATCCTCATGCCGGCATCGGCGCAAAGCGTGTGGCCGAACCCGAATCTCCGGAACCTTTCGCGGACGTTCCGTTTTCCGATTCCTCCTCGTGCCGCGCCACCGCGCCGGAAACACCACCTGCGGCCCCTGCCGCAGCTGCGGCTCCGCCACAACCTGTTCCGGCATCTTTACCACCCTTCCGCTGCGGTCCGCGCCGCGCCGTGTTGTTTCTCTCCTGCGCTCTCACCGGCCTTGTTTCCATGGCGCTCGGTTACCTGCTGGGCCAGCGCATGCCGGATCTTTTTAATCCGAAACCACCGCGCGAAATCACCCGAATGCCGGAGATCCCGGTGAAAACCGTCGTCAAAACGGTGATTTCTCCCGAAGAAACACCCGCCGAACCCGTCAAGTCCCCGGCCGGGGCAATCCCTGCCGAAACCAAACCCGCTCCGGAAAAACCGTCCAAAGTTTCCGATCAGGCGCTCGCCGTGCTCAAAGCCTTCCTCGACGCTCCCGATTGGGCGACGCGAAACACCTATGTGCTCAACGCCGAATCGCTCCGCACCGCGATGGAAGCCTATTCCCACGAAGCACCGGACGGCCCGACTCCCTATCAATCCATCCAGGTCGCCCACAGCACCACCGATCCCGAAACAGGCGAAACCCTTTTCATTTTCCAGGTCGTCACGGAATCCATGCCCGGCGGAATCCCCGTCGCCGTGCAGGAAACGTCGAAAGGCTGGTTTGTCGATTGGATGACGTTCGTGGAATTCCGCGATGACCGTTTCACGAAATTCACCATGGGGCCGGCCGGCACCAGCGGGGTTTTCCACCTCGTCGTAACCCTGCCGCCCGATGCGGAATCCCAATCACGGAACGAACACTTCATCACCTATCAGATCTACCCGCCGATCCCGGACCGAGTGAAAAACGCCTACTGCAAAACCGGCACGGAGACTTTCGAAAAACTCCGGCAAACCACCCCGGAAGGCGGCTTTTCCAATCTCGTGCTCGAGGTCGCGAAAAAAGCATCGGCGGACGGCAAAAGCCAATATCTCGAAATCCTCAACGTCCGCGCCACCGACTGGCGTCCCCTCGCCCCTTGAGCACCTTCGCCCGTCTCCGCGCAACTCTCATCCGTCTGAAAAACCACCAGTCCTGCGGAGAACTGGCGCTTTCGGATTACCCGCTCGATCCCTTGCCGGATTTCAGGCCGGAACCACTTCAAAAAGGCGACCATCTCGCGATCTGCGGGGATTCACTCACGGAACAGCGGTTGTATTCCGTCCTCATCGAAACTTATCTCGCCGCCTGCCGTCCGGATCTTGAAATCAGCGTCCGCCAGTTCGGCTGGAGCGGTGAAAAAGCCGGGGAATTCCTCCGCCGCCAACACGCGGACGTGCTGCGTTTCCGCCCGACCATCGCCACCGTGCTCTATGGAATGAACGATTCCCGTTACATGCCTTACGCTCCGGAAATCGCCGGGGAATTCCGTGAGAACCTCGCCGCCATTTTACAAAACTTCCACGCCGCAGGTTGCCGCATCCTGCTCGGCTCGCCCACCATCATCGGCGCCGTGCCGGATTGGGTGAAAACCGCGCGCGGCAGCCGGCACGATCTCAATCTCACCCTTTGCCGGCTCCGCAACGTCGCGGGGCATTTGGCACAGGACCTCCGCATCAGTTTCGCCGATCATTTCCGCGCCATGCTGGAAGCGCACTTCGATGCAACGTCCCGCTTCGGCCCGGATTTCCGCATCGCCGGGCAGGACGGCGTGCATCCCGACTGGGCCGGACAAGCGATCATCGGCTACGGGTTTCTCGTAAAACTCGGACTCGTCCGCGAACTCGCCGCTTTCACCCTGAACGCGACCACCGGAGAAGCGGCCGCCAGCGAAGGGCATCAAATCCTCTCCAACTCCAGCTGCCACCTGCATCTGCGCAGCACCCGGTTCCCCTTCGACCCCGGCAATGGCCCGCCCGATGATTCCAACTCGCTCCGCGCCGGACTCGATTTAACCAATTTCCCCACTGAGCTGAACCGCTTCACCTTCCGCATCATCGCCCCACAAGCCACAGCTTACGAAGTCATGTGGGGCACTGAAACCCGCCGGTTTTCCGCAGAGCGACTCACCACAGGCATCTCGCTCGCCGAAGCATTTCCAAGCCACCCGCTGACATCCGCATTTCATCAGATCTGGACCGCCGTCGCCGCCAAGCAGGCCTACGAAACCCGCCAGCACAAAGAATTCCTCACCGCTCCCGATGGTTCTCCCGAGCGTGAAACAGCCTTCACCATGACCGAGAGCACGCTCTCCCGCTACATTTCCGCCATCGCCTCCGCCCGCAAAGCCATTGATCACGAAATCACCATCACTCCCTGGAACGCCGAGGACCACCTCGGCTCTTAATCTCCCCACATTCACTCTTTTCCAAGCCGCCGATTTCCTTCAGAAAACGGCATGTCGATTTTCGAGAAAGCCCGCGAATGCGCCCTGATCCGCTCCTCCGCCGAAGTCATCGGATGGGATCAGGAAACCTACATGCCGCCCGCCGCATCAGAATACCGCGCCTCACAACTCGCCTGGCTTTCCTCCCGCGCCCACGAACTCGCGACTTCTGCCGAATGGAAACAAGCGCTCGAAACCGCCGAGGCCGCCGATGACGGTTCGGATTCCACCCTCACCGCCAATCTCCGCCAGCTTCGCCGCGAATTTGACCGTGCCACGAAATTGCCCGTCGAACTCGTCTCCCGCGCATCGTCCGCCGCATCACTCGCGAAACACGCATGGGCGGATGCCCGGAAAAAATCCGACTTCCCGATTTTCGCTCCGCATCTCGAAACCCTCGTCGGCATCGCCCGCGAACAAGCCGCCCTCTGGGGCCACACCGGCGAAGCCTATGACGCCCTGCTCGATGGCTACGAACGCGCCACCAGCACCGCCGCCGTCGCCGGGTTGTTCGATTCACTGAAACCCGCTCTTCGCGAAATCGCCGCCCAAGCGGTGGAAAACTCCACCGCCCACGCCCCGACACTCCCCCCCGGCCCCTACCCCGTCGAAGCCCAAAAACGTTTCAACGAGCAGGTCGCCCGCTCCATCGGATTTGATTTCGAAGCAGGCCGCATCGATACCACCACCCATCCATTCTGCACCACGCTCGGCCCGCACGACATCCGCCTGACCACGCGCTACATGGAAAGCGACTTCACGTCCTCGCTCTTCGGCGTGCTCCACGAAGCCGGCCACGGCCTCTACGAACAAGGCCTGCCCGCCGATGATTTCGGACTTCCCTCCGGTTCGTTCGCCTCGCTCGGCATTCACGAATCCCAATCCCGCCTCTGGGAAAACCACGTCGGCCGCTCCCGCGCCTTCT
>JASGGK010000025.1:0-24183 GCA_047605125.1 Luteolibacter sp.
GGTGGATGGCGAAAATCGGCATCTGGCTTTTCATCGGCGTGGCTCCGGCTTTGGCGAAGCGCAAGGTGCTGCCGAGTCCGGTGGTGTTTTTCCTGTGCCTCGCAGCCGGCATCGGCGCGGCTTACCTGGGAATCTACAAACCGTTCTGAACCCTAGATTTTTTCGACCAGAACCTGCACCTCCATCCGGCAGTGGCCGGTTCCCCGGTAAGTGCCGTGGACGGGCGGAACATCCCGGTAATCCCGTCCTACGGCGATTTTTACATATCGTTCATCCGCCAGAGTACGATTTGTCGGATCGAAGCCGATCCATCCCGCGTGTGGCAGATACACCTCACACCATGCGTGGGACGCCTGCGCTCCCACCAAGGTATCGCGCGGCCCGTTATATAAATAGCCGGAGGCATAACGCGCCGGGATGCCGACCGAGCGGCAGAGGGAAATCATCACGTGGCAGAAATCCTGGCACACTCCGCAGCGGCTGTTGAACGCCTCATCGGCATGGGTATCCACATCGGTGGAGCCGGGAACATATCGCATTTCCCGGTAGATCCATTCCATGAGCGCCCGCGCTTTCGCATAAACACCGCCCGATCCCTCCGTCAGATCCAGCGCTTGCCTCCAAACTTCCGGGCTCTTGGAAATACACGGGCTGTCCTGTAGGAATTGCCACGTGGTTTCCTTCACCGAAGCATCGTCCAGCTCGCTCATGGGAGCCGCGCGCACCGCTTCACCGAGATCCAGCGGTAAATTGTGAACGCGGATTTTGCTTTCGATCTCCAGCTTGGAATGAGCGCCGGTGAGTTCGAAATGATGGGTGATATTTTGAAAAAGATCGGTGAAACGCCTCACCCGCGTCGCCGGAATGACCCGGATGAACGCGCTGATGGTTTTCTGATACGGAAAGGTCCTCGGCTCCAGATGGAGCGTGTTCACGCTGTCCGTGACCGGAAAGGCATAGACGAATGTGGTGCGGTGGGTGACCGCCAGCTTCAACCCCGCTCGGGCGGAAACCGGCTCACTTGGCGTTTTCACGTTTCGTTTGCTGCTGTTGCTGCTGCTGCTCGAACTGCCATGCGGCGACAGCGGCATTTTGCGGCGGACGCTCGGTGGGCTTTTCCTCAGCTTCCGATGGAAGCAGCACGTAGGTTTCGAAAAGCTCGGCACCGATCTTGTTGAAACGTGCCTGCAGATCATCCAGATAATCGTGGAGGCTGTTTTCGAACGCATCCGACGGGGAACCGAAGTTCAAATCCGACAGAAGCTTCCCTGACTCGCATTCGCACGTATTGGTAAATGAACCGCGCGGCGTGCCTGAAATTCCGTGCAGGCTGGCGTCCACGCGATCAACGCAATAGCGCACGGAACGGGGGAAATCGCGGGAATAAAGCAGCAACTCGACGGTATTTCTCGCATTGATCGGGCACTTTTGCGCGCGAATGGTGCTCATGGCTCCGCAGGAACGAAGAATCGCCGTCCAGTGGAGAATTTTCGCGGAATCCGCTTCATCGTCACCGCCCGCCGGCAGGTAATTGTAGATATCGAGGAAACGAGTGGTTTTATCCGCCCGCTCCAAAAAGCGCCCGATATCCATGAATTCCCACGCTTCGTTGCGGGAAGTCGTCGAGGCGGCCGTGCCATGGAAGGTCATCGCCGCACGGCGGATGTTTCCATAAAAACGCGGAGGATCGGATTTGATCAGACGCGCCGCTTCTTCGGAACGGCTGAAAAGATAAAGCGAGTTGAGTTCTTCCCACAGCTCGTCGGACAGCTGGTCCCGCACCGTGCGGGCATTTTCCCGCGCAAGAGCGATGCAGGAAGTGATGCTATTAGGATTCCGGGGATCGTCCGTCAGGAAACGGACCACCTCGTCGCTCCCCGCATCATCGTAGAGCGAGGAAAACAACTCCTCGTCTCCGGTGCTGAGAATGATCGGCTTCCAGAATCCGTTCAGGCGCTGGCTGTCCAGGCTCTCAAAATCCAGAAGCAGCTGCTGGTTGACATCAATCAGACGGGCGAGGTTGTCGGCCCGTTCCACATAACGGACCATCCAGTATAACGTATTGGCGACTCGAGAAAGCATGGTGAAAGTTTATTTGAGTACCCAGGTGTCCTTGCTGCCGCCCCCTTGGGACGAATTGACAACCAGTGAATCCTTGGTGAGAGCGACGCGGGTGAGCCCGCCGGGAACGATTTTCACATCTTCGCCATAAATAATGTACGGCCGGAGATCGATGTGGCGGCCTTCCAGCGCGCCTTCGCACCACGTCGGGCTGCGGGAGAGGGAAATGACCGGCTGGGCGATGTAATTCCGTGGATCCGCGATGATGAGCTGGCGGAATTTCTCGATTTCCTCCTCGGAAGCACTCGGCCCCATGAGCATGCCGTAGCCGCCGGATTCATTCGCCGCCTTCACCACCAGGCGGGGCAGGTTATCGAGAATGTATTTCAAATCTTCCGGCTCGGACGCGAGATACGTCGGGACGTTCGGCAAAATCGGTTTCTGGCCGAGGTAGTATTCGATGATCTTCGGCACGAAGTAGTAAATCACCTTATCGTCCGCCACCCCGGTGCCCACGGCATTGGCGAGCGCGACGTTTCCGGCACGGTAAGCATTCATCAGTCCCGGCACGCCGAGCACCGAGTCTTTGCGAAAAACCACGGGATCGATGAAATCGTCGTCGATCCGGCGGTAAATCACATCCACCCGCACCAGACCGTGGGTCGTGCGCATGTAAACGATGTTGTCTTTCACCACCAGATCCCGGCCTTCCACGATCTCGATGCCCATTTCGCGGGCAAGATAGCAATGTTCGAAATACGCGCTGTTATAGCAACCCGGCGTCAGCAGGACGCACACCGGATCCACATCGCGGCGCGGAGAAATGTGGTGCAGCATGTTCAGCAAATCCCGTGGATAGGAGTCCACCGGTCTCACGCCGAGAGAATCGAACAATCCGGGAAACGACCGCTTCAGGGCATTACGGTTTTCCAGAAGATAAGAAGCGCCGGACGGACAACGGCCGTTGTCTTCCAGCACGTAGTAAGTACCGTCTTCCCCACGGATCAAATCGCTGCCGCAGATATGGATATAAATATCCGCGGGAACATCCACACCACGGAACTCCGGGCGGTAATGTTTCGCCTGCTCGATATAAAAACGGGGAATCACCCCGTCCTTGAGAATCTGCTGCTCATGATAGATATCATGAAGGAAGAGATTCAACGCCACGATCCGTTGGGTAAGCCCTGCCTCCAGATGCTCCCACTCATCCGCGGGAATCACACGAGGAATCGGATCGAACGGAAAAATGCGCTCCGTCCCCTGATTGTCATGATACACGTTGAAGGTAATCCCCTGCCGCATGAAATAAAGCTCCGAGGTCGCTTTTCGATCCAGGAAATCCTGTTCCTCCAATTGACTGAACTTTTCAAACAGAGGCGCGCAGTAAGGCCTCACGGACCCATCTGCACAAAACATCTCATCGTGGAATTTACCGGGGTCGTAGCCGTTGAACATAGCCATGGGTTGGTGTGGAGGGATCTTCAGCAGACAGCGGGCCAACTTTTCTGAGATCACTGAAATTCAAGAACCTAGAGGAACCGAACACCGCAATCACTCAATAAGCGTCTTAACCTTTCTCATGCCGCCGATGCAAGCAGATCGGCTCTCGCGGCGTATTTTTCGAAATATCGCGCGAATCTTCTTCCCTCCCATCCTTACCCTTGAAAATCCGCAAGCGATTCTCCATCCTTGCGGTTGTGGCGCGTAAAAAGGCCCAATCCGCACCGCCGCAACCCTCCTCAGCTCCGCTTTTCTGATCCTCCTCCATGAACGCACTTACCCGCAGCCTTTCCGCTTACTGGTCCTCATCCATCGGGAAAAAATTCATCGTCGCCATCACCGGCCTCGCCCTCGTCCTTTTCCTCGCCGGTCACCTGATCGGAAACCTCGTGGTTTTCCTCGGCCGTGAAGCCTTCAACGACTACGCGCAATTTCTCCACCACTTCCTCCATGGCGGCGGCGTCTGGGTCGCCCGCCTCGGCCTGCTCGCCTGCCTCGTCGCCCACGTCTGGACCACCATCTGCCTCGTCCGCCAAAACAAGGCCGCGCGCCAGCCATACGCTTATCAAAACACCCTGAAGGCCACCAAATCCTCCCGCCTCATGGTCTGGAGCGGCCTGACGATCCTCGCCTTCGTCGCCTATCACCTCGCCCACTTCACCCTGCACCTCGGCAACACCTACGGCAGCTACGTCGACCCTCTCTATCTCGCAAAAACCGGCGAAACCCGCATGGACGCCTGGAAAATGGTGATCGACGGCTTCTCCGTCTGGTACGTCGTCCTCTTCTATGTCATCGCAATGACTTGTCTCTGCTCCCACCTCGGCCACGGCGTGCAGTCCATTTTCCAAACCCTCGGCCTGCGCTCGAAAAAATCCGAAAGCCTCATCGCCGCGGTCAGCCAAGGCTACTCCCTCTTCATCTGGGTCGGATTCCTTTCCATTCCAGCCGCGATTTTCATCTTTAAATTCGGCCGTTGATCTTCCGTCCTTCCCACCCCTTTCCTCCACTCCTCCACATTCCCTGAAGCCATGGCTCTCGACAGTAAAATCCCCGCCGGTCCCCTTGAACAAAAGTGGTCCAAGCACAAGATGGACTCCAAGCTCATCAACCCGGCGAACAAGCGGAAATTCTCCGTCATCGTCGTCGGTTCCGGCCTCGCCGGTGGTGCGGCGGCCGCCACCCTCGCCGAGCTGGGTTATCAGGTGAAATGTTTCACCCACCTCGATTCCCCGCGCCGCGCCCACTCCATCGCCGCCCAAGGCGGCATCAACGCCGCCAAAAACTACCGCAACGACGGAGACTCCGTCCGCCGTCTGTTCTATGATACCATCAAGGGCGGCGATTTCCGCGCCCGTGAAGCCAACGTCTACCGCCTCGCCGAAGTTTCCAACGGCATCATCGACCAATGCGTCGCCCAGGGAGTTCCCTTCGCCCGCGAATACGGCGGTCTGCTCGACAACCGCTCCTTCGGCGGAGCCCAGGTTTCCCGCACCTTCTATGCCCGCGGCCAAACCGGGCAACAGCTCCTCATCGGCTGCTACCAGGCGCTCGAAAAAGAAATCGCCAAGGGCGGCGTGAAAATGTTCACCCGCAGCGAGATGCTCGAGCTCGTCCTTGTCGACGGCCACGCCAAGGGCATCGTCGTCCGCGATCTCCGCACCGGTGAAATCACCACCCACTCGGCGGATGCCGTCATCCTCGCCACCGGCGGCTACGGCAACGTCTTCTTCCTCTCCACCAACGCCATGGGCTGCAACGTCACCGCCGCCTGGCGCGCCTCGAAAAAGGGAGCCTACTTCGCCAACCCCTGCTTCACCCAGATCCACCCGACCTGCATCCCCGTCAGCGGCGACTACCAATCGAAGCTCACCCTGATGTCCGAGTCCCTCCGCAACGACGGCCGCGTCTGGGCGCCGAAATCCCAGGAAATCGCCGAGAAAATCCGCAAGAAAATCATCGGCCCCACCGACGTCGCCGAAGAGGACCGCGACTACTTCCTTGAGCGCAAATACCCTTCCTTCGGCAACCTCGCCCCGCGCGACATTTCTTCCCGCGCCGCCAAGGAAGCCTGCGACGACGGCCGTGGTATCGCCCCGACCGGTCTCGGCGTTTACCTCGATTTCCGTGATGCCACCGAGCGCCTTGGCGAAGCCACCATCCGCTCCCGCTACGGCAACCTCTTCCAGATGTACGAAAAAATCGCCGGTGAAGACCCTTACAAGGGACCGATGATGATTTATCCCGCCGTCCACTACACCATGGGCGGCCTCTGGGTGGACTACAACCTCATGTCGAACGTCCCCGGCCTGCACGTCCTCGGCGAAGCGAATTTCTCCGACCACGGAGCGAACCGCCTCGGCGCCTCCGCCCTCATGCAAGGTCTCGCCGACGGCTACTTCGTCATCCCGACCACCATCGCAAACTATCTGGCCACCCAAAAGCCCGGCAGCGTCACCACTTCCGCGCCGGAATTCGCCGAAGCCAAGGCTTCCGCCGAAGAGCGCATCAACACGCTCATGGGCATCAAGGGAGAACGCACCGTCGATTCCTTCCATAAAGAACTCGGCCACGTCATGTGGAACAAGTGCGGCATGGAACGCTCCCGCGAAGGCCTCACCGAAGCCCTTGCCGAGATCCCGAAAATCCGCGAGGAATTCTGGCAAAACCTCCGCGTTCCCGGCACCAGCACCGGTGCCAACATGGAACTCGAAAAAGCCGGCCGCGTCGCCGATTTCCTCGAATTCGCCGAAATGATGTGCTACGACGCCCGCGACCGAGAGGAGTCCTGTGGCGGCCACTTCCGCGCCGAGCACCAGTTCACCAATAACGACCCCGAAGTGCAGGCAGGCAAAACCCAGGCCGGTGAAGCCAAGCGCCACGACGACAAGTTCTCCCACGTTTCCGCCTGGGAATACAACGGCAACGGCGTGGCACCGACGCTCCACAAGGAAGCGCTCGTTTACGAATCCGTGCAGGCCTCCATCCGCAGCTACGCGTGAGCCGCTAAACCCTCAAAAGCCGCACTCCTTTCGGAATGCGGCTTTTTTCATTGAAAATCGAGGGAGCGCCCACGTTCACGTCGGCTCATTACAGCATTCCGCTGTAGCCAATGTTCAAAGGAAAAGCCGGCATGAATCGTCGGCTCTCCCCTCAAAACTGATTCGTCTTCTCTTCCAGCAGAATCAGCCAGTTCATCATGGTGATCGGCGGCAGGTCGGCGGGATCGGAAATGGCGTGGAGATTCACGGTCAGCTTTGAAGAGGAAATGGCGGTTTCGGTCTCGCCTCCTTTCGAGTCGAGCGGATGCACCGCGTCATCCGCATCATTCGCTACCGATCCCACCTGCCCGGTCAGCTCTACGGAAATCGGATCGGTCGAGAGACCGTAACGTTTTTCGGGAGCGAATAGCGAGCAAGGCGGGTAATAAGGCGTCGTTCCCCCATATCCCGTCGGAGGATCCATCGAAGTGGCATTGAAATCGTCCGCAATATAGAGGCGCAGATTGGTGACGAGGGAGAATCCTTTGGTAAATGGAGTCAAATCATCAGCCTCTCCGATCGCAACCCGGTAAGGATAGGTATCGAGATCACTCGGAGCGGCCTGCGGATAGTTCGTCCCGAGGAGCTTATTTTTGTAATTCACATTCACGGCGATGGAATTGTTGATGGAAACGCCTGCCGCATCTCCGAGCGACGCCAAAAATTCCGGAATCCGTTCCGGATACATTTTGATATAGTATTTCCCATCGGAGTCCGAATTATTCCAGATTTCGATGAAACCGATGTTTTTCGCCAACAATAAAACGGATTGTGGATTCCCTGATGTGTTCAGATACTGAAATTGGAAGCGTGTCGGCGCTCCGCCAATCCCCGCGCATTCCACCAGATCAAGACGCATCGCGGTTTGCAGCGCGCCGATGGAATAGTTGTTCCAGGTTTGGGTGGCCACCGTGTTGGTTTCATTGCTTGCAACGTTGATAGCGGTATCCGACGAGCCGTCCCAACAAGTGACATCCTGCGAATACGCGTCGAAAAAATCGGCCTCCCGCGTGATGGGAACGAAGGCGACCTTGCCGCTCTCGGACGCCTGCGAAACCGGGAAGAAATCGCCCGTTGTAAGCTGGTAGGCCTCTCTCACTCCCGGTGTGAACACATTTCCGGTCAACGCCTGTCCTCCGATCGTAGAGCCCGCCGCCAACGTCGACAAGCGGCGGCTGGCTAATCCGTCCAGAGCCATATTCGCGGCCACGTCCGCTTTTCCCGCGAAAACATTTCCGCTGACCGTCACATTTTCCCAGTCCGAACCGGAGCTGTATTGGCCGAGCGCCATCGCGGCCGCCGAGGAAATCGCGAGCTGGGACGGCACTTCATAAACGGAAAGCACGAATTGGCGCGGCGCGGTTTTCAGGGAAGTCGTCGCGGCGTCGTTCGCCGCCAGATCGATATTGAACGCCCACCAGTTCCGCTTCGCGACGAAATCGGCTCCCGGAGTGCCGTAACCGAAGTTGATCCTCGGATAAGTGAGAACGTTCACATTCTGATAGCCGTCCGTTTCGTCCGTCGAACGCCCGACCGCTCCGGAGGCCAGCGCGCCGTATTTTTTATTCGAGGAAATAATCGGATAGAGCAAATCCCGCGCGTTTGTCACCGCGTCCGTGCAATTCAACGCCACGGGATACCCGGAGCCCAGCGAACGGTTCAGCCCGGTGGAAACGAGTCCCACCTCGTCATTCACCGCTGTAAAAATGCTCGCGACATGGGTGGCGAGCGCCGAGTCGCCGGTATTCGCCAGACGGGCGCTGGCAGCCCCCGTGGCCGTCACCAACGCCGGGGCGATCGATTGACGAGCATTTCCCGCCGTGATGGATTCCGTAAAAAGCGCTTCCCAGGTGAGATCCGTGCTCGCAGTGGAGCCGTCCTGCATCGCCCGGATCGCGCGGTTCGGCACGTTGGCGACGAGGTAACGCAACATCGCCTCTTCCTTCTCATTGTAATCCACCTTGAGCTGCACCTGCTTCTGCGTGTTCATGGATGCCAGCGAGCGCTTGTAAGCGTAAAGCATCAGCATCAGCAGAAGCGTCAGCGTGCAGATGACGGTCATCAGGGAAATGTAACCGCGCGGATGGCGGGAAGAGAGGGATGTTTTCATTGGCTGGCCGTTCCGTCGAATTGAATCGCACCGCTGCTTTGGACCGTGCCGGAATAGGTGATTTGCTCTCCCGCAGTTCCAGTGAGAGTCATGCGCAAAACACCGTCCACGATCCCGAAGGTGACAGCAAAGGGCTTGTTGGTGACGGTCCACTGCGCGGCTCCGAGCTCGCCTTCGGTGGGCACGATGTAGTAAAGCAACTGGTTGTTTTCCCAGGAAAGCATCGTCGCGCGCATCGAGCCGTCCGGCTGTCGGAAGTTCATCACCAGAACTTTCGCGTCGGACGATACCGCGCCGGTGCCCTTGAGAGCATCCGCCGTGGTCTCATGCAGGCGGAAGCGCTCCGCTTTGCTGACGAGGCGGCTGACCTGCATGTTGATCATCGGCGCCTCATCGATCAGGAAATTCTGGGTCCTGAAGAGCTTGAGAAATAGCAACTGCTGGTTGAAAACAGCCATCAGCATGCCCACGATGGCCATCCCGAGCAGGATCGTGATGGTCAGCTCCACCAGGGTGAAACCTCGTCGTTTCCGAAGTTTGGAAATCCTTTTCATTGGGAACGCAGGACGGTGCGGGATTTCAGATAAGTACGGTTGCCAACCGTGTATCTCAGGACGCTTTGAGCGCGGCAAACAACCATGCGCGCGGGATTCTCCTCGGCACTCGAATCCGCAGTCTGATCGTAATACAACGTGCGCGTCACGGTTCCCGTGACGGCCGTTCCACCGGGAAGCCTTCCGATCTCCACATCGGCGACGGACGAAACCGACGGATTCTCCGGCCAGGGAGAGGTATTTCCCGTCAATGTGTCGAAAGGAATCCGCTCGGCGTAAGACCGCTCGTAGCTCATGTAGGCGTCCGTCAGCGATTGCATCATCGTCCATTGGCGGGGGACGAGGACGTTCAGCGAAAGCTTCAATAAAATGACACCTACCGCCGTGATGATGGACAGGGAAACGAGGCTCTCCACCAAAAGAAAACCGCGTCGTTGCGATCCCGCCTTGCGAATTCCCAGGCGAGCACGAAAACTCCGGGCATGCCCCGCGGATTCCTCTTCCGGCTTTTGCTGTTCGTATCGTGGAGCACCCATGCTTATTCCCAGGCGATTCTCGAACCGCCGTTCGGACTGCATTGGGGAGATTCTCCGGAAAAGCTGATCACTTGGGCATCCCAACATTCCTTGGATGTTAACATTTCCCTCCCGGCAGATCAACCCGCATTGCGGGTGCTGCGGGTGGAGGCGCGGAAAGGTTTCCTGCCCGATTCCAAAGCCCGCAGCATCGAAGGCCGGTTTCTGGTCGGAAAATTGTATGAAGCCACCGTCACTTTTTCCGACCCGGACGCGGCGGCGGATCTCGTGGAATCCCGCTTTGAAGAACTGCGCAAGCAAATGACCCACCAATACGGCCCCCTGCTGACGAACCAGCAGCAGCGGACGGTGGAGGACCAATTTGTCACTCGGACAGAATCGTTTCATCGGGAGCCTGTGAGGGGATTGTTTTTGCTGCTCGCTTTCACCGAAGTGGAGGATCTGCTCCGGAAAAAGAAAGACGCGCGGTTTTCAGTCATCTATCGCAATGACAATTTCAGGGTAGAACTGATGCACGCCCTTGAACATAACGTGAACAAGTAGGGGGGAATTACTCCGCCGTCGTCATCGATCCTCTCACCGAGATCGTCCGGTCGATGTCGAAAGTCACATAATCCAACCGCTCCAGACCGAAAGGCGACGAGGAAATGAGCTCCACCGTCCACTGGCCGTCCACTGGCAATTTCCCGCTGAGATTCGTGCTGGAAAATGAAGCATCCGTCGGCGTCGCATACACCGCCGCGTTGGCCGCCGCCACCTGGACCGGATCCGACGGGTTGTCGTTCACGCCGCCTTGGTAAGCCTGCGCATAGATTTGAGACCCCGGATACACATCCTTCACACCGAACGTCACCGTTGGAATCAGATCCTTGTATTTTCCATTCATCGCGATGCCGGAAATCGTCCCCTCCGGCACCGGCCAAATCTGGATGTATTGTGAGGCAAGCTGTGACGGTTCGATCGAATACGTCTCCCTCGTGTCCTGAATCGTAAAAACAGAAAACCGTTCCTCTCCCCGGATTTTCGCGACATCAGCAGCAGGCACCACGCTGTAGCGGTAAGTCCGTGTATCAGCATCCAGGTTTGTCGTGATGCTTTCCTGGGAAACCAGCGTCGCCTGCGTGCGGTCAAGGTTCACCCCTGTCCCTCCTTCTCCATACGATTGCACGTGATGGAGGAACGTGACCTCTTTCGATGCGGCCGGATAAGCCTCGCCGCTCAGCAAGCCCGTGATGGTGATATCCACATAAAACGGCCGCCCTGCCCTCGTGCGCGGGATCGTCGCATACGGATCTTCCGAACGGATTGAAATTTGAGCGATCGGCACGTAGGCACCCACGTATTTCGCATCGAGCACGTAGGCCGCGAGGGTGGCGGAATTCACCGCGTGAAGCTGGAATTGCGCCCCTCCGTCCTCCACGACCAGCGCGGATTGCTTTGCTCCGGACGCCTCCACGTCCATGTCCCACACCACGTTCGAGGGATATTGGACCTGCCGGATGAAATTCGTATACGTATCCGCGAAAACACCCGCCGGACCGACGGCGGGCATCCACAACAGGTAATACAAGACGGATTTCATGGACTTGGAGTCTCAGCCGGATTTGCCGGAGGTGGCGGCTTCACCGGCGGCAATAAGGAAATCGGACCTCCCTGATACACCGCCACCACCAGATTCGTGGATTTTTCCAACATCCCGCGCGTTTCCTCGGACAACGGGACTTTGCCTTCCGCCTGCTCCCTGCTGACTTCCACCACGCTGATCCAGCCACGGTTCAAGCGATAAAATTCCAGCCAGCTCACCACCTTGCTGCCTTTTACAAATTCATATCGGCTCTGATATTCCGCCGGCCGGTGGATGATCGCCCGTTTCGGCACCAGCGTGGTGTAGCCCGCGTAACTGAGAATATCGGACTGGCTGATGATATCCCGCACCGGCTGGCGCGTGCTCGGATCCGCCTGACCTTCCACCTTCACCCAATCCTTTTTCACTTCGGCCTGCGGATGGTTTTGCCGTTGTTTCAGCAACTCCTCGGTCGTGACAATTCCCACCACTTTACGGGAAGCTTCCTGCGAGAAACCCGTGCACGCCGTTGAAACCCACAGCGCACCGGCAAATATCATCACTTTCACAAGTCGCTTCATCACGAAGTTTTAAAGGTCACCAAAATCACCAGATCCTGAAGGTCGAAGCCTCCGTCGTTCGGATTCGTATGAGTCAATTCCATCAGGTAAATCACATCCTTCGGACCGATTTTCACGTTCCCCTGATCGTCCAGATACGGCAGCAGGAAACTCTCAAGCGTCGGCTGCTGATAAAGCGGCGTGGTCGTCGGAGGAGTATCCCCATTCACCAGAGCCACCACGTTCCGCGTGCTGTTCAGTGAGGTGTAAAGCGATGACCACGCACTGTTCCAGTAGTAGCGGCCGCCGAAATTGATCGCCTTCCCCGCTTCCACCGTTTTGGTCAGAACCACGTTCGATACTTGCACGTCGGTTTGCCTGCCATACCAAATGCGGGAAAAACTACCGCTACCGTACTTGAACTGGCACTCCGTAGGCACCCACGTCTGGCTCACGATCAAGCCGAGCAAGTTCGTCGTCGTGGCACGCACCGACGCACCGATCACCCGCACTTCCATGGTCAGGTTCGTCTTCGGCGTCAGCGTGCCCGGACCGGTGATCGCAACCACATCCTTCGCCGTCGCGGGATAAGTGATGCCCCACGTCAACGTCGGGCGAGTGCCCGTTTGCACGAGGGTAGGAAACGCGGTCAACGCCCCGACGGGTGCGACCGGATCTTGATCCGCCGCGAAAAGCCGTGGAAGGCCCGCGAAACAGGCAGCAGCCCAGAGGGCCGCCAGTTGGCTGGTTTTCATGGTAATGTAAGGGTGCGATTCTTCACTTTCCCAAACGCGTTCCGTGGGTGCGGTCAGCGCCGGGTGATCACCCTGCCGTTTCCACATCGTCAAAAATTGGGACGGACCATGCGGAGCGGATCGGTGATTTCGATGACCATAGGGACGGCCATCGAACAAAGCGGGAATCAGTTTTGAAGCAGATGACTTTCAAATCATCAGAATCGATGGGTGTGGTTTGAACAGCAGGTGTTGGGTGAAAAATTTCAGAGTCGAGGCTGCGCCAGCCAGATCGACCACGGGTCTCGCCGTAATCCTCCACAAAGCGTCATTCGACGATGACACCGCCCGGCAGTTGCAGAAAATTCCGCATCGCCCATTCCACGCAAAAGCAGGAATCGCGCAACAAACCAGAGGCCAGACCGTATTTCTCATCTGTTCGAATTGATATTTTCTTCTGACAGAATGGCGCAAAGACTAAAAAATCAAGATATACAAACAAGCACAAAAGATATCCGCAGGAACCATTTGAACCCCAGCGATATGGCAAACAGACCCAACATAATCATAATACATTGAATTCAAACAGTTTACATAAAAATCACATGTCCAGCATTCCCGCTCCATTTCGATTTTCCACAAACCCTAGATAATAAGCATAAGTTAATTTTTTCAACGGTGGATTCATACGCCCCCGTTCGAATTCCATCAGGCTGACTCCGCCAGCGTCGATATTTCCCCTCTGCCGTGTGACAAGGCAGCCCGCACAAAACAGCTCCGCAGGCAAACCCGGCCCCCTTCTCACTCCGCAGTAACCATTCCCCTTACCGAGATCGTCCGATCCACGTCGAAGGTCACATAAGCCAGCCTCTCTAGACCGAATACCGAGGATGAAATGAGTTCCACCGTCCACCGGCCATCCGTCGGCAAAAGCGAACTGAGGTTTTCATTGCTGAACTCCGCATCCGTCGGCACCTCATACACCGCCGCGCTCGCCGCGCCGACACGGATCGTCTCCGCAGGACTCCCGCTCACCTCGCCCTTGTATGCCTGCGCGTAAATCTGCGACCCCGGATACACATCGTTCACTCTGAACGTCATCGCCGGGATCAGATCCTTGTATGTCGCGCCGTTCGTCAACCCCGTGATCGTCCCGTCCGGCACCGGCCAAATCTGGATATACTGCGAAGCCAGTTGCGAGGGAGCGATCGAGTAAGTCTCACCCGTGTCCTGGATCGTATAAACGGAAAACCGTTCCTCGCCCCGGATTTTCGCGACGTTGGTTGCCGGCACCACGCTGTATGCGTAAGTGCGCGTCTCCGCGAGTTCCGTCGTGATCGTTTCCTGAGAAATCAATGTCGCTTGGGTGCGGTCCAGATTCGCCCCCGTCCCGCCATCCCCGTAAGATTGCACATGGTGTAAAAAAGTGACCTGTTTCGCCGCGGCAGGAATGTCGTCTCCGCTCAGAAGGTTGGAAACGGTGATCTTCACATAAAATGGCCTGTCCGCCCTCGTGCGTGGGACGGTCGTGTAAGGATCTTCCGAAGTAATCACAATCTCCGCCTTCGGCACGTACGCCCCCACGTATTTTGAATCGAGCAGATAAGACACCAGCGTATCGGAATTCACCGCATACAGATCGAACAGCGCCCCACCGTCTTCCAGGGGAAGTCCGGAGAGTTGTTCCCCGGATGACGCCACACTCACATCCAAGGTTACGTTCGAAGGATACTGGGTCTGACGGATGAAATTCGCATACGTATCCGCCAGGACTCCCGCCGTGGTTCCGGCGAAAATCCAGAGCGACCATGGGAGAAAATGTTTCATGATTGAGAAGCTCCGGGGATTTCAGAGGCTGTCTGAAAAATCTCTTTAACCACAGATAAACAGGATGGACGCAGATAAAAGAGATCTTCTAATTTCGTAAAATCCCTTCTTCCATCTGCGTTCATTTTCGTTCATCTGCGGTTTAAATTTCTTCATCACCCCATCATGCGGCGGAGCGGTGGGAATTTTCAGACAGCTTCTCAGAAACCGGCGGCGATACGGAAACCGGTCCACCCCGGTACACCGTCGCCATCCATGCCAGCGCCACCGCGAAAAGCATCCTCCGATGGATCACCGGGTTCATTACGGAGTTTTAAAAGTCACCAGAAGCACCAGGTCCTGATAGTCCCCCAGCTCGAGTCCTAGGGGCTTCACCAAAGTGGGCAGGCGGTTCAGCTCCATCAGATAAATGACATCCTTCGGGCCGATGCTCACTTTCCCCGCATCGTCGACATACGGCTTCAGGTAACTTTCAAGGGATGTTTGAAGAGACACCAGTGAAAGCACCCATGACAGCAGTCCCGAGCAGGGAACCGTATCCCCGTTCTTCAACGCCACGACCTGATAAGGAGCGCTGTTCTCCGTAGTATGGAGCGTGGACCAATAAGAAACCAGGGAACTCAGGAGTCCGGTTCCAAGCAAACCGTTCGTGTAATAGCGACCGCCGAAGTCAAGGCTTTTTCCGGCGGCCACGGTTTGCGTCAGCACGGCTTTCGAGGAGTCCACATTCGGCTGCGAATCCTTCCAGATACTCGTATAAGCTCCGGTGCCATACTTGAACTGGCAATCGACGGTGCACCACGATTGAAATATGCCAAGATCACTGAGCTTTTTCATCGACGCCGCGATGACCCGGACTTCCATCGTCAGATCCGTCTTAGGTGTCAGCGTGTTACCGCTGACCGTCACCACATCCGTCAATGTCGTCGGATAGGCAATACTCCATTTCAACATCGGATTCGTACCGGTCCGCACCAAGGTGGTGATGGAAGTGAACTCTCCGACAGGCTCGACGAGATCCGTGGCATGAAGCCGTGGAACTCCTGCAAAACAGACAGCTGCCCAGAGGGCCGCCAGTTGGCTGGTTTTCATAGTTATTTATGTAAGGGTGCGATTCTTCACTTTCCCAAACGCGTTCCGTGGGTGCGGTCAGCGCCGGGTGATCACCCTGCCGTTTCCACATCGTCAAAAATTGGGACGGACCATGCGGAGCGGATCGGTGATTTCGATGACCATAGGGACGGCCACCGAGCAAAGCGGGAATCAGTGTGAGCGGATGATTTTCCAGGTCGTCAGCGTGGATGGGTGTGGTTTGAACAGCAGGTGTTGTTGGGTGAAAAATTTCAGCGTCGCGGCTGCGTCAGCCAGCTCGACCATGGACCGCGAGGCACTTCGTAATCCTCCACGAAGCGCCATTCGACGATACCGCCGCCCGGTAATTGCAGGAAATCCCGGACCGCAGGACTGACGTCTATTCCCGCCCCCTGATTGCGGTTTTGCCGCGGATTTTCCAGACCGAAAACATACTGCCAGTGATCCACCTCGAACGGCCCCACATCCTCCCACTGGGCGTAGCAAACCTTGCCGCGATAATGCACCGCCAGCCAGCGGCCCTTGCAAACCGAGATTCCATCGCCACGGAAACGCTCCCAGAACCAAGGAATCACCGTGGAAGCCTCAGGCCGGTGCACTCCTCCCTTCGCTACATCGTTATAGGGCAAGGCAATGTAAAACGGATTAAGCGATGGCGTGAATCCCGCCGGCAAATAACCATTCCGCTGGCCCGGCTCATCATAACCGCCGAAATTTTGCTGCCAGTTCTGATCCCACGCACTTTGGATATTCGGAGTCGGATTATTCACCGTCGGCAGCTCTCCCACCCAGAAAACAGTGGCCACCACATTGCGTTTCCATTGAGTCTTCGCCCGCAGCGCTTCCTGCGATTGCTCCAAAACCACCCGCGCCGCCGCAGGCACGCCAAACGGATCACTCAAACCAGGCAACGTTTCCCGGCGGTTTTCCAGAAAACTCTCATGTATCCGGGTCAAACGATCACTCAACGAAACGGCTTTGCTTACCCCATGCGAAAGCAGGAAAGCGCACCAAATCAAAGGCCATGCCGTGTTTCTCATCTGATCGAGTTAATATTCTCCACTGAGAGAATGGCCTAAAGTTTAAAAAATTAAGATATACAAACAAGAACAAAATAGATGAGGGAGCGCCGTTTTGATCACTCTCGATGTCATGAAGACGCCAAAATTCGCCACAACCCACTGAAAACAAGCAAACAAAAACAAGATTATTCAAAACCCACAAGCTTTCACCGCAAATACATCACCCACATCCAACATTAAACATTTGTTAACATTTTTGAATTTCTCAGCGAGTTCCTGAAGAAAATCGTCGCTCCAGCTCCTTCAGCCCAAACTCCGTCAGCGTCGGTTTCCCTTCCGCCGTGCAATAGGGCAGTTCGCACAAAAACAGCTCCGTGAGCAAACCCGGCACCTCCGCCAATTTCACCGTCACTCCGGCCGCCGCCCGTTTCGCCATCACCCGCGCCAGACGATCCGCCGCGAACCGCGCTCCGGGAGCAGGATCGTGTAACATTTCATCCAACAGCGCACCGACAAATTCACGAGGTGATTCGACATGCAAGCACGCGGGTAAACTCCGGATTTGCAGCGTGTTTCCACCAAACGCCTCCACCTCGATCCCCGCTTGCAGCAAAGCCCCACGCTCCCGCAGCACCAGATCCAGCTCCCGAGGATCCAGCTCCAGCAAGACCGGAACCAGTAAACTCTGCACCGCCAGCCCTCCCGAATGGGCGGCCATCATTTGATCATAAAAAATCCGCTCCTTCACCGCCTTCGGGTCCATCACCACCAAGCCGTCCTCGCCCTGCAACAAAACATATCTTCCATGCAACAAACCCAACACCTGGAAAGGCGGAGCGCCCGTATCCAATGGAGCGCCGGTGTCCCCACCGGCATCTGCGTCCATCGACTCCGCCTTCTTCGCGAAAATCTCCGGCATCACCTCCGCCGTCGTCCACTTCGGCAACTCCGGCTGCGCCTCGCGGAACACCCGCTCCATCGTTCGCGGCTCCAGCTTTTTCAAAACCGACAATTCCACTTCCACCGCACCCAGTTCCGGCAACGGCAATCTTGCCACCGGCTTGGAAATTACCACCGGCGCGGGCCTCATCGCCGCCAGCACCGATTGCAAAATCACCTCCTTCACATCCAGTGGTTTGTGAAACCTCACCTCGCGCTTCGCCGGATGCACATTCACATCCACCAGCGTCGGCTCCAGCTCCAGCCAAACCCACGCCGCCGGGTGCAGTCCGTCCGCCAACGCTCCGCGAAATCCTTCCGCCAGCGCCCGGGAAATCACCGCATCCTCCACCGGCCTGCCATTGAGAAACACAAATTGATGCCGCCGTCCCTTCCGCGCGTGGCTCGCCGGAAGCACGAATCCTTCCACCGAAACTCCGTTCCGATGCGTCAACGGCAGAGCGATCAATTCCCGCGCCAGCTCCGGCCCGAGCAAATTCCGCACCCGATCCACCGCCTTCACCGCCGGTGGAAGGTCGAAAACATCGCGGTCATCCCGCCGGAAACGGAACCGCACCCACGGCGCGGCCAGCGCGTGCAGCCGAAGCTGGTGCTCCACATGCGCCGCTTCCGTCGATTCCGCCCGCATGAATTTCCGCCGCGCGGGCATATTGAAAAACAACGCCTTCGCCTCGATCACCGTCCCCGGCGCGCAGCCCGCTTCCCTCACATCCCGCAATTTCCCGCCTTCCACCGAAATTTCCGTCCCCACCACCGCATCCGTCTCCCGCGTCACCATGCGGAAACGAGAAACGCTCGCAATGCTCGGCACCGCCTCGCCGCGAAACCCCAGCGTCCGGATCGCCGCCAGATCGCCCGCCGTCCGCAGCTTGCTCGTCGCATGACGTTCCAGCGAAAGCAGCGCGTCTTCCCTCGACATCCCGCAGCCGTCATCACTTACCCGGATTAATGCCGCGCCGCCGCGATCCACATCCACCCGCACCTCCCGCGCTCCGGCGTCGATGCTGTTTTCCACCAACTCCTTCACCACCGAGGCCGGACGTTCCACCACCTCCCCCGCCGCCACCTGGCTGGCTAAAATATCGGGAAGCACTCGGATCTTCGGCATCGCAGGGAATAAAAGACGCAAAGAAGCGCCGATGTCCACATCGGCTTGCGCGGTGAAGAAAGCTTCATCTTCCGCCTTGTCTCTTCCCGCTTCCTGACTTCAATCCATCCACACCTCCATGGCTGGCTTTTTCAAATCCCTCGTCAACAAGATCACCAATCGCGCGGAAATCGATTGGGACGACCTCGAAGCGGACCTCATCACCGCCGATCTCGGCATCGGCATGACCACCCGCATCATCGACGAGCTCAAAGACCTCGGACGCGACATCACCTCCGAGGACGTCGTGGAAGTCACCCGCAAGCAGCTCTCCGCCCACCTTCCGCCCGGCACCCCGCCGCCGCTGCCACGTCCCGATGGAAAACCATTCGTCATCCTCGTCGTCGGCGTCAACGGCACCGGAAAAACCACCTCCTCCGCCAAGCTCGGCTTTTGGTTCAAAAATCGCGGTTTCAGCGTCCTGCTCGCCGCTGCGGACACCTTCCGTGCCGCCGCCGTCGAACAACTCCAGCGCTGGGGCGACCGCCTCGACATTCCCGTCGTCAAAGGCAACCCGAACGCCGATCCCTCCTCCGTCTGCTTCAACGCCCATCAGAAAGCCATCGCCACCGGCACCCGGTTCCTCATCTGCGACACCGCCGGCCGCATCCACACCCGCCACAACCTGATGGAAGAACTCGGAAAAATCCGCCGCACCCTCGCCAAACAGGACGAAACCGCACCGCACCTCACCTTGCTCGTCGTCGATGCCACCACCGGCGCCAACGCCCTCCAGCAAGCCAGGGAATTCCACAAAGCCAGCCCGCTCGACGGCCTCATCGTCACCAAGCTCGACGGTTCCGGCAAAGGCGGCATCGCCGTGACCATCCACGATCAACTCGGCATCGCCCCGCGTTTCCTCGGCACCGGCGAAGAACCCGAAGCCTTCGCCATCTTCCAGCGCGATTCCTTCGTGCAGGAGATTCTCTGAAAGTGGCTGGGCCGTCCCGGCCCAGTCCGTTGCCGGAGCGTCCCGCTCCGGAGTGTTTCATACCAACTCCAAATCCAAATACGCCTCGATCTCCCGCGAAGGATCGTGCGCGCGCATCAGCGATTCGCCGATCAGCACCGCGTTCGCGCCCGCATCCAGCACGCGCCGCGCGTCTTCGATCGTTTTGATCCCGCTTTCGGAAACCAGCAGCACCTCGTCCGGCACTTCCTCCGCCAGCGCTTCGGTCGTCGCCAGATCGATTTCAAACGTCTTGAGATTCCGGTTGTTGATGCCGATCAAATCCGCGCCCAGCTCCAGCGCCCGCTCCATTTCACGCAGGTCGTGGACTTCCACCAGAACATCGAGCATCAGTCCCTTCGCTTCATCGTATAAACGGCGCAGTTGATCATCATTCAGCGCCGCCACGATCAGCAAAATCGCATCCGCGCCGGAAACCGCCGCTTCATGGATCTGCACCTCGTGGATCGTGAAATCCTTCCGCAGCAACGGCGCGCCGGAAAACTTCGAAATCTGCGTGAGATAGCTCAGCGAGCCCTGGAAGTATTTTTCATCCGTCAGAATCGAAAGGCATGAGGCCCCGCCGTCCAGATAACGCTTCGCCTGCCGCACCGGATCGAAATCCGGATCGATCAATCCCACCGAAGGCGACGCCTTTTTCACTTCCGCGATCACTCCGAGTTTGCCCGGCCCGCGATCCAGCGCCGCGCGGAATCCGCCGAAATCATTTCTTTGCAACGCCGCCGCGCGCAGGTGGGCGGCGCGTGGCAAGAGAGCTTCCACTTCCAGATGCTTGGTGGCGATGATTTGGGCGAGCTTGTCGGACATGCGTGGCGGAAGGGAAGCCCACCCGGACGAGAAAGAAAATAGGGAAATCATCCAAATTTTGGCTTGCCCGTGGATCATCCCCATGTAGAAACCCCGCACGCGTTTCAGCGACGCGGGCGTAGCTCAGTGGTAGAGCGCCACCTTGCCAAGGTGGATGTCGTGAGTTCGAATCTCATCGCCCGCTCCATTTTGATCGAAATGCGAACCCAATTTGATTTTTTCGCAACTTGCTGGAAGCGAGTAACTTGTGAAGACGTCGAGATTAACCGAATACCAGTGAGTTCGCATTTTCCTCTCCGCCGGGGTTAATCCCCCCGGAATCGGCTCCTTTTCGGGGTCGAGGCGGTTAACCCGGATTCCCCGCACGACCAGCCTGACCAATTCGCACCGTTCCTCGAAGGAAAGCTCTTTCGCCGCGACATTGAACTGACGCAACGCCTCCGCAATCCGCTGTTCATCGGCCACCACCCTTTCACGGAAAGCGATTTCGATTTCCAGTTTCTCAATCTCTCTTTCCACGCCGTGCTTCTGCTTCGACAGCTCCTCGGCGGCGGCAAGGGTTTCCTCCCCGAAGTGCCCGGCCCCCGGCTCCCGTGCGAGCATGAGGTAGCGGGCCAGTGAATCGGCCATTGCCTTTCTCCGTTGTTGAAGCTCCGCCCGGCGCTTCTTGAGCGGACGCAGCGAACGGGACTTTTCCTCATTGGAGGCGGCGATGGCCGACTTGATGAGTTCGGGATGGTGGCCAAGCTCGCCCATGATCCTGAGCACGAATTCATCCAAGGTCCGGCCCGGCAGGTTGCGGACGGTGCAGGACGCCGCGCTGCCTTCCCGGCTGACTTCGTTGCACGTATAATAGAGGTATTGCCTCCCGTTCCCGTCCCTCTTCCCGCTCGGCTTGGGAGTGAGGCGGCGACCGCAAAGGCCGCAATGGATGATCCCTTTCAGGAGGAATTGATGGGCGTTCCGCTCCAGCCGGTCTTTGGGATTGCCGCCCGGCCTCGTCTTGCCGCCGAGTGCGTCATTGGCCTGCTGCCAGAGCTTGGCACTGACAAGGGCGGGATGCTCGCCGGGATATTCCTTTCCCCGATGCCGGATGACCCCCTTGTAGAAGGGATTGGAGACAAGCGTGGTGATCTTGTCGCAAATGAAGAGTTTCCCGCCTGCGGAGGTGCGCCTGCCGCGCTTGCTCAATACCAGCCGCTCGGGAGTGCGCACCCCCTCCGCATTCAATATCGAAGCGACCTTGGCGGGACTGCCCAAGTCACGGCTGAGTTCAAAGATGCGCCGGGCGACCACGGATTCCTCCGGGTGGATTTCAATCCGCTTGGTAACGGGATCATGAGAGTAACCAAGCGGAGCCCATCCGCCGTTCCACAAGCCGCGCTTGGCGCGTTCTCCCAGCTTGTGACACACCCGCTCCACCGTGGTTTCACGCTCGAATTGGGCGAAGGAAAGCAGCATGTTCACCATGAGCATCCCCATGGGCGTACTGGTGTCGAAGGATTGGGTGGCGGACACGAAATGCACGTCGTACTGCTCCAGCACCTTCCACAGCGCGTAGAAGTCCGGCAGCGAGCGGGTGATGCGGTCGAGCTTGTAGGCGACCACAACCTTGACTTCCCCGGCCCGGACGGCGTGCAGGAGAGCTTGGATGCCGGGGCGTTCGAGGTTTTTGCCTGAAAATCCGGCATCATCGAAGAAGTGAGTGGCTTCCCAGCCTTCATGCCGGTGGATGGCAATGGCGTGTTGGCAAATGTCGCGCTGGGCGTCGAGCGAGTTGTATTCGCCCCTCGCTTGGTCGTCGGTGGAAACGCGGGTGTAGATGGCGCACCTGATAAGGGTACCGAGGCGCGCGCCGTTGGGCTGGTTCATGGGGTTGGCGATCATGGTGGTGGTTTTGTGATTGGAACTGGAGACCGGAATTCCGAGAAAGACCTCTCCCTAAAAACTAACTGATTGATGGAATAATGCAATAATATATTGTTCTTTCGAACATTTATTTTGACAGATAACGGTCCATCTTTTCGTTGGAAAGGCACGCCACTCCGGCAAAGCGGCAAAATCAAAACCCCGCCGGAAGGGCGGATTTCCTCCCATCAATCGAGGGAGTCCTTTCGCCGTGAGACGCAATCGATGGCTTCGGCGAGTTGCCGGAAGGTTTTCGCACCGGTGGCGGCCGGTGGATAGACGACCGGGAGATGGTCCAAGGTGAGGCGTTCCTCGCGGTCGAAGCGATCGAACTCACCGGACGAGTCGAGGATTCCGCGCAGGGACTCCTCCACTTCCGGGCCGAGAACCAACCGGGCGGTGACGGCGGCGGCCAGTGCTCCGGCAAGCCGTTGGTCGAGGCCGGAGCAGGCATCACCCAGATTGATCAAATGGCTGCATGTGTAGAGGCTCCACAGGATATGCCGGACGCGGGTGCCTTGGCCGGTGCTCCAATGATGAGTGAGGGTTTCGGTGAGAATCGGAACGGCCTGCCGCCATTCTTCCACGGCGCGGATTGACAGGCTCATGGCGGAGGTTGCTTGTTCGGGATGGTTTGGATCGGTCGTTTTTCCGGGAATCATGTTGTTGCTCATGGTTGCCCAATCTGCCGGTTGATGCGGATTCCCCTGTTCCCGATCCGGCGCAAAATAACACCAATCATACGCAACAGATCGTTGTTAGATCCATTTGCCATACTTACCAATCTACCAAAATTAACCGTCTGCTGGATAGATATTAGCTTTCCCATGAATGATGCACCCAAACGGGAACATCCGAAGGCTTCTTCCATGAAACGACTCACGGGGAATCCGGCACGGCATGAGACACCGCAATCTCATAGGTCCTCAGGTGAGAAAACTGCGCAGCCAGAGAGGCTGGACGCAGGACCAGTTGGCGGGCGCGTTGCAGCGGGCTGGATGGGATTTGTCGCGCAGCGGCGTGGCCAAGGTCGAAGCGCGGATGGTGTGGGTGGGAGACCATCAGATGTTGTACTTCATGCGGGTGCTCCGGGTGGGGTTCGAGGAACTGATGCCGCTCATCGATCCGCAAAACCCCGAATTTTATGAGAAGATGGAGCACCTGATGAAGAGCCGGTTTTGAGGACCGGAAAACCGTTTTTCGGAACGAAAAACCCTAACAGCCAATCCTTCCGCTGGCGGAGCGGAGGCAAACAGAAAACGGAATAAGGGCCTTCAGGCCGAGCGCAAGCGAGTTATGCCGGATTTCTGCTTGCCGCCGCGAGCAAGCGAGGAAAACGCGCACGTCCCCGACAAGGCGGAGTCAAGGGCTGATGGAACGCATCTTTTGCCGTGGAGTTTCACTTCCACCCCGCCCCATGTTCCGCAGGGAAATCCCGAATCCCGCGATGGAGCCGATCTTTTGGGTTTCCTCGTAGGTTTTGAGAGAGGCACTCATGAAAACCAATTTCCGCCCGGCTTCGATGCGGTCGGTAAATGTCTCTTTTCCGAGAGTCACCGAAAAAAGCCCGCCACGGGTCGGCGTGCGGATGGACAGGCAACATTCCTCGTTCGCCACCATGGAACGCCATGTGCAGGGCAATCAGGCTTCGAAGGGCCAACTGCTGGTGGTCACACCGAAAGTTCTACCTTTTTTGGCAAGGTCGAGCTTTCACTCGAAGTTCGGCGTGAGACCGCTGGATTATCGCGTTGAACTTCAATCATCGACACGTTCCTGATTATCAGGTA
>JASGGK010000026.1:0-11675 GCA_047605125.1 Luteolibacter sp.
TTTTAACGCCGTTTTGCAGTTTTTTGAAAATAGAGACACAAGTCACTTAAAGTCAACGAAATCACATCATTGAATGCCACGCATTTTCTTCTGCTCTTTGATCCAATCCTGATCCTGATCGGAGAAAACACTCTCTTTCGCACGTGATACGGTGCCATCAGGCTCCACAAGGACGAGTTGCCCGTTGGCATACGACTTCAGCTTGGCGAAGACTTTGCGACCTTTGCGATCCTGCCATTCGCGGTAGCCCTTCTTCTCAAGACCTTCACGCCAAGATCGATAGCGTTCGGCTACAACTCCCTGGTTGTGTTTGATCTGGCCCCAGACGTAATTCCCTTCCCCTCGTTTGTAACCCCGGAAACGCGCTACGACCGCTCCGCTTGGATCCACCATGATCAGACCGGGATAGCCGAGAATCTTGTAGCGCTTGTTCAATTCCTGCACGTAGGCACGACGATTCGATTCAGCGGTGTTGCTATCGGCCAGTGAAAGATCCGAATCCGGCTGGCGAACGTTGGCATCCACACGCAGACGCACGACGTTGTCGGCAGCCCATTTATCGAACTCATTGGTGGAAAAAAGCTCTTCGCTCAGCGCTTTGCAGAGCGGGCTGCGGGCAGAATCGGTGAACCAGATGAGAATCGGTTTTCCTTCCCGGGTGGCACGGCGTTTGGCAATTGCCTCGCTTTCCTCCCATGCCTTGACCTTCGGCGCGTCCAGAACGGCGGAGAGTTCGGGGATTTTCGCATCAGGATTGTCGGGATCGGTGAAAACAATGTCCTCTTCCGGCGTCATGTTTTTCGGCAATGCCGCTTGCTGTTGGGGCTGGTTGCCTCCCGGAATGACAGGCGTGCCTTGGATATCGCTGTTTTTCGGGCGCATGATGTCCGGAACTCCGGTCGGCCCGAATGGCTTTTCATCCGTTTCCGGTTTTTTGGACGCGCAGGAAGTGAGAGCGCTCGCGAGAGCGACCACGGCGCAGGAATACTTGAACCTCATACCTCGGAAGTTTGATCGAAAATCCGAAGGAGCAAACGCCAAAAAACATCATTCTTTCAACCGCAGCGGCGTGCCGCAATAGGTGCAGCGGAACCAGCGGAACACCAACAGGTGAAAACAAAGCGGAAAAATATAGCCCAGCCCCTTCACATGGTGCGCCTTGGAGTTTTTGATGCAATGGCGTGGCCAGAAAAGTTTTTGGCGGCAGATCTGGCAACTGCAGCGCGGAGCGAAAAACAGATAGAGAATCCCCAGCGGCGGGAGCAATGCCGGAAAAACCAGCAACCAGCGGGAAACCCAGCCGAAGCTTTCCGGCTTCATATCCGAAAGCATCAACAAACCAACTGAAATCACGGAAGCCACCACCAACAGATAAACCGTGATCGTTAGAAGCGCCGCCAGGCGCAAGCTGAAACGCTCATTCGCGAGCACCCCCCGAATAAACCAGCGGGACTTCGGCGATTTTCCGCAATTGGTCGATTCCCGAGGCGCTTTCATCAAAGAACGATGATCGGCGGACGGAGCATGAGCGGGAATCACCTGCATCACTCCGCTCTCGTTCAGCGCTGAAGTCGAACGCAGGCGACTCACATCGATGCCGATTTTCCCTGCTCCAGCCGGTGAGAATTCGTGGGGGGCAATCTTCCCGGACAGGCTCGTGTCAGAAGCCGTCCCGTCTTCCCCCGCCACTTCCCGCTCCACACGGACTTCCAAATCACCTTTGTAATGATTGAGGAAAATCGCCGGAGGAATTTCGGAAACCGCCACTCCTGCTTCCATAAATTGCCGCGCAGGCAACGGGATCGCCAAAGGCGCATCGGCAATCATCGCCGCCACATCGGCGCGAGCCTCGTAATTGATAGGTGCGACAGGTGCCGTTTCAACTGCGGATGTCCCTTCCCCATGCGCGCGCGCGGCTTCGATCCAGCAAGCCACCTGCTTCAGCGATGGCGGACGTTTTGAAATCCTGAGAACCTCATTTGCCTTGACCAGTTCGGCGACCAGTGCCGCCGCATCCACACGCGACAACGTTTCGAGATCGGAAAACCCGGCGACTTCGAGAAGCTCCAGATTGTTTTTCCCGATGCCTGAAATGCTGCTCAGTGGCGTCATGTGCAAAGCAGGCTAGGGAAAAACTATGGAGGACTTCAAGGACTTAGGCGAGCGCTGCCAGCATCTCGCCGAGTTGGACCAGCTTGGTCTTCCAGTCTTCGAGACGCGCTTTTTCCTGAGCGACAACTTCCGGCGGCGCACGATCGACAAAGCTGGCATTCCCCAGCTTGCCTTCGCATTTCTTCACCTCGATCCGGACGTTGGCGATTTCCTTCGTCAGACGGGCGCGTTCGGCTTCGACATCGATCAAGCCTTCGAGCGGCAGGTAAACTTCGCCGATGCCGGTCACCGCGGCGGGAGTTCCCTTCGGCGCATCGTAGGCGGAATCCAGAGTGATCTCCCCTGCTCCGACGAGCAACGCGAGCACCTTGGTTTCCTCGGCCAGCCATTGCGGCGCGGCCTTGATCACGAAACGCACGTCCTTTCGCGAACCGACTTTGTATTCCGCTTTCAGGTTCCGCATGCGGCCTGCGGATTCATAAACTTCCGTCGCGATGTTCTGCGAGGTGGCGATTTCCCCTGCGGAAAGCGCGGCGAGCATCGGCGCTGCGGGCAGCACTTTTTGCATCAGGAATGCGCCTTCGGAAACATAGCCCATGCGAGCGGAAAGCTCTTCCGTCACGTGCGGCATGTACGGGCTGAGCAGTTGCAAATAGCGGCCCATCACGGCATCGAACACGCCGAGTGTGATTTCCTTCGCGCGTGGCTCCGCGGTTTCGCGAAGATCGAGCTTCACCGCTTCGAGGAACTTGTCGCAGAAATCGTTCCACAGGAATTCATAGAGACGCTGGGCGATTTCACCGAAACGATATTCGCTGTAAGCGCGTTCCAGATCCGCGGAAAGTTCGTCGAGCTTCGCCATCACCTGAATGTGATAAGGCCGCAATCCGTCGAGCGAATCGAGCGGCTGGAATGGCTCGCCGCCCATCTGGCGGAGACGGCAGGCATTATAAAGCTTGTTCGCGAAGTTCCGGCCTTCTTCGACCGAGCTTTCGTCGAAACGGAGATCGCTGCCCGTCGGCGCGATCCGCATCAGGCCGAAGCGCAGGCCATCGGCACCGTATTTCTCCATCAGATCAATCGGATCCGGCGAATTACCAAGCGATTTCGACATCTTGCGGCCCTTCAGGTCGCGGATGATCGAAGTGAAATACACGTTTTTAAACGGCAGCTCGCCCGTGAATTCGTAACCTGCCATGATCATCCGGGCGACCCAGAAGAAGATGATGTCCGGGCCGGTCACGAGATCGTCCGTCGGGTAGAATTTTTTCAATGTCGCGCTTTGTTCGCCAACATCGGCCATGGTCGCGAACGGCCAGAGCCACGAAGAAAACCAGGTGTCCATCACGTCTTCGTCGCGCGTCCAGTTTTCACCATCGGCTGGAGCTTCGAGGCCGACGAAAATATCGCCTGCGGAAAAGTCCGCCATGCCGAGGGACTCGGCGTTTTTCAGGACTTCGAGCTTGTCCTTGCGATACCAAACCGGGATTTGATGGCCCCACCAGAGCTGGCGGCTGATGCACCAGTCTTGCAGGTTTTCCATCCAATGCGCGTAGGTTTTCGCCCAACGCTCGGGACGGAATTTGATGTCGCCATCCGCCACGGCGTCCGCCGCTTCTTTCACGCACGGGTATTTCAGGAACCATTGCATGGAAATGCGCGGCTCGATCGGCACGCCTCCGCGCTCGGAATAGCCGACATTGTTCTCGTGCTCCTCGACTTTCACCAGCATACCGAGCTCTTCGAGTTTCGCCGCAGCGCGCTTGCGGGCGACGAAGCGGTCCAGCCCGTGAAATTCGGGAAGTTCCGGGCAGTTGATGTGGCCATCCGGCGTGAGAACATCGATGACTTCGAGATTGTGGCGCACGCCGATCTCGAA
This sequence comes from Luteolibacter sp., assembly GCA_047605125.1. GTDB lineage: Bacteria > Verrucomicrobiota > Verrucomicrobiia > Verrucomicrobiales > Akkermansiaceae > Luteolibacter. Next base: position 3,992 of record JASGGK010000026.1, read on the forward strand.
GTCCGCCTTGTCGTGGGCGGGTGTGATTTTCAGCGCGCCGGTGCCGAATTCCATGTCCACGTGCTCATCGGCGATCACCGGGATTTTCGCATGCGGAAACGGGCGAATCACCTTGCGGCCGATGTATTGGGAAAAACGCGGGTCTTTCGGATTCACCGCCACCGCGACGTCCCCCATCAACGTTTCCGGACGGGTCGTGGAAATTTCCAGAAACTCGCCCGGAGCATCGGCGAGTTCATATTTCATGAAATACAGCTTCGAGCGCTGAGGCGTCATGATCACCTCCTCATCGGAAAGCGCGGTGAGGGAAACCGGGCACCAGTTCACCATGCGCTTGCCACGGTAGATCAGGCCTTTTTTGAAAAGTTCGACGAACACATGGCTCACCCATTTCGTGTAGGGTTCGTCCATCGTGAACCGCTCACGACTCCAGTCACAGGAACAGCCGAGGCGTTTCAACTGGTTGATAATGATGTCGCCGTGCTTGTTTTTGAAATCCCACACACGCTCCAGGAACGCGTCGCGGCCGAGATCGCGACGGGTTTTCCCTTCCTTCTCACGCAGCTCGCGCTCGACCTTCGCCTGGGTCGCGATGCCCGCGTGGTCGGTGCCGGGCAGCCACAGCACTTCCTTGCCATTCTGGCGGGCGCGGCGGGCGAGAATGTCCTGCAAAGCGTTGTTCAGGACGTGTCCAAGATGCAGAATACCGGTGACGTTCGGCGGAGGAATGACGATCGAATACCCTTCCTTCCGCGACGAAGGATCGGCCTCGAAACATTTTCCATCGATCCACGCGGCATACCACTTGGCTTCCACCGCTTGGGGTTCATAGGCTTTCGCTAACTCGGACATGGGGGCGGATGGATGGCAGAGGGCGGCGGATTTGTCCAGTGTGGGGATTAGCCATGAGTCACGGGTAAAAAGCCCTTCTAGACTCATTAACCCATGACTCGTGACTCCAAGTCAAAAAGGATTGCCACTCCTGTCCACCCGGCTACCCTCGGCGATCTCATCATGATCGTAGCTCCCAAGATCCGCGGATTCATCTGCACCACCGCTCACCCGGAAGGTTGTGCCAAGCATGTTGCCAACCAGATCGCCGTCGTGAAAGGTCGCGGCCCGATTGCCAACGGCCCGAAAAAGGTGCTCGTGATCGGCGCCTCCACCGGCTTCGGCCTTTCCTCCCGCATCGCCGCCGCCTTCGGCAGCAATGCCGCCACCATCGGCGTGTTTTTCGAAAAACCCGGTGAAGCTGACAAATGCGGCACCGCTGGCTGGTACAACTCCGCCGCTTTCGAACAAGAAGCCAAAGCCGCCGGCCTCTACGCCCGTTCTTTCAACGGCGACGCGTTTTCCACCCAAATCAAGGACGAGGTGATCGCCGCCATCAAGGCGGACCTCGGCCAGGTCGATGCCGTGGTTTACTCTCTTGCCTCCCCTCGCCGCACGCATCCGGTGACCGGCGAAGTTTTCAAGTCCGTGCTCAAGCCGATCGGCGCGCCTTACACGAACAAGAACGTCAACACCACCACCGGCGTGGTGAATGAAATCACCATCGAACCCGCCGAAGGCGACGACATCGAGCAAACCGTAGCCGTCATGGGCGGTGACGACTGGAAGCTCTGGATCGACGCCCTGCTCGCCGCCGACGCCCTCGCTCCCGGCGTCCAAACCGTTTCCTACTCCTACATCGGGCCTGAAGTCACCTGGCCGATTTACAAAAACGGCACCATCGGCAAGGCCAAGGAAGACCTCGAATCCGCCCAGCGCGAACTCGACGCCAAGCTCGCCCCGCTCGGCGGCAAAGCCTGGGTTTCCGTCAACAAAGCCCTCGTCACCCAAGCCAGCTCCGCGATTCCCGTCGTGCCGCTTTACATCTCGCTTCTCTACAAAGTGATGAAAGCCGACGGCACCCACGAAGACACCATCGAACAAATGGACCGTCTGTTCCGCGAGCGCCTCTACAGCGGCAATCCGCAAGCCGACGAAGCAGGCCGCATCCGCGTGGACGATTGGGAAATGGCTCCTGCCGTCCAAGCCCTCGTCGCCGACCGCTGGAAGGAAGTTTGCACCGAAAACCTCGCCGACATCGGCGATCTCGAAGGCTACCAGGCCAGCTTCCTCCGCCTCTTCGGCTTCGGCCTCGAAGGCGTGGACTACAGCGCGGACAGCGACACCTCCATCGGTGTGCCGTCCATTTCCTAAACAAGCTTCGTTCACTCAAAGAAACCCCGGCGAGCCCCGTGCTTTCCGGGTTTTTTTGGCAGTTGATGGTTGAGAGGAGGTGATCGTTGACGGAAAGAGCAAACAAGGACCGCCGCCGTTCACGTCGGCTCTTCTCCGTGTTTCGAGCCAAACCCAAACACAGCATTTACCAAAATATTGCGGCAGATCAATCCATCGGAAATCCCCAGAAAATCAAAAACGGCACGAGGATCGCCAGATCCGCCAGCACCCGCAGCGCCTCCATCGAAAAACGCGGGCGCATCCGGTTCAGGACCTGCAACAAAGCGGCCCCCGTCAGCGTCGCATAATAAAACGGCCGCGTCGTGAACTCATGGTCCAGCAGCGCGAACATCAGCGAAAGCGCTGCCAAAATCGTCAGCGGAATCGTCAGTTTCAGCTCATCCCGCGCGGTGATTTCCAGATCTCGGTAACGGTTCGCGTGTTCCCACAAATCGATCGCCAGGATATTCAAAATGCACAACGCCGCGAAACACATCAGCTCGCGCGATCCCAGAAGCTCCAGAAATCCTCCGAAACCCGAGTGCATGTGCGCGATCATCGCCGTGCCATACGCAAAGGCGGATCCGGCCAGAATATTCTTCGCATACGAGATTTCACCCGGCGGTTGATTCGAGAAAATCGAAAGCGCGAAAAACCCGATTACCAGCAGAATCCCCACGCCCAGATAGCTGTAGATCATCATCGGAATGCTGAAAATCCCGAAGCCCAGCGCCACCAAGGCCGCCAGTCCCGCTCCAGCCAAAAACTTCTTCTTGTGACGCAGGTGGAACTCATGCCGCGCCTGCATCCGCACCTCATCCTTGCCATGCATCAAGGCATCCAGCAGACGATCCAGCACGTAGATGATCCACACCACCAGCGCGAGCGTGATGTAGGTCAGGGTCGGGTGATAACCCAGCCGCCAGATCCCCCACGTTTTCGAGAAAATATAGAGCCAAGCCACCGCCACCAGCGGAGCATCCAGGCTCAGCAAGTTCGGGTAGAGCCACAAAGGCTTGGGGCGCTCGACAGTCACGACGCGCGGAACTTCCCCGACAGCCGCAATGAAGGCAAGCGCGCAGTGCAAGAGATGCACTCCAGTTCGGCCCATTACCCCCCTAAAAACTCCACCGCCCGCCGCTCCGACCAGAAATCACCGGATTCCGAGAAAAAACCGACGTGCCCGCCCTGCTCCGGGGTTTCCAGCGTCAGCCACTTGTTTTCCTCCGCTTCTTTCCTCGGAAAACACCCTGCGCCCAAAAACGGATCGTTCAGCGCGTTCACCAACAACGTCGGAACTCCGATGTTTCCCAAAAACACCCGAGAACTGCATTTTTCCCAATAATCCTCCGCATCCAGAAATCCATGAAACGGCGCCGTCACCCGGTCATCGAAATCCAGAAACGTCCTCAAATCCCGCAAATCATCCCAATCCACCGCCTCCGGAAATTGCCCGGCCTTGATCCGCAACTTCGTCTGCATATCCCGCATGAAACGGCTCATGTAAATCCTGTTGGTTCGCCGCGCCAGTTGATCCGCGGCATCCGCCAGATCACACGGCACCGAAAATACCACCGCGCGGGAGATTTTTCCCGATGGCTGTTCGCCGAGATATTTCAGCGTCAGGTTTCCCCCGAGACTGAATCCCACCAAATCGATCTGCTGCGCCGGATGCCGCGCACTCGCATGGGAAACCACCGCCGCCAGATCTTCAGTAGCCCCGCTGTGATAGAAACGTTGCAGCCGGTTCGGTTCGCCGGAGCAACCGCGCAAATTCCACGCCAGCACATCCCAGCCTGCTTTCACCAAAGCCGCCGCCATGCCCTGCACATACGCCGCGCGCGAGCTTCCTTCCAACCCATGGGAAATGATCGCCAGCCGCTCCTGCGATTTCCCGGACCCGGACCAATCGAGATCGAGAAAATCCCCATCCTCCAGCTCCAACCTTTCACGCTCCGTCGTAATGACCGGCACCCTCCGCAGCAACGCAGGCGCAATCGTTTGAAAATGCCCGCCCGGCAGCCAGCGCGATGACTTGAAGGAAGATAATGAAAGAACGGGCATGAATTTAGAACAACTTCATCAATCCGATCTCTCCAGCAGCAAAAACTTACCGCAAAGGCGCGAAGCTTGAGAAATGGCGGTTTTGGCTGAATCGCTGGATCTTAAAAACTTTGCGTTTCTTCGCGGCCTTCGTGCCTTTGCGGTAGATTCGAAAGAGTTTACGCCATGATCGCCTTTTGAACTTCCTCCAACGCCTCCACTCCCGCCAGGCATTCCACCAGCGCGAATCCGAAATCCAGCGCCGTGCCCGCGCCGCGAGACGTGATCAGATTTCCATCCACCACCACCCGCTCATCGATCACTCCCGGAAGATCGTCATGAGCACTGAAATGCGCGGTGAATCGTTTTCCTTCGAGCAAACCCGCGTCCTTCAGCACCAGCGGCGCGGCACAGATCGCAGCCACCGTTTTTCCCTGCTCCGCAAAGGACTCCGCCAATACCGCCGCGCGTTCATCTTCCCGCATTTCACCCACACCCGGACCACCCGGAATCAACAAGGCGTCGAAATTTCCGGGATCGATCTCAGACAGCAGCGCATCCGCCACCAGCGTCATCGCACAGCGGCCTTTCACTTGCTTGCGCTCCAACGCTGCCAGCACGACCTCCACGCCCGCGCGCCGCAGGAGATCGACGGGCGTTACGGTTTCGATTTCCTCAAAACCATCGACGAGCAGGCAAAGAACACGTTTGGACATTGCCAAACCCTAGCTCAATCCGACGGCTTGTCGAACCCGCTTCAGCACTTTCGAGGCTTCTTCCCGCGCGCGCTCGGCACCTCGTTTCAGCACGGCATCCACATACCCCGGATCCGCCAGAATTTCCGCGCGGCGCTCGCGCATCGGCGCGAAGAAATCCCAATACGCCTCGGCCAGACGTTTCTTGAAATCTCCGTAGCCACAGCCACCGCGTTCATGATCCGCCACCATCGCGGCATAATCCGCCTCGCTGGCGAAAAGCCTGTAGAGCGTGAGAATCGTCGAGTCCTGCGTCGGCTTCGGATCTTCCACCGGCGTGGAGTCCGTGGTGATCTTCATCACCAGTTTCTTCGACGGTTTTTCCTCACCAAAAATCGGCAGCGTATTGCCGTAGCTCTTGCTCATTTTCCGGCCGTCCAGACCGATCACCACCGCTGTATCCTCGCGGATGATCGGTTCCGGCATCACCAGCGTGCCATCGCCGTAGGCTTCGTTGAATTTCACCGCCAGATCGCGGGTCACTTCGAGATGTTGCTTCTGGTCTTTTCCAACCGGCACTTGGTTCGAATCATACATCAGAATGTCCGCCGCCATCAGCGCGGGATAAGCGAACAACGCGTGATTCGGAGAAATCCCGTTCGCGATCTTGTCCTTATAAGAATGGCATTTTTCCAACAAGCTCATCGGACACACCGTCGAGAGCAACCACGCCAGCTCGTTCACTTCCGGCACCGCGCTCTGGCGGAAAAACACCGCGCGCTCCGGATCGAGACCGCACGCGAGGAAATCGATCGCCAGCTCGCGCACGTTTTCGCGCAGCGCCGCGGCATTTTGCGAGGAAGTCATCGCATGATAATCCGCGATGAAGTAAAACGCCTCGCCCTCATTTTGCAGCCTTACCGCAGGCTCCATCGCACCGAAGTAATTGCCGACGTGGAGTTTGCCGCTGGGTTGGAGACCGGTAAAAATGCGCATGACACGGAACATGGATTTCACCCCTTACGGAGTCCAGCCCTTATTGATAATCGCATAATAGAGTGACGAATTTTCCTCCGTAGTTGTGGGGTTTCCGGCGTCACTTTTTTTTGCGGGTATCAATAAGAACCCGTTTAAAGTCTTCTGAGCAATAGCGAGATAAAGGCCGGTCGGATCATTGCCAACGATGACGAGAGCTTCCGCTCACAATTTTTCCATAAGCGGCGGCATTTTTTGATCGACCTCTCGCGATCTTTCATTTCCATAAATCGATAACCCGGTAAACCCACGCCTGAACGCCTGTAAAACCCATTTCACAGGCAACCTTTTACCCAATCCCGCCTCAAGCACCCCAGACCCCATGAAACCCAAGCGTCCTCTTTTCCGCTCCCGTTCGTTCCCCTCCCGCGTATGCTTCAGCTTTGGCCTTGCCGCTTCGCTTTTCGCCACAGGAGTATCTCAAGGAGCCAGTGATACCTGGACCGGAGCTACGAGCACCGCTTGGGCCACGGCCGCCAACTGGAGTGCTTCCGGCGTTCCCGGCACAGGTGACACCGCGACTTTCAACAGTGCCGGGAATGGCAACATCATCATCGACCTCAGTTCTTCAGGCGTGACCGTGGCCGCCATCGTTTTCGACACGGCCTCCGCCGCCGCTTATACCATCGGTTCCGGTGTTGTGGGCAACCAAACGCTCACCCTCACGGACACAAGTGCCATCACGCTCAACAGCACGGTGACAACCAGCCAGCTGATTAATGCCAATATTATCTTGGGCACAGCGGCTGCAGGGACCACCACCATCACCAACAATGCCACGACGGCCAGTGGCATTGCGATCAACATTGCTGGTAACATTACAGGCGGTACCGGCGGCACTGCTGGTGTAAAAACCATTGCCACGGCAGGCACGGGCGCGATCAATCTGCTCGGCTCCATCAGTGCGGGGGGAGCTTCCGGAATCGGGGTATCCCGCAGCGGCGCGGGTGTCACCACCCTCAGCGGTGTCGTGACGGGTGCCCTTAATTTTTTGAACGCCAGCACTTCCGGAACCATCGTGGTAAACAATGCTAGTTCCAACTTCACGGTGGCTGCTGGGGGCGGCATTTATGGAAGCAGTTCCGCATATGGCAAGTTCATCCTGACCGCCGGCACCGTCGAATTCTTGGGAGCCATCCAGTCGGCGACGTCCAGCGGAGCACTTGCCGGTGGCGACGGAATGGGGTTCATTATCAACGGCGGCACATTCACCGCAGCTTCCGTCGCGTTAGGGCGGACCAACAATATCGGCACCAGCTTCCTCACCGCTGCCGCAAGTTTAAATACGAACGGTTTTCAGGTGAACGGTGGCATAGCGACGGTAACCGGAACTGTAAACATTTCCGGTTCAAACTCGAGCGCATCCGGCCAAGTTTCGGCAGGCAGTCTCACGGTTGGTGGAGAACTTCAAATAGGTGTCGCAGCAGCCAGCGGCCGGGTCAACTTGTTCCAAGTCACCGGCGGCACGCTCACTGTTACCGACACGACCGGTGGCGGGATCGTGATCGGAAAAGGATCAGCGACTGTTGCATCGACAGGACAGCTTCTGCTCACTGGCGGCACCACTACCACGGAAAAAATCACCTTCGGACTTAGCGGCGGCTTAGCCGATTCTAAAGGTAACCTGACCCTCAATGGAGCATCCGCCAACCTTTACCTTGGAAGTGGCGGCATCGTACTCGCCG
>JASGGK010000027.1:0-7092 GCA_047605125.1 Luteolibacter sp.
GAGCCAATGGCGTTTACCGCCTGCAATTTATAATAATAAGTCACTCCATTCGACAGTCCGGCATCGATAGTTGTTGTACCGACCACGCCCGAAGCCATGATGGAAAAACCGGAATCGCTGGAGGTGGAACGCAACAACGTGTAGCTGCTCGCATTCATGACGGCATCCCAGGAAAGCTGCGCTTGTTGATCACCGGGAGCAGCGACCAGATTTGTGGGTGCATTTGGCGGACCGATCACGGTGATCTGAACTTGCCCTTCTACAGAAGAATCGAAAGTCGCGAGGTAGCCTGAGCCGGTCGTATCCTCCCACGTGAACGATGGAGATCCGCCAAGTTCTCCGGAATAAGTGAGCAAGGTGTAAGTGCCGGGTGTCAGAGTACCTCCGAGCAGGGTAGGCTCTACGGCAATGTGAGACCAAGCAAAAGGTTTGAAATAGTGCGATAAGGAGTGAATTGATTGGAAATGAAGGGATTGAGGATGATCCGAGGTAGGGCGGTTGGCGAAAGTGTGAAATGGCTTTGGCGAAAGTGTGAAATGGGTCAACGCCGTCAGTGAGGGATCATTCCGAGGATCGCCTCCTTGATGGATTCCAGATCCTCGGGGACTTCCGTTGCCTCGATCAATGCGATGGCCAACTCTATTTTACCGGCTTGGATCAGAACGCGAACTTGGGCGTAGACCGCCGCGAACAACGGCTTGACATCTGCTGGAACTTGAGCCTCGAACGCCTCATCCAGTGTCTCTAGTAATGTCGGCTGGTATGGCGAGAAAACAACCTCCTCGTATCCGCTGATATCATCAGTGAGCGATTCCGTCGGCAGGTTGCCCTGCACCGTCTTTTCGGAGAGATCGGTGATACGATAGTAGATGCCGTCCTTGACGTGCGTGGCGGCGCGGCTTTTGGCGCGGAGTTGAGTAACGTGATACATGATATTAACCTGATATAATGGTCCAGCCGTAGGTGTCGGTAAGAGCATCTCGGGTGGCGAGGGATGCTGCGGTGAACCCCGAATAGCACTCGAAAACCCCGTTGCTCGGAAACCACGGCGTCTCGGCCTCAAGGCCGTAAAGGATGCATGAGAGGAGCTTTTCGACGTGCTCTGAGGGCGGGAGGTATTCCCCGTCGATTAAAAAATAATTCGTGCCTCTGAACTTGATTAGGTCCGTCTCGGATGTGCTGTAAAACAAGCTGGCCGCGTTCCAAAAAGAGACACTCTCAATGATAGGGAGTTGCCGCCACCCCCTGTCATCGCCAGATCCGATGCCGATATCGACATTAACCGATGTGTCCCACTCGATATATAAATTTTCCAAATACTGCCCCGAATGGACGGCGAAACCATAACCATTGGATAAATGGTTGATGGATTCGATGGTGAACCCTCCGCTCGATACGATAGAGTTGACACGATCGGAGCATAACACCACGGCGTTTACCGCCCGTATTTGCTGGGCGATATTACCGCTAGCATCATACACCGGAACGTCTCCCTCCGCCGTTCCCACGTCACGGGTGGCGGCGGTGCCGAGATCGGCTGTGGCAGCCTTGGCATCCAGCGTCGCCTGCAATCCGGCAACCGTCGAGATCGGCTGCGTGCCGGTGTGGTTGCTCCGCTGGATGGCGGATGCCACGGCGGCATTTGCCTTGGCGGTCGCATCCGCCGCCGCCGCTGTTTGGGCTGCGGTCACGGCGGCCGCACGGCTCGCGGCCTCGGCGGCGATGTTATCTTGCAGCACACTATCAGCCGCCGCCCTCGCCACGGCTTCGGCGGAAACCGAGGCGTCCAGATCATCCAGAGCATCACGCAGACCAGCGATGGCATCGATGCTCAGCGCATCGAGATCGGCGCGGTTGAGTTTGATGAAATCGACGATCTCTTGGAGCTCGTCCAGCGTCGAATCATCGCTGGCAAGCAACGCGTTGATCGCATCGATCGCGGCTTGGGCATCGGATTGACCGGAGGCCAATCCATCCAGCGCCGCTTGCAATCCGGCAACCGTCGAAATCGGCTGCGTGCCGGTGTGGTTGCTCCGCTGGATGGCGGATGCCACGGCGGCATTTGCCTTGGCGGTCGCATCCGCCGCCGCCGCTGTTTGGGCTGCGGTCACGGCGGCCGCACGGCTCGCGGCCTCGGCGGCGATGTTATCTTGCAGCACACTATCAGCCGCCGCCCTCGCCACGGCTTCGGCGGAAACATCAGGACTGAGGAGGCCGGTGTCTTCATCGGTCAGGTAGCGTTTCCCCGGGATGATCGCGCCCGGAGCGGAATTGTCCCGGACCATCCAGAAATCGCCTTTCCCGAGAGTGACGTTTCCGCCGTCCGGATCGATGGCCGAGAGCACGCACCACAGCTTCGCGCGAGCGGTGTTAAGCTGGAAATTCGTCTGCGCCTGGGAAAAGTGAGCGACGAGATGCCACGCGGTTTTGCTCTCCCAATCCGCTCTGGAAATCAGCGGCTCGACCAGCACCGGCTCCGCCGAAACCAGCTCGGCATCGATCTCGGCCGAGGCCATGACGCGCAGGACAAACCCGCTGTATCCGGCGAGATCCAGCGGCAGGTTGCGGGAAAAAACGCCGATGCGGAAAACCACGTTGGAACCGGCGTCGATGGCAGGGCGTTGGCGGGTGGCGTCATCCCGGAGCACGGGATTCATGGGAGCGCCATTGTCGCAGCGGAGATAGATCATCGGAGTTACTTCGAGGGGGTTGGAAATTCGAGGACGGCGTTGGCCGCGTTGGAAATCATCGCGGCCGAAAGGATGCTCGCGGCTTGTCGGCTCGGGAGGGCCGGAAACTTGTCCCGCAGCTGCCGCTCGAAGTCATCGAGACTGGTCGAGTCCGCGAGGATCTTGCGGATCGGAGCCATGGTTTCGGACATGGCGAGCGCGAAGGCCTCCGCGCCGTTTTCCGCGATCTCGTCATTCGCCCGGCGCAATCTCCGGGCCCGCATTTCGTTAGAAGAACGCAAGGGATCGAACGCGGAAAGCGGCGAAGCCAGGGCGGGGCCGCCCACCGGCTGGGGAGCGGCCAACCGCTGGACCGGGATGCCGCTGCGTTTCGAAATGATCTCGACACCTTCGTCCGTGAGATCCAGCCCGGCGGTCGGCAGAGCGCCGAGGAAGTTCGCGGTCGCATTGAGATCCTCCTCGCTTTCGCCGCCCCATGAAATTTCCGGTGGCACGGCCGTCCAGCCATTGAGATGGCAGAGCGGCATGAAGAGCTGGGTGCGCAGCGTTGCTGCTAGGCGGGCGGCATCGAAGGCGCGGAAACCTTGGCGGACTTTTTCCTGGCTGTCGCCTTGGGATGAATTGAGGCCGGTGTTCGCGGCCGTGGCGCTCATCGTCTGGCCGAGGATCGCCTTGGAAATTTCTTCGTTGGCGGTGCGATGGAAAACGGAAAACGCATCCGCACCCTGCGTGCTGGCTTGGTGCATCTTGAGCACCACGCCGTTAGGAACGGCGATGCCGAAAAGCTTGGTCGCTGCGGAAAACGCACGCTCCAGCGTGTAGCGGGCATTATCGTCCGCATCGTCGTAGCTGGCCTCCATGAACGGTGAGCCGAAGCGATCGAGAAACCGCGCCCACCAGCTGCGATCCATCACGGCGAAGAGATGCCAGAAGAGCACCGCCCGCATCGGGCCGCCCCAGGTGTCCGGATAGCCGACCAGCGTGTGGCCGCGGTGAACGATGTAGCGCATCGGGTCCACCTCGTGGCGGGTGCCGAGCTTGTTCCCGCGTTCATCCGTGTCCCAGATTTTCAGGACGCCATCGGTGTAGTCGATCAAACGGTCCGGCACCGGTGTGAGCGCGGCCAGCTCCCAGCGCACGCCGTCGCGGTCGCAGGGACGGAAGGTTTTTTCGACAATCCGCAGCGGCAGCATGGTCGATCCGAGCAGCCAGATCAGCGCATCCAACCATTCCGGACGGCCGCAGCATTGGCGTTCCAGCTCGGCGCTCAGCGCCACTTGATAGGTGTCTTTCTCATTCTTCGGTTTCCAGCTCGCGGGATCTCCGATCACTTCGAGCAGCCGTTTGCTGAATTCCGCCTGGGTGTGCGCGTGGCCGGTGAGCACATCGCGATAGAGCGCAAACAGCCGCTCCATGTTGCCGCCTTCGGATTCGTGTAGGATGCCTTGCAGCATGTCCGCATCCAGCGTGTGGGCGAGCGCGTTCGGCTCTACCTGGTTGTTCGTGCGTCGGGTGATGATGCGGGTCGGCAGCAGCTTGAGCAGCCAGTCGGGTGTTTTCATGCGAGTTGTCCTCCTTGGTTTCTGATTCGGGTAGATTGCCCGGGAATGCGCGGGCCGAGGCCGCCACGGTGCTTGCTGCCGCCGCTGCCGGTGGAAAAATTGCCGACCTGTAACGCATCCGCGCGGACCGGGCCGATCCCGCACAAGTGAATCCAGTGCGCCAGTTTGCCCGAGTCGAAGGTATCGCCGTGGTTTCCTTCGTCGTCCGTGTCGGTCACGTAGGAGCCAGCGTGGTTCTTCACCAGGCGTCGGTCATCAAGGATGAATTTTTCATCCGGGCAGGCAATTGCTCCGTCCTGATAGGAGGAAATGTAGAGATCTCCGAGCAGGGTCTTGTAAGTGAATTTGTCGCGTTGCCAGACCAGGGTCTCACCGCTGGAAATCAACGTCACCGGTAGGATGCTGCGAAATCTCTTGCGCACGTTTTGCGCGTGATACTTCTCATTGGAAGCATCCACTCCCATTCCCTTCCACATCTGCTGTTGCGGAGCCTTTAGCACGGATTCCAGAGCCACCATCGCCGCGTCTGGATCGAAGGAACGGAAGCGAACCACCAGCCGCTCATAGAAACGGTGGCCTACCTCTTCGGAAACGGTGAAGCTGGAAGGGTTGGACGTTTTGTTTTCCGTCGTCGCCACATCATATCCGAGCGTGAGTTTTCCGCCGCGCAGAAAGCGGGTCCAGTCAGTCGGAATGGCTTCGGAGGCGAGCATGTCAGGCGGCGCGGAGAGGTTCGGTGAGGTCCAGCCCCACGCATTCATTCTGGCCCATGGCCTGGGCGGAAAGGGCCATGCAGACGGAAAGGACGGCGGCGAGGATGTGGAGGAAGCATTTCATGGGAGTGTGGAAGTTTGCGAGTTTTCAGTGTTCAGTTTTCAGCGGGAGAATTTCAGAGTTCGATGTTGAGCGTTCGGTGTTCGAGGTTCAGGGTGTTCTAGCAGATAAATTCAAGAGCGATGCCCCAGCACAGCCAGGAGACGGAGAAGCTGAAGCCGTGGCTTCCGGTGCAGGCGGGATTCTCGCAGCGCATCACATCCACGGTGAGGGCCGGGAGCACTTGCAGCGTGTCCGGGTGGCTGAAGGGAACGAGCTGGACGCAGTGCAGTTTCATTGGCCGGATTCATGGGCGATGATTCCTTCAGGCGTGGCCTGATAGTATTTGTTCGATCCGCCGAGCGAATCAGGCACGAGCTTCAGGTGGCCGAGGCCGGTCAAAAATTCGCAGGCGTTGACGTAATCGACGCCTTGGTTTCCCCACTCACGGCGGAGACGGCTCATGATTTGTCCGGGCGTAAGCGCCACGGTTGGGCGCTCGGCCAAGTGGCCGCGAACGGCGCGGCGGAAGTCGGCGATGTCCTCTAGGTCCATAAAAAGTTAGGATGCGTTTTTCTCCAGGTAGCCTTCGATTTTCCCGAGGGCGCGGTTGATGGAGATCAGTTCGTTGGAAATCGTTTGCTCGATCTTGGAAAACCGGGTGTCACCGGCGGCCAGCTCCGCTTCCACTTTCAGGATGTTCTCCGAGAGCGGCCTGATGGAGGCGGCGAGCTCCTCCTTGGTCGCGTAGCGATTGTCCGCAGCGGGATCATTGCCGCGCAGCTTGCGGAGGTTATTCCAAAATCCGGTCACCTGGTTGGCGCAGATGGAAAAAGCCACCAGGCCGCCGCCCCACACCATGCCTTGGGAGATGGTCGCGTCCGCCGGAACGTCGGCGGCGGATGCAAGCAGGGCGATGGCAAGAGGAGGCAGCGGCGGCATGGAGCCGCATCACGCCACAAAAAAACCCGTCCGTCTCGCGGGCCGGGCATCTCAGTGCGATCAGTGATGAGCGGGCGGGGAAATCAGAGCCCCAGCAGCCGGATGATTAGATCGCCGCGTGTTTCGCTCCCGCGCATCTTGTCCAGCGCGGCCCATTGCGCCTCAGTCATGGCAATGCCCTTGGAGATCTTGATCGGATTCGCTTGCGTGGAGCCTTTCGGCCTTCCGCGTCCGCGTTTAGGAGGATTTTCCGGCGTGCTCATAGGTCGAGATTGCTCATAGCTCAAGCGAGATGGATGCCACGGGATGCGGGGGCGGAATTTTCGCGTCCATCCTTTCCATTGGTGCCGGTGCAGCTCGCGGAGGAGCTGAGCCAGCTTCCGGGGCCTGGATCGTCATATATTTTTATGAGGAGGGATGATGCTCCCTGTAAGGGCGCGGATGGCCAGCGCGGCCTCTTCGGTAATGATTGCCGCTCCCGTCTCGCGCCTCGTAACCGTCTCGCGGGTGACCCCGAGACGGGCGGCTAGCTCGGCCTGTGTGAGGCCGAGCCGCTCGCGGTGCGTCCGATACTCAGACGGGCTCATGTTATTAGGCAGGGATGAGCTTCGCGGTAACGGTTTCGTGGTCCGAAAACGGACCCCATTCCACGAATGCGATGCCGCGAAATGTGCTCATCCGATGAATTTGAACGAATGTCTTTTTTCCGCGAGTCAAGGTAAGTCCGGTCTCGGGGTCCATTTCCAATTTATCGTCATCTCGCAAGACGACGAAGAACTCTGCTTCGTTTTCCGGAACGATTTTCCCGATGCTGGCGAGATAATCGTAGGTATTAACTTGGTCGAATTTCAGGGCGATTTTCATGGTCGTGTTTCTGTTTTTTTGTCCGGACGGCGTCGCGCTCACCGTCAACGCAATCAATGTGATCTATTCTCACAATAAATCAAGAAAAAAATGTGATTTTTTCGCACCTCTCATCGCTCAAGCGAGATGGCGGTGATGGGGTGCGGGAGCTTGGTTTCGAGCGCCCGCCCGCGCCAGTGGTAGGTTTTCGCGGATAGATCGTAGGCGAGACACCCCGGATG
>JASGGK010000028.1:0-5463 GCA_047605125.1 Luteolibacter sp.
CGCACTTGCGGACGATGCCGCGTTTTTTCGAATACTTCGGCACGTCGTAGGGGCACTTGAGAATGCAATACGAGCAGCCGATGCATTGGTCGTCGAGGTGGCGGACGATGCCGGTGTCCGCTTCCTTTTCGTAAGCGCCGACGGGGCAGCCGTTCATGCAGCCGGGATCGGCGCAGTGGTGGCAGGCGGTGGTGATGGTTTGCTGCCAGCCGCGGGTTTCGCGCCCGCCGAGCAAGGTGCCGACGTCTCGCCACGCTTCCTCGTCATCAAGGCCGTTGAGCGAGTGGCAGGCGGAAACGCAGGCTTTGCAACCGGTGCAGCGATCCAGAGAGACTTCAAAGGCGTATTGTTCTCCGGGGCCGGGTTTTGAGAGAGGGATGAGCGAGCGGTAGTGATCTTCGAGATCCGGCGCGCGGTCATGGTGATCGGAAAACCGGGCGACGGGGGTCTGGAGTTGTTTTTGTTCGGCGAGGAGTTCGTCGATGAGCGTGCGGATTTCCTGTGGTGCCGGGGCGCTGGTTTTCCGGGAATCCGGAAGGGCGGGCAGGCGTTGGAGGAGGGAGGGCACGGGGGTGGGCTGTTATAGGACTTATGTTTTCAAGCTGCTGCCAGGGACTTTTCGATTTGGGGAATCCAGGTGGCGAGGGGTTCGTCGTAGTCCACGTCGCACTCGACGATGGGGGTGAGTTTCTTCGCGCCGAGAGCGGAGAGGCGTTGGTCGAAATCGTGGCCGCATTTGCAGAAGTCCGGGTAGCTGGAATCGCCGAGAGCGAAGACGGCGTATTCCAGATTCGCCAGCGAGGGGGCGTCCCCGGCATGCAGCGCGGAATGGAGGGCGGCGGCATTGTCGGGCGGTTCGCCATCGCCATAGGTGGAGGTGACGATGAGCACGGTTTTCGCCGCGGCCAGATCCGTTGGAGAAACATCAGCCATATCGCGCAGGGTGGGCGAATGGCCTTTGGCGGCGAGTTGTTTGGCGAGCTTTTTGCCGACGGCTTCCGAGTTCCCGGTTTGGGAGCCCCAGAGGATGGTGACGGCGCGGCCGGCCGGTGTTTCGGAAACGGCGGCTGGAGCTTGGTGGACGGGGGACAGCACGGTGTTCAGACCGTCGAGGTAGCCTTTGAGCCACATTCTTTGGGCACCGGTGAAGGGTGCGTTGTTGGGAATGGTGAGTGACATGACGGAGGATGGTGAGGTGGATCAGGCGGCGGCGGTGACCGTGGTTTCGAAGAGTTTTTTGAGCTCTTCGTCCGAATGGCGGTTGGTGAATTCGACGAAGGTTTCGTTGTCCACGCGCTTTTGCAGGTAGAGGACGAGCATTTGTTCGACGAGTGACGGCATTTCATCCGCCCGGACGGATTTCCAGACTTCCCGGGCGATGGCCTGGGTGTCGTCGACTCCGCCGCCGAGCACGATGTTGTAGCCGTCCACGGTGCCGCCATCGTCGGTTTTGATGCGGGTGCCCATCATGCCGATGTCGCCGATGTAGTGTTGGGCGCAGGAGTTTTGGCAGCCGGTGATGTGGATGTTGACCGGTTGGTCGAGGATCATGTTGCGGGAAAGGTGCTCCCCCAGATTGATGGCGCTGCCCTTGGTATCGGCGGCGGCGAATTTGCAGCCCTTGCTGCCGGTGCAGGCGATGAGTCCGCCGGTGATGGTGTTGCTCTGATGGCTGAGGCCGGTGGCCTGGATCGCGGTGATGGCGGCTTGCAGTTTGTCGTCGGGAATGCCCGGGATGAGCAGGTTTTGCCAGACGGTCAGGCGGATTTCGCTACGGCCGAATTCATCCGCGATGTCGGCGAGGGCCAGCATTTGGGAAACAGTCATGCGGCCGACGGGGGTGAGCACGCCGATGTAGTTTTTGCCGTCGGATTGCTGATGGATGCCGAGGTGGCCGTGCTTGGTTTTCGGAGCCGATGGCTCGCAGGCTTCCAGCGGCAGCATGCGCAGGGGGAAGGCCAGTTTTTTTGCGGTTTCTTCCAGGGTTTTCGGGATGCCCCATTGGTCCACGAGGTATTTGAGGCGGGCTTTCTTGCGGTTCGTGCGGTCGCCGTTTTCGATGAATACCCGGATCAGCGCGGCGGCCACGGGGACGGTTTCGTCGGGGGTGAGCAGGACTCCGCAATCGGTGGCGAATTGCTTGTGGCCGGTGATGCCGCACAGTTGCATCCGGAAATAAACGCCCGGCTCGATCCCCTGGTCGTTCGGGCCGACTTTGACGGCGTAAAATCCGATGTCGTTCGTATCGGCGCACACCGAGATGCTTCCGCCGGAATCGTAGGAAATATTGAATTTGCGCGGCAGGCCGTAGAGGTCTCGGTTTTTCAGGATGTAGTGGTGCATCGCGCGGGCATAGGGCATCACGTCGATGAGTTCTCCCGGATCGAAGCCGGAAGTGGGGGAGGCGGTCACGTTGCGGATGTTGTCCGCGCCGGAGCCTTGGGAGGTCAGGCCGATGTCGGCGAGCTTCATGAGGATTTTCGGGCAATTTTCCGGCATGATTTCCCGCACCTGCACGTTGGCGCGGGTGGTGAGATCGACGTGGCCGGGACCCCAAGCGCTGGCGATTTCCGCAAGGCCGCGGAATTGATAGGTGCTCAGGGCTCCTCCGGCGATGCGGCAGCGCAGCATGAAGCTTTCCTGCGCGGGGGTGACGTAGAAGAGGCCGTGGAATTTGTAGCGGAAAATGTCCCCGTCCTGCGGGAAGACGTTTTTCTCGGCGTTCGCGAGAATGGTGTCGTAGCAATCGAGGCCGTTTTTCTCATACTTGATCACTTCTTCACGACAAAGATCTTCGATCGGTGTGCCGAAAACGGTCTCTTCGACGGCAACGGCGGGATCGTGCGTGAAACGGCGGCCCGCGTCCTGCCCTAGGAAGGGAAGATCGCGCGACTGGAGGATTCCGGAAAGGAAGCCGGAGAGGTAGTTGGTTTGCTCCTCGGTGAAGCCTGTGTTTTCAAAAGAGACCATGGCGGGTAGATTGTTCTCCCTTGATTTAGCACCGGACATGCCATCGCGCCGGTTTGGCATGAGATCGATGAGGAATCAAATCCATCAGATGTATGAGTTTGGCTCATTCCGTGGAATGGATCGAATGAGGCGTATTTGCGGGAAAGGGGCCGGATCCATCTTGCCGCCGATGGGTTTCCCCCGCCCATTTCGTGAGTGTGATACCTTTCCCCGGTTTTGTCTAACAGAAAAAGTGCTCCGGTGAGCGGGTGTGGGAGGAACCACAGGGTGAAGGTCTTGAAAACGCGAGCCGCGTGACGTGGAGCGTGGGGATGGAGGTGACTTGAAATCGAGCGGTTGGAGTTTGCCGGCGGCGGAATGAGGTGTGTTTTGCAATCAGACGGCTTCGGCGTGCAGGCTGTGTTCGGCGGCGCGGTAGAGGTCTTCGCGGTAAATGCGGGAAATCGAGCCGCAGGTGGCGTCCGGCAGAGTGCCGGTGTTGCGCATGCCGGTGAGCACCCAAGAGGCTTTGTCGATGCTCGGGCGGTTCAGCGAATGACCATGGAAAACATGGAACGAGTTGGCCGGGCGGCGATCTTTCCCGGAGTAAAACGTGTGGCCGAGGCTGTTGCGGAGCACATCGGGGGAGGTGCCGGTGTATTGCGGCAGAGCGAGGATGTTCACGAGGTCTTCGCGGAATTCCGGCTTCTGGCATTGCTCACAGGCTTCCAGCAGCGCGGCGGTGAGTTGCACGGTTGCCTCGCGGGATTCGTTCACGAAGTTTCCGGAAACGATCAGTACTTTTTCCGGATGGCCGAGTGAAAGCTCGGAAGATGTCGCCGGGCACCAGCCGATGCCGGAAAGAATGGACTCGGAGTTCCACGGTTCGCCCACGCAGTAGCCGTCGATGTGGCCCGCTTTCAAATGTCGCGGCATGAGGGCCGGAGGCAGGAAAATGATTTCCACATCGTCCGAGCCGGAGATTCCCTGTTTTTGCAGCCACGTTTGCAGAAGCACGAAGTGCGAGGAATAACGGTGGGTGACGGCGAGGGTGAACGGGCGCTCCTTTTTCCAGGAATACTTGAGATAGGCTTTCAGCTTTTCACCGTGGCCGATCTTATCCGGCCCGATTTCCGTGGAAAGCGTGATGGCATTTCCATGAAGGCTGAGAATCAGAGGAACCGCGACCTCGCAGCGCATTTCGCTGATCCCGAGGCCGAGTGCGATGGCGATGCCGGCGATGGATTGTGCGGCATCCAGATGGCCGTAGATGATTTTATCCCGCACGCTCGCCCAGCCGAGCTCGCGGGAAAGCTGCACGTTCAGGCCGTGGCGCTTGAAAATTCCCGTCTCTTGAGCCACCGCGATCGGGGCGCAATCGACAAGCGGCACATAGCCGAATCGCAGGGGCTTGGAGGAGATAACGGAAGTGACCATTTACCCTGAGAAAAGCGGAGCGAATGCCAAATTCGGAGAAAAGCATCAATTGAATTTCTATCCGACTCATGAATTGATGAGCTGGATTCATGATGTTTTTGCGTGCCACAAAAGGAAAAGCCCTGATTCCTTTAAGAATCAGGGCTTTATGGTGGTTGCGGGAGTAGGATTTGAACCTACGACCTTCAGGTTATGAGCCGGAAGGCCATGCTTTCAAAATAAAGGTTTTTTCAATAACCCCGAAATAAACCCTGCAATAGATGCTTGAAAAGCCCCCTGAAATGCAGTTAGGTGCGCTCATGGGCAGGCAAGCGAAGCGCACACGCACAACGGCAGGAAAGAGCGCGGTTTCTGAAATCACCGTGCGGCCATTCGTGGATTCCGAAGGATACACGGGGTTTCTCGTCCAAGGCTGGAAAGAAGAGGGGAAGTGGAAGCGCAAGCAGTTCCGGGACCGGAAAGACGCAGAGCGTTTCGCCGCGCTGAAGCGGGTGGAGGTGGAGAACCAAGGCCGGGCGCAACGCATGGTGCTTTCCCCGCTCACCGACGAACAGCAGGAGCAGGCGGTGCGGGCGTTTGACAAGCTGGGGCAAACGTATTCGCTGGATGAAGCTGTGGCGTTCTTCCTGAAGCATCACCGCCCGCCTGAATTTACGATTCGGTTGAAGGATGCGGCAAACCTCTATCTTGACGACAAGGAACGGGACGGCTTGAGAAGCCGGACGCTGAAAGCCATTCGCAGCGTGCTGGGGCAGTTCCTTGCCGCCAGCGACAATCCGTTTGTGCATGAGGTGACGGCGCAGGAAGCCGATTCATTTCTGAAGGGGCTGAGAGCGAAAGACGGCACGAACAAAGCCACCCGCAAGACATGGAACAACTACCGGAACGACTTGCACGGGTTCTTCCATTGGAGTGCCACGCCGGACGCGGCAAGCAATCGCCCCTACACCTTCACAAATCCCATCGATGGGGTGCGAAAATTTTCAGCGCGGCAAGTGAGGGAGGAACAGAGTGCGAAGCCGGAAACGACTCCACTAGACAAAGTGCGCCGCTTCATGGGGACGTTGATCCGTTGGC
>JASGGK010000029.1:0-5321 GCA_047605125.1 Luteolibacter sp.
CGGTGCTGGTTTTCTCCGTCGCCATCGCATCCGCCGCGTATTTCTTCTTCGGCGCGTCCATGGCGCTCGGCGCGTTCCTCGCGGGTATGGTCGTCGCCCAATCCCCCGTCAGCCATCAAGCCGCCGCCGACGCCCTGCCGCTGCGAGATGCCTTCGCCGTGCTGTTTTTCGTCTCGGTGGGCATGTTGTTCGATCCGGCTTTCCTGATCCAGGAACCGCTCATGGTGCTGGCCGCCTTGTTTGTGATCCTCATCATCAAGCCGCTGGCCGCCCTGCTCATTGTGGCGGTGCTCGGACATTCCGTGAGGACCGCCCTGACCGTCGCGCTCGGACTCGCGCAGATCGGTGAATTTTCCTTCATCCTCTCCAATCTCGCACGGGAATATAAGCTCATGCCGGACTCGGGACACAACGTGCTCGTCGCCTCCGCGATTCTCTCGATCACGATCAATCCGCTCATTTTCCGCTCGATTCCGAAGCTCGAAAGCTGGTTGAGAACCAAACCCCGCCTCTGGCACGCGCTCAACCACCGCGCGGAAAAAAAAGCGGCGAAGGGACTTCCCGCCGATGCCTCCCACACCCTTCCCGAAGAACACGGGCAGCTCGCCATCGTCGTCGGCTACGGCCCCGTGGGACGCTCGGTGCACCGCGCGCTGGAAGAAGCCAATATTTCCACCGTCGTCCTGGACATGAACATGGACACGATTTCCGAACTCAGGGCCCAGGGAAAAGCCGCCATCTACGGCGATGCATCGAACCAGGAAATCCTGGAACAAGCCGGGATGAAACGCGCCTCCCACCTCGTCGTCACCGTGCCGAACGCTTCCTTGCGCCTCGCCGTCATCACCGCCAGCCGCGCGCTCAGCTCCACCGTCCGCATCGTCGTCCGCGCCCACTACCTCCGAGAACGTGCCGAGCTGGAACACAGCGGGGTTTCCGCCGCCGTTTTCGAAGAAGCCGAAGCCGCCATCGCCCTTTCCCGCCTCGTCCTGGCGGATACCGGCGTGCACCGCCACACCGTCGAACGGAAAATCAACGACATCCGTTTTCATCTCATCAAGGAAAACCTCTCGAACCTCCGCTCCCAGCGCGTCAGCACCGTCATGATTCCCTGGCCGCAGGTCCGGAAACTCTCTTCCACCGCCTCCAAACAGGAAGTGCTCGGACAAATCTCGCAGGAACGCTTTTCCCGCTGGCCCGTCGTCGATCCCGGAACGCGCCGTCCGATCGGCTACCTCACGACCAAAAACCTGCTCTCCGCCAAAGACGACCAGACTCCTTGGCTTGAACTCATCCAGCCGCTCAACAGCATCAATCCGCACATCGCCATCGATGCCGCGCTCAACCTGATGCAGGAAGAATCCACCAGCCTCTATCTGATCGAAGACGCCGGAGTGATCATCGGCCTCGTCACGCTGGAAGACGTGCTTGAGCAAGTCGTCGGCAAACTGGAAAACAAGAACTCCAGGGAAAATGCATCCGACTCGATCCAGGATGCCATCAAGCTCGGCAGCATCCTCACCCACATGGAAGCGAAGACCAAAAAAGAAGCGATTCAGGAACTCGCCACCGCGCTCTCCCCTCACCGGCTCCCCGCCGGCACCGATCACACCAAAATCATCGAACTCGCACTGGACCGGGAGGAAGAAATCTCCACCGATCTCGGCAACGGCATCGCCGTCCCCCATGCGCGCTGCCCCGGACTCGTCGCCCCCGTCATCGTCGTGGGCCGCTCCGAAGAAGGCGTTCCCTTTTCCTCGGAAGAAAACCAACCCGTCCGGCTGTTTTTCCTCCTCATCACCCCCGCCGAGCGCCCGGAAACCCAGCTCTCCCTGCTCCGCCAAATCGCGAAGCTCGCTGATTCGGACAAAAAACGCGACGCTCTCTTCCACGCCCACACCCAACCGGACATCCTCGCCCTGCTAAGCGCGTAATTCGCTTAGAAGCTGTCTGAAAATTCCCACCGCTCCGCCGCATGATGGGGCGATGAAGAAATTTAAACCGCAGATGAACGAAAATGAACGCAGATGGAAGAAGGGATTTTACGAAATTAGAAGATCTCTTTTATCTGCGTCCATCCTGTTTATCTGTGGTTAAAGAGATTTTTCAGACAGCCTCTTACAAAATCGCGGTGGTCACAAACCACCGCTACCTCATTTCCCGCGTTCAGACCATCCCGAGCTTCATCTTGCCTTCTTCCGTGATCATTTCCTGATTCCAGGCCGGATCCCACACAAGTTCAACCTTGGCATCGTCGATACCGTCGATGGTCATGATTTTCGCCTGTGCATCCGCCGCGATCACCGGCCCCATGCCACAGCCCGGAGCCGTCAGCGTCATTTTCACCTTCACGACCTTTTTGTCGCCTTCCTTCTCGATGATACAGTCATAAACAAGACCGAGGTTCACGATATCCACCGGGATTTCCGGATCGTAAACACTCTTGAGCTGGTGCCAGACCTGCTCTTCCAGAGGCGCATCTTTCAAGCGAACCGTCTCTTCCTGCTTCTTCTGCTCCTCCGCATCATTGATGCCCAGCGCATCCGCATCCTTGGCGGAAATCCGTGCGAGCCCCTGCGAAGTCGCCACCGTGTAAGTTCCACCGAGGCGCTGGGTGATGAATACCGGCGTGCCCACAGGCAAGGTAAGCGTGTCACCGCTTGGGATCTGGATGGCGTTAACGTCGCGGGTCAGCGTGATTTCCTCGTGCATATGCCGTGCAGTAAAAACCAGCACCTGCCCAAGGGCAAGGGATCACTTGCAGGAAAATTCCACCTCACCCTGCCGCATTCTTCCTCCTGTCCGGGCTGACTTCCCATCGGGCGGCGTTACAACCAAGGGGGAATTCCAAGCCCCTTTTCAGCGGATTATTTCCCGAAAACCAGCGTCAGTTCGTAGCGATTGTAAGTAAGGTGCGTCTTTGCGAGCAATTTCAGACCTCCTTCACCCATCAAGAACCGCACCGCTTCCAGCAGCTTCAGAAGCTCGGTGAAATCCTCCGCACCGGTCGATTTCAAGGTGAAAACCACCACCCCATTTTTCCGCAAAAACGCCGAAAGCCTCAGCACCTGACGCGCCGCATCCAACGGATCGCCATTCATATCACTCAACAACGCATCGTAACTTTCACCCGCCGCCGGGCGGAATTCTCTCACATCCTGAAGGAAAAACCGCAGCCCTTTCGCTCCGTCCAGCCGCTTGTCCAACGGCGCGCGATCCACCGCTGTCACGCGGTATCCCCTCTCCAGCAGCTCCGATGTCATCCCGCCCGGACATGCTCCCAGCTCCAGCCAATGCCCGCCAGCCTCAGGCACGGATTTCACCAGCGGCAAATAATGCAGAGCCTCCGCAATCTTCGCCCCCGCCCGGCTGATCGTGCCCGGCGCGTTTTGGCGGATAAACTTCGTCCCTCCCGGAAAAAAACCGTTCGTTTCACATGGCGGGAGGCACCCACAAAACAGCCCTTCCTTCCCCACCAGACAAAACAGCGTTTCCCTTTCCGGATCCTGCTCCTCCACCGCCACCCGCCCCGCATTTCCAAACACCTGCAAAACCCGGCCGCGAAGATTCGACGCCAGCGTTTTATAATAGCGGTTCGTCCCATCCAACGCGCCGATCAACACCGCCTGTGGATGCACCGCCGAAAATTTCAGCACCAGCGTCTGGGACGCCTTTTCGATGAATCCCTCCATCTTCTGCGGATTACACGGCCAACTGTGATCGATCCGCACTCCCCAGCGAAGGAAAACCCCCGCATCTTCCTTCCTCAGATTCCAATCTCCCGGAGCATGAACAATCGCATAGCCACCGCTCAATTCCTTCATCCGCTCGATACCCGCCGCTTGAAAGATCTCACCCGCTTCCGGAGCGAAAACATCCGCGACGCGCACGAGCCAAGGCTGAGTGGAAACCACGGACGACGGAAAGCGGGATGAATCGGAATTTTGCAAAATCAGGAGAACGTTCCCCATCCCCTACCCAATCTTTCGCAATGGCGCAATCGCAGCCTCATCGCCAACTTCCCGCTCGGACTCTTCAATCACTTTGGAAGCCAGCCATGCTTCCGCCTCCGCCTTCGTCCGGAAAATCAAACTCCTCTCCGACGTCCGCGCCCAGCGGGTCAGCATCCGCACCACCCCGAAAGCCGTAGTCGTCGTCACCACATAAACCCGCCACCCCTTGCTGTAATGCACGTCCTGCCGCAGCATCAGCGCGAGACGCAACACGTCGTTCGAGGTCATTTTCAAATCCGCCGCGCGCAGATCGATCAAATGATGATATTCCACCGACCTCTTCGGATCCGATACCACGCACTTCGCCAGCGATCTCATCTCTTCCAACCCGATCCGACCCTCATAAACCTCGGTCTGCAACCGACGTTCTGAATCGATCTGATAATGGCAAAAAGCATCGGATCCACGGTCTTCACGGAATAAAAGTTTCATATCACCGTGATTCTTTGACCTCAAGTTTATCAAAATGTTCAAAATGATATCATTTCCAAAAAAAACACTCCCCCGTTCAATTCATCGCCGAAACCAGATTCCAATGAGCGTCCCGAACAAAATGATACACGGCCGAGCGGGTCTGCCCGCGCTTTGCCGGTCCGAACTCCACCTTCACGCTCATCCTCCCTTGTGATTCATCCATCGCAACAAGGCGCAGCACCGGCTCGCGCCGCATTCTGAGAAACGAATAAAGCGGCAAGTCCGGATGGGACGCATTCCAAAGGTACCCGGCAAACGGCGCATCCGGGACACGGGAAAGCGCCACCAACACCTCACGCACCCTCCCTTCTCCATATCTTTCCGTCAACTTCACCATCACCCTTTTTGATAAAAACGTCTCCACCAGCGCAGCCACCGGGTTCTGATGATCCTCCTCCATTTCCCGGATCAACTCCCGCGCATGCAGGCTCATCATCGCCTGCAATTCATCGCGATCGATCTCTCCACTTTCAAAACGGGAAAATAACTCGTTCGGCGTCGGCAACATAAGGAAGGACTTTTGAGTAAGCCTATACGAATGATCCATAACCACTAAATTAGCAAATATGCATTTTTATCAGTCAATTCAGATGATTAATAATTTCTAACCTTCAATCAAAATTACACAAAACATCCACACAATGAATTCATTTTCAATCGGTTAAAAAATAAAAACCTCACCCCACCAACCCATCGCTACGCAATAATTGATCTTATTCAGAAAACTCCGTGAAATCCGCACGTTCCCCCAACACAAAAGCATATGAAAAAGCCTGTGCCCCCCCACACGGCGGTTTTCCTGGTCTTGTGCGCGATATCCCCCTTATCTGCACA
>JASGGK010000030.1:0-5100 GCA_047605125.1 Luteolibacter sp.
TTTTCGAGAAGATCGAGATGTTCGCGGGCTACGGTTTCAACAAATCGCACTCCGCGTGCTACGGCCATATTTCCTATTGGACGGCTTATTTGAAAGCGAATCATCCGGTGGAGTTCCTCGCCGGTCTGCTTTCCAACGAAATCAACAACACGGACAAGATCGGTGTGTTTGTGGCGGAGTGCCACAAGATGAAGATCGCGATCCTGCCGCCGGATGTGAACGCCTCGCAGCTTCGCTTCGCTCCGGAGCGCACGCCGACCGGCCTGGATGGCGTGCGCTATGGTCTCGCCGCGATCAAGAACGTCGGCGAGGGCGCGATGGCGGCGGCGATCGCCGAGCGTGAAGCGAACGGAAAGTTCACGTCGCTCGAAGATTTTGCGACACGTCTCGATTCGAAGGCCGTCAACAAGCGCATTCTTGAAAACCTGATCAAGGCCGGAGCGATGGACTGGACGGGGGAGACCCGCGCCGGGATGTTCCAACGCTTGGAGCAGGTGGTTTCCGCCGCTTCTTCCGCGCAGAAGGATCGCGCGTCCGGCCAGGTTTCGATGTTTGGCTCGATGGATTTCGCACCCGCTCCGGTGGCGGAGAGAAGCCGCCGCAGCGAGAACTACGTTGAGGAATGGAGCAAGGACGAGCGTCTGGTACACGAGAAGGAATTGCTTGGTTTCTACGTGACCGGGCATCCATTGGATAAGTTCCGCAACGTGATCGACTCGGACCGCTATCAGAAAATCGGATTGATCGATGAGATTGTAATTTCCAATCCACGCGAGCGTTTCGCGTTTGCGGGCATGGTGCGTTCGCTTGAATCGAAGATCACGAAAACCGGCAAGCCGTTCGGGGTTTTGATGCTGGAAGATTTCACCGGCAGCACGGAAGTCATGCTGTGGGGGGAAACCTTCGTGCCTGCACGGGATGCCGGATTGCTGGAACCGGGAAATCCGATCAAGTTGAAGTGTGCGATCCAGGTGGATGACCGCACAGGCGGGCGCCGCATGACAGGCTACGAACTCAGCGAGCTGAAAGTGAAGCGGGCGGCATCGAACGGCAAAGGGCCATTGGAATTGCTTTTGCAAACGCACCGTCACAGCGAGCAGGATCTGGATGAAATCAAAGTCTGTCTCGCAAGTTCCCCTGGAAAAACGCCGGTGATTTTGCATTTCCAGGATAGCTCGGGCAAGCGGGTGAGCGTGCAAGCAGCGGACCAGTTCGCCGTCAAGCGCACGCCGGATCTGGAAGATGCGTTAGGGCGGTGGTTGCAGGAGTGAATGTGAAAGTGGTTGCGGCGTCCCACCGCATTATCGCTTGCATTGCGGCGGGACGCCGCAACCACCATCACATTTCGCCGAAGGTGAGGCTCAATTCCTTTTCGAGCTTCGCGATTTTGGGACGCTCCTTCGGCTCGATGAGGACAAGAGAGAGCCCGCTTTTTCCGGCGCGTGCGGTGCGTCCGCTACGGTGGGTGTAGTATTCGTTTTGCTCGGGGAGCTGGTGATGGATCACGAAGCCCAGGCCTTCGACATCGATGCCGCGGGCGGCGACGTCGGTGGCGATGAGGTATTGAAAGCGGTTTTTCTTGAAGGAACGCATCATGGTGTCGCGCTCGGCCTGGGTGAGGTCACCCTGGAGGACGCCGACGGCGTAGCCGCGTGTGGTGAGCTGCTTGCCGAGGGTGATGGCTCCGGCCTTGGTGCGGCAGAAGATGAGGCCGCGATTTTCTTTTTGGCGTCTGAGAAAATCCGCGATGAATTCGGTTTTCTCGTCGCGGGTGCAAAGCGCGTAGCGATGATCGATCTTGCGGTTGACGACGTGGGCCTTGTCGATGCGGATCGTGTGGGGGTGAGGGCCCATGCAATCTTTCACGAGGGCGTGAATCGCATCCGGGATGGTCGCGGAGAAAAGCCAGGTGGAGCGGCGGCCACGGGTGAGTCCGATGATGGAGGTCAGTTCTTTTTTGAAGCCCATGCTGAGCATTTCGTCCGCTTCATCGAGGATGAGGTGCTGGACGTTTGCGAGCGTGAGAGCCTTGCGCTTGATGAGGTCGAGCAGGCGTCCGGGCGTGGCGACGACGATCTGGGTGGGGCGCTGGAGGGCGGCGGCCTGGCGGTCGATGTTGTCGCCGCCGCTGAGCACTTCGATGAAGATTTTTTGCGAGCTGTATTTCGTGTAGCGGAAAAGCTGCTTGCCGATTTGTTTCGCGAGCTCGCGGGTGGGAGCGATGACGAGGCCCTGGATGCCTTCGGTCTTCGGCTTGATTTTCATCAGCAATGGCAAGCCGAATGCCGCGGTCTTACCGGTGCCGGTTTGCGCCTGCGCGATGAGGTCGCCGTCGTTTTCCAGCAAATGCGGAATGACTTTTTGCTGGATCCCGGTAGGTTCGGAAATGCCCAGTTCGAGCAGGCCTTTGATGAGATCCTCACGGACGCCGAGGGTGGTAAACGTGTGCGACATGAGCGGGAAGCATACGGCGAATGGAGGGGGATGACGAGCTTGAATACGGGGTTTCACCGCGAGGGAAAAAGGCGGTTTTCCGGATGAAGGTGCTTTGATTTCGAATGGGGGGAGATATGCTTTTGGCAACTCCGAAAGGAGAAGTCCGAAGTCTGTCATGGCTCTCTCGATCAAACCCTCTTCCGCCTGTGTTTTTGATCAGATTTCCCTTGGTGAAATCATGTTGCGCCTCGATCCGGGTGAGGGGCGGATCCGGGATACACGGTCGTTCGATGTGTGGGCGGGTGGTGGTGAATACAATACTTCCAGCGGGCTTCGCCATGTTTTCGGGAAGAGGACGGCGGTGGTGACGGCGCTGGTGGATAACGAGGTGGGGCACTTGATCGAGGATTTCGTGATGGAGGGTGGTGTGGCGACGGATTTCATCCAGTGGCGCGAGGATGACGGCATCGGCCGTTCGGTGCGGAACGGGCTGAATTTCACCGAGCGGGGATATGGCCTGCGGGGCGCGCTGGGAAATTCGGACCGGGGAAACACGGCGGCTTCGCAGTTGAAGCCGGGGGATGTGGATTGGGAGTATCTCTTCGGCGAGCTGGGTGTTCGCTGGTTCCACACCGGCGGGATTTTCGCGGGACTTTCGGAAGCGACGACGGAATTGACGCTGGAGGCGGTGAAGAGCGCTCGTCGCCACGGGACGATCGTTTCCTACGACCTGAATTACCGGCCATCGTTGTGGAAATCGATCGGTGGTCCGGACAGGGCGCGGGAGGTGAACCGGGAAATCGCACGTTATGTCGATGTGATGATCGATTTTTCCGGTTTTCTCTTCGAGGATGATGCGTTCAGCGGCCATCCTTCGGATCTTTCCGATGAGGAGTTCCGGGCGATGCTGCGCCGTGCGGCTTGGGAGTTCCCCAATTTCCGGGTGATGGCGAACAGCCGCCGCAGGGTAGTCACGGCGAGCCGCAATGACTGGAAGATCATCGTTTTTCACGACGGCGTGTTTCATGAAAGCCGTCTTTATCCAGAGCTGGAAATCCTCGACCGGGTGGGTGGCGGGGATTCGTTTGTGTCCGGCCTGCAATTCGCGTTTCTCGAATTCAACGATCCGAAAAAAGCCGCTGATTACGGTGCGGCGCACGGTGCGCTGGCGGCGACCACGCCGGGTGACAACTCGATGGCGACGCGGAAGGATGTGGAAAAACACATCGCCATGCTCAGCCCGCGGCTGGTGAGTTGAGCGGGTTATTCCGCCGCGATTTTTGGTTTGGTTAGAAAGAACAGGATCAGGCTGGCGAGGATGACGCCGCCTGCGACGAGTGGGGCGGTGCGCATGCCGGGCACCGGGCTGGTGAGCGCGCCGTGGATGCGGCTGGTGATGAGAACGCCGCAGACGAGGGCTCCAAGGATCGGCACGAGGATGGGGACTTCAAACCCTCCTTTTTCTTCGGAGGGCCGCAGTTTCAAGATCACGAGCGCGATGTTCACCACGACAAAAACAGTGAGTAAAAGCAGTGCGGTGGCTTCGGCGAGCTGGCGGATGTCACCGGCGAGAATGAGTGCGGAAACGATGAGAAACAGCAGGCCGATCGCGACATGTGGAGTCCGGCGGACGGGATGGATTTTCCCCATGAGGGAGGGTAGCAGCCGCTGGTTCGCCATGCCGTAGAGGAGGCGGGAGCCCATGAGGTAATTGAGCAGCGCGGTGTTTCCGATGGAAAACAGGGTGATGAAGAGGTAAACGGAATCGATCCCCCGGAACCATGGTGCGGCGTGTTTCGCGACTTCCATCAGTGGTGCGGGGCTGTTCGCCAGCGTTTGCCACGGCAGGACGGAAACGGCGGTGATGGCTACGGCCATGTAGATCAGCGTGGCAGCGAGCATGGCACCGACGAGGCCGATGGGGATGGAGCGCCGGGGATTTTTCACTTCCTCGCTCACGTTGAGAATGTCTTCAAAACCGATGAACGAGAAAAAGGTGAGGACGGCACCTTGCAGAATCACGATGAAACTGATGCCTGCAAATCCGCTTCCCGCGGCTGCGGGGGGCACTTCCAAATAGTTCACTCCGCCCCAGAATTTCACACCAACGCCGATGATGAACAGCAAGCCTCCCACTTCGACGAGCGTGCAAATCAAGTTCGCCCACATGCTTTCGCGGATGCCGCGATAGATCACGCCGCCGAGAAGCAACGCGCCGCAGATGGCCACCAGCTTCACCGGCACGCCCCAGCCGAGCGCACGGACGAGATTTTCCGAGATCGCCTGCATGCCGGTGGCCATGGAAGTGAGACCGCTCATCATGACGGCGATGCCGACGGCGTAGCTCAGCCAGTTTTTTCGATACGCCCGCTGGGTGACATAGGCCGCTCCTCCGGCTTTCGGGTAGCGGCTGCCCACGCTGGCGTATGAAAGCCCGGTGAGCACCGCCGCGATCATGGACGCGACGAAGGCGAGCCACACCGCGTTTCCCATAACTCCCGCCGCTTTTCCGATGAGGACGTAAACGCCGGCGCCGAGCATGGAGCCGAGGCCGTAGAAGAGGATCTGCCACGGGCCGATGGTTTGCTTCAGCGAGGGCTCGGAAGTGTTCATTCTCGCTTTTCTAGCGTTTCATGGGCCGATGAGGAATGAAAATGGTGGATG
>JASGGK010000031.1:0-4930 GCA_047605125.1 Luteolibacter sp.
GCACCTCCACCGCACCTCCGGGCAAGTTGTGAAACTTCAACCACAAACTCTGGCCAGGAACCGTGTGATACTGAACGCGGAAAACAATCTTCATAGGTGACTAAACGCCGTATCCTAAGCCCGCCCCGGGCCATGACCATGGAAAAATTTCCATGGAGTGCGGTGACTACGACACCGTTTTAAAAACTCTGCGGCCTTTGCGACTCCGTGTTTCGATTAAATGAAAAATCAAACGGACGAGATGTCCGTCCCCCTTAGCCAAAGCGGTGTCGTTGCCACCGCACTCCAGAGTTGGCCCGTGCCCTGCTTGCTTTGAAAGTGTCTCATTCACAATCTCGACAAAGCTGCGAGAGAATGAGTCAACTGCTGCAAATGAATCGTTTACGTGTGCTCAAGCTCGGTTGGGAATTTCCGCCTATGTTCAATGGCGGATTGGGGGTGGCTTGCCTTGGCTTATCGAAGGCGCTTGCAAAAAAGGTCGATCTCACCGTGATCGTGCCGCAAGTGGCCTCTGGCGTCGGCCAGGAAGAGTTCGAACTGCGCGGGCTGAACCAACTCGCGACGGATGATCTGCGCACCGTCGAAGGGATTTACCGCTACCAAAGTTTCGCGCAAATCCGCAAAGTCCCGGTTTCGCTCGATCCTTATGCACAGGGCGATTCTACCTTCGAAGCGCTCGATGCTCTCGAAGAATGGCCGGACGGCGCGCTGCGTTTTTCACGCACTACACGCGAGCAACTCGAAGCGTTTCAAATCGGCGATCTCTACGACGCGGACATCGGAACCAAAGTCGTCGAATTTTCAAAAATTGCCGCAAAACTTGCGATGATGGAAGACTTCGACGTCATCCACGCTCACGACTGGATGACCTTTCTCGCAGGCGTTGAAATCAAAAAAGCCACCGACAAACCGCTCGTCGTCCACGTTCATGCATCGCAATACGATCGCGCCGGTGCGAACTCGCGCGGCTGGATTTACGACATCGAAAAATACGGCATGGATCAGGCGGACGCCGTCATTCCCGTGAGCCACTACACCGGGAAAATCCTCAAGGATCACTACGGCATCGCGCCGGAAAAAATCCATCCCGTCCACAACGGTGCGGATCCGGTGGAATCCTTCGTCACTAAAAAGAAATTTCCGGAAAAACTCGTGCTCTTCCTCGGCCGCCTCACCGCGCAGAAGGGGCCGGAGTTTTTCCTCGAAATTGCAGCGAAGGTCATCGAGCGCCAAAAGAACGTCCGCTTCGTCGTCGCCGGCACAGGGGAAAAGCTTCGCCCGATGATTGAAACCGGCGCCTTCCGTGGCCTCGGCGATCACTTCCATTTCACCGGATTTCTCGATCAGGAAAAAGTCCGCGATCTGCTCTCGATGACGGACATTTACTGCATGCCATCCGTCTCGGAACCCTTCGGTCTTTCCGCACTGGAAGCCGCGCAATTCGGAATTCCCGCCGTGATTTCCAAGCAATCCGGCGTTTCGGAAGTGCTCAAGGGCGCGCTGAAGGCGGACTACTGGGACGTCGATCTCATGGCACAGCACATCATCGATCTGCTCACCCAGGAAACTTTGCGAGATCAAGTCATCCTTCAGGCCCGCGAGGACATCGCCGCCGCCACTTGGGACGCCGCCGCCGAAAAGGTCATGGCGGCCTATCAAAATATCCAAGTCCGCTAGCAGGACGCTTATTTTCAAAATCCATCCCGGTAGTTTTTCTACCCCATCCCTTTCGCTTCCATGCCCGACATTTGTCTCTACTTTCAGGTTCATCAGCCGAACCGATTATCCGCCTACGATTTCTTCCGGATCGGCGATCACGCATGCTATGAAGACGATGCGCTGAACGAGGAAATCCTCAACAAAGTGGCGGAAAATTGCTACCTGCCCGCGAATCGGCTCTTCCAGCAGCTCATCGAGGAAAACGACGGTCGTTTCCGCCTCGCGCTCTCCATCAGCGGCATGCTCATCGATCAGCTCGAACGCTTCCGCCCGGATGTGCTCGCCTCGTTTCAGGAACTCGTCGCCACCGGCAGCGTGGAGCTTCTCGCGGAAACTTACTACCACTCGCTCGCCTTCGTGCATTCGAAGAAAGAATTCGAGCGCCAGGTGGAAATGCATCTCGATAAACTTGAGGAAATCTTCCGCGTGCGGCCCCGCGTCTTCCGCAATACCGAGCTGATCTATAACGACGCCATCGCCGCGCAGGCGGAAACGATGGGCTTCGACGGCGTCATCGCCGAGGGCGTGGATCGCGTGCTCGGCGGGCGTTCTCCGAATTTCCTCTACCGCGCTCCGGACACCGCACGCATCACCACCCTGTTGCGGAATTACAAGCTTTCGGACGACCTCGGATTTCGTTTCACCGATCAAACGTGGAAAGATTACCCGCTCACCCCGCGGAAATTCGCTCAATGGATCGCCGGATCCGATGGAGACGTCGTCACGCTCTTCATGGACTATGAATCCATCGGCGAACATCAAAGCTCGGAAACCGGCATTTTCGACTTCTGGAAAGCCCTTCCCGCAGCCGTAGAGGAAGCCGGATCACAATGGGTCACTCCGATGGAAGCCGTGAGTTTCTACCGTGCGGCGGAAGAATACGCCTGCCCGTTCATGACCTCGTGGGCGGATGCCGAGCGTGATCTTTCCGCGTGGATGGGCAACGTCATGCAGCAGGAAGCCATTGCCAAAGTGCATCGGCTGGAAAAAGAAATCCTCGCCGCGAAAGACCCCGATCTCACCCACACCTGGGCGAAAATGCAGACCTCGGACCACTTCTACTGGATGTCCACCAAAGGCGGCACCGATGGCCTCGTGCATACGTATTTCACGCCCTACCCGTCGCCTTATGACGCCTACATTTATTTCATGAACGTCCTCTCCGATCTCCAAATCCGGCTGCGGAGGGCACAGGAAAAGCAGGAACCATAAGGAGCGCGGACACTCCTTATTTTTTCCCGATCAGCAGAAACGGCGCGGGCTTCAGCGTTCCCAGCGCCGCATATTTCGCCACACGCCATTTTTCCGAAGCCAACGCGGCCATCCATTCTTCCACGGCAAACGCCTCGATCGCTCCCGCTTCGTGCCCCGGATAACACACCACCGCTAAAGTCCCTCCGGTTTTCAAAATACTTTTCGCGTATCGCAGAGCCGCCAACGTCTCGCACGCCATCGTTGTGTGCGCATGATCTTCTCCCGGCAGATAGCCCAGATTGAACATCACCGCCGCCACGCTTCCCTGTTCCACGCGCTCCGCCATTTTTACGTGGGATTCGTGGTAAAAATCCACCCGCCCGGAAAACCCCGCCGCCGTCACCCGCGCGGAAGCGGACTGGATCGCAGCCGCCTGCACGTCGAACGCCAGCACCTTGCCGCCCTCTCCCACGCACTCCGCGAGAAACACCGTATCATAGCCATTTCCCGCCGTCGCATCGATCACCACATCGCCTTCCGCGATCACTCCACGCAATAAGGCATGCAGCAATGCCGTCGGCCGCGGCGGAAAAGATGAAGGAGTCACGACACTTCTGTCCTGTCATCTTCCCATCCTGCCGCCAATTTTAAAACGAGCGGAAATCCACATCCGCTTCCGGCTCCGTTCCATCGAACAACCATTCCGCCAATCTCCGCGCCATTCCCGGAGCATAGAGAGATCCCTTCGAGCCGAGCGCGTTGAACATCCAGCCGCCGTTTTCCAGCGGCCCGATCAACGGCTCGCTCCTGCGCAAAATCGGACGAATCCCCGCCTCGTGCGCCACGATTTCAAAATGTTCCCCGCCCAATTTCCGCGCGATTTCCTCCCCCCGCGCGCGGCCTTTCTCCGTCGGAATTTCATTCAATTCATCCCACTCGTAAGTCGCCCCGACTTTGAAAATCCCATCACCTAACGGAACCAGCCAACCACCGGCACCCACCCGGATCTGATCCATCCGCCAATCCGCCTTCACCGTCAGGATTTCCCCCTTCGCACAGCGCGACGGGCCGTATTTCCCCGCGATCAACCCCACCGCCCCTTCGCACCAAATCGTCTGCGGAGAGGTATCGGAAACTTCGCCGACTCCATATTTCCCCTCACTCTCAAAAAACTCACGCGAGGCCTCGATGAATCCCCGAGTGTCCAGACGACCGCCTCCCGTTACTTCCACCGCACCAACCCAACCTTCCGGCGCGGAAATTATCCCGGCAATCCACGGTTTCACCCGCTCGTCTTCGAGTTTCCCGGAAATTTTCCGCCACTCTTTCTCCGTCGAAGCCAGCCGCAATACCGCCAGGGGATGCCAGAATTGACGACCTAACCGCTCTTCCAGTTTCCCGTAAAACGCCAACGCCTCCGGCAAAAAATCCCCGATCCGCCAGCTCGGCTCGAAGTTTTTCCCCGTGATCGGATTCACCAATCCCGCCGCCACCCGGGAACTCCCGCCCGCGCCGCGATCCACGATCCGGAAATCCACTCCCCGCTCCCACAAGTGCCACGCCAGACACGTCCCGGCCAAACCTTGCCCGGCGATTTGCCATGCTTGTGACATAAATTCCGAAGTAGGTAGTCCAGCCCTTCAGGACGTTCTTTAAATGCGAAGACGCCCTAAAACCGGGCGAACTTCATTTCCGTGGCATCAATGCCTCGTTCGGATCCTGCCAATTCGCGTCGTAGCCTTTGGCGTAGTTGAAAAGCTGGCGATGCTGGTACTCAGTGAAAAGCTCGCGCTGTTCCTTGTTCAGCCGCAGTTTCCAGATCGCGATATTCAATGTGCGCATCACCTTCTGCATCAGGGACAACGTCAATTGACGTCCTTTGCGCGCTTTTTGCACCTGCTTGTGGTTCAATTGTTCGGTCGAAACTTCCACCAATTCATGATTGGTCAAATTCCAGCGGTCCATCAGGCCGTCGAGCGGCTGCGTCCCGTGATCGCGTGTCAGTTCATCCATGGCG
>JASGGK010000032.1:0-4753 GCA_047605125.1 Luteolibacter sp.
GCAAAGGAAGAGTTAGGTAAGGTGAAATTTCTTATGCTTAG
This sequence comes from Luteolibacter sp., assembly GCA_047605125.1. Lineage (GTDB taxonomy): Bacteria > Verrucomicrobiota > Verrucomicrobiia > Verrucomicrobiales > Akkermansiaceae > Luteolibacter. The sequence continues at coordinate 42 of JASGGK010000032.1, forward strand.
AAGCTGTCTGAAAATTCCCACCGCTCCGCCGCATGATGGGGCGATGAAGAAATTCAAACCGCAGATGAACGAAAATGAACGCAGATGGAAGAAGGGATTTTACGAAATTAGAAGATCTCTTTTATCTGCGTCCATCCTGTTTATCTGTGGTTATTGATACCCGCAAAAAAAGTGACGCCGGAAACCCCACAACTACGGAGGAAAATTCGTCACTCTATTATGCGATTATCAATAAAGAGATTTTTCAGACAGCCTCTTAATATTCTTCCTTTGCGTCTTTGCGCCTTTGCGCGAGAAAAATTGATTTGATTGGAAATGAACATCCCCGCGCCGGATGGTTCCGACGCGAGGATGTCACTGCCTCCCATGAAATCGGCCTGTCGAACGTCAGTTCTGACCGGGTGCTACCGGATTCAGATTGAATCGCAGGCTCTTGCCCTGAAAATTGGTATCGAGATGGAGGCGTGAAACGCGTTCACGGATTTCCTTCGGTGCGGCGGCGCGGTCTTCGGGAGTGGTCCATGGACCTTTCCACGTCAGGTTGCCGGTGGAATCGAAAGTGGTGATCTCGCGGTTACCGTCACTGGATTTCAGCTCGATGCTGCCTTCGTGGTCCATCACGCGGACGGTGGCCTGCGAGTGGGAAGTGGTATCGGAAGCTGCGGAAGTATCTGGAGAAATGTCGCTGCCGGATTCGTCATCGCGGTTTTGCAGAAGACGCTCCATGCGGTTTTGCATGCGGCGAATGGCTTGATCCATTCCGGGGTGGATGCTGTCCGGCGTGAAATCTTCAGCGGAAGATTCCTGCTCGTCGAGGGGCTGTTCTTCCTGCGCTTGAGGCAGGCCTTGGAAACGATAGCGACTACGGCCGGGTGTTGCGGAAGCGGCGATTTGCGGTGGTCGCTCGCCCAAGACGACATCGCGGGTGATCGGCTGACCTTTGTGAATGAGATCAAGCTGAATGGTATCGCCGATTTTGTGTTTGGCGATTTCCGAAGAAAGATCGGCGGGCGTGGCGATGGATTTTCCGCTGACTTTCAGCAGCACATCGTTGACGCTGACACCGGATTTCGATGCCGGGCCATCCGGCATGAGAGCGCGGACGAGAATCCCTTCAGCGGCATTCAGACGGAGGTGCTCGGAAAGAAGCGAGGGAACCTCGGCAGTGACCAATCCGAGGAAGGCGGTCTTTTGTTCTTCGGCTTCCGGAGTGAGTGGGCGGGGGGCGGGTTGGCTGGATTCAGGTGACAGGGAAGGAATGGAGCGTGGGGCGCGTTCGGATGTCGCCGCGCCTTTTTTCAGTAAAGGTGGAGGCGGTGCGTCATCCACCGGCGCTTCGAGAGCGAAGGCCGGTGAAATGAGCGGCAATACAACAATCCAAGAAAACTTTGGCTTCATGGCAGAAGTGCTTTGATATGTCAGCGGAGGGGAAACGGAGATTTGTCTAAAAGGATTTTTGGAATGGCTCAGTCGGCGTTTTCCGGAATCAGAATGTATTTCACGCGTGGAATGACTTTGTTCACCGGATTGCCGGCGGCATCGTTTTGCGTTACCACCTCGTTGTATTGAAGGCGGAGAACGCGGCGTGGTTGATCGTTTGCATTCCAGATGACGCCTTCATCCCGCGCTTCGCTCGGGTCATAATTGGCGGAAACGATGTTGTTGCCCTTCGGTAAAACATCCGCCGAACTGACTTTCTCCTGCTTCGCCACGGTTGCGGGTTTCGGCGCTGCGGGAATGAGCAAGGCCGAGGCGGCGCCGATGAGGGCGACGGCGGCCGCGGCGGCCCACATCGGGCGTGGAAAATTGCGGACTTTGCCGGAAGCAGCTCCGGCTTTGGGAAAAAAAACGACTTTTTCGTCTTTGGCGAACGGCACCCCGGCGACGATGGATTCGAGATCCGCTAGAAGATCCGGAGAAAGCGCCGCAGGGTTGAATTTCTTCAGCGATGCTTCGAATTGCAGCTCCGTCGGCGTCAGCGCGGTGAGCGAGCCGTCGGTGCAGGCTTCCAGCCGGTCCAGCAACGCGGCGTCCAAGGTGGACGGCGTCAACTCACGGAGCGTGGATTCAAGAGATGGTGAATCGGGAATCATAACGTGATGTGGGGTCGTGCTGGGAGGAATCAGATCGAGAGATCGCCGCGGCGGCGGGCGCTGCCGAGATGTTTTTTGAGGGCTTCCAAACCGTAGCGATAACGCGAGGCGGCGGTGTTTTGGGAAATGTCGAGCGCTTCACCGATCTCGGCGAAAGTGCGCTCACCCCAGATTTTGAGGATGATCACTTCGGAAAACTTCGGCGGAAGCTCCTTGAGGCCTTCCTCAAGTTGGGCGCGGGTTTCGTCATCGGATGATTCGCTGTCGAACCACGGATGGAAGGCGTCCATTTGATCGTCTTCCAGATCCGCGCTGACGTTGTCTTCACGGCGCTTGCGGCGGTCGTCGCGGCGGCTGAGGTCGATCGCAAGACGGCGGATCGCGGTGTAAAGATAGGGCATCCACGCTTCCTGGCCGCCGACGAATTCGCCGGAGCGGACTTTTTCGACGAGTTTTACCAGCGCGTCCTGAAGCACGTCTTTCGCGTCTTCGTGAGTGCGGGTTTGCTGGCGGGAAAAGAGGAGCAGTTTGGGACCATTTTCCTCAAGCCAGACTCTCCAGGCGGAGGCGGCGGGGGAAGCGTCGGTGGTCGTTTGGGTGGATGTCATTTCTTGCGAGACTCATCCATGGAGCGGTGGTTGCCGCGGGTTTTGTCTAAGAGGCTGTCTGAAAAATCTCTTTAACCACAGATAAACAGGATGGACGCAGATAAAAGAGATCTTCTAATTTCGTAAAATCCCTTCTTCCATCTGCGTTCATTTTCGTTCATCTGCGGTTTAAATTTCTTCATCGCCCCATCATGCGGCGGAGCGGTGGGAATTTTCAGACAGCTTCTAAGGTTTTTTCATGGAGTAACGGTGTCCCGCCGGCTTCGGGGAAAAAGAGCCGGTGGGGACACCGGCGCTCCATGGGCGGCGCTTACTTCCAGCCAGCCAGCTTGCACACGCGCTTGTAGTGCAAGGCTTCCACGGGCGTGATCGAAAGCCTCGTGCCTTTCCGGCAAACGACCATTTCGGAAAGCACCGGGTCCGCTTTGAGTGTTTCCAGCGGAATCAACTCTGAAAAAGTGGCGATGTGCTCGAAATCCACGAGCCACCAGCGAGGATTCTCGGGCTTGGATTTTCCGTCGAAATATTCGCTTTTTTTATCGAATTGAGTCGGGTCCGGATAGGGCTTGCCGACGACCCGGGCGATGCCGGAAATCCCCGGCGGCTTTGCGTTCGAGTGGTAGAAAAGCGCGAGATCGCCCGGTTGCATTTCCTTCCACATGTAGTTCCGCGCCTGGTAATTCCGCACGCCGCTCCACGGTTCCTGACGGACCTTGGCGAGGTCGGCGATGGAAAAAACGTCCGGCTCGGACTTGATCAGCCAATGTTTCATGGCTCAAGCGATGGCTTTGAGCAGGCCAGCCTTCGGGCGAGGAAGACCGAGGTGCTCCGGGCCGAGCTCGATGCCTTTGACCGCGCGGACATCGGCTTCGATGGATTCGAGGACATCCAGCTCCGGGCGGAAATCCGCGGCGTGATACGAACTGCGGACGAGCGGGCCTGCCGCAACGTGGCGGAAGCCTTTCGCCATGGCGATTTCCTTGTATTCGGCGAATTGATCCGGGTGGATGTATTCGACGACCGGAAGGTGCTTCGGCGTCGGGCGCAGGTATTGGCCGAGCGTGAGCACGGTGACGTCATGCTCGAGCAGATCGTCCATCGCACGGAGGATTTCCTCGCGGCGCTCGCCGAGGCCGAGCATGATGCCGCTTTTCGTGGCGACCTTGTTGTTCACCATCGCCTTGGCTTTTTTCAAAACGGCGAGGCTGCGGTAATATTTCGCACGGGAACGAACGAGCGGAGTCAGGCGCTCGACGGTTTCGAGGTTGTGGTTGAAGATGTGCGGACGGGCGTCCATCACCATTTGCAAGGCCCAGTCGCGGTCGTTGAAATCGGGTACGAGCACCTCGATGATGATGCCGGGGACTGCGTCGCGGACGGCCTCGATGGTTTGTTGGAAATGCTCGGCACCGCCGTCTTTGAGATCGTCCCGGGCGACGGCGGTGATCACCACATGGCGGAGATTCATGCGGCGTGTCGCTTCCGCAACGCGCTGGGGTTCATCGATTTCCAATGCGTCAGGACGAGCGGTTTTGACGGCGCAGAAACCGCAGGCGCGGGTGCATTTTTCACCGGCGATCATGAAGGTCGCGGTGCCTTGGCCCCAGCATTCCCAACGGTTCGGGCACTGTGCTTCTTCACAAACGGTGACCAGTTTCAGGTCGGTGATGAGGGATTTCGTGGACCAGAACGACGGATTGTTCGGAAGACGAACCTTGATCCACGACGGCTTTTTGTCGCGGTGAAGGCCCGGATCCATCTTCATTTTCGGTCCACAGTTGCTCATGCGCGGGAGGTTAAGCCTGCTTGCCCGAGGGGAAAAGCCGAAAATGGGGAAGAGATAAAACCGCGAATGGACGCGAATAAACGCGAATTTTTAAAATGAGCAGAAGGGCTGTCTCAAATGATTCGAAATCCCTTATTATTCTTTCCATTCGCGTTTATTCGCGTCCATTAGCGGTTTTAATAAGAAGCACTTGCCGAGCGGCGTGGAACGGAAGTAACTCCAGCC
>JASGGK010000033.1:0-3585 GCA_047605125.1 Luteolibacter sp.
TTTTAACGCCGTTTTGCAGTTTTTTGAAAATAGAGACACAAGTCACTTAAAGTCAGTATCTTTACTTTGATGGAATGAGCCAGCAGGCTGGTTCAGGGAGAAAGCGGCAGCAAGCTGCCGCAGTCCAAGACCCTTAAGCGCGGCCGTTTGCTTCGCTAACTTGGCTGTTGAGGGTGCAAAAGTCGTAGAGCCAGCCGATGAGGAAGAAGCCACCGGTGAGGAGCCACAGGATACCGGTCCAGATTTTGCCGATATAGAAACGGTGGAGACCGAAAATTCCGAAGAACGTCTGAAGCAGCCAAGCAACGCTGTAATCATAACGGCCACCCTTGAATTTGAAATCCGCACGGCGATCCATGCCGGGGATGAGGAAGAGGTCGATCAGCCAACCAATGCCGAACAGGCCTGCGGTGCAGAACCAGAGGATGCCGGTGAGTGGTTTTCCGTAATAGAAACGGTGGGCGCCGGTGAAGCCTACCAGCCACAAGAGGTAGCCGATGGTTTTGCTGTGGGTGTCTTGCATGGATAAAGAATGCGAGAGTCACCGGGTTTCCGCTATGGGAAATGCGGGGGAATTTTGGAAGAGAAAGACCCGTCGGATGGTGGTTCGACGGGCCTTGGTAAGATCAGAGCCGACGTGGACGTCGGCGCCCCATTTATTTACCAGCGTTCCTTAGGCGAGGTGCTTGTGGAGATGTTTGGCCAAGGCGGCACCGAGGCCTTTGATGCCTTTTTGGTGATGTTCGTCCGCGAGTTGATTTTCCGCGGTGAATGCTTCGTAGGCTTTTGGGATGGCGATTTGGTCCGGCAGGACGTTGACGCCGATGTTTCCTAAAATGGCGCGCAGATGCACCAAGCCGCGCAATCCTCCGAAGCCACCGGGCGAGGCGGAGAAAATGACGGCGGTTTTTCCACGGAAGGCCGCTAGGGACGGCTCCCCTTCGCTGGAAGTGCGGGAAATCCAGTCGATGGCATTTTTCAGTGCGGCCGTCACGCTGCTGTTATATTCCGGCGAGGCGATGAGCAGTCCGTCGTGAGAGAGGAACAGCTCTTTGAGTTTCTTCGCGGTTTCAGGAAGGCCGGATGCGGCTTCGAGATCTTCATCGAACAAAGGCATCGGAAAATCACGCAGGGAAATCACGGTGACATCCGCGCCGGCATCGACGGCTCCGGCAGCAGCGATGGCCGCGAGTTTCTGGTTATAGGATTCGGCGCGAAGGCTGCCGGAAAATGCGAGGATACGGGGTGTTTTCATAACAAAATAGATTTATAAAAAGAAGCGGCAGAATGTGTGAATCCTGCCGCTGTATGGAAATCAAGCTCCAGGCTTGGCTTCCAGATTGAGTTCGATGACGACTTCGTCACGGATCAGGTCATCGGCTTTGCCTGCATAGACGATGCTGAAATCCTTGCGGTTGATGTTGAACTTCGAGGTAATTTTCAAAGCATCGCCCTCTTGGCTGACCGATGCCGGGAAGCTGATGTTTTTCGTCACTCCGTGGAGGCTGAGATTTCCAGAAACGGTGTAAGTGGTTTCGGAATCCTTTGCGATGGAGGTCACATCGAAGGTGGATTGCGGGTATTTTTCGACATCGAAGAAATCCGCGCTCTTGAGGTGGCCGGTAAGTTTTTCGGCATCGGAGAAAACGGAATTCAGATCAATGGTGACTTTGTGATCGGTGCCGACGGGCGCGCCGTCCTTCAGGGTGAAGTGGCCGGTGAAAGTCTTGAAACCGCCGCTGTGGCTGCCGGTGACTTTCGAGCCGATGAAGTTCACCTGTGAATTCTCGGTGAAGACATATTTCGTGCCGCCGACGGCTGGAGCATCCGTTTTTTCAACGGCGGCTTCGACCTTGGCTTTCTCGGTTTTGTCCGCCGGGTTTTCGCAGGAAATAAAAGCGAATGGAGCGGCGAGGACGAGTGCGGTGGATGCGATGGTTTTCGTTTTCATGGTTTCTATAATGGTAAAATTTCGGAATTGAGGATTTTGGACCAGATTCATCCCAGGTCAAAAAGAATGGCTTCGACAGGCTCGTCACCGCCGATGACTTCCAACGTGACGGCTTCTTCGAGGGAAATGGCGTCACCTGCGGCGAGATCCACGCCGAGGGCTTTTGCGCGTCCCTTGGCGATGTGCAGCCAGAGGCCGCGACCTTCAGGCAAGGTGTGTTGCACCGTTTCACCGGGCTGGAGTTTCAGCAGGTAAATGAACGCATCTTGGGCGATTTGCGCGGAGCCGTCGCGGCCGTCCGGAGAAATGACGAGTGATTTCGCAAGATTTTCCGTTCCGGCGGCAGGTTTCCACTCGGTGTAATCCGGCTTCAGCCCGCGGGTGTGTGGCGTGATCCAGATTTGTAAAAGATGGACCGGATCGCTTTTCGAGGCATTGAACTCCGAGTGTTGCACGCCGGAACCTGCACGCATGAGCTGGATTTCACCGGGGCGCAGCACGCGGCGGTTTCCCATCGAGTCTTCGTGAGCGAGACTGCCCGCGAGGATGTAGGAGAAAATTTCCATATCCCGGTGCGGGTGGGTTGGGAATCCGGCACGAGGCGCGACGATGTCATCATTGATCACCCGCAGCGTGCGGAATCCCATGTGGGCGGGGTCATAGTAATCCGCGAAGGAAAACGTATGCCAAGAGTTCAGCCAGCCTCGATTGGCATGTCCGCGCTCTGTGGCGCGGCGGACAGTGAGTGTGGGGTTGTTTGTCATGCCGTCATCCTATCCCGAAACGGCGGTTTGCATAATGCCGTCTCGTCAGCCTGAGCATGCATTTCCGGCATGGAAAGATCGCGCGGACATGCTAGCTCTACGGTATGGAACTGCGGCAGCTACGGCACTTTGTGGAAATCGGCGAACAAGGCAGCATTTCCGCCGCCGCGCGGAAACTCCGGCTCACCCAGCCCGCGCTCAGCCGCCAGATCAAAGCGCTGGAAGAAGAATTCGATACTCCCCTGCTCGAACGCGGCGCACATTCCATCCACCTAACACCCGCAGGTGAACTCCTCCTGCAGGAAGCCCGGAAGCTCCTGCGATTCAGCGATGGCATGGTGGAAAAAATCAAAGCCACCGCGCACGGTGAGCCATTGCGGGTGGGCTACGCGCCATCCCTCGCGGGAGAATTCCTTTCACTCGCGATCGCCCGTTTTACGCAATTCCATCCCCGCGTGCGCGTCAGCCTTCACGATTGGTCCTCCATCGAAATGCGGCAGGGATTGGCCCAAGGGAAACTCGATCTCATCGTCGGCGCGCCATGTCCCGGAACAAACGAACCCATCCACTGGGAACCTCTCTGGAGTTATGGCTGGAAAGTGATCCTTTCCTCACAGCACCCGTTTGCAGAAAAAACATCTCTCACCGCCGCCGATCTCTCCGGGCAAAAACTCCTGCTCTATGATCGCGAGCATTATCCGGACTACTGGGACCGCATTACCGATTATTTCAAAACCCATCAGCTCCAGGCGAAAATCGCGGGCGAATTCGATGGCATCAACAGTCTGCTAGCCGCACTCGCCGGGAATCTCGGCATCGCATTTCTATCCGAAAGCACGGAAATCGAGCGCGGCTACCGCCAAATGCTCA
>JASGGK010000034.1:0-3488 GCA_047605125.1 Luteolibacter sp.
GTGAACGTGCTGCGCTCGATCAAAAGCTGGTCGCTGGGAACGATGACGCTGTTTTCCGTGGTGCTCTCGGTCGTCGCCACCGCGCTTTTGCTGCCGAAGGACGTGGAAGACCGCACGCTTTACACGATTCTCGCCAAGCCCGTGCCGCGCTTCGATTACCTTGCCGGGAAATTGCTCGGCGTGCTGATGCTCGTCTTCGTTTCGCTCGCGCTGATGGACTTGCTGATGGTGATCGTCCTGCAAATCCGCACCACGCTCGTGCTCCAGCAACAGGTCGAAATGGGCCGGCAACTCGGCTGGGGCGTCGCGGAAATCGCCAAACTCAAGGCGGAAACCTACGCGCAAGGCCCGACATGGTCGCTGCAAGCCGGAGTGGCCGCCGTATTCATCCGTTCCGGCATCATCGCCGCGCTGGCGCTGATGATTTCCACGTTTTCCACCAGCACGCTTTTCACCACCATCATCAGCTTTCTGGTTTATTTCATCGGCCATTTCCAAGCCGATGCCCGCGAGGCGTTCTTCCATTCCGCCGCCACCGGCCAAGGTCCGTTGATGCGTGGAGTGACGCTCATTACATCGCTCGTTCTGCCGGATTTCAGCTTGTTCAATGTGATCGACAGCGTGATCGAGGGACAGATTTTCCCCGGCATGCTTTTGTTGAAACTCGCCGCGCTGGGTGTGTTCTACGCGATTCTCTACACGATTTCCTCGTGGTTCATCTTTGCCAAAAAGGAATTCTGATCCGTGAAACCCTGGCGGAAATATCTCATTCTCACAGCATGTTTCCTCGCCGCCGGAGCGGTGCGGATGCCGCTTGAGGAAAAACTCACGCAGGAACTCCGCGACGCACGATTGCTCAGCCAACCACTGCCCATCAGCGCGCGGGAAAAAATCGGCCAAACCAGCTCCGCCGTCGCTCTCGGCGGACTCCGTACGCTCGTCGCCACATTTCTCAATCTCCGCGCCTACACCGCCTTTTCCGATCAAAACTGGCCGGAAGTGGAATCCACCTTCGACACCATCGTCGAGCTGGCGCCGCATACCGCTTACTACTGGGAAACCGGAGCCTGGCACATGGCTTACAACGCCGCGCCGGATTACCAGAGCGCGAAGGATCTTTCGCCTCTCAGACGACGCCAAGCCTGGCGGACCTCGATCCAAAAAGGCCGTGCGTTTCTCGAACGCGGCATCCGCAATAATCCCGAAAGCTGGGATCTCTACCAGAATCTCGGATTTCTTTTGTCCGATCCGAACAAAGTCCGCGCGTTTTCCAGTCCGGCCGATGCCTTCGCCGACGCCTCGGAAGCTTATCGCATCGCCGCCGACAGCGGAGAAGTCCTGCCCATCATCCGCCGCAACCAGCTCTATTCCCTCGCACGCGTCCCCGGCCGCGAAGCGGAAGCCTTGGCGCTCGCCCACAAACTTTACAACGAGCGGCTCAAAAACCGCACGCCCACCCTGCTCAATCTCATCGTCGTCCTCGAAACCCACCAGCGCGTGATTTCCGATCCGGCAAAACGCGCCGTCGAACTCTTCGGCGACGAAACAAAAGCCTACAACGCCCTCGGTTTCTACTGGCGGGATCGCAATCATTTTTTCCCGATGGACGGAGTCGCCAGCGCCCTTTCCACTTTGGAGAACACCCTCGGTGTTCCTCCGGAAAAGAGTATCCTGCTTGAAGAAACCGGGCCCGCCGTTGGCTCGGAGGACTGGTTCAAGTAAACCTCGACACCCCCCTCGCTCCTTTTCACAATTCTGCCAGCCACACAGTTTCTCCCATGCGGATCGCCCTTTTTGCAGACATTCACGCGAACCTTGAAGCCCTCGAAGCCGTCCTGGCGGATGCCGCCGAACAAGGCGTCACCGATTACGTGTGCCTCGGCGATATCGTCGGCTACAACGCGGATCCTTCCGCCTGCCTCGAACGGGTCCGCGCCCTCGCCTGCCCGACCGTGAAGGGAAATCACGATGAAGACGCCTCCGGCCATCATTCGCTGGAAACCATGAACCCCGTCGCCGCGGCGGCGCTGGAATGGACCCGCACCCAGCTTTCCGACGAGCAACGCCAATGGCTCACCCGCCTGCGCATGGTCCGCCAGGTTTCCGATTTCACCATCGTCCACAGCACGCTCGACCAGCCCGCAGGCTGGAACTACGTGACCAATCGCTTCGATGCGATGGCGAATTTTTCCTACCAGTTCACCACGCTTTGCTTCCACGGCCACACCCACGTGCCGCGCGTTTACATGAAAACCGACCGCGTTCAGGAAGTCGCGGCCGACCTGGTGAGTCTGGAAAAAGACGCGAAATATTTCATTAATGTCGGCTCCGTCGGCCAACCTCGCGATGGCGACTGGCGAGCCTGCTACGCGATCTATGACACGGATGCCCAAGTCGTCTATTATCGTCGGCTCGAATACGACATCGTGACGACTCAGCAAAAAATCCTCGATGCCGGACTGCCACGCATGCTGGCCGAGCGAATTCAAGAAGGTCGTTAAAAATCAAAGAGTTAAATATTTTCAGAGCTCTTCCGCTGGCCCTCCTGATATCGTTTTTGTCCACATCGCCTAGTGTAAGCTTCCCCGTCAATGAGAGTTTAGTTAGGAGAGAATTTTAGGTTGGTTTGTTGTTGTCTGAAGCAGCTCGGGGGCAGGTTGCCCAGAGCTCCACCGAGCACCGGTTTCCTACGAATTCGTAGAGGTCGTAGATTATCGATCTATGACCCTTATCAATTCTGACAATCCGAGTTCCTCTCTCATCCGTGCCACTCGCCCTTGAATTGATCCGAGCTCTTTGCCCCAGCAATCCATGCTGACACGCCACTCCCGGAATCCGAAGTCTGGCGCTTGCTGCCGTGGAAACAACGCTGCGTCGTCCGCGATGGCGGAATGGTCCGCGTCACCCCGGGCCGGGGTTGGCCGGAAATGAATTTCTACGTCAACGGTCAGAACGGCCTCTATCTGGAAAACGGCCACGCCTTGCTTGTCGCTTGTGATCCGGCCGATCCCGCAGCCGGTGCCTACATTTGCAACGCCGACCGCACCGTCCGCAACCGCGCAGGATGGGGCTTTGGCGAAAAACTCATCGAGAGCGCCTACCCGATCACCGCGAAGCTGCCGACAATCACGAAATTCATCAGTCTGGCAGCTTCCTCGTGGGCGGCGGCGCATTGGTCCTGCGCCCAGAAGCCCGCACTGCGTGGGTCCGGCGCGGATTTCGAGGTTTTGACCTGACGCCATGCCTTCGCGGATTCCTGGAATTCGCCGGCGTAGCGGCCAATGTCCCGGCCTGCGTGGGCGAGCCAGTTTTGAAGCGGGTTGAACGAGCTCTCGATGGTGCCTTTTCCTTTGGATTTCCAGGTGTGCTGCGCGGCCACTCCGCCGTGCTGCCGAAAAGCCCTCTCGGCCGAGCCATCGACTACACCCTCGGTCTGTGGCCGAAGCTCGAAACCTTCCTCCACGATGGCCAAATCGAGCCGGACAACA
>JASGGK010000035.1:0-3314 GCA_047605125.1 Luteolibacter sp.
CTGTGGCCGAAGCTCGAAACCTTCCTCCACGATGGCCAAATCGAGCCGGACAACAACCTCATCGAAAACGCGATTCGCCCTACAGCGGTCGGCAAGAAAAACTGGCTGTTTATCGGAGGAGAAGACACCGGCGAGCGCAGTGCCATCCTCTATACCCTGATCGAAAGCGCCAAACGCCACGGCCATGAACCCTACGCCTATCTCAAAGATCTTCTAGACCGTCTTCCCAGCATGACCAACCGGCAACTCGACAGCCTGCTCCCGGAAAACTGGCAACCCCTTGCCACGATCAAAGCCCCGGCACTGGCTGCTGGATAAGTCGTGTCAACAGGTGCTCGGCGGAGCGCTTACGAGCGCACGGCCCGCGAAGCGGATCGGAAGACGTGGGAAACCAAGTGGAGCGAGGAGCACGAAAAGAACCTCGCCGCCCGAGAAGCGGACCGGGAAACCCGCGAGCGCTTCGCCGACGCGGTGGAGAAATTGGCGGATGCTGTGGGAAAATCCACGAAGTGAAGGCTCCGAGAAACAGACCACAATCGCAGACCACAATTCTCATTTCCGGATCTCTCCACGAAAACAAAAAGCCCGCAACTCATTGGAGTTGCGGGCTTTTTTGGTGGTACCTCGACTTGGACTCGAACCAAGGACCAATTGATTAAGAGTCAACTGCTCTACCAACTGAGCTATCGAGGCATTTTCACAAAGACGGGCAGGTCGGTCAGGTGACTTGCTCCGTCGACGGAGGTTGGTGTATCACCTCTTTTTTTCCACGCAAATGAAAAATGCATCGAATATTTCACGATTCGGAATCGTCGGAAATTTCGAGCGGCTGAGTATGTAAAAACGACTTGAAAAGACACCACTCCCGCTTATCGATCAACATCCCTACACATTCATGAAAACGACCCTTCTTTCCATCGTCACCGGTGCGGCAGCCATCCTGCTTTCCAACTGCGCCGCCCCGGTCGGCCCGAACACCCAGCGCGGTGCGGCCACGGGCGCTCTCATCGGTGCCGCCGCAGGTGGCATCATCGGCAACCAATCCGGCCGCGCTCTCGAAGGTGCCGCCATCGGTGCCGCAGGTGGTGCCGCTGTCGGAGGCGCTTACGGCAATGCGCGTGACCAGGAAAACTACGACAGTTACGGTCGCCGCTATTGATCGAGATCCATTCGACATTCCAATTCAGACTCAAGCTCCCGATCGCCAAATCGGGGGCTTTTTTTTGGAATGCGCTCGCCCGTTACGCCTCTAAAGTGGAACGTCGTTTCTAAAATCATGCCACGCTTCTTTTCCGCCCTCTGCCTGTTGCTGGTCTCGCTGGCTCCCGTTTACGGACAATTTTCCTTCAGTGGCATCGGCGGCGGAAAGCGCGGTTCGCAGGCGGAACTGGTTTCGGAAACCACCAGCATCACTCCCGGCCAGCCGTTTACCGTGGCGCTGAAGCTCACCCACCCGGCGAATTGGCACAGCTATTATCAAAACTCCGGCGGCGTCGAGCAAGCGCCCGCCATCCAATGGGTGCTGCCGGGAGGATTTACCGCCGGCCCGGTCCAGTGGCCGATTCCCGTGGTCAAGGACGGCCTCGGAGGGAAAAGTTTCATCTACGCCGGCAGCCCGGTTTTCCTGATCGAAATCACCCCTCCCGCTTCCCTCTCCGCGGAAACACCGGTCACGCTCACCGCCAATGCCACCTGGCAGATTTGCGAACATAGCTGTATCAACGAAAACAAGAGCATCTCCCTCACTCTGCCGGTTTCTTCCGAAACCATGCTCGATCCCGCCCACACCGAGCTTTTCGCGAAAGCCCGGCAGGATTTACCCCAGCCTCCGAAGGATTGGAAAATCCACGCTGTTTCCGAAGATGATCACGTCACTTTGGGACTCACACTTCCTGAAGATCTCCCATTCACCGCCGAAAACCGCGATTTCATCCCGGACCAACCATTCCTCCGGGCATTGAGCGACGGCGGCTCGCTCGTCAAAAAAGGCGGTTCGTGGACCCTCACCCTGCAGCGCCGGAAAACCGATTTTCTCGACCAGCCAATCTCCCAAGGAAACCAGATCTCCGGCATTCTGACCGGCCCGACCGCTTATCGCCTGCCGGAAACGCCCTTGCTCGCTCCGTCACGCGTCGTCACCGCCGCACCGGAAAGCGGAAAATTTTTCAACGTCCTTTATTCGATGTTTCTCGGAGGTTTGATCCTGAATCTCATGCCGTGCGTTTTCCCCGTGATCGGCCTGAAAATCATGGGATTCGTCCAGCAATCCGGCCAGGACCGGAAAAAAATCGTGCTCCATGGCCTGCTTTTCACCATCGGCGTGCTGGTTTCCTTCACCGTGCTCAGCGGCATTTTGTTCTTTGTGCGTGAAGCCGCCAGCCACGGCGGTGAACTCCGCGGCTGGGGCTACCAGTTGCAAATTCCGTGGGTCGTCCTTTCCCTCATGCTGCTGATGTTTCTGCTCGGCCTCAACATGTACGGCGTTTTTGAAATCGGCACGGCCGCCACCTCCATCGGCGGCTCCCTGCAATCGAAACAAGGCCTGAGCGGCTCGTTCTTTTCCGGCATCCTCGCTACCGTCGTCGCCACCCCCTGCTCCGCGCCATTCCTCGGTGCCGCCATCGGCGCGGCGTTTGGATTCCCGGCCACACAATTTTTCGCCGCCTTCACCGCCATGGCGCTCGGACTTTCCACACCGTATCTCGTGCTTTCGATGTTTCCGAAACTCGTCGATTTCCTCCCTCGCCCCGGTGACTGGATGGAAAGTTTCAAACAAGCGATGTCCTTCCTGCTCTTCGCCACCGCCGGTTATTTGCTCTGGGTTTACGCGGGGCAAATCGGTTTGGAAAATCTGCTGCCGCCCATCTTCGGACTGAGCGCCATCGCCATCGCCGCATGGATTTACGGCCGATGGAACCTCCCGCACCGCAGTGGAAAAGCGCGGATTTCCGCCATCGCTCTTGCCCTCCTTTTCGCCATAAGCGGACTCTATCTCGCCAAGCCCCCCGCTCCATCCAAACTCACTTGGGAACCATGGTCAGAAGAACGAGTGTCCCAACTGCTCGGCGAAAACAAACCGGTCTACATCGACTTCACCGCCCAATGGTGCGCCACCTGCCAGCTCAACAAAAAGCGCGCCTACAGCCCGGAAGTGATCCGGCTCATCAAGGACAAGCGCATCGTCACCCTGAAGGCGGACAAAACCAATCCCGATCCCGCCATCGAAGCCGCCCTGCGCAAGCTCGACCGCACCGCCATTCCGGTCAACGTCCTCATCGTCCCCGGAAAACCACCGATCATCACCCCGGAACTGC
>JASGGK010000036.1:0-2646 GCA_047605125.1 Luteolibacter sp.
TATTGGCCTGGAAAATTCCTCCACGGCCAGTGGTGAAAACGCGTTGTCCGGGACGAAGCGACGCATCTTTGGTTAAAAATTTCAGCCGGAGCTGGGGATCACGGCCCTGGTTACCGCGCTGGCCGGAGAGAATGCCGACTTCCTGGGTGCCTTCGACACGGGCGGAAACCTGGCATTTTTCATCGGTCAGCAAGATCACGGACGAGCGCTCGCGGTCCGGGCGGTCGATTTTTCCGACGAGGCCTTCGTTGGAAAGCACGGCAAGCTGGGTGCCGATGCCTTGTTTTTCACCCGCGTCGATTTCCACCGTCTGCCACCAGGTGGCGGGTTGGCGGCGGATCACCTGGGCGGCGACGACGTCGAAATTCGTCGCTTTCTTGAAATTCAACGCTTGGCGGAAATCCGCGTTTTCTTTTTCCAACTGGCGGAAGCGGGATTCGATCACGCGGAGACGCCCGACTTCACCCTGCATCGCGTCGAGTTTGGTCTCGAGCTCTTTCGAGTGGTGGGTCTCTTCGAGGAAACTGCGGGCTTTGGTTTCCAGAACCGATCCCGTTTTGAGAAACGGGCGCATGGCGCTGTAATAGTGGCCCTGAATTTCCCGGACCATCCGCTCGCTGCGGGTAAGCGCCCACGTTGCTCCACCGAGGAAGAGCAGGAGTGCGATGAGATTCAGCGGCTTCATGACCGGAGGTGACCGGGGGCCGTTCGGCGATCAACGATCGGAATTGGTGACCCGCTTGAGGAGTGCCAGCTCCTGAAGCGCCTTGCCGGTGCCTTCCGCCACGGCGCTGAGGGGATCCTCGGCGATGTGGACGGGGAGGCCGGTTTCCTCGCGGAGCAGGCGGTCGAGTCCCTTGAGCAGGGCACCGCCCCCGGCGAGCACGATGCCGCGGTCCACGAGGTCCGCGGCGAGTTCCGGCGGGCAGCGTTCCAGCGTGGTGCGGACGGCGTCCACGATGGTGCTGAGCGGATCCGCCATGGCTTCGCGGATTTCCTGGGAGGTGATGGTGATGGTTTTCGGCAGACCGGCGACGAGGTCGCGGCCTTTGACTTCCATCGTGGTCTCCTTCGGCAGCGGGGCGGCGGAGCCGAGGCGGATTTTGATATCTTCCGATGTACGCTCGCCGATCATGAGATTGTAGGCGCGCTTCATGTATTGGATGATGGCTTCGTCCAGCTCGTCCCCGGCGGTGCGGACGCTGCGGGCGTAGACGATGCCGGAAAGGGAGATCAGGGCGACTTCGGTGGTGCCGCCGCCGATATCGACGATCATGTTTCCGGAGGCTTCCTGCACCGGAAGGCCCACGCCGATCGCGGCGGCCATCGGTTCTTCGATGAGGTACACCTCGCGGGCACCGGCCTGCTCGGCGGACTCGCGCACGGCGCGGCGCTCCACTTCGGTGATGCCGGAAGGAATGGCGATGAGAACGCGCGGATTGTTCCGGCGGTTTTTATTCACCTTGCGGATGAAGTGGCGGAGCATGGCCTCGGTGACTTCGAAGTCGGCGATGACGCCGTCTTTCAACGGGCGGATGGCGATGATGTTGCCGGGCGTGCGGCCGAGCATGCGCTTGGCGTCGTCACCCACGGCGAGCACTTCATTGGTGCCGGCCTTGACGGCGACGACGGACGGCTCGCGCAAAACGATGCCGTGATCCTTGACGTTGATCAGGGTGTTTGCGGTGCCAAGGTCGATGCCGATGTCATTGGAAAAGAGATTTCCGAAAATCTTGTTGAACATGGAAACTGTTGGAAATGAGAGAGTCGAGAGTGGTCGGGGTAGAGGGATCCTGCTCTGACGAAAGCCTGAGAAACTCCTGGAAAGCATCGGATGGAGGCAAAAAAACGAGCCATCCGAGGCCAGGGGCGCAGAGCGTCGCGGCGAGAATGTCGAAAGCTCCGCATTCGGATCGCGGAGGTCAAGCGGGAAACCGTGTTCCTCAAAGCCGACCTCAATGTTCCACGTGCTCCGTTTCAGGATGTCGCAAGCAGCGGGCCGACGGCGGCGTGGCGTGTCAGAAATTCGTCCGCCAATGCTCCGTATGCCTGGGCGCCGAGGCCGTGTTCATCGTGCTCGAAAATGGATTTTCCGTGGCTGGGCGCCTCGCCGATGCGGATCGTGCGCGGGATCATCGTGCGGTAGGTATGATCCGGGAAATATTTTTGCACCTCTTCCACGACCTGCCGGGAAAGCAGCGTGCGGCCGTCGTACATGGTCATGACGATGCCTTCGAGGCGGATGTCCGGATTGGCGTCCGAGTTCCGGATTTGGTCGATGACGTGGACGATTTTTGCCAAGCCTTCGAGGCCGAACCACTCGCACTGGAGCGGGATGAGAATCTCGTCGGCGGAAGCCAGCGCGGAAGTCATGAGCACGCCGAGCGACGGCGGGGTGTCGAGGATGCAGTATTCGAAAAGATCGTTCGGCTTCAGCGCCTGAAGGATGGTGCGCAGGCGGGTGAGGTGGTCGTCGCTGCGGGCGAGCTCGATCTCCACCCCGGCGAGATCCATTTCCGAGGGGACCAGCGAGAGGTTTTCGCGGCCGGTGGCGAGGATTTGCTGGTGGACGGTGCGTTCGCCGATGAGGACCGGATACATGCTGCCGCCTTCGTCCGGCTCGATGCCGAGGCCGCTGGTGCAGTT